>JAHBWG010000031.1 GCA_019637095.1 Sandaracinaceae bacterium | reverse complement strand
CGAGCGGCGCCGCGGCCGACGACGCGCGCGCGTCCGACGAGGAGCTCGCCGAGGCGCGCGCCGCGCTCGACGCGCTCTCCGCCGAGGAGCGCGCCTCGACGGACGGCCGTATGCGCGCCGCGCGCCTCGCCCTCGCGAGCGGCCAGCCGGACGAGGCCGTGCGCGAGCTCGCGCCGCTCGCGCGCCGCAACGGCGCTCCGGCGCCGCTCCTCGCGCTGTACGGTCAGGCGCTCCTCGCGGCGGGCCAGGTCGAGGAGGCGGCGCGCGCCTACGCCTCCTCGGAGGCGCGCGACGCGACGCTCCCCGAGGCGCTCTACGGCCGCGCGCAGATGGCCGTGCGCGGCCGCAACGCGCGCGAGGCCTTCTACCACCTCGACCGCCTCGACCGCGCGCTCGTGGTGCACGACCGGCCCGCCGGCTTCCGCGCGAGCGCGCTGCTCCTGCGCGCCCGCGCGCAGCGCTTCGCGGGCAACGACGCCGAGGCGCGCCGCACCTTCGCGCGCGTGCTCGCCACCGGCGCCGCGCCGCCCGAGGCGTACTTCCACTTCGCGGAGGCGCACGTCGGCCACGACGGGCGCGCCGCGCGCGAGGCGTTCGCGCGCTACCTCGAGCTCGCCCCCGACGGCTACTACGCGCGGCGCGCGCGGCGCGCGCTCGGGATGCCGGAGTGACGCTCGAGGGGTTCACGCAGCGCTCGTTCGAAGCCCCGGTGGCGGGGCGACCGGTCCGTCACGACGTCTATGCCCGCGGCGAGGGCCCGCCGGTGGTCGTGCTGCAAGAGCTCCCCGGCATCGAGGCGGTCACCCTCGCCTTCGCCGACCGGCTCGTGCGCGCCGGCTACCACGTCGAGCTGCCGCACCTGTTCGGCCCGCTCGGCCGTTACTCCGTGGCGGGCAACCTCGCGCGCGCCTTCTGCATGCGCGAGGAGCTCGCGATCTTCTCCGCGCGTCGATCGAGCCCGCTCGTGGAGTGGCTGCGCGCGCTCTGCCGCGACGTCGCCGCGCGCACCGGCGCGCCCGGCGTCGGCGTGATCGGGATGTGCCTGACGGGGAACTTCGCGCTCAGCCTCATCGCCGACGACGCGGTGCTCGCGGCCGTCGCCTCGCAGCCATCCACCCCGATCGCGCCGCAAGCTGGCTTGCACATGAGCGACGCGGAGATCGCCGCCTCTCGCGCCGCGCTCGACGCCCGCGGCCCGATGCTCGCCCTGCGCTTCGAGCGCGACCAGATGTGCGGGCGAGCCCGCTTCGACGCGATCGAGCGGGCCTTCAACGACGACCGCGAGCGCGTCCGGCTCGTGACGATCCCGGGCGCCGGGCACGCCGTGCTGACCCACCACTTCGTCGATCGGGAGGGTCACCCGACGCGCGAAGCGCTCGACACCGTGCTCGCCTACTTCGCCGAGCGCCTGCGCTGACGCGTGCGGCCACCCAGGACGGAGATCGTCGACTGGTCGAGCGCCCACGCGACGCCAGCGAGACCAGCCTCAGCGAGCTCAGCCCGCGTGGTGCTCGTCGGGGTCGTCGGGCGCGGGCAGCGCGTCGTCCGGCGGCGACGCGCCGCTCGCGTCGGCGGCCTCCGGGCTCGGGGGCTCCTCGGCCGCCGGCGCGCCGTCCGCGTCCGCGCCGGCGGGCACGGCCTCGGCGAGCACCCCCGCCGGGACGCGCGCGCGCTCCGCGTAGACGATCACCTCGTCGCCGGGACGCAGCACGTGCGTGCGCGAGAACTGGTTGATCCGCGCGAGCGAGCTCGCCGCGATCCCGAACCGGCGGCCGATCGACGTGAGCGTGTCGCCCGGCGCGACGGCGTACCGGAAGCGCACGCGCCCGTTCTGGCCCTCGTGGTAGGCGAAGAACTCCTCGGAGCCGACGACGAGGACCGTCGCCTCCTCCGGCGTGAGCACCACGGCGCGCGTCAGGTCGAGCGAGGGCGCGACGAAGAGCTGCACGTACATCCCGGACTGCAGGCGCGCGTGCGGATCGATGGCGTTCCAGCGGCGGATGTCGTCGACCGAGACCCGGAAGAACCGCGCGATGCTCTCGATGCGGTCGTGGCTGACGACGCGGTAGAAGATGCGGCGGCGCCCCTCGACCACCGTCGGGCCGGGCGAAAGCGCGACGACGGGACGCTCGGCGCTCGCCGCGCGTGGTCGCGCCGCGGTCACCGGCGCGAGCAGCACCATGCCCGGCACCACGTCCTGGTCGGGCTCGAGCTCGTTGAGCGTGCGCAGGCTCGCCTCCGAGACGCCGCGCTCGCGCGCGAGGTCGCCGAGCGTCTCGCCGAACCGCACCACGTGCGGCCGCTCGACGGGGTTGCGCGGCGAGAGGCGCGCCCAGCGCGTGGCGAACGCGTCGGCGGTGCCCGCGGGGATGTGGACGCGCCGGACGTCACGGCCCGGCGGGACGCGGCCGCGACGCAGCGACGGGTTGAGCCGGCGGAGCGTCGCGAGGTCGATCTCCGCGGCCCGCGCGACGAGGGCGAGCGGCGTGCCGCCGGGGACCTCGACACGGTCCGTCTCGATCGGCGCCTCGAGCTCGAGCTCGGCGAGGCCGAAGCGCTCGCGGTTGTGCGCCACGATCGCGCACGCGATGATCTTCGCGACGTAGAGCCGCGTCTCGAACGGCAGCGCGGCCTCGAGGTGCGACAGCTCCCAGTAGTCGTTGGTGTTGTACTTGCGGATCGAGCGCAGCAGCGCGCCGTAGCCCATGTTGTAGGCCGCGAACGCGAGCTCCCAGGTGCCGAAGCGATCGCGCAGCATCCCGAGGTAGCGCGCCCCCGCCTGCGTCGAGGCCTGCGGATCCAGCCGCATGTCCACCCAGTGGTTGACGGTGAGCCCGAGCTCCTCGCCCGTGCCTCGCACGAACTGCCACAGGCCGGCCGCGCCCGCGCTCGAGCGCACCTCGGGATCGAACCCCGACTCGACCATCGCCACGAAGCGCAGATCACGCGGCAGCCCCTGCTCCGCGAGCGTGCGCTCGATCATCGGCCCGTAGCGGTCGAGGCGGCGCATCCAGCCTGCGATGAAGCGGCGACCGCGCGGGTCGTCGCGGAAGAACTCGAGGTACTCGACGACGCGGTCGTCCCAGCGCACGGGGATGTCGGGCAGCGCGAGGCCTTGCATCCAGCCGAGATCACGGCTCGCGCGGCTCGCCGGCGCCGCGGCGGGCGGCGGCGCGTCGGTGGTGACCGCGGCCGCCCCATCGGAGACGCGCACGCCGGGGACCGTGAGCCGGGTGAGCGGCTGGCCACGCCCGAACAGCTCCTCCTCGATGCGACGCAGCGCGCGCAGCTCGTTCGACTCCGCCCCCGGGACGAGCGCGTCGCGATCCGCGCTCGCGTCGCCCTCCTGCGCGCGCCCGGCGGCGGGCGCGAGCGTCCCCAGGGCGACCAGCGCCACGACGAATCGCATACCGTCGCGAAGCTATCGCGCGGTGGCGCGCCCGGCCAGAAACCGATGGTACTCTTCGCCCGGCCATGCACCGGGGGATCCGAGAGTTCATCCACTGGGTACGGGACGAGGACCACCGGGACCTCGTCAAGCTCGAGCAAGCGGCGACCGCCAAGGAGGTCACCGCGCTCGAGCATCAGCTCGGCGCCCCGCTGCCGACCGACCTCAAGCTCGTGCTCGGCGTGTTCGACGGCGCGAGCCTGCCGAACGGCGTCCTGCTCAGCGCCAGGCCCGGCCCCGGCAACACGATCGAGGCGGGCCTCAAGGCGCTCGCGGAGGTCAGCGAGACGTCCTTCCTCGACCCGGAGCTGCTCCTTCCGTTCCACCGCACCGAGGCCGGGAGCTACCTCGCGTTCGATCGCAGCGCCGCGCCCGTCTCCGACACGTGGCCGATCGTCGACTACGACCTCGACACGGGCGAGCGCCGGCTGATCCACCGCACGTTCGACGGCTGGTGCCGCCTCTGCGTCGCGGAGTGGACGGCGCCCGACTACGACCAGGAGTTCTCCGTCGAGAAGTACCTCGCGCAGGGCGAGCGCCACGCGCGCATCGAGCCGGACGTGTCGATCGCGCACGTGACGGTCGCGCACGCGTTCCGCCGCGCCGGGCACCCCGAGGAGGCGCTGGAGAGCTACCTCGCGGCGGGTCGCTGCGTGCCGGCGATCGCGTGGTCGGACTGGGAGGCGCTCAAGCTCGCGGCGCTCCTCGGCTACCCCGCGCACGCGCTCGAGGCCAGCGCGCGGCTCGCCAAGCGCGCGCCGGCGTCCATGTGGGATCAGCGCGAGACGACGCCTTCGCGGGTCGCGTACGCGCTCGGCGTGGTCGCGCCGCCACCGGGCGAGGAGCAGGAGGCGTGGCTGCGGATCTTCGACCAGCTCGTCGCGCAGGCGCTCGACGACGACGACCGCGCCGCCGCCCTCGCGATCCGCGACGCCGTCGCTGCCGGCGCCGCCGGCGCGGCCATCTCGGTCCCGCGGCCGTACCCGCCGCAGGAGGCGGACGTCGAGCCGAGCGACGACCTCGACGCGTTCTGGGCCGCGTGCGCGAAGGACTACCGCGCCGGCTCGCTCCGCGAGGACGACCTCCTGCTCGATCCGCGCTTCGCGCCGCTCACCGCGCGCTTCGCCCTCGTCGATCTGCTGCGCATCCGGCGGGACTTCGGCTGACGATGATCGGCCCCCACGAAGCGACCGCCGCGATCCTCGCGCGCGCCCGCGCGCTCCCCGCCGAGCGCGTGCCCCTCGCCGGCGCGCGCGGGCGCTTCCTCGCGAGCGCGCTGAGCGCGCGCGCGGACGACCCGCCCTTCGACGCGAGCGCGATGGACGGCTACGCGGTCCGCGCGGCGGACGTCGCGGGCGCGAGCGCGGCGCAGCCGGTGCGGCTCGCGGTCGTCGGCGAGTCCCGCGCGGGTCGGGGCGCGGCGCGCGGCGTCGGTCCGGGGGAGGCCATCCGCATCTTCACGGGCGCGGCGCTGCCGGACGGCGCCGACGCCGTCGTGATGCAGGAGGACACGCGCCGCGAGGGCGCGGACGTCGAGATCTTGCTCGCCGCGCATCCCGGCAAGCACGCGCGCCGCCGCGGCGAGGTGTTGCGCGCCGGCGCGCCGCTCCTCGACGCGGGCGTCGCGATCGGCGTGCCGGAGCTCGCGGTCGCCGCGAGCCAGGGTTACGCGATGCTGCCCGTGCACCGGCGCCCGCGCGTCGCGATCCTCTCGACGGGCGACGAGCTGCGCGAGCTCGGCGCGCCGGTCGAAGACGGCGCGATCGTCGACTCGAACGCGTACGCGCTCGCCGCGGCGGTGCGCGAAGCGGGCGGCGTGCCGGAGCTCCTGCCGCTCGGCGCGGACACCCGCGAGGCGCTCGACGCGCTCGTCGCGCGCGGCCTCGCCGCCGACCTCTTGCTCTCGACGGGCGGCGTCTCCGTCGGCGACTACGACCTCGTGCACGCGGCGTTCGAGGCGGCGGGCGTCGAGGAGGTGTTCTGGAAGGTCGCGATCAAGCCCGGCAAGCCCGTCCGCTTCGGCGTCGGGCCGCGCGGCGCGCTCGCGATCGGCCTGCCGGGCAACCCGGTCAGCGCGCTCGTCACCTTCGAGCTGTTCGCGCGCCCCGCGCTGCGCGCGATGCTCGGCGACCCGCGCCCGCACCGGCGCAAGCTGCGTGTGCGCCTCGCGCGCCCGCTCGCGGCGCCGCCGACGCGCACCGAGCTCTACCGCGCGCGGCTCGACTCGGACCTCGCGGTGCCCGCGCACAGCGGCAGCTCGTCCGATCTGACGACGATGCTCGGCCTCGACGCGCTCCTCGTCCTGCCCGCGGGCGCGGGCGAGCTCGTCGAGGCCGACGCCCTCGACGTGCGAGGCGGCCGCGGCGCGGCGCGCTCGCCGCTCGCGCCCTCGGACGAGTGATCGGCGACGCGATCGCCGGCGACGATCATCCGTAGAGCCGGAGCGCGCGCGCGCGCTCGATGCGCGGGGCGACGATCACTCCATCGGCGAGCGGCGTGCCCTCGAGGTCCACCATCTCCCGCCGCCGGATCGGGATGCTCGGATCCAGCCGGCCCTGCTCGACGTCGAGGAGCACGCCGCGCGTGAGCGCGTGGTGCCAGTGCGCGTTGTCGCGCAGCTCCGAGATCGAGGTGACGTCACCGACGCCGATCACGCGGTCGCGGCTCGGCCGCAGCACGAACCCGCCGGGGTCTTCGCGCAAGCGCTCGTAGTGCCGCACGCGGAAGCGGCCGGACAGGACCATGTGCGCCGTGACCTGGTTGAAGTGGCAGTGCGGCGGATCGCCCCGGCCCGCCTCGAAGAAGAAGAGCCGCATCACGCCGCCCTCCTCGGCGCCGAGCTGCTCGTAGAGCGGGACGCGCACGATCGACGCGCCGCGCCGCAGCGCGGGGACCCTCCGGCGCACCTCCTCGACGCGCAGCGCGTCCCAGATGGCGTCTGCGGGACACGACTGGAGCGTCGGCCCGATCGCGTCCTGCCAGTCGAGCGGGGTGATCTCCCCACGCCGCAGCCGGCGCCCGAGCGCGATCGCCGCGCGCAGCATGTCGTGCAACCCGACCTGCGCCGCCGCGCGCCCGCCCGCCAGCGCGAAGGCGCCGCCGGCGAGCGCGGTCCCGAGGAATGTGCGCCGTCCGCTGTGCATGCGAAGGGTCCGAACGCGCGACGCGGCGCGCGTCATTCCGCGACGCGGGGGATTGCGCCGTGTCCGCCGCAGCGTTCGAGGCCACGCACGAGCCGTGCTCCGGACCTACCCCGCCTTCCGCCGGTTGTTCGCCGCCAACGTCGTCTCCGCGGCGGGGGACTGGCTGACCTACGTCGCCGTCGGCGTGCTCGCGCTCGGCGGTCAGGGCGGCGGCCTCTTCGACGTGGCCGTGGTCCAGCTCGCGCACACAGTGCCGCAGGTGCTCACCGCGCCGCTCGCGGGTTGGCTCACCGATCGCGTCGATCACCGAGCGCTCATCGCGGTGGCGAGCATCGCGCGCGGCTTGTCGACGCTGGCGATGGCGCTCGCCGCGTGGCGCGGTGCGCTCTGGGCGGTGGAGCTCCTCCTCGTGCTGCGCATGGCGGGCGCGGCGTTCGTCGCCACGCCGACGGGCGCGCTCGTCCCTCGCCTCGTCGAGGCGCGCGACGTCGGTGAGGCGTACGCCCTGCTGGGCGTCGCGTGGGCGGTGGTCTTCACGGCCGGGGTCGTGCTCGGCGGGCTCGTCACCGCGTGGGTCGGCCCGATCGTCGCGCTGGCCGCCGACGCGCTCACGTTCGTCGCCGCCGCCGCGCTCGTCGCGCGCATCGACGCGCCTCGGACGCCCGAGGGAGCGCACCCGGCGAGGATCGCGCTGACGACCGACGCGCTCGCCGAGCCGCGCCGCCTCTTCACCGCGGCGCTCAAGCTGCCGGCGCAGCTCGTGAGCGGCGCGGCGTTCGTGGCGATGCACGCGCTCGCGGCGACGCTCGCGCCGACCCGGCTCGCGATCGCGCTCGGCGGACTGCACGCGCTGCGCGGCGTCGCGAACGGCGTCACGACCTTTACGCTGCGTCGCCACGCCTCGCGCCCCCGGATGGCGGCCATCGGCTCAGGGCTCGCGATCGCCGGCGCGATCGCGCTCGGCGTCGCGCTCGACGGTTCGCTGCCGTTCTCGCTCGGCTGGGCCGCCCTCGCGATGATCGCGTGGGGCGGCGGGGTCGGCGCGAACTGGGTCGGGGGCACCGCCGCGCTCGCCGAGGTCGTGCCCGCGCCGCTGCTCGGCCGCTACACCGCGCTCGACCTCACGATCGCCGCGCTCGCCAGCGCCGCCGGCGGCGTCGCGTACGCGCTGGCCGCGCCCGCGCTCGGCGTCGCGCTCGGCCTCGCGCCCACCGCGGGGCTCGCGATCCTCCTGGGCGTATCGATCCATCGCGCGCGCGAGGCGCGGTGGTCGCTCGCGGTCGCGCTCGCGCTCGCGATCGTGGCGGTGCCCGCGGCCACGATGGCGCAGCCTGCATGGCTCGCAGCCGCGCTCGAGGCGCGCGCGCTCACCGACGACGACTTCGTGCGGACGGAGGTCTACTCGTGGACGAGCACCGCGCAGGCCGCGCGGCTCGCCGCAGACGGAACGCTCCTGCGGGCGCGCGCGGGCGACGGCGCCTCGAGCCCGTATCAGCGCGCGCTCGACGAGCTCGCGTCGTCGAGCGACGCCGCGCCGGGCGACGCCGCGCTGGCGCGCCTGCTCACGTCGCACCCGGTGATCGGCGCGCGGCGTTACGCGTGGACGACGCCGTACGGCACCGCGCTGCCGCGCGGCGCGCGCGGCTACGGTCCCGTCTTGATCCGGATCGAGCTCGACCCGGACGCGTGGTACGCGCGCTTCGCGCCCGAGGAGCGCCCCGCGTTCCTCGTCGTGGACGGGCGCGGCGCGCCGGTGCGTGTCGAGGCCGTCCTCGCCGAGCCGGCGCGCCTCGCGAGCGTCCTGCACGTGCGATCGCACGATCCGCTCGGCGGCTTCCGCGAGATCGTCGTGCACGGCGGCGTCGTGCGGTGGTCGGTGGGCACGCCCGCGATCACCGCGCGCGTCGGAGAGGACCGCCGCGTCCTCGCCGCGCTCCGCCGCGCGCGCCTCCGGCCTCGTCGCGCGAGCCACGCGGCCGCGTGGCGCTCGCGAGCCGCGGCGCGGCGCGAGCTCGCCACGCTCGCGAGCGCGACCATGGCGTTCGACACCCCGCGCCATCGCCCGACCGAGGCCGCCCTCCGCGCGCTCGAGCGCGCCCTCGCGCGACGAGCCCCGCGCGTCCCGAGGATCGAGCACCCGGGCCCACCGGTGCCGCCAAGCGATTGACCACGCGGGAATGGAAGCGCGCTCGGCGCGCGTCCGAGCCTCGTGCCCACGCTCATCGAGCGCGCCGAGGCCCTGCGCCGCATCCGCGAGGAGGGGGGCGCGCCCGCGTGCCTGATGTGCGCCGTCGCGGCGCGCGCGGTCGGCGAGGTGCACGTCGTCTTCGAGGACGACGAGATGCTCGCGTTCCTCCCGCGGTACGTGCGCTGCTGGGGGCACGTCTGCGTGATGCCGAAGGTCCACGTGACCTCGCTCCGCGAGGTCTCCGCCACGGTGTGGGGCCGCACGAACGCGCTCGGCCACAAGGCGGCGCGCGTCATCGAGACCGTCGCGCGCCCACGGCGCTGCTACCTCGCCGCGACCGGGAGCAGCGCGGGCGAGCTCACGCAGAGTTCGATGCACCTCCACCTGCACGTCATCCCCGTCCACGACGCCGAGGATCGGCCGGCGTCCATCTTCTCGTGGCAGGAGGGCGTCTACGTCGGCGCGCCGGACGAGTGGGAAGCCCTTCGCGCCACCTACGTGCGCGCCTGGCGCGACGACGACGCCCGCTACGGGCCCGCGTAGCGAGCACCGCCACCCGCGCACGATCCCGCGCGAGGGGCTACCCGCGTCGCCGTCAGCGCGCCGGCGCGTGCCACACGAGCCGCTCGACGGGGCGGCCCGCGATCAGCGCCGGCTCTGGCGGGACGTCCTCGCCGTGCGCGACGAGCTCGCTCATCCGCTCCTCGGCGGGCTGGAACCACGCCTCGACGTGCGGCGCGCCGCGCAGGAGGCACGCGACGCCCTGCTCGAGCCCGAGCCGGCGCTCGCAGCGAACGAACGCTGGCGCGACGCGCTCATACGTCGCGCCGACCTCTACCCCCGCCGGACCGGCGAGCTCGGGGTCGATCGTCTCGACGAGCCGCGCGCGCGCGGCCTCGTCGTGCTCGATGCGCGTGAGGCAACGCCGCGCCGTCCCGACGCAGACGAACGCGTACGGGGTGTCGGGGCTGTTCTCGTAGAAGGTCGCGCTCGTCCAGACCTCGCGCGTCGGATAGGCGGCGCGCAGCGCGCGGAGCCTGAGCGGCGCGGCGAGCGCCGCCTCGGGGAAGGCCACGCCCGGGCCCGTCTGCGGCGGCCCCACCGGCGCGCCGCGCGAGGGCGGCACGCGCGGCCGCGCGGCGCCGGGGCGCGCGAGCGGCGCGAACACCGGCGAGCACGCCCCGTGGAGGAAGGCGTCGCAGGTCCCACGCCAGCGCTCGATCACCGCGCCGTCCGCGGCGACGCGCTCGAGCTCGCCACCGCGCGCGCGAAACGTGCTCGACTCGGCGCCGGTCTCCGCGCCGTCCTCGCCGTACCACGTGGCGCGCGAGCCGCTGAGCGTGTCGCCGGACCAGTCGAGCCACCGCTCGGCGCGCACCGACTCCCCGCGGAAGCGCGCCCAGTACACGAGCCTCCCCTCGAGATCGAACGCGCACGTCGTCGCGGACACCTCGGACGCCTCGCGCGCCTCGGCGTCCTCGTCCTCCTCGATCACGATGCGCGTCGGATACCCTCGCTCGTCGAGCATCCACGTTTCGACGCGGGAGAGCTCGGGCCGCGCGCCCGCGAACCGGACCGTCACGGGGCCGCGCCGCCGCTCGGCGTGCACCGCCGTCGGAGGCGCCGGACCGAGCGCTTCCTCGTCTGGCCCCTCGAGGATCTCGACGCGCTCCTCGACGAGATCGCCCTCCGCGTCGTAGCGGCGCTGGGTGACCGACGCGAAGGCGGCCGCGTCATTCATCACCTCGAACGACGCGATCCGCCCCTCGGCGTCGAGCACGTAGCGGACCACCTCCACCGGATCGCCCTCCTCGTCGAACGACTCGACGTGCTCGCAGCTCGCCGGCGCGCGGGGCGGCTCGGGCGGTGGACGCCCGGGCGAGCCGGGCGTGCAGGCCACGAGGAGGGAGATGGACATCGAACGGAGCGCCGCGCCGAGCACGGCAGCTCCGACGAGGGGGCGAGCCGCGCGCATTCCCGGCGTCATCGCCGCACTCTACGACGCGGGCGGCCTCGTCCGTAGGGTCGCGCCGAGGGCGAGGTCGCGGGAGCGCCCCCGGCGCCCGCACGATATGCTTCGGCGTCGACCAGGGAACCCAGACGCGTTCTCGGACGTCACGAGATCCCGTGACCGAACCCACGAACGGCACACCCAGCCACGGCGCCCCGCCCTCCCCTCCGGGGATCGAGCCCCTGCGCGGCGCGCTCCGCGCGACGTCGGCGCGGGTGCGGCTCACGCGCGCGATCGCGGCGGGCTCGCTCTTCGCGGTCGTCGCGGCCGGGCTCGCGGCGCTCGCGGTCGCGCTCGTCAAGACGGGCGCGCTCGGCGAGCGCGAGGCGACGCCGTGGCTGATCGGCGCCGCGCTCGCGCCGGGGCTCGGCGCGCTGATCGGCCTGCTCCGCCCGCTCGCTCCGCTCACGAGCGCGAAGCTGCTCGACCGCGCGCACGACCTGCACGATCGCGTGAGCAACGCCGTGTCCTTCGCGGGCGAGCCCGAGCGCACGGCGTTCATGGACGCCGCGATCGAGGACGCGGTCGCGCACGCGCGCGCGCTCTCGCCGAAGGCAGCGATGCCGATCCGCGCGCCCGCCGAGCTCTGGCTCGCGCTCGGCCTCGCCGCCGGCGTCGCCGGGCTCGCCGCGCTCGAGGTGCCGCACACCTGGGAGGAGCACCTCGCGCGCGCGAGCGGGATCATCCCGGTCGAGGTCCACGAGGACGAGCTCGAGGCGTACCGCAGCCACCTGCGCGATCTGCTCGCGGACCCGGAGACGGACGCGCCGGTCCGCGCGGCGGCCCAAGAGATGAACCGCATCATCGAGGACCTCGCCGACCAACGGCTCGATCGCGAGGAGAGCCTGCGCCGGCTCGCCGACCTCGAGCGCCGGCTCGCGGAGACGCGGCCCGCCGACGCGCAGCTGCTCGCCGACGCGCTGCGCGAGCTCGGCGAGGACCTGCGGCGGGCCGAGCTCGCGCAGGAGCTCTCCGCGGCGCTGCGCGAGTCGGACGCGGCGCGCGCGGAGGCCGAGCTGCGGAGGCTCTCGGAGCGGCTGCGCGAAGAGCAGGCGCGCCGTCAGGACCTCGAGGCGCTGCGGCGGGCCCTCGAGCGCGCGGCGGAGCGGCGCGCGGACGACCGCTCCGCCGAGATCGCGCGCCAGCAAGAGCAGCTCCAGCGCCTGCTGCAGCGGCAGCGCGAGCAGAACCGCGAGGCCACGCCGCAAGAGCGGCGGCTCCTCGATCGGCGCCAGCGCGAGCTCGACCGGCTCCGGCGCGAGCACCAGGACGCGGCCGAGCGCCAGCGCCAGCTCGAGCGGCTGCGCCGCGAGCTGTCGCAGTCGGCGCAGGCGCTCCAGCGCCAGGACCGGGACGCGGCGGCGAACGACCTCGAGCGCGGCGCCGAGGATCTCAACCGCATGGCGCGCGAGCAGCTCTCCGAGCAGGAGATGCGGCAGCTCCAAGAGCAGCTCCAGCAGCTGCGCGAGGCGATCCGACGCGCGCAGGAACGACAGGCGCAGAACGGCGGGCGTCAGGGACAGCAGGGCCAGCAAGGGCGAGGTCAGGGCGCGGGGCGCATGGACCGCTTCGTCCTGCGCGCGCGCGGCCAGGGCGACGGAGACGGGATCCCGCTCGGGCTCCCGGGCCAGGGTCAGCCGGGCCCGCAGGGGCAGCAAGGACAGCCCGGGCGAGGTGGCCAGCAGGGGCAGCAGGGCCAGGGTGGACAACAGCAACAGATGTTGACTCTCGGGGGCTCGGGCGAGGGCAACGCGACGCTCGAGCTGCCCGGGATGGGGCAGGCGCAGCAGCGCCCGGGTCAGGGCGAGGGCGCGCCGCAGCCGGGCCCCGGCGCCGGGACGGGGACGGACCCGACGCGCCTCGACGACCCGAGCCGCCTCGCCGGCACGCACCGCACGGTGCGCGTGCAGGGCGAGCAGAGCGAGGGCCCGAGCCGGAGCGAGGTCATCCGCACCTCGGGCCAGCGCGGCTTCGCCTCGCGCGACTACCGCGACACGTACACCGACTACCGCGGCCACGCCGAGGAGGTGCTCGAGCGCGACGAGGTCCCGCCCGGCCGCCGCTTCTTCGTGCGCCGCTACTTCCAGCTCATCCGACCGAGGGATTGACGAGGCACATGGCGAGCGAAGCAGGGGACGTCCCCAAGGAGCGGGTCGAGGCCTTCCGGCGCGACCTCGACACCGTACGCGCCGAGATCGGCAAGATGATCGTCGGGCAGCGCGACATCGTCGACGGCGTGCTCACGTGCCTCGTCGCGGGCGGCCACGCGCTGCTCGAGGGCGTGCCCGGCCTCGGCAAGACGATGCTGGTGCGCTCCGTCGCCGAGGCCCTCGACCTCACGTTCTCGCGCATCCAGTTCACGCCCGACCTGATGCCGTCGGACATCCTCGGGACGACGATGATCGTCGAGGACGGCCGTGGGCACAAAGAGTTCGAGTTCCGCCCCGGCCCCGTGTTCGCGCACCTCGTGCTCGCCGACGAGGTGAACCGCGCGACGCCCAAGACGCAGAGCGCCCTGCTCGAGGTGATGCAGGAGCACTCGGTCACGATGGGCAAGGTCACCCACCGGCTCGAGCAGCCCTACTTCGTGCTCGCCACGCAGAACCCGCTCGAGATGGAGGGCACCTACCCGCTGCCCGAGGCGCAGCTCGATCGGTTCCTCTTCAAGCTCCACGTCCCCTTCCCGAGCCACGACGAGCTGCACTCGATCCTCGACCGCACGACCGGCAGCGAGGCGCCCTCGGTGAAGCCGGTCCTCGACCGCGCGCGCATCCTCGAGGCGCGAGCCCTCGCGCGCGACGTCGCGGTCGCCCGCCACGTGCAGGACTACGCGATCCGCGTGCTCGAGGCGACGCACCCGGACCGGCCCGGCGCGCCCGACGAGGTGAAGCGCTTCGTCCGCTTCGGCGCGAGCCCCCGCGGCGCGCAAGCCTGCTTGCTCGCGGCGAAGATCCAAGCGCTCTTCGACGGGCGCTTCGCGGCGAGCGCCAAGGACGTGCGCGCCGTCGCCAAGCCCGCGCTGCGCCACCGGATCATCCTGAACTTCGAGGGCGAGGCGGAGGGCGTCGAGCGCGACGCGATCCTCGGTCGGATCCTCGAGACGGTGAAGGAGACGCGGTAGTGCTCGACTGGCTGCGCGCGAGACGCGCGCCGAAGGCGAGACCGCGCGGGGGCGCCGACGACGCGCTCTTCGACGAGGAGTTCCAGCGGCGGCTCGAGGTGCTCGCGCTCGTCTCGCGCCGGCTCGCGAACGGGCGCACGCGCGCGGAGCGACGCTCGCAGAAGACCGGGAGCGGCATCGAGTTCGCGGACCACCGCGAGTACGCGCCCGGCGACGACTTCCGCCACCTCGACTGGAACCTCTACGCGCGGACCGGGCGCCTGCTCTTGCGCCTCTTCGAAGAGGAGGAGGACCTCTCCGTCTACCTCCTGCTCGACGTGTCGCGCTCCATGGGCTTCGGCGCGCCGCACCCGAAGCTCCGCTACGCCAAGCAGCTCACCGCGGCGCTCGCGTACATCGCGCTCGCGAACCTCGACCGCGTCTCCATCGTCACGTTCTGTGACGGAGTCAGCCGCCGCCTCGCCCCGACGCGCGGCAAGAACACCATCTTCAAGGTCTTCCGGTTCCTCGGGGAGCTCGCGCCGGACGGGCGGACGGGCACCGCCGAGGCGATGAAGACGTTCGTCGCGCAGCACCGCCGCCGCGGCGTCGCGATCCTGATCAGCGACCTCTACGACCCGGCCGGCTTCGAGGGCGGGATCAACGTGCTGCGCTACCACAAGTTCGAGCCTTACGTGATCCAGGTCTACGACCCGGTCGAGGTCCACCCGCCGCTCCACGGCGACGTCCGCCTGGTCGACGACGAGACCGGCGAGGCGCGCGAGGTCACCATCACGCCGCGGGTGCTCGAGCGCTACGCGGCGGCCCACGCGGCGTACCGCGCGCGCATCGACGACTTCTGCACCCAGAAGCACGTCCCTCATCAGGCCATCTCGACCGAGGTGCCCTTCGATCGCGCCATCCTCGACATCCTGCGCGCGGGCGGGCTCTTGACGTGAGGGCGCGGTGGAGCTGATCGGTCTGAGCGCGGCGGAGGTGCTCACCGTCCTGGGCGGCTTCGCCGCCGCGGTGACGGCGCTCTACCTCCTCAAGCTCCGCCGGCGCCAGGTGGAGGTGCCGTTCATCCACCTGTGGGAGGAGGTGCTCGCGCAGAAGCAGACGACGCGGCTCTTCTCGGCGCTCAAGCGCATCTTCTCGTGGCTCCTCGCGCTCGCGGTGGTCGCGCTGCTCGCGCTCGCGATGGGCGACCCGCGCCAGGCGGGCGCGCGCGCGGAGGGCCGCACGACCGTCGTGCTCGTCGACACGAGCGCGTCGATGCAGGCGACGGACGTCGCGCCGGATCGGCTCGGGCGCGCGCGCGTCGAGATCGAGCGGCTGATCGAGGGCCTCGGCGGGGACGACCGCATGCTCGTCGCGAGCATGGACGCGGCCACCGTGCCGCTCAGCCCGCTGACGAGCGAGCCGCGGATCCTGCGCGACGCGCTCGCGCGGCTCACGCCGACCGACCTCGCGGCGGACCTCGGCCGCGGGCTCCGCTTCGCGCACGACGTCCTGCGCGACCAGCCGCAGCCGCGCGTCATCGTCGTGAGCGACGGGGTGCTCGGCGAGCCCGGCGAGGCGGCGGCGCGCCTGCGGGAGGCCGGCGCCGCGCTCGACTGGATCCGCGTCGGCGAGGGCGGCGACAACATCGCGATCACCGCATTCAGCGTCCGGCGCTACCCGCTCGACGTGAGCCGCAGCGAGGTGCTCGTCGAGCTCTGGAACCCGGGCGAGGAGGCGCTCTCGGTCGAGCTCACGCTCTTGGGCGACGGCGAGCCGATCGACCTGTCGCGGCTGCGCGTCGGCGGCGGCGAGCGCCTGCGCCGCTTCTTCACCGACGTGAGCGGCGCCGACCGCACGCTCGAGGCGCGCGTCCGGCTCGAGGGCGACGCGCGCGACGTCCTGCCCGCGGACGACCGCGCCTACGCGCGCCTGCCCGAGCGGCGGCGCGCGCGCGTCCAAGCGGTGACCACCGGCAACCTCTACCTCTCGGCCGCGCTGCTCCTCGACGAGTACCTCGACGTCGTCGAGGTCGCGCCCGCGGCGTACCCGGCCGAGGGCGAGTTCGACGTCACCATCTTCGACGGCTGGGTGCCCCCCGAGCCGCCGCGCACGCCCGCGATCTACCTCGAGCCGAGGCCGCCCGAGGGGACGCGCGGACCGTTCGTCGTGACCGGCACCGTGCCGCGGCCCTTCTTCGATCGGCTCGAGCGCGATCACCCCATCCTCGCGTTCACCGCGCTCGGCGACGTCAACGTGGCCGAGGCGCTCGCCGTCGAGCTCGAGCCGGGCGATCGCGTGCTCGGCGGCGACACGCGCGCTCCGCTGCTCGTCACCGGCTCGCGCGCGGGGCACCGCATCGTCGCGCTGCTGTTCGACGTGCGCCGGAGCGATCTGCCGCTGCGCGTCGCGTGGCCGCTCTTGCTCCTCAACTCGATCGACTACTTCACGACGCAGGACGCGGGCTACCTCTCGAGCGTCGAGACGGGCGAGCCGTGGCGCATCCCGGTCCCCGCCGGCGTCGAGGAGGCCACGCTCGTGACGCCGAGCGGCGAGCGGCGGACGGTCCCCGTCGCCGACGGACGCGCGGTCTGCACCGGCACGCGCGCCGGCTTCTACCGCGTCATCGCGGGCGACGCCGACGACGTCTTCGCGGCGAACCTCGGGCCGAGCGAGGAGGCGATCGTCGCGCCCCGAGATCGCCTCGAGCTCGGCGGCGAGGCGGCGGGCCCGCCCGTGATCGGCGCGGCCGGCGTGCGGACGGAGCTCTGGATGCTCGTCGTGTGCGCGGCGCTCGTCCTCTTGCTCGTCGAGTGGTGGACCTACCACCGGAGGCTGACCGTATGATCCGGCGCGGCGTGCTCCTCGCGCTCGCGATCGGCGCCGGGCTCGCGCTCGGGCTCGCGATCGCGCGCGCCGCGATCGGCTCGCCGACCTTCGAGCTCGAGGGCGAGACGTACGAGCTGCTCGCGCCACCCGCGCTCGCGATCGTCGGCGTCACGCCGCTGCTCTTCTTCGTGCTCTCGCTCTCGCTCGCGGATCTGCCGCCGCTCCAGCGCTGGCTCGGCGCGCTGCTGCGGGCGGCGCTCGTCGCGTGCCTCGCGCTCGCGCTCGCGCGGCTCGCGCGCTCGACCGACGTGACGCGGGTCGCGACCGTCCTGCTCGTCGACGTCTCGGAGTCGGTCCCCGACGCCGCGCTCGCGCGGGCGCGACGCGAGGTCGCCGAGATCTGGGGGGCGCGGGGAGAGAACGACGTCCGCCTCGTGACGTTCGCCGCCGACGCGCGCGTCGTGCCGCTCGGCGGCGAGGCCGGCGTGCCCGGCGCGCTCGCGCGCCACGACGGCGCGGACGGCGCGGGCACCGACCTCGCCGCGGCGCTCCAGCTCGCCTACGGGCTCTTTCCGCCGGGGCACCTGCGCCGCGCCGTCGTGTGGTCGGACGGAGGGCAGACGCGCGGCGACCTGCTCGCCGAGACGAGCCGCGCCGCCGAGCTCGGCGTGCGCCTCTACGCCGTCCCGACCACGGAGGCCGCGCCGCCCGAGGTCGCGGTCACCGGGCTCGTGCTGCCGGATCGGATCGACGTCGGGCAACCCTTCCCCGTCCGCGCGCAGGTCTTCTCGACGAACGCGACGCGCGCGCGCGTGCGCCTCTACCAGGGCGAGACGCTCAACGGCCTCGACGGAGTGCGCGACGTCGAGCTCGCCGCGGGCGAGAACGTGATCGAGATGCGCTCGGTCGTGCGCGTCGCCGGCGCGGTGACCTACGCCTTCTCGGTCGAGCCGGAGGGCCCCGATCGCTTCCGCGAGAACGACGAGATCTCCTCGACGGTCGTCGTCCCGGGGCGCCCCTCCGTCCTCTACGTCGAGGGCTCGCCGGGCCGCGCGACGTACCTCGCGAGCGCGCTCGGCGCGGGCGACTACGAGGTCGACGTGCGCAGCCCCCGCGCCATCCCGACCTCGCTCCGCGAGCTCGAGCGCTTCGACTTCTTCATCCTGAGCGACGTCCCCGCCGATCAGGTGAGCCTCACGCAGCAGGACGCGATCGAGCGCTACGTGCGCGACCTCGGCGGCGGCTTCCTGATGGCGGGCGGCGAGAGCAGCTTCGGCCTCGGCGGCTGGCATGGGACGCGGATCGAGCGGCTGCTCCCCGTGCACATGGACTCGGAGCGCCGCCGCGATCAGCCCTCGCTCGCGATCGCGCTCGTGATCGACAAGAGCGGCTCGATGAACGGCGCCGCGATGGACCTCGCGAAGGAGGCGGCCATCGCGACGGCGCAGATGCTGTCGCCGGACGACTACATCGCCGTGATCGGCTTCGACTCCACGCCGAGCCGCGTCGTGCGCATGCAGAGCGCGCGCAACCGCCTGCAGATCGTCCGCGACATCGGGCGCCTCACCGCGCGCGGCGGCACCGCCATCTTCCCCGCGCTCGACATGGCGTACCAGGACCAGGCGGTGACGCGAGCGCGCATCAAGCACGTCATCTTGCTCACCGACGGCCAGACGCAGGAGCCGGGGATCCCCGAGCTCGCCCAGATCATGCGCGCCGAAGGGATCACCGTCAGCACCGTCGGGCTCGGCGCGGACGTGAACCGAGCGTTGCTCACGCAGATCGCCGACATCGGCGGCGGCCGCGCCTACTTCACGCAGGACCCGCACAACATCCCGCGGATCTTCATGCGCGAGACGAGCACCGTCGCGCGCTCGAACGTCGTCGAGGAGTTCTTCCAGCCGCGCGTCTCGACGCCGGCGGACTTCCTGCGCCGCATGGATCTTTCGAGCGCGCCCTACCTCCACGGCTACGTCGCGACGCGCGCGCGCGCGACGCCCGCGCAGACGATCCTCGTGAGCGACATCGGCGAGCCGATCCTCGCGCGCTGGCGCGTCGGCCTGGGCTGGTCGCTCGCGTGGACGAGCGACGTGAAGAACCGCTGGGCGGTCGAGTGGCTGCGCTGGCCGGGCTTCTCGCGCTTCTGGTCGGAGCTCGTGCGCGAGCACATGCGACAGCGCCGGCGCCAGACGCTCGACATGACGGCCGAGGTCGTCGACGGACGCGCGCGCGTCGTCGTCGACGCGATCGGGCTCGACGATCAGTTCCTCGACGGCCTCGACTCGACGCTGCACGTCGAGGGACCGCTCGGCCGCGGCGCATCGCGCGGCGATCGGTTCGAGCGCGACCTGCCGCTGCGTCAGACCGCGCCGGGGCGCTACGAGGCGCGCTTCGATCTGCCGCGCTACGGATCGTTCGTGCTCACCGCGGAGCACCGCCGCGACGGACGCCCCGTCGCGGAGAGCCACGCGCAGCTCGTGAACCCCTACCCGCGCGAGTACCTGACGATCGAGCCCGACGTCGCGCTGCTCGAGCGCGCGGCGCGCGTCACCGGCGGCCACCTCGCGCCGAGCGTCGCGCAGGTCTTCGATCCGGGCGACGAGCGCATCCGTCACCACGAGGAGCTCTGGCCCAAGCTGCTCTTCCTCGCGCTGATCCTCTTCGTGCTCGACCTCGCGCTGCGGCGCGTGCGCTGGCTCGATCGATCGTTTCGATCCTCGCCCGCGCGCGGCGCGCGCGCGCGTTGATCGAGGAGGCTCGTTCGTCGCTTGACTGCGCGCGCCGCGCGCCTCATTTTCGCGCTCGTCTTTCGTCGTCGATCGACGCGTTTTGTGCCCGCCGCGCTTCTCGAAATCACTTACTCTGGTCTCGCGCCGCAACGCGCACACGAACCCACGGAGCGACTCATGGCAGCAAGTTCCGCCGAGCGGATGACCGACCCAGACGCCGACGAGCGGCCTCTCAGCGATGCCGACATCTCGGAGTTCCGCCGGCTCCTCCAGGCCAAGCGCATCGCGCTGGTGAAGGCGGCCCAGGACTCGCTCGAGCACGACATGACGCTCGACACGAACGAGATGCCCGACGAGGTCGACCTCGCGTCGAGCGAGTACATCCAGTCGTTCGCGCTGCGTCTGCGCGGCCGCGAGCGGCACTTCATCGAGAAGATCGACACGGCGCTCACGAAGATCGAGGACGGGGTGTTCGGCACCTGCGAGGAGTGCGACGAGCTGATCGGTCGCAAGCGGCTCGCCGCGCGCCCGGAGACGACGCTCTGCATCCGGTGCAAGGAAGACCAGGAGCGCTCGGAGCGCGACTTCCGTTGAGCCCGGCGCGGCTCTAGAGTGGCCGCGTGGCTGTCGAGCAGTTGAGCGACGAGACCTACGAGGCGGCGCTCGCCGACGCGCCGATGGCGGTCGTCGACTTCTACGCCGCCTGGTGCGGCAACTGCGTGATCTTCAGCCGGCGCTTCGAGTCGCTCAGCGACGAGTACCCGCACGTGCGGTTCTTCGTGTGCGACGGAGAGCGCGCGCCGCGGATGCGCGCGAGCGTGGACATCGAGGACGTCCCGTTCTTCGGCCTCTACCGGAGCGGCGTGCTCGTCGACGGCTTCTCGACGAGCCGCGAGCAGGCGTTCCGCGCGCGCCTCGAGGCGTGCTTCGGTCGCTGCGAAGGCGACGCTCCGCTGCACTGACCTCGGGAGGCGCGCCGAGCGGTCAGGCCACGGCCGGATGGACGCCCGACTCCCCCGGCGACTGCGGCAGGACGATGGTGAAGACCGTCTCGCCCGGCCGGCTCTCGACGCGGATCGTCCCCTCGTGGTCGTCGACCACCTTGCGCACGATGGCGAGGCCGAGGCCCGTGCCGCCCTGCTTGCCGTGCGTGATGAACGAGTCGAAGAGCGATTGGCGGATCGCCTCGGGCACGCCCGGGCCGTCGTCCTTGAAGCTGAGCACGATGGCGCCGTCCTCCTGGCGGTCGACGACGATCTCGAAGCGCCCGCCCTTCTCGCCGAGCGCCTCGGCCGCGTTGCGCGCGAGGTTGTGGACCGCGCGCTGGATCTTGTGCTGATCGAAGCGGGCGACGCCGCGGTCCCGCAGGTCGAGGGCGATCTCGACGTTGCGGCCCTCGAGCTCGCGCTCGAGCTGCTCCTTGAGCTCCGTGAAGAAGCGGTGGAGGTAGACCTTGCGCATCCAGACGGAGCGGTCGCCGCGCGCGAACGCGATGGTCTCGCGGGTCATCGCGTTGATGAGCTCGACCTGCCGCAAGATCGACTGGCTCAGGCGCGTGCGCTCCGCCTCGTCCTCCTCGCCCGCGAGGAGCTGCACGTAGCCGCTGATGATCGTCATCGGCGTCTTGAGGTCGTGCAGCACGCTGCTCAGGAGCTGGCCGATCGTGCTGAGGCGGTCCTGCTTGCCCTTGCGGTCGCGCGCGCCCGCGAGGCTGATCGCGGTGGAGATGTGGTTGGCGATGAGCGTCGCGGTGCGCACGTCCTCCTCGCTGAACGGCGACTGCCCCTCGTGCTTGTTCAGCAGCTCGAGCGCGCCGACGCCGTCCTCCCAGCCGAGCGGGACGGCGAGGACCGAGCGCGGATGGTAGCCGACGCGATCGGCGATGTCGCGCGCGTGCCGGTCGTCCTCGTCGACGTCGTTGACGACCTGCGCGCGCCCGTGGCGCACGACCCAGCCGCTGATGCCGGAGCCGCGCGGGATCACCTGCCGCTTCACGCGCTCGGGGTGCCCGCCGACGGCAGAGCGGAAGACGAGGTCGCCGTTCGGCTCCTCGATCAGGATCGCGCCCGCCTCGGCCTCGATGGCGTGGACCGCGCGCGCGAGCACGCCCTCGAGCAGGTCGTCGAGCTCCGTCGCGCTCGCGGAGACCTGCGCGATCTCGAAGAGCACGTCGAGCTCCGAGACGCGCCGCTCGAGCTGCTCCTTGATCTCGAGCAGCTCCATGTTCTTGTTGATGACCGAGATGAAGAGCTTGCCGTTCTCGATCGAGACGGCGGCCTGCGTCGCGAGCGCGGTGAGGAGCTGCTCGTCCTCGGGCGTGAAGAAGCCCGCGCGCTTGTTGAGGACCTGCACGACGCCGAGCGTCCGGCCGTGGCGGTTCTTCATCGGGACGCACAGCGTCGAGCGCGTGCGGTAGCCGGTGCGCCGATCCCACTCCGCGTCGAAGCGGACGTCCTGGTACGCGTCGCGGATGTTGAGCATCTCGCCCGAGCGGGCGACCCAGCCGGCGAGGCCCTCGCCGACCGTGAGCCGGATCTCCGCGCGATCCTGCCCCGCGACGCGGGAGACGAGGTGCGATCCGTCGTCGTCGAGCAGGTAGATGGTCGAGCGCTCCGCGTCGATGACCTCGGTGATCCGGCTCGCGACGAGCGCGAGCAGCTCGTCGAGATCGAGCGTGGAGCCGAGCGCGGCGCTGATGTCCGAGAGCGCCTTCGTCTTGGCCTGCTCGCGCGCGAGCTCTCGCTCGAGCCGCGCGATGCGGACCTCCACGGAGACTGCGTCCTCGGACCGGGCCATCGGAGTAGATTCTCACGGCGACGATGGTCCGTTCAACGCCGAGGGCACGCGGCACGGCGCGCGCGATCACGGCCGCGTTCGCGCTCGGCCTCGGGCTGCGCGCGATCCTCGGCCAGGCGCTGCCCGTCGAGCCGCGCTGGGACGGCGTGCTCTTCGAGCGCGCGGCCGCGCAGCTCGCCGAGGGCCGCGGCCTCACGCAGGCGATCTACGATCCCGAGCGTCGCGGCGGCGACCTGTCGACCGCGTTCTACCCGCCGGGCTGGCCCGCCGTGCTCTCGCTCGTCGACCGCGCGGGCGGCTCGCGCCGGATCGACCTCCTGCTCCAGGCGCTCCTGGGCGCGCTCGTCATCCCGCTCGCGGCGCGCTTCGCCGGTGCGGTCGCGGGGCACCTCGCGGCGCGGCGCGCGGCGTGGCTCGTCGCGCTGTGGCCCGGCGGCTGGCTCGTCTGCGCCTCGTGGCTGGGCGAGCCGCTCTTCACGCTCGCGCTCGCCCTCGCGCTCGCGCCGCTCGTCGGCCCCCGCGGCGCGCGCACGTCTCGCGGCGCGCTGAGCGCCACGCTGCTCGGCGTCGCCGCGTACGTGCGCCCGACCGCGCTCGTGATCGCGCCGCTCGCGCTCGCGGCGCGCGCGTGGGGGACCCCTCGACGACCCCGGTGGCGTCGGATCGCGCTCGCCCTCGCGCTCGCGCCGCTCGCGCTCCTGCCGCTCGCGCCGTGGCTCGCGCGCAACGCGGAGCGCCATGGCGCGCCCGCGCTCACCACGAGCACCGGCGCCAACCTCTACGTCGGCACGCTCGGCGCGCGCTACGGCCGCATCGCGCCCGCGCTCGACTGCGCGCCCGGCACGCGCGAGCTCGTCCGCGACGCATGTCGGCGCGAGCGCGCGCTCGCGCGCATCGCGAGCGAGCCTGGGCCGTGGCTCCTGCTCGGCGCCCACAAGACGCTCCACACGTTCGCCTACGAGACCACCCCCGCGTATCTGCTCGAGCAGGCGCTCGGCGCGCCCGCTGGAACGCTCCGCCCGCCGGCGCTCGCGCTCGCCGCGCTGTCGAGCGCCTACTGGCTCGCGCTCGCCGGGCTCGCGCTCGTCTCGCGCGGCCGCGCAGGCCCCCGGCGCGTCGTCGCGGCGAGCGTGCTCGGCGTGGCCGCGCTCCACTTCGCGTTCTTCGGCGGGGACCGCTACCACCTGCCGCTCGTCCCGCTGGTGGCGGCGCTCGCCGCGGCGGCGCTCAGCGGTCGCCGAGTCGGCGCGCGTCGCGCTCGTTCGCGAGCTCTTCGGTGAGCCGCGCGGCGCGCTCCCGCAGCTCGAGCAGCGCCGCCTTGAGCGCGTTCGGATCCTCGTCGTCGGCGGGATCGAAGCGCTCGAGCGCACGGATGCGGTCGTCGCGCTCTTGGAGCTGCGCGGTCAGCGAGCGCAGCAGCACCTCGCGATCCGCCGCCTGCGCCTCGAGCCGCGCGAGCCGCTCGCGCAGCGCGCGCGCGTCGGGCGAGACGCCGCCCCCATCGTCCGGGCCCTCGGGCAGCCCCCGCGAGAGCTCGCGCAGGATCGCGCGCGCCTCCTCGAGGGTCTCGAGCGCCTGCCGCCGCTCTGCCTCGCTCGCCTCGAGGCGCTCGGTCAGCTCCTCGAGCTCGCGCACCGACTCCTCGGCGCCGACCGCGCCCGCGGCCTGCGCCGCGTGCGCGCGCTCGCGCTCCTCCGCGACGGCGCGCGAGGCCTCGTCCAGCTCGCGACCGAGCGCCCGCTGGCGATCGACCGACGCGGCGAGCTCCGCCTGCAGGCGCGCGACGAGCGCGTCCCGCGCCGCGAGCGCCGCCCGCAGATCGGGCGCCGGCGCCTCGACCGGCGGCGCCTCGACGCCCGCGGGCCGATCGAGCGCCGCGACGCGGGCGCGGAGCTGATCCGCCTCCGCGCGCGCCGCCGCGAGCTGCGCCCGCAGACCGTCGATCGCCCCGGGGTCCGCCGCCGCCGCGGCCGGCGCGCGGGCGAGCAACGCGGTGACCGCCTCTTCGCGATCCGCGAGCCGGAGGCGCAGGCCCGCGAGCTCGCCTCTCTGCCGCGCGTCCGCGCGCTCCATCGCCTCGAGCCGCGCCTCGAGCTCGCCCGCGCGGATCAGCGCGCGCTCGGCGTCGGCGCTCGTGACGTCGAGCTCGCGCACCAGCTCGGCGACCCGCACCTCGAAGCCGCGGCGCGTCCCGTCGACGCGCTCCTCGAGCGCCGCGAGCGCGTCGCGGGCCGCGCGCAGCTCGCTCGCCGCGCGCCGCTCCGCCGCCGTCGCCGCGTCCGGCCTCCTCGCGCGCGCGAGCTCGCCGCGGGCTCCTCCTCCCGCTCGGCGATGCGCCGCGCGACGGCCGCCGCGCGCCCGGCGTCCTCGTCCGCGGGGCGCAGCGTCGTCGCGTGGGCCGCCGCGTCACGGATCGCCTGCGCGCGCGACAGCTCGATCTCGACCCGCTCGCGCGCCTCCGCCGCCTCGCGCTCGAGGGCGTCCGCGCGCGCGGTGGCCGCGCGCAGATCCTCCTCGACGATGGCGACGCGCGCCTGCGTCTGCTGGAAGACCTCCGTGACCTCGGCGAGCCGCGCGTTCAGCCCGCGCACGGTGCCGCGCAGCGCCGCCTCGCGCCGCCGCAGCTCCTCGAGATCGCCGGCGCGCGCCTGCTCGGTGATCGCGAGCTGCCCGCGCACCTCGTCGAGGCGGAACTGCAGCTGCGCGCTCTGTGCCTCCGACGCGACCGCTCGCTCGACCGCCTCGCCGAGCTGCTGGTGGAGCTGCGCGCTCTCCGCCTGCGCGGCGACCGCCCGCTCGATCGCCTCGGCGAGCTGCTGCTCGAGCGCGCCGTGCAGCGCCTCCGTGCTCCAGCCGTCGCCGGAGGGGAGCGCGGTCTCGAGCCCCGGCGCGGCCCCACCGCGCGACGCCTCGGCGAGCTCCTCGATCAGATCGCGCACGAGCACCGCGCGCCGCTCGAGCTCGGCGCGCACCGCGGTGAGCTCGTGGCCGCTCTCGGCGAGCTGCGCCTCGAGGCGCACGTACTCCTCGTCGAGCGCGGGCGCGGCGCGCCCGCGCGCGCGCTCGGCCTCGAGCTCGGCGCTCTTCGCGTCGCGCTCGCGGCGCGCCGCGTCGCGCTCGCGCCGCGCGCTCTCGAGCGCGTCCTCGAGCTGCTCGACGCGGGCGCCGAAGCGCCGCGCCGCGTCGCGCTCGCGCGCGAGCACCTCGCCCGACGGCTTCGCGGCGAGCTCCGCCTCGACGCGCTCGAGATCCGCGCGCATCGCCTCGAGCTCTCGCTCGAGCTCCTCCGCGTGCACGTTGGCGGCGTCGAGCGACTCCTGCTGCTCGCGCAGCCGCTCCGTCAGCTCCGCCTCGCGCCGCGCCGACTCGAGGCGCGCCGACTCGAAGCGCGCCGACTCGAGGCGCGCCGGCTCGCTCGCGTCGGCCCCGCGCGCAGGGGCCGGGGTCTCCATCGACGGAATCTGCACGACCGCATACGCGTCGAGCACGACGTCCCGCTCGCCGCAGAGCGCGAGGAAGCGCTCCGCGCGCTCACCGTCTCCGTCGAGCAGCGATCCGTCGAACGTCACGTCCAGCGGACCGGGCGGCGCGAAGTCGACGAGCGCGTAGCCGCGGAAGGGCGCCTGCCCGACCATCCGGACCGAGTCGAACGCATCAGAGAGCAGCTCGTAGAGCGCCTCGTACGCGAGGCCGCCCGCGCCCGCGCTCCCGGCGACGAAGACCCCGCCGTCGGCCAGCCAGCCCTCGACCTGCTCGAGCTGCGACTCGTCCGACAGCCCGGCCGCGACGAGGTCGGGCACGATCACCAGGTCCCAGCGGCCCGCGTCGTCCTCGGTCGGCCAGCGGCGCGTCTCGACGCGCGCGCCGCGCCGCGTCCCGCGAGCCCGCGCCTGCGGCGAGACGAGCTCCACGCTGCGCGCGATACGAGCCAGGCGCTCGGGCGCGCGGCTCTCGAGATCGCCCACGTAGAGCACGCGCTTGTCGCTCGCGAGCTCCTCGACGTAGACGGCGATGGCGAGCTCGGCGAGGTCGGCCTCGGTCGTGGTGTCGGGCATCGTCGGAGGGTCCTCGGATGAGGCGCGGACTATATCGGCCGCTTCGATCGAAGGTCAACGTGGGCGGGCCACGATCGGCCGGCGCTGCGCGCGTCACGATGGCCCGGGAGCCGCCTGCGCGCGCGCGCGCTCGTCGCGGTCCGGCTCGACGCGGCCGCCCTCCTCCGCCAGCGCGTCGCGCGGCGCGTCTCCGCCGAGCGCGCTCACGAGCCACGCGCGGACGAGCGCGTCCATCGCCTCGGTCATCACGTGCGTCACGTCCGCGAACGGCACGAGCTCGGCGTCGAGGCCCGCCGCGACCAGCGCGTCGACGAGCTCCCGCGTCGGCGGGTAGGCGATGCGCTCGTCGGCCGTCCCGTGGAGCGCGCGGATCGGCGGGAAGCGAGCGGGCTCCGACAGATCGGGCACGAGCCCGGGCGGCAGCCAGCCCGCGAGCGGGAGCGCGCGCCCGACGCTCTCGGGGTGCAGCAGCGCGAGCGCGAACGACAGCACGCCGCCCTGCGAGAACCCGGTCACGATCGGCCGCCCGATCGTCGGGCGCGCCTCGCGCAGCGCGTCCATCATGCGCGCGAGCCGGGCGACGCGATCGACGATCGCGACGGAGAGCTCTTCGGTTCGCCCCTCCGCGACGCGCACCGGGAACCACGTGAACCCGTCGCCGAGCGCGTCCGGCGCCTGCGGCACGAACACCCGCACCGGCCGGGGCAGCGCCCAGAACGGGCCGCCGGGGATCCGCGCGCGATCTCCGCGGCCGTGCAGCACCCAGATCGTCGGCAGCGGCTCGTCCGGGTCCGGGTCGCCGAAGCGGACCTCGAGGTAGCGGATGCCCTCGAGCTCGCCCTCCTCGACCGCGACCGCCTCGGGGTCGCGCACGCGCGGCGGCGGCGCGGGCGCGGGCGCCGGGCGCGCCGCGATCTCCTCGAGCAGGCGCACCGCCTCGGGATCGAGCACCGCCTGCGGCGGCAGCGGCGGCGGCCACACCGCCGGCGCGGCCGCGCCGCAGCCCGTGCCGGCCACCGCGACACACGCCGCGACCAGCCCCGCCCACGCGGTCCCGCCGACCCGAGCACGCGCGCGCGACGACAACGCCGCCACGATGACGGACAGACCTCGTCCCGTCCATCCCCCGCGAGCCTTCGTGGCTTCGCGCCGCTGCGCGAGATGCGTCGTCGCGCGCGCGGCGAGCGAGACGCGCGCGCTGGCCCGAGCGGCCGCGACCGGTCCTCAGGCCGCGGCTCGCCGTCGAGCCGAGCGACGCGATGCGAGGATCGCGCACCCCGCGGCGAGCGCGAGCCACCACGCCCCGCCTCGCCCACCCGGCGCCGCGCGGCAGCCGTCCGCGCCGAGGGGCCGCTCGCCGCCGCCGGGCCGCGTCCCTCCGTCGGCCGCGCCGGCGTCGACGGGGCCGCCGTCCGCGCCCGCCCGATCCTCGACGCGCACGCGGATCACGATCGCATCGTCGGGCGGCCCGAGCTGCCCGTCGTCCGAGAACCACGCGACGCCCTCCTGCACGAGCCCGAACGTCTCGACGTGGTCGCCGACGGCCAGGGGCGCGCGCACGGTGAACGTGAAGGGGAAGGAGTCCCCCGTCGCGACCGCGCCCTCGACGGCGACGACGCGGTGCTCGCTCAGCCAGTCGGGCCCGACGAGCGCGCTCGCGCGGTCACGCGGCCCCGTCGTGGCGAGCCGCGTGCTCGGGCCCCAGCTCGCCTCGCCCACGTTCGCGAGCTCGATCGTGCCGAGCCGCTCCTCGCCCGGCGCGAGCACCACGACGTCGCCGAACGTGCTCGCGACGACCTCGCCACCGAAGCGCTCCTCGGGCGGGGGCGGCGGAGGCGGCGGTGGAGGGGGCGGCGGCGCGTCGCAGAGATCCTGCGCGAACCCGGCGACGGGGCTGCGCCCGAGGCGCGCCCCGGTCTGCGGCCCGTAGATCCCGTCCTCCGTGATGCGGTCGGCGGGGTTGTTCCGGTTCCACAGGCGCTGGAACACGAGCACCGAGCCGGAGCGCATGTCGGGACCGGGGCAGTCGAAGTGCACCGGATCGCTCGACGGGTACGAGTGCGCGCAGCCGGCCGCCACCATCGCGGCGCGCGCGGCGGAATAGTTGCTGAGGTCCACCGCGCGGCCCGTCTCGTGGTTGGAGCTCCCCGGCTGCGCCGCGAGCGCGCAGCCGCCCTCGTGGTAGAGCGCGTACTGCTGCACGAGCGTGCGGAACGCGCTCGTCACCGTGAGGCTCTGGCGCGCCGCCGCCGCGTGGAGCGCGGCGACGGTCTCGGACGTCCCGAGCGGGTGCGCGCGCGACGACGTGAGCGTGATCCCCGGGTGCGGCGCGAACTCGGCGACGGCGCCGGGGAACGCGCAGAGGTGGCTGCGCACGAGCTGCTCGCTCAGCCGCTCGAAGCCCGCGGTCGTGCACCCCCCACGGTTGGCCGCGACGACGGAGTCGACGGTCTGCGCCGCGGCGAGCCGCGGGAGCGCGAGCACGAGGAGCGACGTGACGAGGACGCGCACGAGCGGGCCGGTGTGCAATGGACGGGCCGCCGCGCGTCGCCGCGCGAGGCGACGCGGGGTGCGATCTCGAGTCCGCGGCTCCCCTCTCCGGATGGGGTCGCTCGGCACCGCCACCGACCAGATGTCGTTCGGTCAGCGGCTCCGGGCGTGCGCCTTGTCGAGCGCCTCCTGGAGGATCTTGTTGTGCTCCGCCGGGTCGGCCCAGCGCAGGCGCCCCGCCTCGGGCAGGAGGTGGATCGGATCGAAGTAGAGGAACTCGCGCCCCGGCTTCACGCTCGGCGCCGTGTAGACGCTGACGCCGGTGAGCCGGTCGTAGTGCTCGTAGGAGTGACAGTCGCGCTTGCCGCCGCCGCCGGGCGCGTCGACGACGAAGACCGGCGTATTGAAGCCCGCGGTGCTCCCGCGGACGCTCTTCTCGAGGAAGATCGCCGTGTCGACGGTGGTGCGCAGCTCCTCGACGCCCTTCACCATGTCGTGCACGTAAACGTAGTACGGCTGCACGTTGCAGTACCCGAGGCGCTTCACGAGGCGCGTCATCGTCTCGACGTCGTCGTTGACGCCGCGCTGCAGCACGCTCTGGTTGCGCACGGTGACCCCGGCCGAGAACAGGCGATCGAGCGCCCGCTTGGTGATCGAGGTCAGCTCGTTCGGGTGGTTGAAGTGCGTGTGGAGCACCACGTCCTTGGTCAGCTGCCGCCCGCGCTCGACGACCTCGACGAGCGCGCCGAACCACGCGTCGTCCGTCAAGATCTTTTGCGGCATGACGGCCGGCCCCTTCGTCGCGAACCGCATGCGGCGGACGTTGGGGATGTCGAGCAGGCGCATCCCGATCTCCCGGATCTGATCGGCGCGCAGGTTGTACGAGTCGCCGCCGCTGATCACGACGTCCTCGAGCTCGGGGCGGCTCGCGACGTACGCGAACGCCGCCTCCCAGCGGCCCTTGTTCGCCTTGAGGCTGACCTTCTCGAGCTCCTCCTGCTCGACGTCGGGCCCGACCGCGTAGCTGCGCGTGCAGAAGCGGCAGTAGACGGGGCAGGTGTCCAGCGCGAGGAAGAGCGCCTTGTCGGGGTAGCGGTGGGTGAGGCCCGGGACGGGCGCGTCCGCCTGCTCCGAGAGCGAGTCGAAGCGGAGCTTCGGGTGATCCGGCAGGCGCGTCGAGCCGAGCGGGATGAACTGCCGGCGGAGCGGATCCTCGTAGGGGCTCTCCCAGTCGATCAAGCTGAGCAGGTACGGCGAGACGCGCACCGCCATCGGCGCGCGCGCGAAGCCCTCGGCCGCGTCGTCGAGGAAGCCCTGCGAGACGAGCCCCTCGAGCGCCTCGAGCAGCGCCGGGACCTTGGTGATCGAGTGCTTCATCTGCCAGCGGTGATCGAGGAACGTCGCCTCGTCGACGCCGGCGTACGCGGGGATGCGCCGCCAGAAGTCGCCCTCGCGCAGCTGCTGGTGGGACAGCGACGCCGGATCGGCGGGCGGCCGCACCAGGCGGCGCGCCTCGCCCTCGCCCTCGATGACCTCGAGCTTCATGGCGCCCCGTTAGCACGAAACTTGACGCCGATCCCGGCGGGGCGGAGGAAGCGAGTGATGTTGAACACGACCCTGGTCGGGGCTATCGACCGCGCACGCACGATGGAGCCCACCAGCGACCGCCTCCTGTTCCTCCTCTCGGCGCCGAGGAGCGGCTCGACCCTCCTGCAGCGCATGCTCGGCTCGCACTCGGAGGTGATGACGCACCCCGAGCCGCACCTGATGACGCCGCTCGCGTACCTCGGGTACTACGACCGCGTCGAGCGCGCGCCCTACGATCACATCAACGGCGCCGAGGCGATCCGCGGCTTCGTGGAAGCGCTGCCCCGCGGCGAGGAGGACTACCTCGACGCCCTGCGCGCCTACGCGGACGTGCTCTACGGCCGCATGCTCGCGCCCTCGGGCAAGCGCTACTTCCTCGACAAGACGCCGGCGTACGGGCTGGTCGCCGACTTCGTGGCGCGCGTCTACCCGCGCGCCAAGTACGTCGTCTTGACGCGGCACCCGCTCGCCGTGTTCAGCTCGTACGCGAGCTCGTTCTTCGGCGGCGACTGGGAGGCGGCGCACCGCTACAACCCGATCGTCGAGCGCTACGTCCCGGCGCTCGCGCGCTTCGTCCGCGAGCGGCGCGTGCCGCTCGTGCACGTCCAGTACGAGGAGCTCGTGCGCGAGCCCGAGCGCCACCTCGAGCGCGTGTTCGCGTACCTCGGCGTCGAGCACGAGCCGGAGGCCGTCACGTACGGCCGCCGCTTCGAGGCGAAGACCGACGGGCCGGGCGATCCCATCGCGGTGGGCAAGCACGACCGCCCGGTGACGGAGTCGATCGAGAAGTGGGCGGCCGAGCTCGCGGCCGACGCGCGCAAGCTCACCCTCGCGCGCCAGATGATCGATCGCGTCGCGCCCGAGGACCTCGCGATCTGGGGCACGACACCCGAGACGGCCTTCGCCCCGGTGCAGGCCGCGGGCGGCAAGCCGCCGCCGCAGCCCGTCCTCAACCGCTACACGTTCCAGCGCAAGGTCATGCTCGCGCTGCGCAAGGACATCCACCAGCGCCCCCACGGCAAGCTGGTGGAGCGCATCAAGTACTACTGCGACGTGCTGCTGCGCGACCAGCTGTAAGCGTCAGGGCTTCCCTGACGGGCCGGAGCGCGCCTCGCGCCAGACGTGGAGCCGGTGGGGCTCCGCGCGCCGCGGCAATCGCCCGGCGGGCCCTTGAACTCGCTGGCCTTCGCCGTGCAGAATCCGTACTGCCATGCGGGTCGTCCCTCGATGCCCTCCCGCGCTCCTCGTGGTCCTTGCGCTCGCCGCATGCCACGGAGAGGTGGGAGATACCCCCATTCGACCGGGCGCGCGCGATCTGCCGGAGGGCGTCGTGCTGCCCGCCCCGCAGACGCGGCTCGCCCGCCTCACCCACGCGCAGTGGGAGCGGACGGTCCAGGATCTGTTCGAGCTCGACGCCCCGCCCGGGCTCTCGTCCTCGTTCCGTCCGGACTCGCTCCGCGGCGACGCGATCTTCGACAACCCGGGCGGCTCGCTCAACGTCGACGAGACGCTGTGGGAGAGCTACCAGCGCGCCGCCGCGACGCTCGCCGAGCGCGCGACGAGCGACGCCGCGATCCTCGGGCGGCTGATGCCCGCGGGATCCGGGACCCTCGACGAGCGCGCCGAGCGCTTCATCCGCGTCGTCGGGGCACGCGCCCACCGCCGGCCGCTGACCGACGACGAGGTCGGCGAGTACCGCAACGTCTTCATGAGCGGCGCGGGGCGCTTCGGCCCGCTCGACGCGGAGACCGCCGGGGTGCGCCTGACGCTCGAGGCGATGCTCCAGTCACCGTGGTTCCTCTACCGCATCGAGACGAGCCACGACCGCGAGGGTCGCCTCGTGCCGCTCGGCCAGTACGAGATCGCCAGCCGGCTCTCGTACGCGCTCTGGAACAGCATGCCGGACGAGGAGCTCTTCGCGGCGGCCGCGGCGGGCATGCTCTCCGATCCCGACACCGTCGCGATCCAGGCGGAGCGCATGCTCGACGACCCGCGCGCGATCGAGGTCGTGGTCTCGTTCCACCGGCAGCTCTTCGACGTGCGCCGCTTCTCCGGCATCCGGCCCAACGCCGAGGACTTCCCGACCGTGACCGCGGGGCTCGCCGGCGCCGCGGTGCGCGAGCACGACCTGTTCGTCACCGAGCTGGTGTTCCAGCGCGACGCCACCTACCGCGATCTGCTGACGAGCCCCGACACCTTCGTGAACGCGGAGCTCGCGCGCATCTACGGGCTGAGCGGGAGCTTCACGGAGGAGGACTTCGTGCGCGTGACGCTCGACGCGGCCCAGCGGCGCGGCGTCTTCACGCAGGTGGGCTTCCTCGCTTCGCACGCGACCTCGCGGCTGCCCGATCCGATCCACCGCGGCGTCTACCTCGCCGAGCGGATCGCGTGCATCCACATCGACGCGCCGCCCGAGGACACCCCGGCGCCCGAGGTGATGGCGGGCCGGACCAACCGGCAGACCATCGAGCTCCACACCGAGCAGCCCGGCTCGATCTGCGCGGGCTGTCACGCGCAGATCATCAACCCGTTCGGCTTCGCGTTCGAGCGCTACGACGCCGTCGGCGCGTGGCGCACGGCCGACAACGGCCTGCCGATCGACACGACGGCGAGCCCGCCGGTCGACGGCGTACCGCGCCCGGTCGACGGCGCGCTCGACCTCATCGACGAGCTGGCCTCGAGCCAGTGGGTGCACGAGTGCTACGTGCGGCACTGGGTCGAGTTCACGATGGGGCGCCACTCGGCGCTCGAGGACCAGGCGCTCGTCGCCAGCCTCGCGACGCAGTCGCGCGAAGGCGAGCTCTCGGTCCGAGAGCTCCTGATCTCGCTCGTGACCTCTCGAGCGTTCCTCAACCGGAGCATCGAGGAGCTGTGATGGACAAGAAGCTCGGACGACGAATCGTGCTCCGCGGTGCCGGCGGAGCGATGCTGGCCTTGCCGCTGCTCGAGAGCGTGGGGCGCCCGCAGGCGGCGCGCGCGAACGACGAGACGAGCTACGCCGTCTTCTTCAGGCAGGCGAACGGCGTGGCGGCCGCGCAGAACACCTCCGAGCTCGGCTCCGAGCCGGAGCGCTTCTGGCCGCGCGACCCGGGCCCGCTGACCACCGACGGCATGCGCGACCGCTCGATCGACGAGCTGACGGACTTCCGCAGCCAGCTCCTCGTCCTCGGCAACGTCAACACCCAGAACTTCGACTACGGCGACGGGCACGCGCGCGGCGCGCTGCAGTGCCTGACCGCGCGCGGCCCGACGGTCGACGGGCAGGGCGGGAGCAGCGAGGCGGCGGGGCAGTCGATCGATCACTACCTCGGCCGCGCGCTCAACCCGGGCGGACGCGACTCGTGGTTCATGTACGCGGGCCGCACCGGCGGCTGGCTCGGCGGTCCGTGCATCTCCTACCGCGGCCCCGCGGATCGGCGCAGCCCGATCCACGACCCGCGCGAGGGCTACATGACGCTCGTCGGCGGCGACGCGGGGCTGAGCGCGGAGGCGCAGCGCCAGCTCGCCGAGCGCGGCCGCAGCGTCAACGACCTCGTCCGCTCGCAGCTCGTGCGCCTCATGTCGACGCCTCGGTTGAGCCGCGCCGATCGCGACCGCATCGAGCTGCACCGCGCGGCCGTGCGCGACATCGAGATCCGCCTCGCCTGCCAGCTCCCGGAGGACACCGTCCGCCAGATCGACGGGCTCGGCACCGCGTACAACAGCACGGATGGCGACGAGGTCCTCGCGACCGCGCGCCTCCACATGGACGTCGCGGCGCTCGCGATCGCGTGCGGCGTCACGCGCTCGGTCGCCATCCAGGTCGGCAACGGCAACGACGGCAACACGCGTTACCGCAACCTCTCGACGGGCGCACAGCTCGAGAACTTCCACTACCTCTCACACCGGCGGCTGAGCCACGACTCGAGCGGGGCGATCATCTCCGACTCGGATCAGCTGCACGCGATGGTCGATCGCCAGTTCGCGCGCACGTTCCGGCACCTCTTGAGCCGCCTCGCCGAGTACCCGATGCCGACGGGCGGGACGCTGCTCGACTGCGGCGTGTCGGCGTGGCTCAACGACCTCGGCAACGGGCCGGCCCACTCGCGGCAGAACCTGCCGTGGATCCTCGCGGGCAGCGCGGGCGGCCGGCTGCGTCAGGGCGAGTACCTCCGCCTCTCGGGCAACGACCGCAACGCCCTCAACCACGGCCAGCTGCTCAACACGATCGCGACCGCGCTCGGGGTGCCGACGAGCGACTTCGGCGACCCGGGCCTGCCTCGCGGCACGCTGAACGAGATGATGCGTTGAGCTCGCCGAGGGGTGCGCGGCGCCCCTCCCTACGCCGACGCCATCTGGCGCAAGACGTATTGCAGGATGCCGCCGTGGAGGTAGTACTCGACCTCCTGCGGCGAGTCGATGCGCGCCGTCACCTCGAAGGGCTTCGGGCCGCCGGTCACGGTGAAGCGGGCGCCCGGCGCGAGGCCGCTCGCGATGCCGGTGATCGTGAGGACCTCCTCGCCGGTGAGCCCGAGGCTCTCCGCGGTCTGCCCCGCCGGCAGCTCGAGCGGCAGGATCCCCATCCCGATCAAGTTCGAGCGGTGGATGCGCTCGTAGCTCACCGCGATGACCGCCTTGACGCCGAGGAGGTACGTGCCCTTCGCGGCCCAGTCGCGGCTCGAGCCCGTCCCGTACTCCGCGCCGGCGATCACGACGAGCGGCACGCCGTCCGCCTGGTAGCGCATCGACGCGTCGTAGATGCTCATCTCCTCGCCGCTCGGGAGGTGGCGGGTGAGCCCGCCCTCCTTCGGCGCCACGAGGCGGTTGCGCAGCCGGATGTTGGCGAACGTGCCGCGCATCATCACCTCGTGGTTGCCGCGACGGCTCCCGTACGAGTTGAAATCGCGCACCGCGACCCCGTGCGCCGAGAGGTAGCGGCCCGCCGGGCCGTCCGCCTCGATCTTGCCGGCGGGCGAGATGTGGTCGGTCGTCACGCTGTCGCCGAGCAGCGCGAGCACGCGCGCCCCGACGATGTCGCTCGGCGCCGCCGGCGGCCCCGCGCTCAGCCCATCGAAGAACGACGGCTTGCGGATGTACGTCGACGCGTCCTCCCAGGCGAAGACCTCACCGGTCGGCGCCTCGGTGGCCTGCCACTGCGCGGGGCCCTCGAACACCGCCGCGTAGCGCTCGGCGAACTGCGACTGCTTCACCGCCGTGCGCAGCGTCTCGGCGAGCTGCTCCTGGCTCGGCCAGACGTCGCGGAGGAAGACCTCGCGTCCGTCGGGGTCCGTCCCGATCGGATCGCGCTCGAAGTCGATGTCCGTCGTGCCGGCGAGCGCGTACGCGACGACGAGGGGCGGCGACGCCAGGTAGTTGCCGCGCGTGAGCGGGTGGACGCGCCCCTCGAAGTTGCGGTTGCCGCTGAGCACCGCGCAGACGACGAGCCCGTGATCCTTGATCGCCTGCTCGATCGGCGCGTCGAGCGGGCCCGAGTTGCCGATGCACGTCGTGCAGCCGTAGCCCACGAGGTGGAACGCGAGCTCCTCGAGCGGCTTCATCAGCCCCGCCTCGTTCATGTACTCGGTGACCACCTGCGAGCCGGGCGCGAAGCTCGGCTTCACCCAGGGCTTGACGGTCAGCCCGCGCGCGCGGGCGTTCTTCGCGAGCAGGCCGGCGCCGAGCATCACCGACGGGTTCGACGTGTTGGTGCAGCTCGTGATCGCCGCGATCACCACCGCGCCGTGCGGGAGCTCGAAGACGTCGCCGTCGCGCTCGACGCGCGCCGTCTTGGTCACCGCCGCGCGGGCGTCCGCGTCGGCGAGCGCGGAGGCGTCGCCGCCGTCCGCGAAGCTCGCGCCTTTCGCGGCGATGCCCGCGTGCGTGCGCTCGAGGTTGCCGAGCAGCGTGCGGCGCCACGAGCGCTTCGCGTCGGTCAGCGCGACGCGATCCTGCGGCCGCGTCGGCCCCGCGATCGCCGGCACGATCGTGCCGAGATCGAGCGAGAGCTCGGTCGTGAAGCGGCACCGCGGCGAGCTCGCGGTATGGAAGAGCCCTTGCTCCTTCTGGTAGCGCTCGACCAGCGCCACCTGCGCCGGATCGCGGTTCGTGAAGCGCAGGTACGCGAGCGTCTCCTCGTCGACCGGGAAGAAGCCCATCGTCGCCCCGTACTCGGGCCCCATGTTCGCGATCGTCGCGCGGTCCGCGAGCGACAGCGAGCGCATGCCCTCGCCGAAGAACTCGACGAACTTCCCGACGACGCCGTGCTTGCGGAGCATCTCCACGACGCGCAGCACGAGGTCGGTCGCCGTCGCGCCCGCGGGCAGCCGCCCCGTGAGCTCGAAGCCGACGACCTGCGGCAGCAGCATCGCGACCGGCTGACCGAGCATCGCCGCCTCGGCCTCGATCCCCCCGACGCCCCAGCCCAGGACGCCGAGGCCGTTGATCATCGTCGTGTGCGAGTCGGTGCCGACGAGCGTGTCGGGGTACGCCACCGTGCGCCCGCCGATGTCGCGCGTGAACACCACGCTCGCGAGGTACTCGAGGTTCACCTGGTGCACGATGCCGGTGCCCGGGGGCACGACGCGCATCCCGTCGAACGCGGACTGGCCCCACTTGAGGAAGCGGTAGCGCTCGCCGTTGCGCTCGAACTCGAGCTTCACGTTCTCGTCGAAGGAGCGGAGCGTGCCGAAGCGATCGACCTGCACCGAGTGGTCGATCACGAGGTCCACCGGCTGGAGCGGGTTCACGCGCTCGGGATCGCCGCCCATCGCGGCGAACGCCTCGCGCATCGCCGCGAGGTCCACGACCGCCGGCACGCCGGTGAAGTCTTGGAGCAGCACGCGCGCCGGGCGGTAGGCGATCTCGATCGACGGCGTCGCCTGCGGATCCCAGCTCGCCACCGCCTCGATGTCCTCGCGGCGGACGGTCTTGCCGTCCTCGTTGCGCAGGAGGTTCTCGAGCAGGACGCGGATCGAATAGGGGAGCGTCGAGACGTCGCCCACGCCGGCCTTCTCGAGGGCGTCGAGGCGGAAGATGTCGATGGCGCGCCCGCCCACGTCGAGGGTGGCGCGGGACCCGAAGCTGTCGTGGCTCATGCGGGGCGCTCTACCACGAGAGCGCCCGCCGAACCACGGGCAGCCGCGCGCTCAGGCGTGCGTCAGAGCGGGCACCACGCGAGCTTCATCTGGACGTCGCTCGACCAGTAGTTGTCGAAGGCGCGCACGCAGGTCGAGAGGTAGCGATCGTAGTCGTCGAAGACCTGGTCGCCCCACCTTCCACGGATCTCCTTCTCGTGCAGGCGCATCCGGCGCAGCCACTCCGCCGTCGTCTTGCCGTAGCTCACCCGCTGCGTGCGCATCTCCACGCACTCCCAGTACGGGCGGATCGCCATGATCAGCTCCTCGAGGCGCGGGTTCAGCCCGCCGGGGAAGATCACGTCTGCGGTGAAGGCGAGGTCCTCGAGGTCCTTGCGCGTCCTGGGCACCTTGTCGCGCAGGATCGCCTGGAAGCCGAAGTGCGAGCCCGGCTTCACCCACGCGTGGCACTTCTTGAAGTAGGCCCGGTAGAGCTCCACCGCCTTGCCCTCGCGCGCTTGCGCCGGCGAGCAGAGGTGATCGATCATCTCGATGGACTGCAGGGCGTCGTACTTCTCGGCCGGCTCGTAGTCGTGATAGTCCATCAAGAGCGCGGTCACGCCGGGCAGGTTCCGCCCGTTGATCCACTCGACCTGCGCCGTCGACAGCGTGATGCCGTGCGCGCGCTTGGTGCCGCGCTGGACGTGGTACTCGAGGTTCGAGCCCCAGCCGCAGCCGATGTCGAGCACGAGCTTGTCCGGGGTCATCTCCGCGTAGTCGTAGAGGATCCGGCACTTGTTGAGCTGCGCCTGCTCGAGCGTCTCGTCGCCGGTGAGATAGCTCGCCGAGGTGTAGTGCATGCCCTCGTCGAGCCAGAGCCGGAAGAACTCGTTGGAGACGCTGTAGGACTGGTCGATCTCGCTCTGCGTGGACGTCATCGCGGGGCAGCATGTACCGACTCGCAGGCGGATTCCAGTCGCCGCCGTGCGGCTGGACACCCACGACCACGGTGGTATACAGCGCGCTCGCTCGTCGGCGCCGTAGCCAAGTGGTAAGGCAGAGGTTTGCAAAACCTCCATTCAGCGGTTCGAATCCGCTCGGCGCCTTCGTCCCCGTCCCGATGCCCTACCGCCTGCTGTGCCTCGCCCTCGCCTGCACCGCGCCGCTCGCCGGCTGCGACGGGGGGGCGAGCCCGGACGCGGGGGTGGACGCGGCGCTCCTCGACGGCGGCCGCGACGCGTCGCGACCCGACGCGGCCCCGCCGGTGTGCTCTCCCGGGTGCGAGGCGGTGCTCACCTGCTGCGAGACGGCGGCCGAGCCGGCGTGCTTCGACCTGCGCAACGATCCTCGCCGCTGCGGCTCGTGCGCGATCGACTGCCTCGCCCAGAACCGCGGCGACGCGTGCGCGGCGAGCACGTGCACCTGCGGCACGGCGGACATCGGCTGCCGCGGGACCCCCGAGGACTTCTGCTGCCCCCCGCTGGGCCCGGGCAGCTTGGCGTACTGCGCGAACCTCTCGACGAGCCCGTCGGACTGCGGGCGCTGCGGCAACGTGTGCGCCGCGGCGCGCGCGGATCGCTGCGACGGGCGCGAGTGTCGCTGCGGCCCCGGCCGGGGCCCGTGCGACGGCACGCCGGAGTCCGTCTGCTGCCAGTTCGGCGCGGACATCGGCTGCGTCGACACCACGCGCGACCGGTTCCACTGCGGCGGATGCGGGACGCTCTGCCGGACCGAGGAGCGCTGCGAGGAGAGCACCTGCACGATGGGCACGGCGTGCCCGGGCGGCTGCGCCGCGGGCGAGGTCTGCTGCGACGGCGCGTGCTGCTCGCACCGCGCGTGCATGGCCGGCGTCTGTGGCGAGGAGCCCCCCGAGGACGCCGGGGTCGGGGACGCGGGAGCCGAGGACGCGGGGATCGAGGACGCGGGGAGCATCGAGGACGCAGGGAGCCTCGACGCCGGCTGACGCTCAGGCGAGCGGAAAACCGCGCACCACGGCGAGCGACTCGCCCTCGCTCCGCGCGATCGCGACGAGCGCCCCTCCCTCGTCGAACAGCGCGACGGGCTCGACGCCGGCCGGGACGCCGAACGTCCCGCGCACCGGGCGCCCGTGCCGCGCGTCGCGGACGCCGCGCTCGTCGAGCACCACGCGCGGCATCCCACCGCACGCGGCGCCGAGGTCGAGGAGCCGCCCGAGCAGCGCCTCGCGCGTCGCGTCGTCTCCCTTCGCCGCGCGCTCGAGCACATCGCCACCCACCGCGACATCGATGGAGAACGCGCCGCTCCGCGTACGGCGCAGCGCGCTGAGGTGACCGCGCGTCCCGAGCGCGCGCGCGAGGTCGCGCGCGAGCGAGCGCACGTAGAACCCCTTGGAGCACTCGAGCTCGATCTCGATCGCGTCGGGCCGCGCCTCGCGCACCTCGAGCCGGTGCACGACGACGTCCCGCTCCGCGAGCTCGACCTCCTCGCCGCGGCGGGCGCGCTCGTGCGCGCGCTCGCCGTCGACGCGGATCGCGCTGTACGCGGGCGGCCGCTGCCGCTGCGGGCCGATGAAGCGCGCCGCGACCGCGCGCGCGGCGGCGAGGTCGATCCCCTCGGCGGGCGCGCGCTCGACGATTACGCCCTCGGCGTCGAGCGTGTCCGTCTCGGCGCCGAGCGCGATCGTCGCGCGGTAGGCCTTGTCGTCGGCGGTGAGCCAGCGGACGAGCTTCGTCGCCTCGCCGGCCGCGACGACGAGGACGCCGCTCGCCATCGGGTCGAGCGTGCCGGCGTGCCCGACCGCGCGCGTGCGCAGCGCGCGGCGTGCCCAGCGGACGACGTCGTGGCTCGTCGGACCGCGCGGCTTGTCGACGACGAGGACGCCGTGCGCTGCGGAGCGTCGAGCCACGCGCGCGCTCAGTCCTCGCCGAGGTCGTCGAGGATCGCCTCGATGCGCGAGGCCTTCTCCGCCGTGTCGTCCCAGAAGAACGCGAGCTCGGGCGCGTGGCGGAGCTTCAGCCGCTCGGCCACCGCGCGGCGCAGGAACCCCTTCGCGCGCTCGAGCCCGCGCATGAGCGCGCGCTGCCGCGCCTCGCTCGGCGCCGGCTCGTCGAGGCGCACGAAGACGCGGGCGTGGCGCAGGTCCCCGCTGACGCGCACCGCGTGCACGGTGGCGCCGCGCGTGCCCGGGTCCTTCAGCTGGCCCGAGAGCACCAGGTCCATCAGCTCGGCGCGGATGCGCTCGCCGACGCGCGCGGTGCGTTCAGCCGTCATCGAGCTCTCCGAGGTGCACGAGCTCCATCCGCCGATCCACGAGCACCGCCTCGCTCGCCGTCGCGACGAACTCGATGATCGCGTCGATCATCGCGTTCGCGTGGCGCGCGTCGTTCGAGACCACCGCCGCCCCGAGGACGACGCGACGGTGCTCGTCCATCGCGTCGACCTCCGCGAGCGCCGCGTTGAACTTGTGCCGCGCGCGGTCGAGCACGCTGCGCACCACCTTGCGTTTGCCCTTCAGGGAGTCGTTGCCCGGCAGCGAGAGCACCAGCCGTGCGGTCGCGACGATCAAAGGCTCGCCTCGACCTCCTCCATGACGAAGCACTCGAGCACGTCGCCGGTCTTGACGTCGTTGAAGTTCTGCAAGCCCACGCCGCACTCGAAGCCCTGCGCGACCTCGCGCACGTCCTCCTTGAAGCGGCGCAGCGACACGATGTCGCCCTCCCAGACCACGACGCCGTCGCGCACGAGGCGGATCTTGCCGTTGCGCAGGAGCTTGCCGTCGGTGACGTAGCAGCCCGCGATCGTGCCGATCTTCGGGATGCCGAACGTCTCGCGGACCTCCGCCTTGCCGACGTCCTTCTCGCGCTGCTCGGGCGCGAGGAGCCCGACCATCGCCTTCTTCACGTCATCGACCGCCTCGTAGATGACGCGGTAGCTGCGGATGTCCACGCCCTCGGACTTCGCGATCGCGCCGGCCTTGCCGACCGGGCGCACGTTGAAGCCGATGATGAGGCCGGTCGAAGCGCTCACCAGCATGACGTCCTGCTCGGTGATGCCACCGACGCCGGTGTGGATGACGTTGACGCGGACCTTGTCCGTCGAGAGATCGGACAGCGCCTTGTGGAGCGCCTCGACCGAGCCGTGGACGTCGCCCTTGATCACCAGGTTGAGCGTCTCGGACTCGCCCTTGAGCATGCTCTCCTGGAACGCCTCGAGGCCCGTCTTCATCTTGCGCTTGGCCTTGCTCGAGGCGTCGACCTGGCGCTGGGCGACGAGGTCGCGCGCGCGCTCCTCGTCCTCGACGACGTACATCCCGTCGCCCGCGTTGGGCACGTCACCGAGGCCGAGGATCTCGACCGGCGTGGACGGACCCGCCTCCTTCACGCGGCGGCCGTGCTCGTCGGTCAGCGCGCGGACCTTGCCCATCGCGGCACCCGCCACGACGGTGTCGCCCTGCCGCAGCGTGCCGTTGCGGATGAGCACGTTGGCGACGGCGCCGCGGCCGCGGTCGAGCTTGGCCTCGAGCACGACGCCCTCGGCGGGGATGCTGCTGTTGGCGGTGAGCTCCAGGATCTCCGCCTGCAGCGCGATGCACTCGAGCAGCTCGTCGACGCCCTGGCCGGTCAGCGCCGAGACGTTCACGAAGAGCGTCTCGCCGCCCCACTCCTCGGGCTGCAGGCCGTAGCCCGACAGCTCCTGGCGGATGCGATCCGGCACCGCGTCCGGCTTGTCGATCTTGTTGACCGCCACGATGATCGGCACCTCGGCCGCCTTCGCGTGGCTGATCGCTTCCTTCGTCTGCGGCATGACGCCGTCGTCGGCCGCGACGACCAGGACGACCACGTCGGTCGCCTGCGCGCCGCGCGCGCGCATCTCGGTGAACGCCTCGTGGCCGGGCGTGTCGATGAACGCGATCGGGCCCTTCGGCGTCTCGACGCGGTAGGCGCCGATGTGCTGCGTGATGCCGCCCGCCTCGCCGCTCGCGACGTTCGCGGAGCGGATGCGATCGAGGAGCGAGGTCTTGCCGTGGTCGACGTGACCCATGACGGTCACGATCGGCGCGCGCGTCTCGCGCGCCTCCTCGCGGTCCTCGAAGGTCCCGCGCATCTCGGTGATGAGGTCGTCCTCGCTCTTGGCGACGTTCTCGACCTCGTAGCCGAACTCGCTCGCGATCAGCTTCGCGGTGTCGGTGTCGAGCGTGGAGTTGATCGTCACGCCGAGCTCGCCCATCTGCATGAGCTTCATCAGCAGGTCGGTGGCCTTGAGGCTCATCCGCTGCGCGAGCTGCGAGAGCGCGACGTCGCCCTCGATCTTGATGAGGCGCTTCTGCGCCGACGGGACCGTGATCTCCGTCTTCATGCCCTTCTTGTTCGGGCTGAGCTTGCGGCGGCCGGCGCGGCCCGTGGCGGGGCGGCCCGGCTGGCCGAGCTGCTGGCGGCCGACCTCGACGCGACGCGGGCGGCCGCGCTGCTGCGCGTGCTGCTGGATGATGCGCGTCTTGGTCTGCTCCGAGATCTGCCCGACCGACGGCGCCGTCTGGTTGCCGCGGACGATGACACCCGGGGGCAAGTTGGCGTGCGCGAAGCGCTCCGCGGCCGGGGGCGGCTGCGAGGGCGTCGCCGCGCGCGGCTCGGATGCCGGCGCGGCCTCGGCGCGCACCGGCGGACGCTCGACCGGCGCAGACGCGACGGCGTGAACCGGCTCGGGCGCGGGCACGGAGACGGGCGCCTCGACGACACGCATCGCGTCGCGCACCGGCACCTCGCGCACCGGCTCGGCGAGCGCGGCCTCACGCACCGGCGCCTCGCGCACCGGCTCGGCGAGCGCGGCCTCGCGCACCGGCGCCTCGCGCACCGGCTCGGGGGCGCTCGCGACCTCGCGCACCGGCGCCTGGCGCAGGGGCTCCGGGCGCGGCTCCGGCCGCGGCTCGGGCGCGGCGCGCAGCACCGAGGGCGCCGGCTCGGCCGGGCCCGTGGCCACGTCCGCGAAGTCCGACCCGTCGGGGGACTTCTTGGTCCGGCGCCGGATCACGGTGCGGTTGATGCGCTCCTCCACGGTGTTGTCCGCCTTGTCCTTGTCGAGCGCCCGACGGACGCGATCGACCTCCGCGGGCTCGAGCGCGCTCATGTGGTTGCGCACCTGGATGCCCAGCGATTGGATCCGCCCCAACAGCTCTCGGTTGTTCATGCCGAGCTCGCGAGCGACCTCGTACACGCGCACCTTGTTCATTCCGCCTCCGACAAGTCCGCCGCCCGCGACGCGACCGCCGCCAGCTCGGACGCGATCCGCTCGTCCAGGATCGCCAACACACCCAGCTCGTCCCGCCCCACGAGGCGGCCGAGCTTCGACTTGGTTCCGTGCTCCACGACCGGCACGCCGCGCTCCGCGGCGAGCCCCACGAGCTCGTCCCGCCGGCCCGCGCCATCGCGGGCGAGGAGGAGCGTCGCGACCGCGCCCTCGCGCAGCGCGGCGCGCGCCGCGTCCCCCCCGAGGGCGACGGCGCGCTTGCGCAGCGCGGCGAGGAGCAGCCCCTCGATCCGCGCCTCGTACTGGGAGAGGACGAGGCCCGCGAGCTCGTCGAGATCGACCACGACCTTGGCCCGGAGCGAGCGCGCGAAGCCGCCGCCCTTCACCGCGCGCGCGAGGCACGCCCGGCGCGGGTGCACGCTCACGCCCCGTCCCGGCAAGCGCCGCCGGGGATCCGGGACGAGGCGCACCGGCTCGCCGTGCGCCGCGAAGCGCAACAAGGCATGCGCCGCGTCACGCTCGCGGCACCCCGCGCAGGTCCGCTCGGGCGCCTCGCGCGCCTCCGTGTCGGTCTCGACCACCGCGCTCACCCCTCCGTCGTCGCCTCCGCGGACGGCTGGGCGCCGCCGTCGTCGGCGTCGCCTCCGGCCTCCCGCGCCGCCTCGAGCTCGGCCTCGTGCCGGGCGCGCACCTCGCGCTGTGCGGCCTCGACGGCTTCCATCTCGTCGGCGACGTACGCCGCGATGCCCGCCTTGACCTCGTGCGCCTTCTGCGTGCCGAGGCCGGTCCGGATGGCCAGCCGGTCGACGTCCGTCTCGCGGACGACGTCGTGCGGCGAGCGGTAGCCCGCGCCCTCGAGCGCGTCGGCGATCCGATCCGTCACGTGCCGCGCGAGCAGCATGTGCTCGCGCTCGCTGAGCAGCTCGACGCGAGCCTTGGCCTCCTCGATGCGCTCGCGCCGGTGGCGCTCCATCGCCGCGCCCGCCTCGCGGCGGATGCTCGCCGCGCCCGCTGCGTCGCCGATGCCGTCGATCGTGAACAGCTCCTCGTCGGGCGCCTCCGCGATCTCGTCGAGGCTCCGGAAGCCCATCTTGTAGAAGCTCTTGACCGTCTCGGACGACGCCGAGCCGATGCGGGCGATCTCCGAGAGCGCCTGCTCCTCCATCTGACGGAAGCGCGACTCGCTCACGATGTCGAGCTTCCAGCCGGTGAGCTGGCTCGCGAGCCGGACGTTCTGGCCGCGCCGCCCGATCGCGAGCGAGAGCTTCGCGTCGGGGACGATGAGCTCCATGCCCCCGTGGCCCTCGTCGATGATGACGCGGCTCACCTCGGCCGGCGCGATCGCGTTGCACACGAAGCGCGCGGGATCGCGGTCGTAGGGGACGATGTCGATCTTCTCGCCGCGCAGCTCCTGCACGACCGCCTGCACGCGCGAGCCCTTCATGCCCACGCACGCGCCCACGGGATCGACGTCGCTGTCGCGGCTCGTCACCGCGATCTTCGAGCGCGCGCCGGGCTCGCGCGCGGCGGCGACGATCCGGACGATCCCCTCGTAGATCTCGGGGACCTCCATCTCGAAGAGCTTCACCAAGAGGCCGGTGTCGGTGCGGCTCAGGATGATCTGCGGGCCGCGCGCCTCGCGGTCGATCGCCTTGAGGTAGGCGACGATGCGGTCGCCCGGGCGGTAGCTCTCGCGCGGCGTCTGCTCGCGCGTCGGCAGGATCGCCTCGGTGCGGCCGAGGTCGACGATGATGTTCGAGCCGCGCTCGAAGCGCCGGACGATGCCCGTGATGAGCTCGCCCTTGCGGTCCTTGTACTCGTTGAAGATGAGCTCGCGCTCGGCGTCGCGGACGCGCTGGATGATCACCTGCTTCGCGGTCTGCGCCGCGATGCGACCGAAGCCGCGCCGGTGCTGCGTGAGGCCGAGCAGATCCCCGTACTGTTTGTCCTGCTTGCGCGCCTCGTCCTGGTCCTGGGCGAGGTAGAAGATCTGGAAGCCGAGATCCTCCCCGAGCTCCGCGTCCTCGAAGCCGTAGCGACGCGCGTCGGTGAGCGAGATCTGCCGCTCTGGATCCTCGACTTCCTCGACGACCGTCATGAACTGATAGACGTCGACGTTGCCGGTGTCCTGGTTGAAACGAGCCTCGAGCTCGCGGTTCAGGCCGAACGTCCTCTTCGCAGCAGTCAGGATGGCTTGCTCCATCGTCTCCACGAGCACTTCGGGAGCGATGCCTTTTTCCTTACTGACCTGCTCGATGATGTTCTGCAGCGACATGCCCTGCTGCATCGGTGCACCTCGTTCTCAGTACTCGTAGACGACGTTCGCCCGGGCGATCTCGGCATGGGGGACCGCGACGTCGGTCCCATCCACCGACACCCGCACGTCCCCGCCATCCACCCCCAAGAGCCGGCCCTTGAACCGGCGACGTTCTCCACCGTGACCGTCGGGCCGCGGGGCCCGGGTCCGGATGTCGACCAGCTTGCCGCGGAAGCGGTCGAAGTCCCCCAGCTTCACGAGCGGGCGGTCGAGGCCCGGCGAGCTCACCTCGAGGCGGTACGCCCCGCCGAGCACGTCGTGCACGTCGAGCGCGGGGCCGAGGTCGCGGCTGACCGCCTGGCAGTCCGCCAGGGTCACGCCGGAGGCCCCGTCCTCGCCGCCCGGCCGGTCGATCACCACGCGGAGCACCGCGGCGCCGCGCTCGGTGACCTGCTGGATGACCACCAGCTCCACCCCGTGCGCACGGCACACCGGCTCCGCGATCGCGTCGAGGCGATCGGAGACGGTCGTGGGGGTGGAGTCGGGGGTCGTCATGAAGGTGGTCTCTGGCCGTGGGCCCGTCGCCGGACCCGCGAGCACCCGGGAGCGGCCATCGCCTCCGCGGGCTCGGCCCGCCGGAGACTTCAACGGGCAGGCCCGAAGGACCCACCCAGGCTGCGCCCAACTGTTCGCCGCGGCGACGTAGCATGCGCCCGAGAGGCGAGCAAGGAGGGCGAGCCGCGCCGCCTTCAGAGCAGCGCGCGCAGCTCGTCGTAGTGCCGGTCCGCGTAGTACGAGAGCACGTCGAGCGCGTCGTCGAACTCGCTGCGGTCGAGGTCGTTGAACGGGTACTCGACGCTCAGCACGACGTCGAGGTCGTCGTCGATCGAGAACTTCGCCATGAGCAGCGACTGGTTCAGCGTGAGCAGCCGGTCGTAGAGCTTGGCCGACGCGCCCTCGTCCTCGGGCGTCTTCAGGTACGGCACGATGGCGAAGCAGAGGTAGCCCGCCGGATCGATGCGCACGAAGAACGGGAACGACGCGTTGCGCCCGCGGAAGTGGCTCCGCCAGGTGTCCTCGTTGATCTGGTCGCACGGCCAGCCGCCCTCCTCGAGGATGCTGCGGATCGTCGTGCCGTCGAGTCGGAGCTTGTCGGTCTCGGCCACGGTTCCGCGCCATCCTATCAGGTCTGGCGAGCCCCGAGACATCTCGTGTTCGACTCTCACTGAGAGGGGCGCGCGGGCCGGCCTCCCTGCACCGGCGGGGCGCGGAACCCGCCGTAGCGTCCGTCGAAGTAGCTCCCCGGCGCCGGGCCGGCGCCCGCCCCCGGCGTCGCCTCGACGGGCGCGCCGCCGGCCCCCCACGCGCGCCGCACGCCCGGGACGCAGGCGGCCGAGCGCAGGGCCGGGACGAAGGAGCCGCCGGAGCCGGGGAGCAGGTGGTACTCGCAGCCCCAGGCCCACCACGGCGCCGCGACCGCGACCGGCGGCGGGGTGACGGGAGCCCGCGGCGAGACCCGCGCGGGCCGGGCCATCGGGAGGCCGCCGCGCAGGCCGCCCGTGTAGACGTAGACACCGCTCGACGTGCGGCGGTACGTGCCCTCCGGCGGGAACGCGTGCCGGTGGTCGCCGGTCACGCCGCAGTACGCGTCGAGGCCGGGCAACGGGTGCGCCCCGCGGAACGACCACACGGCCTCGGCCCACCCGTAGGCGAGCGGGTCGCCGAGGAACACGCGCACCCCGTCGACGTCGCCGAACGGGTCGTGGCCGACGAGCAGCGTGTCGTGCTCGTGCTCCTCCTCGGCGTGGTGCCAGCCACCCTCGTGGTCGACCGGGTGGGCGCCGCGGTACGTGGCGCGCTGCGCGCTCGCCGCCGCGGGGAGCAGCGCGAGCACGATGGCGAGGGGGACGGTGCGCATGGGCGGATTGTAGCGTGTCTCGTTGACACGCGGGAAACGGACCTGATAAGCCCCGGACGTCCGGGTCTGTGTGGCCCGCGGAGGGAAGCGATGAAGGTGACGACGACTGGCCTCGCGTCGAACGCGGCGCGTCGAGCGATCGCGGTCGCGATCGTGCTCGGACTCGGTGGGATCCCGGGCTGTGGCGGCAGCTACGAGTCGGCGTGGGACGAGCCCACCGGCACCGACCGCCCGCAGAGCGCGGAGGCGGTCTCGCAGCGCGAGCAGCTCATCGCGCAGGGAGACGAGGCCTGGCAGGGCCGCGACGACCCCGATCGGATCCGCGCGGCGATCGCCGCCTGGGAGCAGGCGACCGAGCTCGACGGCAACGACCACCAGACGTGGGTGAAGATCGCACGCGCCTACTACTTCCTCAGCGACGGGCACCTCCGCTTCAGCGACGAGTCGCAGATGATGGAGACCTACCAGCGCGGCATCCGCGCGGCCGAGCGCGCGCTGCGCGCGCTGAGCCCCGAGTTCGCGCAGGCGATGGCGGCGGGACAGCCCGCGGAGGGCGCCGTCGCGAACCTCCAGGCGAACGCGGTGCCCGCCCTCTACTGGCGCGCGACCAACCTCGGCAAGTGGGCGCGGCTCGACAGCTTCGCCACCGTGCTGAGCTTCAAGGACGAGATCCGCGCGATGATGACCCGCTGCATGGAGCTCGACCGCGGGTTCTTCTTCGCCGGGCCGGACCGCTACTTCGGCGCGTTCTTCGCCATCGCCCCGACGTACGCGGGCGGTGACCTCGCGCTCTCGCGCCAGCACTTCGACGAGTCGCTCCGGCAGTTCCCGAACTACTTCGGAACCCACGTGCTCTACGCCGAGGAGCTCGCCGTGAAGCTGCAGGACCGCGCGATGTACATCGAGCACCTGAACCTCGTGATCAACGGCGATCCGGAGTCGCTCCCCGAGGCGGCGCCGGAGAACCGGGTCGAGCAACGCAAAGCCCGCGCCGCGCTCGAGCGCGTCGACGAGCTGTTCGAGTGAGCGCTGAATAGGCGGCCACGCGCACCGTCGGACACCCTGCGAGGTAGCGATGCATCGTAACCGAGTCCTCTTGTGCCTCACGCTGGTCTCCAGCGTCCTTTGCTCGCTGGTGTTCCTGGCGCCGGGCGGCGAGACCGTCGCGCAGGACCAGATCCGCATGCGCCTGGCCACGGTCGCCCCCGAGGGGACGCCGTGGGAGAAGCAGCTGCGCACGCTCAAGCGCCACATCGAGACGGAGAGCGGCGGCCGCATCCGCGTCCAGATGTTCATGGGCGGCTCGCTCGGCGGCGAGAAGGCGCTCGTTCGCCGCACCGCGCAAGGGAGCTTGCAGGCGTTCGGCGGCTCCGCGGGCGCGCTGGGCACCCTCGTGCGCGAGCTGAACGTCCTCGAGGCGCCGTACATCTTCGACAACGCCGAGCAGGCGGACGCGGCGCTCGACGGCGCGGCCAAGGGGATCGTGCAGGCCGCGCTCCAGCGGCGCGGCTTCGTGTTCGGCCTCTGGGCGGAGAACGGCTTCCGCTCGTGGTTCACCAAGGACCGCGCGATCCGCCAGCCCTCGGATCTCAGCGGCCTGCGCATGCGCTCGCAGGAGTCCGAGGTCCACCTCGCGACGTACCGCGCGTTCGGCGCGAGCCCGCAGGCGATCGACGTGACCAACGTGCTGACGTCGCTGCAGACGGGCGTCGTGGACGGCTTCGACAACACCCCGCTCTTCGCCTTCGCGACGAGCTGGTACCAGGCGGCGCAGCAGCTCAACCTGAGCGAGCACAGCTACCAGCCGGGCATCGTCGTCTACTCGAAGACGTGGTACGACGGCCTCCCGCCCGACCTCCAGCAGATCCTGACGAACGTCCCGCAGTCGCTCGTCGTCGACGGCCGCGATCAGGTCCGCCGCATGGACCCGATCCTCATCCGCAACCTCGAGCGCTACGGCATCAAGGTGCACCGGCCGAGCGCCGCGGAGCGCGCGGCCTTCGCCAAGATCGGCCGCCCGGTGCAGGCGGCGACCGCCCGCCAAGCCGGCGCCCAGGGGCAAGCCCTCTTGCGCGCCCTCCAGCGCTGACTCTTCGGGATTGGCCGGGCTCTCGGCCCGGCCGAGATCTCGCGAAGCCGCGGAGCCGCAATGGATCTCTTCGCGGCTTCGCGCCTTGGCGCGAGCGACCCCTCTCCGACGAGCACGACGCGTGAGCTCAGCGCGACGTCGCGGCGCGGGCGCCCGGCGTCTCGCCGTGCACGTAGATCCACGTGCCGGGCGCGTCCTCGGTCGGGTAAGCGCCGTGCCAGCCCTCGCGGACCTGGGGGTCGGACCAGTTGAAGATGAACAGCGCGTCCCGCGGCGCGAGGTTCACGCAGCCGTGGCTGCGTGGGTAGCCGAACGCGCGGTGCCAGAAGGCCCCGTGGAGCGCGTACGCGAGCTGGAAGTACATCACGTACGGCACGTCCTCGATCGAGTAGGGGCCGTCGGCGGCGGTGTCCCCGTCCATGTTCGCCGCGAGGTGCTTGGCGCGGATGCGGAAGAGCCCCGTCGGCGTGAGGTAGTCGGCCTCGGGGTCACCGGGGTGGTAGGCCCGCCCGGTGGACACGAGCGTGACGTACACCGGCCGGTCGCCTTCGTAGGCGACGAGGTACTGGCCCGACAGGTTCACCTCGATCCACTTCTCGTGCGCGCCGACCTGCCGCGGGCGAGGCAGCGGCGCGATCCGCCGGACGTCGCGCTCGCGGTAGAGCCGACCGTTGGCCGCGATGAAGTACTCCGTCCCGCCGATCGTCTCCTGTCCGACGATCTGCAGAGGTGTCCGCTGCTCGACCCGCGACCCACGCCGCATCCGCCCATCGGGCGCCCGCAGATAGAAGAACTCGTTCTGCGCCATCACCCACCCGAAGGGCAGGCGCGTGAGGTCGTCGAGCCGCTCGCCGACGAAGTCCGGCGGCGTCACCGGCGCGAGCGTCGCGTAGGGCACGAAGCCGTTGTGGATGGTGCGCCAGTACCGGCGGCGCCCGGCGCGGAAGTCGCGGTCGAGGCTCACGATCATGCCGCTCGTCATGCGGCGCAAGAGCACGCTCCCGCGCTCGCCCTCGAGGGACCGCAGGGTGATCGGCACCGGCTCGGGCGCGGGCTCGGCGGACCCCTCCGACGGCGGCGGCGGCGGCGGCGCGGGCTCGGCCTGGCCCTCGCCCTCCCCGGGCGGCGGCTCCTGACCTGGGATCCGGTAGCCCTCGTACTCGGCCGCCTGCTCGTCGGTGGGCAGGTTGCGGTACATGGGGTTCTCGTTCCGGCGATTGCGCGCGTACTGGTAGGGGAGCGGCCCCGCGCGCGCCGGCTGAGCGCCGCGAGCCTGCGGCAGCCGGCGCCCGTGGAACGCGATCACGTCGCGCCCGTTGCAGACGAAGCCCCCCGTCGTAAGCTCGTACCAGCCGCCCGGGCACCTGGGGTCGTCGGTCCGCACGGGGTCCGCGGTGGTGGCGTTCATGACGGCACCCGCGCGCAGATACCCGATCCGGAACGCCTCGCGGTCGGGGCGGTCCCGGATCTTGGAGACGAACCGCCGCGCGAACAGGCGCGCGGGAGGTCGGGGCGGGCCGGCGTCGTGACCGCCGTCGACCCCGGCGTCCATGGGCTCGTCGGCCTCGTCGGAGGCCCCCCCGTCGAGCGGTCCCGCGTCGGAGGGCGGTGGCGGAGCATCAGAGCCGCAGCTCGCGAGGGCGAACAGGGTCGCGATCGTGAGGAGGATTCGCATGCCGAGGTCTCCTCGGATGGCGCGCCCGATGCCATCCGTCAACCCGAGGGAGCCAAGACGTGCCCGTGACGCGCCGCGCGGACGCGCTCGCTGGCGCGCTCTCCCTCGGCCTGCACGCCGCGCTCGCGGCCTACGTGCTGTGGTCCACGACCGCCCCCGACCTCGGGTTCGAGTTCGCGCTGCCCTCGGAGGTCGAGTTCGGCCTCACCGAGGCGGTCACGGTGAGCGCAGGGGCCGCCGCCCCGCCCGCCCCGGCCGAGGCGCAGAGCGAGCCCACCGAGCCTGGCGAGGGGCCGGCCGCGGCGCCCGACGCGGGCGTCCCGCCGCCGGACGCCGGGCCGCGGCGACGGCGCGACGCGGGGCCGCCGGAGGGGCTCGCCTCAGCCGACGAAGGCGACGGCACGGGCGACCGCGCCGGCGAGGGCCGTGGCGTCGCGTTCCTCCCCGCCGGCGCGCAGATCGCGCTGCGCCTCGACGTCACGCGGATTCGGCGCTCGCCGCTCGCCCCCGACGTGCGCGCGCTGCTCGCCGCGCTCCCTGACTGGCAAGCGCTGCTCGCCGGGAGCGAGATCGACCCCCTCGACGACCTCGACCGCGTGCTCGTCGCGACGCCGAACCTCGAGCGCTCTCGCCTCATCGTGGCGGGCCGCGCCACCGGGGGTGAGGAGGCCATCCGCGCCGCCGCGGCGCGCCTGGCCGCCGCGCGCGGGGAGGCGCTCGCGTGGGAGGCGCAGGAGGGAGCGCACGTCGCGCGCTGGTACGCGGAGGACCCGACCGAGCGCGTCGTGGCGATCATCGGGCCGCGCCACTTCGTCCTGTGCCGCCCCGAAGACCTCGCGCGCGTGCTCGCCGTCGCGCGCCACCGCGCGGCGGGCGCGGACGGTGACGAGGATCCCGCCGACGCGCTCCTCTCGATGGAGGAGGGCGACGGGCTGTCGCTCGAGATCGAGGGGGCGCGGCAGTTCGCGCAAGCGCGCGGGGGCGCCTCGCGCAGCCCCGTGGAGATGGTCCCGACGCGCGTGCGGCTCGCGCTGCGCGAGCTGCCCGCGGACGACGTCGCCGCCCGCAGCCGGTGGACGTACGAGAGCGCGGAGCAGGCCCGCGCCGCGCGCGACTACTGGGACGGGATGCGCGAGGCGTACGGACGCAACGTGATCACCGCCGTGCTCGGGCTCGCGCCCGTCCTGCAGCGCGCGACGCTGACCCCCGAGGGGGATCGCTTCGACGGCGACGTCGATCTGCGCGTCGCCGAGATGCGCCGGCTGCTCGCGCTCGCGCGCGGCTTCTTCGAGGATCGCGCGCGCGCGCGGCAGCGCGAGGCGGGAGGGCCCCCGCCGGTCCCGAGCCCCTCCCCTGCGCCGCCGTCGAACCCCTACGAGTGAGGGCTTCGAAACGAAACACGCCGCCCCGGGGGGCGGCGCATCTCGGCTCGGCGATGGCCGGGGCTCGCTCGGCCTAGAGGACCATGTCCTTGAGGCGCTTGAGCGGGGTCGCGCGGAGCTTCTTCTTCGCCGGGATGTCCTTGACGATGATCTCGCCGGTCGACGGGATCCGCACCTTGGCGCCCTTGCGCGCCGCCTGCTTGCGCACCTTGAGCTTGAGCATGTCCGGGATCACGAACTCGCCCGGGCCACGGCGGCCGAGCTCGCGCTTGATGAGGCCGCTGAGGGCCTCGAACACCGCGCCGACCTGCTTCTTGGAGAGGCTGGTCTTCTCGGCGAGCTCGCCCACGATCTGCGCCTTGGTCATCCGCTTCGGGGTACCGTCGGTCATGGCTTTCCTCCCTGATGGGCGCCTGGCGCCCCCACTTTTCTGGTCTCTGACTGCGATCGCTTCCACGAAACCCCAGTTTTTTGGGCCTCGTGTGCGTCGGCGGCCATCTATGCCCTGGTGATCTCGGCCTGACAAGGCCAAATCGACGCTTCGGGGGGTGAATCCCCCCGAAATTCGGCGTCTGGAGCCCTCGGAAGGCCTCAGGAGGCGATCGCGGCGGCCGCCACGAGCGCGTCGGCGCGGGCGCGCATGCGGCGATCCTCGGCCTCGGTGGCGTGGTCGTAGCCGAGCAGGTGCAGGAGCCCGTGCGCGAGGAGGTAGGTCACCTCCGCCGCGAGCGTGCGGCCCGCCGCGTCCGCCTGGCGGCGCGCCGTCTCGAGCGAGACGACGACGTCCCCGAGGAGCTCGGGCGCGAGCTCGGCGTGCTCCCCCTCGCGCATCGCGAACGCGAGCACGTCGGTCGGCGCGTCCTTGCCGCGGTAGTCCCGGTTGAGCTCGTGGATCACCGCGTCGTCGCACAACAGCACCGAGAGCTCGGCCTCGGGCATGCGCAACGCGGCGAGCATGCGCTCGGCGCGCAGGCGCACCGCCGCGGGCGCCATCGAGCGCTTCTTCAACCCGCGAGTGGAGACGATGACCGGCACGAGGTAGGGTCCGCAGTCGAAGAGGAGCACGAAGCTTGTTCGAGCGCATCCTGATCGCGAACCGCGGCGAGGTCGCCGCGCGGGTCGCCCGCACCTGCCGCCGCCTCGGCATCGAGACGGTGGCGGTCCACACGGCCATGGACGAGGGCGCGATCCACGTCGCCGCCTGCGACGAGGCGGTCGACCTCGGCGACGATCCCGCCGCCTACCTCGACGGGCGCGCGCTGCTCGAGGCCGCGCTCGCGCGCGGCGTCCACGCGGTGCACCCGGGCTACGGCGCGCTCGCCGGCGATCCCGCCTTCGCGCGCGCGGTGAGCGAGGCCGGCCTGATCTTCGTCGGTCCCTCCGCCGCGCTCCTCGAGCGCGCGCAAGATCGGCTCGCCGTGCGCGCCACGGCCGAGGCGCGCGGCGTCCGGCTGCTGCCGGCGAGCGAGCGACCGATCACCGGCCCGCAATACGCCTTGCTCGATGTCGATCGCATCGACTACCCGGTGTGCGTGCGGCCGGCCGTCGGCTTCGGCGAGGCGGTAGGCGCCGTCGCGGCGGACGTCGCCGAGCTCGCCGAGGCGCTCGCCGCGCTCGATCCGCTCGAGCAGCACGGCGGCGCCTACGTCGAGCGCTGGGTGGAGCGTGCGCGCCACGTCGAGGTCCAGCTGTTCGGCACCGAGGGCGTCGCCATCCCGCTCGGCGATCGCGAAGTGAGCCTTCGCCGCGGCGCGCGCCGACTGCTCGGCGAGTCGCCCGCGGTCGCGCTCGAGCAACACGCGCGCGGCGAGGCGATCCGGGGCGCGATGTGGGACGCCGCGGCGGAGGTCGCGACCGCGCTCGAGGCCGAGGGCCTCTCGAGCGCGCGCTTCGTGCTCGACGACGACGGCGCGTTCTACTTCGTCGGCCTCACGCCCGGGCTCGAGGTCGAGCACGCCGCGATCGAGATGTGCGCCGGCGTCGATCTCGTCGAGCTGCAGCTCCGGCAGGCCGCCGGTGAGCTCCTCGCCGACGAGCTCAGCCGCGTCGAGCCCACCGGCTGCGCCACCCTCGCCTACGTCGACGCCGCGTGCGACCCGACCACCGGTCGCGCGTTCGACAGCCAGGTCCTCTCCGCGCGCTGGCCCCCCGCGCCGCCCGGCAAGGTCCGCATCGAGACGGGCGTGCAGCAGGGCAGCGCCGTCAGCGCCGCGTGCGATCCGCTGATCGCCACCATCACGACCTACGCGCCCAACCGCCACGACGCCGTGCTCATGCTCGACCGCGTGCTCGCGGAGATCCATCTCGGCCCGGTCGTCACCAACCAGCGGCTCCTGCGCAAGGTGATCAACCACGAGTCGTTCCGCGCCGGGCAGTACGACGAGGGCTTCGTCGATCGCGCCTGAGGTGGTAATCATCGGGTTGGATGGTGCGTGAGGCCCCGGAGATCCGGCTGATCCGCGAGACCCTCGAGGGCGTGCTGCACCCGTCGGCCGCCTCGACCGTCTTCTTCGAGTCGCTGCAGGCCTTCGGGGGCGCCCTGCCGACGGACGCGCGCGAGGCGATCGACCTCGTCAACGGGCCGCTCCGCCGCGCGCTCGTGGAGCGGCTCGGCGACGACGGCGCCGCGGTCGCGGACGAGCTCGCGACGACGCTCTCGGCCATCGGCCGCAGCGTGCGCAAGCGCCCGAGCCGCCACGACGAGCAGACGAAGGCGGTCTCGCTGTCCGACGAGACGTTGCCCGTCTACATCCTCACCGCGTCCAAGGCGCTCGTCGGCCTGCTGCACGCCTCGGTCGGTCCCCTGGTGATGAGCCCGCTCTGGGTGCCCGACGCGGCCGCGCTCCGCGGTCGCCTGTCGCAGATCGCCCCCGGGTTCGTGCTGATCGACGCGAGCGACTTCCCCGCCATCGAGCCCGACGAGCTCGCCCAGGCCCTCTGCGGGCTCGACGCGCAGCTCGTCAAGGCGCTCTGGGGCGCCGACCTCCCGTATGGACAGGGCGTGATGGACGCCGCGCACCGGCTCGGCTTCAGCCTCACGCCGTTCGATCGGCGCGAGGGCGTGGAGCCGGTGCTCGACGTCATCCGTTCACGACGCGCGTAGCGTCCGGCGCCCGGCGTAGCGCGCGCCCGCGCCGAGCCCCTCCTCGATGCGCAGGAGCTGGTTGTACTTCGCGATGCGATCGGAGCGCGACGCGCTCCCCGTCTTGATCTGACCGGCGGAGGTCGCGACCGCGAGGTCGGCGATGAACGTGTCCTCCGTCTCGCCGCTGCGGTGCGAGATGATCGACGAGTAGCCGTGCGCCGCCCCGAGGTGGATGGCATCGAGCGTCTCGCTGACGGTCCCGATCTGGTTGACCTTGATGAGGATGGAGTTCGCGATGCCGCGGTCGATCCCGCGCTGCAGCCGCTCCACGTTCGTCACGAAGAGGTCGTCGCCGACGATCTGCACGCGGTCACCGAGCCGGTCGGTCATGAGCTTCCAGCTCTCCCAGTCGTCCTCGGCGTGGCCGTCCTCGATCGACACGATCGGGTAGCGCTCGCAGAAGCCGGCGTAGATGTCCACGAGCTCGGCGCCCGTGACCTTCGCGCCGTCGATCGCGTAGCGCCCGTCGCGGAAGAACTCGCTGGCCGCCGGGTCGAGCGCGATCGCGAGCTGCGCGCCGGGCTCGTAGCCGGCGGCCCCGATCGCCTCGAGCACGACCTTCAACGCGTCCTCGCTGGTCCCGAGCCGCGGCGCGAAGCCGCCCTCGTCGCCGACGCTCGTCGAGAGCCCGCGCTTGGCGAGGATCTTCTTGAGCGCGTGGAAGGTCTCCACGCCCGCGCGCAGCCCCTCGCGGAAGCTGCCGAAGCCGACCGGGACGACCATGAACTCCTGGATGGCCAGCCCGTTGTCCGCGTGCGAGCCGCCGTTGAGGATGTTCATCAACGGGGTCGGCAGGAGCGACGCCTGCGCGCCGCCGAGGTAGCGGTAGAGCGGGAGGTCGAGCGCGCTCGCGGCGGCGCGCGCGACCGCCATCGACACGCCGAGGATCGCGTTCGCGCCCAGGCGCGACTTGGTCGGCGTCCCGTCGAGCGCGAGCATCGCGCGGTCGATCGCGTTCTGGTCGAGGGCGTCGCGCCCGAGGATCTCCGGCGCGATCTCGGTGACGACGTGCTCGACGGCCTTCTGAACGCCCTTGCCGAGGTAGCGCGCGGCGTCCCCGTCGCGCAGCTCGAGGGCCTCGTGCTCGCCGGTCGAGGCGCCCGAGGGGACGGCAGCGCGCCCGACGACGCTCTCCTCGACCTCGACCTCGACCTCGATGGTGGGATTGCCGCGCGAGTCCAGGATCTCGCGGGCGACTACGGACGTGATCTCCAGCATGGCGGCCGCTGTAGCACAGGACGACACGCAGGAGGAAGTGACGCCGCGCGACGCGTCAGGGCCTCGGCGAGGTCAGTGGCCGTGCTCGCCGACGAGGGGATCGACGCCCTCCACGCCCAGCCCGAGGTACATCGAGCCGCTCGTGAGGTCGACGTGGAAGTGGTTGCGGTGCGCGCCGTCGTAGTTGGGCGTGAGCACGATCTGGAACACGCGGCGCGCGTAGAGCGAGCACGCGATCTCCTTGAGCACGCGGTCCTTCTCGTTCGAGGATCCGATCGGGCACGCGTCGCCGCGCGTCGTGATCACCCAGTCGTCCTCCGTGCTCAAGACCTCGTCGCTGTCCGCGAGACCGAAGGCGTGCAGATCGATCGCGCGCGCGTACGCGTGCTGGCTCGGCGTACACGAGCCGCTGTCGGGATCGCCGCCCCCGATGCACCGGTAGTTGTAGATCCCGATGTGGATCACCTCGTCGATGCCGTACGGCAGGAGCACCTCGGTCAGCTGGTGCAGGCGAACGCCGAGCTCGCAGTCCATGAGCATCGCGGTAGGCGTGGCGTTCGAGACGTACCGGAAGCGCACGCCGTTGATCACCGGCTGCACCCGCACCGGGTCCGCGATCCCGCGCGTCGCGCCCGCGGCGGTCCAGTCGAGCCCGAGCGCGTCGAGCATCGCGTGGCAGCTCGTGTCGGCGGGCGCGCTCACCGTGATCGTGATCGCGTCGCGCGCGCGCTCGACCCCGCCCGCGTCGTAGCCGATCGCCTCGACGGTGTGCGCGCCCGCGGCGTGGAAGCGGAAGGTGAGCGCGCCGCCGACCACGTCGCCGAGCGAGACGCCCCCCGAGACCAGCTCCACGCGCGCGACGTCGCGCGCCTCGACGGTGAACGTGACCTCCGCCGCCCACTCGCCCGCGAAGAGCCGATCCTGCGGGAAGCTCGCGCCGCTCGCCGGCGCCGTGATCCGCACGCTCGGCGTCGCGACGACGGCGGCGTCGACTCCGTCCGGTCCGGCGTCGACGCCCGCGCTCGACGGGCGCACGATCGAGACGCCGCCCGAGGGCGCGCGATCGCTCGGAGAGAGATCGACGGAACGACACCCGGGCGTTGCCAGGAGCATCGCGAGGGCCCACGGCGAGAGGCGGCGCAGCACGGCTCAACGATGGAACGAGATGGCCGGTCTCTGCAACGTGACGCAACCGCCGCTTGCTCACGGGAGCGCGGACGCTAGCGTCGGGTCGTGCGCCAGCTCTCCTTCGCGCGCTCACTCGCGGTGATCGTCGCGCAGCTCGTGGCTGCGTGTGACGAGCCGCGCCCGCCCCTCCCCGATCCTGCGCCCGCGCCGGCGCCAGCGGGCGCGTCGTTCGAGCGCCCCGTCGACGCCCTGTCGCGCCCTGCGCCGTTCGACGAGGCCGACCTCGCGCCGACGCGCACGGCGCTCGCGGCCGCCGCGCGCGACGCCGCCCTCGCCCTGCCCGACTTCGACGCGCCGGGCGCGTGGCTCGTCGACGAGCACCCCGAGGGGCGGCTGATCTCCCCGGACGAGGTGGACCGCCGGGCGCTCGACGAGGAGCCGGCCGAAGGCGTCACGGGCGAGCGCGCGCGGGTCAACCCGCGCCTCTTCCGCCGCGTGCCCGTCGCCACCCTCGCGGCCGACGGGCGCGCGACGGTCCGCTTCGAAACGGCGCGCGCGCTCGGCGGCGCGAGCGTCTACTTCGGCACCGAGCTGCCGGACGACCCCTTCGGCGTCGCGCGGCTGCGCCGCCGCGCGAGCGCGCTCGAGCGCGACGGCGAGGGCGTGTCCGTCACCTTCGACGTGCGGCGCATCCTCGGACCCGGCCACGACGTCGGCGGCGCGCGCTCGAGCGGGCGCGGGCTCGTGCGCTGGCGGCTCGAGGCCCTCGACCCCGAGCGTGGCACGTCGCGCGCGTACGACGACCGCTTCGGGTTTCGCTGCGAGCCCTCTCCGTGCGGCGACGCGTCCTCGTTCGTCCAGCTCCCGACCGTGCGGCTGGGGCCGTTCGTCGATCTCGTCGGCCCGACCGGCGCGACGATCACCGTCGAGACGGACGTCGACACAGTCGCCGCGCTCGTCGTCCGCGGCGCCGGCGAGGGCGCCCCTCGCGTCGTGCGGAGCGCGCGCGGCGGCTTGCGGCACGAGCTCCGCGTCGAGGGCCTCTCGCCCGCGACGCGCCATCGCTACGTCGTGCTCGTCGCGGACGCGCGCGGCGAGCTCGGCGCGAGCCGCAGCGCCACGTTCGAGACGTGGCCTGCCCCCGAGGTCGACGACCGCCTCACGTTCGCGGTGCTCAGCGACTCGCGCAGCGGCTACGGGACGGCCGAGGAGCGGTACGCTGGCACCAACCGCGCGGTCCTGGAGGATCTCTTGCTTCGTGCGCTCGAGGAGGGCGCGCGCTTCGTCGTGTTCGTCGGCGATCTGATCGACGGATACACCACGCACGCGGGCGCGTACCGCTACGAGCTCGAGGCGTGGCAGAAGGCGGCCGAGCTCGTCCACGCCTCGATCCCGATCTACGAGACGATGGGCAACCACGAGGCGCTGATCGACTACTGGACCGAGGGGTGGGCGGTCGCGCAGACCGGCGCGGCGAGCGCCGAGTCGATCTTCGCGGAGCGCTTCGTGAACCCCGAGAACGCGCCCTCGCCCGAGGCGAGCGCCCCGCCCTACGCCGAGAACGTCTACTCCTTCTCCGCCGGGCCGGCGCACCTCGCGGTCGTCAACTCGAACTACTTCTGGCGCTCGCACCCCGATCGCGCGGACCACCCCGCGTTCGGCCGAGGGCAGCGCGAGGGCTGGGTGGACGATCGCCAGATCGAGTGGCTCGCCGCCGACCTCGCCGCCGCGCGCGCGCGCGGCCAGCGCCACCTCTACGTCTTCACGCACGAGCCCGGCTACCCGAACGGCGGTCACGTCCAGGACGCGATGTGGTGGCGCGGTCGCGTCCCCGAGGTGATCGCGCAGCGGGCGCGACTCTTCGGCGTGCTCGCCGACCGCGAGGTCGCCGCGATCTTCCACGGCGACGAGCACAACTACAGCCGCACGCGGATCCACGAGGGCCTCTCACGGCCGCTCTGGCAGGTGGTCAGCGGGGGCGCGGGCGCCCCTTACTACGCGCAGGACCGCACCGTCCCGTGGGCCGCCGACGTGGTCGCGTTCGACGCACGCCAGCACCTGGTGATCGTCCGCGTCGAGGGCGAGCACGCCACCGCGCGCGCCGTCTCGCGCACCGGCGAGACGATGGACGCGTGGGACCTGACCCGCGCCGACGCCGGTGCTATGCAGGCCGCTCCGCTCCCGTAGCTCAGCTGGATAGAGCAGCGGCTTCCTAAGCCGTTGGTCGCCCGTTCGAATCGGGCCGGGAGTGCTCTAGAATCGCCGGCGGTGCTCACGCATGCCGAGATGGTCGCGCTCGCGGGATCCGCGCGCCTCATGATGATGGCCGATGGAGAGATCTCCGAGGGAGAGCTCGACATCGTCGCGGGCTTCGCGGCGCGGCTCGGGTTGACCGAGCCGCAGTGGGGCGCGATCTGGGAGGAGGCGATCCGCACGCTGCCGGACGACGCGGCGGTCACCGCGGCGGTCGGCGCGCTCACGCGCCCCGTCGCGAGGGAGCTCGCGTACGAGCTGCTCTACGAGCTCGCGACCGACGGATCGATCGTGGATCCGGAGTGGGACATCCTCGAATGGCTCGACGAGCACTGGCGCTACGAGGACATGGTCCGGCGCAAAAAGAGCTGACGCCGCCTGTGCAAGCGCGGCCCGGGTTGCTTCAATCCGGGGATGAGCAGCGATCACGATCTGCCGACGAACGCCGGCACGCCACGCGCGCTCGCGGCCGACACGATGGTCGACGAGCCGCCCGACGGGCGGCTCCCGTCGAGCGAGCGCTCGAACGCACCGGACGTCGAAGCGAAGCCGCGCACGCTCGCGCCCCGCACGTACGCGGAGCGCTACGCGGTGCGCCGGGATCTCGGCGCGGGCGGGATGGGCGTCGTGCGCCTCGCCTACGACACGGCGACGGGACGCGAGGTCGCCGTCAAGGAGATGCTCGCCGAGGGAGCGACGCGCCGCCTCGCGCGCGACCGCTTCGTGCGCGAGGCGCAGGTCCAGGCGCAGCTCGAGCACCCGGGCGTCGTGCCCGTCTACGACCTCGGCGTGACGCCCGACGGGCAGCCGTACTTCACGATGCGCCGCGTCCGCGGGACCACGCTCGCGGAGGCGCTCAGCGCCCTGCGCGAGGGATCCGAGGACGCCGCCGAGCGCTTCCCGCGGCGCAAGCTGCTCTCCGTGATCGAGCGCGTCTCCGAGACGATCGCCTACGCGCACTCACGCGGGGTGGTGCACCGCGATCTCAAGCCCGCCAACGTCATGCTGGGCGACTTCGGCGAGGTGAGCGTGCTCGACTGGGGCATCGCGAAGCTCCGCTCGGATTCGGATCTGTCGGACCCGACGACGGGCGAGGACGAGCCGGTCCCCGAGTACACGGTGCCCGGCACCGTGGTCGGGACGGCCGGCTACATGGCGCCCGAGCAGGCGTCGGGGCAGGAGGTCGACGCGCGCGCCGACGTCTACTCGCTCGGCGCGATGCTCTTCGAAGCGGTCGCGCTGTCTCCGCTGCACTCGGGCTCGTCCAACGAGCGCATCCGCTCGACGTTCGAGGGCGTCGACGCGCGCCCGAGCCTGCGCGTCGACGACGACGTCCCCGCGGCGCTCGACGCGATCTGCGTGCGGGCGACGAAGGTCCTGCCGCGCGAGCGGTACGAGGACGCCTCGGCGCTGCTCTCGGACCTGCGCGCGTTCCTCGACGGCGCTCGCGTGAGCGAGCTGCGCCGCGAGGTCGCCGGCCAGCACGCGGAGGCCGCGAGGCGTTCGCTCGCGGGCAAGCCGAGCGCGAGCGAGACCACCCGCGTCGCCGCGTTGCGCGAGCTCGGCGCCGCCGCGGTGCTCGACCCGGACAACCCGGAGATGGCGCGCATGATCGAGCAGCTGCTCGAGCCCGAGCCCGCCGAGGGCGAGCTGCCCAGAGAGGTCGCCGCCGAGCTCGAGGACGGGCGGCGCCTGCTCGCGAGCCGCGCGGCGGGACGCAGCGCGATCGCCTACGCCGTCGCGCTCTCGGCGGTCCCCATCTTCGCGTGGATGGGCGTGCGGATGGACGGCGTCGTCGCCGCGTTCGCCGGGCTGCTCGCGCTCGCCGCGATCGGCGCGGCGGTGATGTGGCGCACGCAGCGCGCGACGGGGACCATCGCGTTGGCGTCGCTCCCCTTCGCGTTCGGCACGGTGAGCCTGTTGAGCCTGTTGTTCGCGCCCTTCTTCGTCGTGCCGAGCCTCGCCATCTCGACCTCGGTCGCCTTCATGGTGAGCGTGCGCGCGAGCTGGCGCATGCGCGGCGCGATCAACGCGTGCGCCGGCCTCTCGGTCGCGATCCCGTGGGTGCTCATGGAGCTCGACGTGATCCCGAAGGGCTACCGGTTCACCGAGGGGATGATCCAGCTCCTTCCGAACCTCGTCGAGCTGCCGCCGCTGCCGACGACGGTGCTCGTACTGTTCACGTCGCTGTTCGTCGTCTACATCCCGAACACGCTGGTCGGACGCGCCGTCGAGGAGCTGCGGCGCGCCGAGCGCCGGCGGGTCCTCGTGTCGCATCGCCTCCGCTCGATGCTGCCCGGCGCGCGCCGGGCAGCGCTCAGTACGTGAGGAGCGACAGCGTGGGAACGTCCGCGATCGCGTCGCGGCCGCCGAGCGCGGCCAGCTCGATCACGAACCCCGCGCCGATCACCTCGGCGCCGAGCCGCCGGCAGAGCTCGACGGTCGCCGCCGCGGTGCCGCCCGTCGCGATCAGATCGTCGATCACCACCACGCGGTCACCCGCGCGCAGCGCGTCGACGTGCATCTCGAGCGCGTCCGTCCCGTACTCGAGCGCGTACTCCACGCGCTCCGTCGCCGCGGGGAGCTTGCCCGGCTTGCGCGCCGGCACGAAGCTCACGCTCATCCGCGCGGCGAGCGCGGCGCCGAAGATGAACCCCCGCGACTCGATCCCCACGACCGCGTCGAGGCCCTCACCCGCCCAGCGCTCGGCGAAGAGATCGAGGCAGGTCATGAACGCCTTCGGATCGGCGAGCATCGGGGTGATGTCCTTGAACTGGATCCCGGGCTTGGGGAAGTCGGGGACGTTGCGGATCATCGACTCGATGAACGCGACGCGCGTCAGCTCGCTCATGGCTCCTCCTCGCGTGGACCGGCGACCCAGGCCGCGAGGCCGAGGTCGCCCGAATGGGTGCAGTCGATCAAGAGCGGCGTGACGGACACGTACCCCGCGTCGACCGCGTCGGTGTCCCCGCCCTCGAGCGGGTCGTGGTGCGCATGCAGCCCTCCGATCCAGACGTACTCGCCGCCGCGCGGATCCTGACGCACCTCGACCTCGTCGAAGTACACGCGCTTGCCGAGCCGGGTCGCGCGCACGCCACGGTATGCGTCGCCGGGGGGGAAGTTCACGTTGAGGAGCGGGCCGTGGTCCGCGTACCAGTCGCGCGGCGCGCCGAGCGCACGCTCCACGATCCGCGCGGCGCACGCCGCCGCGACGTCGAGCCGCCCGTCGGCGCGCGAGAGCGAGAACGCGATCGACGGCACGCCACGCAGCGCCGCCTCGCGCGCGGCCGCGACGGTGCCGGAGTAGTAGACGTCGGTCCCGAGGTTGTAGCCGTGGTTGATCCCGCTCACGACGAGATCCGGCCGGCGCGGGAGCGTCCCCTCGCGGTGGAGCGCCACGTAGATGCAATCGGCGGGGCTCCCGTCGACCCAATGGAACGTGGGCTCGAGCACGCGGTGGCGGAGCGGGCGGCTGAGGGTCAGCGAGTGGCTGCCCGCGCTCTGCTCGGTCCGCGGCGCGACCACGAACACGTCCGCGCTCGGCTCGAGCGCCTCGCGCAGCGCGTGCAGCCCACGCGCCTCGAAGCCGTCGTCGTTCGACAGGAGGATGAGTGGACGCTCGCTCACGGCCGACATGAGACGGCCACGGAGCTGGGGGCTCCGTGGCCTCGATCGATCGGGGCGACTGGATTCGAACCAGCGACCCCCACACCCCCAGTATGGTGCGCTAACCAGGCTGCGCTACGCCCCGGGACGGTCTCCTCGGGGGAGACCGGAGCGCGAGCGTAGCTTCATTTGGAAGCCCCGCAAGTCACCCCGGACGATTGCGCGACGGAACGTGTACGGGCACCGCGCGGTGGATGGTGACCTCGACCGGCGCCTCGTCCTCGGCGCGCGCTTCGTCCTCGCGGCGATCGAGCTCGGTGAGCAGACCGACGAGCTCCTCGCGCACGCCGAGCAGCGCCGCGCGCAGCTGCACCTCGCGGCTCGCCCGCTCGGGCAGCTCCGCGTCGACCCGGTGCTCGCCGAGCTCGCGCATGCGGCTCTTCGCGCCGGCGATGGTGTAGCCCTCGTCGTGGAGGAGCTGCTTGATGCGCATCGCGAGCTCGACGTCCCGGCGCCGGTATTGCCGGTGCGAACCGCGCGTCTTCATCGGCTTGAGCACGCCGAGCTCGCGCTCCCAGTACCGGAGCACGTGCGGCTTCACCCCGACGATCTCCGCCACCTCGCCGATGCGGAAGAAGAGCTTGTCCGGGAGCGGGCGGGACACGGCGCTCGATGGATATCACACCCGGACGGAGCCCGGGCCGCGGCGCTCAATCGGCCGCGCCGGCGCGGCGCGCGACGGCGGGCTCGAGCACCTCGTCGCCCGCGCGGTGCGGGTTGAGGATGCCCTTGAGCACCTGGCTCGGCTTGAAGGTCAGGACGCGCCGCGCGGAGATCGGGATCGGCGCGCCCGTCTGCGGGTTGCGGCCGACGCGCTCCTTCTTCTCGCGCACCACGAAGTTGCCGAAGCCCGAGATCTTGATCTTCTGCCCCGTCGCGAGGACGTCCTTCATCGTGTCGAACACGGCCTCGACGACCTCGGCGGCCTCCTTCTTCGAGAAGCCACCGACCCTCTCGTAGACGCTGTCGACGATCTCGGCCTTGGTCATCGCGATCACCCTCCCGAGCTGCCCCGGAGGTAACCACGAAAGCCGTGGGATCTCAAGCGTATGCGCTACGCGCGCGGGCGCGCGCCGACCGCCTCCATCGCGGCGCGCACGACGCGCCCGTGCGCGGTGTCGACGCGCGCGTCGGTGAGCGTCGCCCCCGGGTCGCGGTAGACGACGCGGAACGCGAGGCTCTTGTGCCCCTCTTCGATCCCGGCGCCGCGGTAGACGTCGAAGAGCTCGACGGCCTCGACGAGGCGCTCCCCCGCCGTGGCGAGCGCGTCCGCGACGGCGCCGACCTGGACCGACTCGGCCACCACGAGGGCGACGTCGCGCGAGACGCTCGGGAAGCGCGGCAGCGCTCGCGCCTGAGGGACGCCGCGCGCCGCGGCCGCCTCGAACAAGCGCTCGAGCCACAGCTCGCCGTACACGAGGCGCGCGTCGAGATCGGCCGCGTCGCCGACGTCCGGGTGCAGCTCGCCCACGACGCCGACGCTCACCCCGTCGATGGAGAGCCGCGCCCGCCGCCGCGGGTGGAGGTAGGGCGCCTCGGCGTCGAGCGCCTCGTCACCGTGCGCCTCGAGCGGCGCTCCGAGGGTCGCCTCGACGATCGAGGCGAGCACCCCTTTGCCGTCGTAGAGGTCGAAGCGCGCGTCCTCCGCGACGTGGTCGACGCGGCGGCCGGCGAGCGCGATCGCCAGGTGCCAGGGCTCTCGCGGCAGCGGCTCGCCGTCGACCGGGTGGTAGACGCGCGCGAGCTCGAAGAGCGCCGCGCTCGCCGCCTGGTGCCGCCGCGACCGCGCGACGGCCGCGAGCAGCCCGGGCAACAGCGAGGTGCGCAGCACCGCGCGCTCCTCGGAGAGCGGGTTGGCGAGGGCGAGCGGCGCCCCGGGGATGCGGGCGCGCGTGAGATCGTCGCGCGAGACGAAAGCGAAGTTGACGGCCTCGAGGAGGCCGAGATCCGCCGCCGCTTCGCGCAGCCGGCGCGCGAGGCGGAGCCGCGCGTCGACGCCGCGGCCCGACGGGAGCACGCGCGGGAGCGCGGTCGGGATGGCGTCGTAGCCGCCGATCCGCGCGACCTCTTCGACGAGATCCTCCGGCCGCCCGAGATCCGGCCGCCAGGTCGGCGCGTGCACGCGCCAGAGGTGGTCCTCGGACGGCGAGATCGCGCAGCCGATCGCCTCGAGCGCCGCGCGCGTCTGACGCTCCGCGATGGGCATCCCGAGCAGGCGTCCCGGGTGCGCCGGGTCGAACGCGATCGCGCGCGGCGCGATCGGCGCGGGGCAGACGTCGCGGGCGATCGGCGAGGCGGCGCCGCGCGCGAGCAAGCACATGAGGCTCACCGCCCGGCGCATGGCGCGAGGCACGCCGTTCGGATCGACGCCGCGCTCGAAGCGGTGGCTCGACTCGGTGTGCAGACCGAGGCGGCGCGAGGTCCGGCGGATCGAGCGCGCGTCGAAGTACGCGACCTCGATCAGGACGTCGCGCGTGTCCTGCCCGATCTCGCTGTCGCGACCGCCCATCACGCCCGCGACCGCCACCGGGCCGCCGCCATCGCAGATGAGGAGATCGTCCGCAGTGAAGCGCCGCTCCTCGCCGTCGAGCGTCGCCATCGTCTCGCCCTCGCGCGCCTGGCGCACCACGATCTCCGGGCCGCGCAGCTTCGCGAGGTCGAAGGCGTGGATCGGATGACCGAGCTCGAGGAGCACGAGGTTGGTCACGTCGACGACGTTGTCGATCGGGCGCACGCCGAGGCTGAAGAGGCGATGACGGAGCCAGAACGGCGAGGGGCCGATGGTGACCCCTTGAACGACGCCGCCCGCGTAGCGCGGGCAACGCTCCGGGCTCTCGATGCGAATGGGCACGAGGGCGGGCACGCCGGCGCGCATCTCGACGAGCGTGAGCGTGTCGAGATGCGGCGCGTCGTCCTCGAGGAGCGGCAGGTCGCCGGGCGCGTCGAGGCGATCGACCCCGGCGAGGAGGCGCGCCGGCACGCCCGGCGAGGGCGCCCGGAACGCGACACCGAACGCGAGCGCGACCTCGCGCGCGAGGCCGACGTGGCCGAGGCAGTCGGGGCGGTTCGGCGTCAGCGAGATCTCGAAGACGTGGTCGGTGAGCTCGAGCGCGTCGCGGGCGAGCTGGCCGGGGCGGCCGGGCTCGCCGTTCGTCAAGACCAAGATCCCCGCGCCGCCGGGGCCGATCCCGAGCTCCGTCTCCGAGCAGAGCATCCCGCTCGAGCGGACGCCGCCGACCTCCCGCTCGGCGATCGCGAGGCCGCCGGGGAGCACGGCGCCCGGGCGCGCGAGCACCACGCGCCCGCCCGGCGCGGGGACGTTCGGAGCGCCGCAGATCACCTGCCGCTCGCCCTCCCCGTCGAACACGGTGACGAGCGTGAGCTTGTCCTTGCCCTGCACCGGCGCGGCCGCGCGCACCTCGGCGATGACGACGTGATCGAGCCCCTCGCCGCGCGGCTCGACGTCCTCGACCTCGAGTCCGAGCCGCGTCAGCGCGGCCGCGACGTCCGCCGCGCTCGCGTCGACGCCGCTCAGCTCGGTCAACCAACGATGCGATGCCTTCACGGTGGCGCGGCTCCTTGCTCGTCCGTTTCGTCAGAGGCGCGCGAGGAAGCGCGCGTCGTTCTCGTAGAGGAGGCGGATGTTGGACACGCCGTGACGCAGCATCGAGATCCGATCGATCCCCATGCCGAAGGCGAAGCCGGTGTACCGCGTCGGGTCGATGCCGACGGCCTCGAACACGACGGGGTGGATCATCCCGCAGCCGAGGATCTCCATCCAGCCGGTGCCCTTGCACACGCGGCACGCGCGCGTGCGCTCGGCGTCGGCCTCCCACGGGCGGCAGAACACGCAGCCCATGTCGAGCTCGCCTCCCGGCTCGACGAACGGGAAGTAGCTCGGGCGGAAGCGCACCGGCACCTCGTCGCCGAACAGGCGGCGCACGAAGGCGGTCAGCACGCCCTTGAGGTGGGCGAAGGTCAGCCCCTCGTCGACCGCGAACCCGTCGATCTGCGCGAACATGGGCGAGTGCGTCGCGTCGTCGTCGCGGCGATAGACGGCGCCCGGGCAGATCACCGCCATCGGCGGCGGGCGCTTCAGCATCTGGTGGATCTGGACCGTCGTGGTGTGCGTGCGCAGCACCGTGTCGAGCTCGCCCCCCGGGCGCTCGACGAAGAAGCTGTCCTGCATGTCGGTCGCCGGGTGGTCCGGCGGGAACCCGAGCTTGCCGAAGCAGTTCGACGCGTAGTCGACCTCGGGCGCATCCTCGACGTCGAAGCCGAGGGCGACGAACACGTCGACGAGCTGATGGATCGTGCGCGTGAGCGGATGCAAGCGTCCGCGCCGCACGCCGCGGCCCGGCAACGTCGGGTCGAGCGCGGGCCCGGTGAGCTCGGCCTCGCGCGCGGCGCGCGCGAGCCGGTCGAGCGCCCCCTCGAACGCAGCCTGGATCTCGGCCTTGAGCGCGTTCGCCTGCTGCCCGAGGTCCTTGCGGCGGTCCGCGGGTAGCTCGCGCATCAGCTTCATCAGCTGCGTGAGCTGGCCGTTCGGGCCGACGAGCTTCGCGTTCTCGTCGCGCAGCGCCTGCTCGGTGGAGCGACCGGTGAACGCACCGGCCGACGCCTCGCTCACCTCGCGGAGCCCCTTCTCGAACCGTTCGAGCGCGTCGCTCATGGAACCTCCAAGCCGTACGGAACGCACGAGCCCGCGGCGACCGAGTCGCGGCGGGCTCGCGCGAGGCGCCGGTGCGCCGGCTGGGCCTCGCTAGCGCGCCGCGTCGACGACGGCCTTGAAGCCGCCGGGGTCGCGCACCGCGAGGTCCGCCAGGATCTTCCGGTCGAGCTGGATGCCGGCCCGCTTGAGGCCGTTCATCAGCCGGCTGTAGCTGAAGCCGTGATCGCGCGCCGCCGCGTTGATGCGGACGATCCAGAGCCGCCGGAAGTCCCGCTTCTTGCGGCGGCGGCCGGCGAACGACTCGCGCCACGCGCGACGCACCTGCTCGACGGCGTCGCCGAACATGCGGCTGCGCGCGCCGTAGAAGCCGCGCGCGTGCTTGAGGACCCGGTTACGGCGCCGGCGCGCCTTGAACCCACGCTTCGCTCTGGGCACGGCTCAGCCTCCGACCGCGAGGAGCCGAAGCATCTTCGGCTGGTCGCACGCCTGGATCATGTCGTTCTTGCGCAAACGACGGAGCCGCCGCTTGCTCTTGCCGAACATCCGGTGGGACTTGCCCGCCTTGCCCCGGCGGACACGACCGGTGCCGGTGAGGCGGATGCGCTTCTTGGCGCCGCTGTGGGTCTTGAACTTGGGCATCGCTGCTCTCCCTTGGGTTGCCGGGACATCCGGCGCGTTGAGCCAGCGCGTACGCGGCCTCACGCGGGGGGGCGGGGATATGGCAGGGTCGCCGGCTCGCGTCAAGCGCCGCCGGCGCTCCCGCTCACCTCCGACCCTCGCGACGGGTCAGGCGACGTCGGACTCGGACTCGTCGTCCGCGTCCCCGTCCTCGTCCTCCTCGTCCTCGTCCTCCTCGTCCTCCTCGTCCTCGTCCTCCTCGTCCTCGTCGTCGAAGTCCTCGTCGAAGTCTTCGTCATCGTCGTCGACGTACTCGTCCCCGTCGTGCCCGTCGCCGCCGGCCTCGGCCGGCTTGCGCTCGTCACGACGCATCGCGAGCTTCGCCGCGTGCGCGGCCTGAGCCGCGACGCGCGCGCGGATCTCCTGCTTGGGCGCGATGATGCAGGTCATCGTCCGGCCCTCCATCCGCGCGGGCTGCTCCATCACGCCGATGTCGGCGCAGAGCTCCATCACGTGGTCGAGCTGGCGGCGCGCCGTCTCCGGGTGCGTGATCTCCCGGCCGCGGAAGCGGCAGGTGATCTTCACCTTGTTCCCCTCTTCGAGGAACCGGCGCGCGTGCTTCACCTTGAACTCGAGGTCGTGCTCGTCCGTCTTGGGGCGGAGCTTGACCTCCTTGAGCTCGACCTGGACCTGAGCCTTGCGCGCCTGCCGCTTCTTCTTGGACTCCTCGTACTTGTACTTCCCGAAGTCCATCACCTTGCAGACGGGAGGCTGCGCCTTCGGATTGACCTCGACGAGATCGAGGTTCTTCTCCCGGGCGAGGCGCTTGGCGTCGGTGGTCAACATGATGCCGAGCATGCCGCCGTCGGCTCCGATCACCCGTACCTCGGGGACGCGGATCCGGTCGTTGGTGCGGGGGCCCGTGAACTGGTGACGACGGACGTCGAATCGACGCTTACCGATAGCTATCTACCTCCGGCTGGAAGGGGCGTGGCCCTTCGGGGGTGAGCATGATGAAGCGCTCGACTCGGGACTACAAGGAGCGTTTGCGGAATCGAAGTAGGCACGGGCGGGATTGAACCGCCGACCCCTACCGTGTCAAGGTAGTGCTCTCCCACTGAGCTACGTGCCTTCGGCAAAATCGAAGGCCGGGGCTTACCGCCGGGCCGCGGCCGTGTCAACCTCCGCCCTCCCCCCCGACGCACCGTGCCCGTCACTTTTCGCGACATCCTCCAGGCCTGGCCGATCGTCCACCGCTCGCTGCCGCGGACCCCGCTCTACCGGTACAGCCTCCTGAGCGCGCGGCTCGGCTTCGACGCGTTCGTCAAGCACGAGAACCACCTCCCGATCGGCGCGTTCAAGGTGCGCGGCGGGGTCAACCTCCTCGCCAACCTGTCGGACCGGCAGCGATCGCACGGGGTCGTGACGGCCACGCGCGGCAACCACGGGCTCTCCCTGGCGTGGTCCGCCAAGACGTTCGGCTCGCGCGCGCTGATCTACGTCCCGAAGAACAACAACCCCGAGAAGAACGCGATCATGGAGGCGCTCGGCGGCGAGGTGATCGTCCACGGGCGCGACTTCGACGAGGCGCGCGCCGAGGCCGAGGCACGCGCCGAGAACGAGCAGCTCCGGTTCGCGCACCCGGCGAACGAGCCCCTGCTCATCGCGGGCGTGGGCACCTACGCGATGGAGGTCGCGGAGGACCTGCCGGACGCGGACGCGATCATCGTCCCGATCGGCGGGGGCAGCCTGATCAGCGGGACGGTGGTGGCGCTCCGCACGCTGCGCCCGGACATCGAGATCATCGGCGTGCAGGCCGAGCGCGCGTGCGCGCTCGCGAAGAGCATCGAGGCGGGTCGGCTCGTCGAGCTCGAGCAGGCCGACACGTTCGCCGACGGCCTGGCGACGCGCATGGCCTTCGAGCTCCCCTTCGAAATCGTCAAGGACAAGCTCGATCGGATCGTCCTCGTGAGCGAGGACGAGATGCGCGAAGGCGTCCGCGCCGCCCTCGAGGTGACGCACAACGTCGCGGAGGGCGCCGCCGCCGCCGCCTACGCGGCCGCCTACAAGCTGCGTACCTCGCTCGCGCGCAAGAAGGTCGTCCTCGTGCACTCGGGCCACAACATCGACCGGGACACGCTGCGCTGGGCCATCGGCTTGTTCGACGCCTGAGGCGCTGTCAGTCTCCGCGCCATGTCCGAGCCGTCCGACGACGGGGGGGTGCGCCACCGCCCGCTGCCCTCGGTCGGGATCCCGCTCTTGCGCGACGAGGTGCGCGCGAGCCGGGTGCGCCGCGTCGTGGCCGGCTCGCTCGTGGGCGTGGCGCTCGTCGCGATCCTGCTCGCGGTGTTCGTCGTCCCCGAGCTCGTCGGCGAGGAGGAGCCCGCCGAGGAGCCGGACGACACGCTCGCTTCGGCGGAGACCGCGCCGCTCTCGCTGCTCGACGCCGCGGCCGCCTCGGCGCCGCCCGAGGTGGTGGAGGAGCCGCTCGCCGATGGCGCGGGCACGCGGACGGTGCGCCCGTTCGGGAGCGCCATCGGCTTCCGCCCCGCGCTCGTCGAGGCCGGCTGCACCGGCGCGGAGGCCGACGCGCTGATCGCGGCGCTCACGGAGGTGATGGACTTCCGCCGCTGCCGCCCGAGCCACGAGCTGATCTTCGAGCGCGACGTGGAAGGGACGTTGACACGCTTCGAGTACCGAGCGAGCTCGACCCAAGTCTACGAGGCGCACCGCAATGCCGACGGGGACTTCGAGGGGAGCCGGGTGGAGGTCCCGATCGATCGGATCCGCATCGCGCGCGGGGGGACGATCCGCGCGTCGCTCGGCGCCGCGCTCGAGCGCGCGGGCCTCGGGCGCACCTTGGTCGGCGTGTTCGTCGAGACCTTCGAGCGGCAGATCAACTTCAACACGCAGACGCGCGCGGGCGACACCTTCCGCATCATCGTGGAGGAGGAGCGCGTCGCAGGCGAGCTGTTGCGTTACGGGACCGTCTACGCGATCGAGGTGCGCGGTCAGCGCTTCGGGGAGCACCGCGCGTATTGGTACGAGGCGCGGCCACAGCACGGGGACTTCCACGACGAGACGGGCCGCGCGTTCCACGGAGGCTGGCTGCGCACACCGCTCCGCTACGACCACATCAGCTCGCCGTTCGACCCGCGGCGCCTCCACCCGATCCTGCGGCGCGTCGTGCCGCACAACGGCGTCGACTACGCGGCCGGCACGGGCACGCCCGTCTGGGCGGCTGCCGACGGAACCGTCACGTTCGTCGGCGCGCGCGGCGCGAACGGCAACCTCGTCTCGGTACAGCACGAGAACGGCTACGAGACGCACTACGCTCACCTCAGCCGCTTCGCGGCCGGGCTCGAGCGCGGACAGACCGTCACCCAGCGCCAGGTGATCGGCTACGTCGGCTCGACGGGGCGGAGCACGGGGCCGCACCTGCACTTCGGGCTCGCGCGGCACGGGCGCTTCGTCGACCCGCAGGTCGAGCTGAACGGGCCCGGGCGGATGCTCGCGGCGAACCACCTCGCGCGCTTCCGCCGCATCGCGCGGACGCTGCGCGCGGAGCTCGACGCCATCGAGGTCGGCCCGGCGCCCGACGACGCCGCCGAGGAGCCCGAGCCGCCCGCGGCGCCGACCGAGCCGACCGACTGAGCGCCCGGCGATGATAGGTTCCCGCCCGAGGATTGGGGTGGTTTCCCCTCATTCGGTGCTCTAGGCTCCCGCGGCTTTCCCTCTCATGTCGGTCCCGACCCAGCTTTGCGTCGCGCGCGCGACCCGAGGATCGCGGTGAGCGGCTCCGCCAAGCTCCGCGCCTCCCTCTTCGCGGCGGGCCTCGCGCTCGCGGGCGTCGGCGCGACGCTCGGGCTGCTCGCGCCGACGGAGAGCCGGGCCGCGTTCGGCGGGCTCGTGGTGGCGCTCGTCGGGGCGGCGCTGCTCTACGGCGCCCACCTGCTGCGCGCCGGCGCGAGCCCGTCGCCCAAGCCCTCGCTCGCGCGGCGCCCCGCCGCGAGCGTGACCGCCGGCGCGGAGGCCGACGCGGAGGGACTCGCGGAGCTCGGCGCGACGTGGTCGCTCCGCGTCACCGGGATCGTGCTCGGCATCGTCTGGGTCGCCGTCGGCGCGCTGACCCTCGCCGGCCTCGGCCGCTACGGCATCTGGGATCCGTGGGAGCTCGCGAGCGCCGACCTCGCGCGGCAGGTGCAGGCCGGCGAGGCCGTCGAGCTGACCCAGCCCCCGCTCGGCGTCTGGCTCGTGGCGCGCGGCTTCGCGGTCTTCGGCGTGCAGGAGTGGGCCGGACGGCTCCCCATGGCCCTGGCCGGCCTCGCCAGCGCGGTCCTCGCGTTCGTCGTCGCCGCTCGGTTCGCCGGCCGCCGGGCGGGCGTCGTCGCGGCGGTCGTGGCGGCGACCTCGCCGCTCCTCCTGCTCAACGCGCGCACGATGCTCGGCGCCGCCCCAGCCTTCGCAGCATCGGCGGCAGTGTTCCTCTGCGCCCTCTCTGCGGTCTTCGCGCCCGCCTCGCTCCGAGCGCCGACCCGCCAGCGCGTCGGCGCCCAGCTCGTCTGGCTCGCCGCCCTCGCGGTCGCCGCCACGCTGGCGACGATGGCCTCCGGGGTGCTCGTCGGGGTCGCGCCGCCGCTGCTCGCGGTCGCGATCACCGTCGTCGCGCGAGGCGAGCTCGTCCCGCCCTTCGCGGAGCGCCCACGGGCGGCGGCCGCGGCCACGATCCTCTTGCTCGGGCTCGTCGCGGGCGGCGGCGCCGCGTGGGCGGTGTACGCGGACTACGCGGGCTTCGGCCTCTGGACGGGGGGCGTGCCGCGCGGCGGTGATCCGCCGACGTGGGAGATCGCGATCGAGCGGCTCTTCCACGGGTTCGCGCCCTGGAGCGGGCTCTTGCCCGTCGCCCTCGCGGCGATGTTCGCGCGCGCGCCGCGGCCGCCGGGGGCGCGTGTCCGACACCCCGAAGAGAACGCCCTGCGCCTCGCCGTCGTCGCCTGGGTCGGGCTCGGCTACCTCGCCCAGACCGTCTTCAGCGCGCGGTTCGGGCCGGCCACGTTCGTCCCGCTCGTCGGCGCGGCCATCGCGATCGCGCTGTTCCTCGAGGACGTCGCGCGCACGCCGCGCAGCCGCTGGGGCGCGGGCGTCGTCACGCTGCTCCTCGTGGGGCTCGTGCTGCGGGACTACCGCGCGTACCCCGGCGGTCCGGTCGCCGGGCTCGCGGTCGACGGGCTCTCCGTCCCCGACGAGTTCAACCCCGCCTCGCGGTGGGCCATCGTGCTCGGTCTCTTCGCGCTGACCGCGTTCGCCGCGCTCGGGGCCGACCCCTCGAGCGAGCACGCCGTCTTGCGCCGGGACTTCGCCTGGATCCGCGATCGGTGGCGCGCGGGGGGCAGCGATCGCGCGCTCGCGGTCGTGGGGGCCCTGCGGATCGGGGTGCCGGTCGAGCGCGTGCGGGAGCAGTGGGCCCGTGGACCGGGCTTCCGCATCTGGCTCGTGACGCTCGGCGCGCTGCTCCCGCTCACCTTCGTCGCGCTCGGCCTCGCGGCCCTCGTCGCCGGCGAGTGGCTCGCGCTCGTCACCGGCTCGTCGCTCGCCGTGCGGATCGTCCGCGCCGCGGCGCTCGTCCCGGTCGCGGTCGTGCTCGCCATCGCCGCGGCGCGGCTCGCCCTGTTCGGCCTCGCCCGGCTGCGCGCGTACCGCGTCGTCCCGATCGTGCTCGCCGGGCTCGCCGTCGGCGGGTACACGGCCCACGGCTTCCAGCCCGCGCTGAGCAGCCACTTCTCCCCGCGCGAGGTGTACGACACCTACAACGCCCTCGCGGCGGCGGGCGAGCCGCTCGCCGAGTTCCGCGTCGGCGGCCGGGCGGCGGCGTACTACGTCCGCGAGGGCCAGCCGCTCGAGGAGGTCGACAGCCAGGCCGCCCTCGTCGACCGGTTGCTCTCCGAGCGTCGCGTCTGGGCGGCCTTCCGCGCCGACGATCTGGCCGCCATCAACCGCGAGTACCGGAGGCGCGCCGGCCGGCACCTCTTCGTCGCCGACGCGCGGAGCGCCCGCATGCTCTTGGCCACGAACCAGCCGGTCGAGGGGCGGGAGAACGAGAACTACCTCGCCGAGGCGGTGCTCGACGAGCCGCCCGCGAACATCCAGCACCCGATCCGGATCGACTTCGACCGGCGCATCGTGCTGCTCGGCTACGACCTGGACCTCCCCCACGGCACCTACGTCGGCCCCGGCGAGGCGTTCACGATCACCTGGTACTTCCAGGTCGTGGCGCCCGTCTCCGGCAGCTACGCGCCGTTCGTGCACATGGACGGGTCGGGCCAGCGGCTCAACGGCGACCACGAGCCCGTCGGTGGCCGCTACCCCGTGCGCCTCTGGGAGGCGGGGGACGTCGTGGTCGACCGCCAGGAGATCCGCGTCCCCGCCAACTACGGCCGGGGCAACCTCACCATCTACGTCGGGTTCTGGGCGGGCGACAACCGCCTCGACGTGGTGGATGGACCGGCCGACGAGGTGAACCGAGCGCGCGTCGGCGTCCTGCCCGTCCGCTGAGCGGCCTTGCCCCCGCCCGCGAGGGTGGTAGGGAGTGGCCATGACCGAGGCCGAGGCGGAGGACGGCGCCGAGCGGCGGCTGCACGAGCGCTACGACACCGAGCTGAGCGTCGACTACTCGAACGGGGACACGTTCCTCTTCGCGTACATCACGAACATCAGCGAGATGGGCATCTTCATCCGCTCGGAGGATCCCGCGCCGATCGGCACGCGGCTGTCGCTGCGCTTCGCGGATGGGAGCGGCGAGCCCCTCTCCATCGGCGGCGAGGTCGTGTGGGTGAACCCGCTCCGCGCCGACGGGGACAACCTGAACCCCGGGATGGGCATCCGCTTCGAGCCCCTCGCGCTCGACGTCCGCGAGCGCGTGGTCTCGCTCGTGCGCGCGATCGCCTACCTGTCCAACGACGACGACGCGAGCTGATCAGGCCGTGTGGCGCCACGCGTAGGGGGCGCGGCCGCCGGTGACGAGCCCGGCGAGCGGCTGGACCTCGAGCTCCGCCGCGTCGATCCCGGCGATCCGCTCGCTGACCTCGAAGGTGTTGACGCGGTCGCCGAGATCCTCCGTGTAGGTGACGAGCACGTCGACCCACACGAGCTCCTTCCTCACCCGCCGGGGCGCGCGCGGCAACGGCGGCGGCAGCCCCCGCAGGCACCGAGCCAGCTCGGCCTGCGCCCCGCGCGACAGATCGACGAACTCGAAGCCCATCGTCGCCGCCCCCTCCTCCCCGCGGGCGGTCTCGCGGACCACCTTCGCGAACACCGTGAGCTCGCCGTGCAGCCACCACCCCGGGGGCACGAAGGAGAGCACGACGTGCTCGCCGCGGGCGAGCCGGGTCCCGGAGGCGACCCGCATGCCGCGCTCGGAGAGGTCGAGCACGCGGTGTACGCGCGGCGCGTCCCAACGCCCGGCGATCACCTCGCTCTCGAGGTCGCTCGGCGCGCGGCGACGGATGGTCTGACGGGCGTGGGGGAAGACTTCGGCGAGCTGCAGCATGGCGCCATTGTCTTACACCCTCTTACACTGTGGTCAACTTCCTGAGCGCAGACGGTACCGGCCGCCCTCGAAGGACCCCTGGGTGGCGCGCAGGCCCTCCCCGTCGACCTCGAAGAGCCACAGCCCCTCCCGCCCCTTCTCCGTGGTGCTGCCCGCGCAGAAGAGCTCGGGCATCACCCCTTCGACTCGTACGCGATACGTCCGATGCACGTGGCCATGGAGGATCGCGCCCCGGAGGCCCGCGCACGCCGCGAGGAGGTGGTCGGCGTTCACGAGGCCGTGCGTGAAGCGGTCCGGGCGCCCGCTGGCCAACCTCGGCGCGTAGTGCGTGATCACGAACACGAAGCGGTCGCCGAGGGACGCGAGGACGCTCGGCAGGGCCTCGAGCTGCGCGTCCGGGATCCGCCCGCTCGAACGCCACGGCTGAGGGTTCGGGCGGGTCGAGTCGACGGCGACCACGGCCACCGAATCGTCCACGATACGGACCTTCGGCCACGGCCCTGGCTCGAGGAGATCGCCGAAGATGCGCTCGAACCGGCCCACCGCGTCCGGGACGTACACGTCGTGGTTGCCAGGGACCGTGACGAGGCCGAAGCGGCAGCGGGTGAGCGGCTCGATGGCGGCGCGGGCCGCCCGCAGCTCCGGCTCGGTCCCGAGCGCGGTGTAGTCGCCCGTGCAGATCACGAGGTCGACTCTCTGTTCATCACATAGATCGCCGAGAAGACGGAGCTTTTCGACGGCGTCTCGAAACCGACGCTTGCGCCTCAGGGCGAGGTTTGCCCCCCCGAGCAGGCGCTTCGGCGACGCCCAACCGGTGACCGGCATGTCGGCGAACGGCACGTCGACGTGGACGTCGCTGACGTGGAGGACCCTCATGGCCAGGCGGCGGGGTGGTCGATCCCGGCCGCCTCGGGCAGGCCGAACCGGAGGTTCGCGCACTGGATCGCCTGACCCGACGCGCCCTTCACGAGGTTGTCGATCACGCACTGCGCGACCACCACCCCCGTCCGCCGATCGTGGGTGTAGCTCACGAGCGCCGCGTTCGATCCCCGAACCCAAAGTGTATCGGGATGGCTACCTGCCTCGAGGACCCGCACCGAGGGCGAGCCGTCGTAGAAGCGCCGGGCGAGCTCGGTGAACCCCGCCGGATCCTGCGACGGCTCGAGATACACGGTCGAGAGGATCCCGCGCGTCATCGGCACGAGGTGTGGGCTGAACACGACGCGGACCGCTTGGCCGGCGAGCCGCGTGAGCTCCTGCTCGATCTCGGGCGTGTGCCGGTGCCGCCCGGCGACCGAGTAGGCGCGCAGGCCCTCCGAAGTCTCGGGGAAGTGGGTGCTCTCGCGGACCTTGCGGCCGGCGCCGCTCACCCCGCTCTTGGCGTCGACGACGAGCGGCCGGCTCAGATCGATCGCGCCCGCCGCGATCAGCGGGGCGAGCGCGAGGATGCTCGCCGTGGGGTAGCAGCCGGGCACCGCGATGAGATCGGCGCCCCGGATCGCCTCGCGGTGGAGCTCCGGCAGGCCGTACACCGCGCTGCCGAAGTGACCCGGCGCGCCGTGATCCCCATACCACTCGCGATACACCGTCGCATCGGTGAGCCGGAAATCGGCGGAGAGGTCCAGGACCACGCGGCCTGCGTCCCTCAGCGCGGCGACGATCGGCGCGCTCGCGCCGTGGGGGAGCGCGCAGAAGACGAGGTCGGCGTCGACGTCGCCCTCGAACGCCCGCACCACGCCGGCGTGGCCGGTGAGGCTCGGCAGGGCCTCGCCGATCGCCTGTCCGGCGCTGCTGTGCGCGTACAGGCCCTCGAGCGCGAGGCGCGGGTGGCCGTGGAGCAGCCGAACGAGCTCGGCGCCGGTGTACCCGGTGGCCCCGACGACGGCCGCCCGAAGGGCTCCGGACGCAGGCGATGCGCACACGGCGGGCTCCCGGCGCGATCAGCGCTTCGAGTACTGGAACTTCTTGCGGGCGCCCGGCTGACCCGGCTTCTTGCGCTCCTTCTTGCGCGCGTCGCGCGTGAGGAAGCCGGCCTTCTTCAGCGAAGCGCGGTGCTCGCTGTCGACCGTGAGCAAGGCACGGGAGATCCCGTGGCGGATCGCCTCGGCCTGCGACGCGATGCCGCCGCCACAGACGGTCGCCCAGACGTCGAACTTCCCGTTCGCCTCGAGCACGTCGAAGGGCTGCTCGACGACCATGCGCAGGGTCTCGCGCGGGAAGTAGTCGTCGAAGGCGCGGTCGTTGATCGTGACCTTGCCCTCACCGGGGCTGAGGAACACGCGGGCGATCGCGTTCTTGCGCTTGCCGGTCCCGTAGGGGCGGCCGTGGATCATCGCGTTCGGCATGGTGGTCGTTCTCCTCGGCCTCTCAGACGGTCAACGGCTCGGGCTTCTGAGCCGCGTGCGGGTGCTGCGGGCCCGAGTACACCTTGAGCTTCTTCTCGAGCTTGCGGCCGAGCTTGGTCTTCGGGAGCATCCCATGCACCGCGTGCTGGATCGCCACCTCGGGGCGGCGCTTCAGCAGCAGCCGGTAGGGCTCCTCCTTGAGCCCGCCGGGGATCGTCGAGTGGGTCTGGTAGAGCTTCTGGTCCAGCTTGTTGCCGGTGAGCTTCACCCGCTCGGCGTTGATCACGACGACGAAGTCGCCGGTGTCGGCGTTCGGCGAGTAGGTGGGGCGGTGCTTGCCGCGGAGGACCATGGCGATCCGCGCGGCGAGCCGGCCGAGGGGGACGTCGGCGGCGTCGACGACGAGCCACTTCCGGTCGACCTCGGAGGACGAGAAGCTGTGGGTCTGCATCGGGAATCTCTTGTATACGGCCGGCCCGGGCCCAGCCCGAGCGCGCCCCGACCAGGGGGCCGTGGGGCGCGTGGTCTAACGGCCCGCGTTCGGGCTGTCAAGCGGACCCGGCATGCTACCGTCTCCGGAGCGCCCTCGCCCGCTTGAGCCGCGTCGATGAACGGAGCCCCCGAGCGACAGAGCATCCGTCCCGCCGTCGAGGCGCCCGCGCTGAGCACGCTGGAGCAGCCCGAGGTGCCGGCGTTCGAGCCGAACCGGTGGCTGCGGTGGCTCTACACCCGGTTCTTCCGGCACATGGGGATCGACGAGCGCTGGAGCGGGGTCGTCCGCGAGTCGGCGGCCCGCGGGATCGTCGTCTACGTCATGCGCTCGATCTCGGTGCTCGACTTCCTCTGCCTCGACTACCTGCTCAAGCGCTTCCGGCTCCCGCTCGTCCGCTTCGTCAACGATCTCGGGCTCTGGATCCTCGAGCCCTTCGGTCGCGGCGGCCGCCGGCTGCGGCTGCGCCGCCAGATCCCTCAGGAGGAGGCACTCGCGCGGGTGCTCCACGAGCACGAGTCGGCCCTCCTGTTCCTGCGGCGCAACCCGTCGTGGGGCGAGCGACCGACGGGCCAGGGGCTCGACGTCGATCTCTTGCGGACGCTCGTCGAGCAGCAGCGCAAGCTCGATCGCCCGATCCTGATCGTCCCGCAGACCTTCGTGTGGACGCAGCGGCCGCCGAACAAGGAGCCGACGATCGTCGACCTGCTCTTCGGCCCGAGCGAGTGGCCGGGCCGGATCCGCGTGTTCTTGCGCTTCCTGCTCAACTTCCGCAACGCGCAGCTCCGCTCCGGCGAGCCGTTCGACGTGCGGGCGTTCCTCGACGAGCGCCAGGACCTCACCGACGCCGAGGCCGCGGATCGCATCCGCTACGCGCTCCTGCGGCGCATCGAGCGAGAGCGGCAGATCGTGCTCGGCCCGGCGAAGAAGACGGCCGCGCGCATCCGCGAGGAGCTGATCCGATCGCCGCGCGTGCGCCGCCACATCGAGGCCGCCGCCGCCGAGAGCAAGCGGCCGGTCGCGCTCGTCGAGAAGGAGGTCGATCGCGAGCTGCGTCGGCTCGCGGCGCAGATGGACCCGAACACGATCGGCCTCTTCCGCCGCGTCCTGCGCTGGGTCTTCACGCGGATCTACGACGGGTTCGTCGTCGACACGGAGGGGATCGAGCGGGTGCGCGAGGCGGCGCGGCGCGGGCCGGTGATCCTCCTCCCGTCGCACAAGAGCCACGTCGACTACCTCGTCCTGAGCTACATGCTGTCGAACTACGCGGTCTCGCCGCCGCTCATCGCGGCGGGCGAGAACCTCTCGTTCTTCCCGCTCGGCTGGTTCTTGCGACGCGGCGGCGCGTTCTTCATCCGGCGCAGCTTCTCCGGCAAGAAGCTCTACTCCCAGATCGTCAGCGCGTACCTCCGCAAGATCCTCGTCGAGGGGTGGCACGTCGAGTTCTTCCTCGAGGGCGGGCGCTCGCGCACGGGCAAGCTCCTCGCCCCGAAGCTCGGCTTGCTGTCCATGGTCGTCGACGCGGGGCTGCGCCTCCCCTCGCGCCGGCTCAGCTTCGTGCCGATCTCGCTGGGGTACGAGCGCGTCATCGAGGAGGGCGCGTACACGCACGAGCTGTCCGGAGGAGAGAAGAGCCCGGAGGGCGTCGGAGGCCTGCTCCGCACGCCGCGGATCCTGCGCTCGCGATACGGCCGGCTCTACATCCAGTTCGGCGACATCTTCGATCTGAACGACCTGCTCGACGAGGCGGCGCGCCTGCGCCGCGACGGCGCGAGCGTGGACGTCCGCGAGCTGTCGCCGCCCGAGCGGCGCGCGCTGATCAACCGCATCGCCCACCGCGTGACGTACGAGATCGACCGCGCGACCATCGTGACGCCCGCCGCGCTCGTGGCCTCGGCGCTGATGAGCCACGACCGGCGCGGCATCGCGCACGACGAGCTCCTCGAGCGCTGCGGGCGGCTGCTCGCCGCGCTCCAGCGCCAGGGCGCGCGGATCGCGCGGACCGTCATGCGCGACGACTCGCAGATCGTCCCACCGCCCGACCGCGAGGCCGAGGGCGACGTCGCGCGCGTCCTGATGCGCGAGGAGTCGATCGAGGAGGCGCTCGCGTTGTTCGCCGACGCGAAGCTCGTGGTCACCGCCGAGGCGGACGGGACGCGCGTGCACTCCGTGCCCTCGGAGCGGCGCCTCGCGCTCGAGTACCACAAGAACGCGGTGCTCCACTTCTTCGTCCCGAGCGCGCTCATCTCGACGGCGCTCTCGGTCGAGCCGGCGTCCATCGCGGAGCCCGCCCTGCGCGCGCAGGTCTCGCGGCTCTCGAGGCTCTTCAAGTACGAGTTCATGTACCGCGCCGACGCGACCTTCGACGCGATCTTCGACGACGCGCTCGCCCGGATGATCGAGTGCGGCGAGGTCGAGCGGCTCGACGGGGGGCTGCGCCGCGTGGAGGGCTCCCTCGTGCCGGTGTACGCCCGGATGCTGCGCACCTACTTCGAGGCGTACCGCCTCGCCGTCCGCTCGCTCGATCTCATCGGCGCCGACGCGCCGATCAAGCGCAAGGACTGGACGAAGCAGGCGCTCGCGCGCGGGCGCAAGGGGTTCCTCGCCGGCGAGCTCGAGCTCTCGGAGTCGCTCTCGACGCCCAAGCTCGACAACGCGATCTCCGCGCTCCACGACCTCGGGCTCGTCCGCGCAGCCCAGACGACGCTCGAGCGCGGCGCGGCCGCCGCGGATGGCGAGTCGCCGTCCGCGCTCGCGCGCGAGCTCGAGAGGTATCTATGAGCGACACGCTCGCGGCGCACCTCGACCCGCTCGCCGCGCGCTTCGATCGGGCCGCGCACCGCGCGGCCGACCCGGTGGAGCTCGTGCACCGCTACGCGGACCCTGCGGATCGCGAGGTCGCCGGGCTCGTCGCGGCGCTGCTCGCCTTCGGCAACGTGCGCGCGGTGAAGCGGAGCGTGACGCGGGTGCTCGACGTGCTCGGAGAGCGGCCCGCCGAGGCCCTCGCGCGCACGCGTCGTGCGACGCTGATCCGGCGCCTCGACGGCTTCGTCCATCGCGTCTGGCGCGGCGAGCACGTGGCGCGCCTGCTCGCCAACGCGGGCGCGCTCCGAGCGCGCGAAGGCAGCCTCGGCGCGGCGTTCGGGTCGCGCCTCGCGCGCGCGGACGGCGAGCTGCGCGAGGGCCTCGCCGCGTTCGCCGACGCCCTGCGCGGGCCGGATCCCGATCGGGCGATGTCGCACCTCGTCCCGGATCCGCGCGCCGGCAGCGCGTGCAAGCGGCTCCTGCTCTACCTGCGCTGGATGGTGCGGCCCGCCGACGGCGTCGACCTCGGGCTGTGGCCGGAGGTCTCGCCCGCGCGGCTCCTCGTGCCCGTCGACACGCACGTCCACCGCATCGGCAAGAACCTGCGGCTGACCGAGCGCGCGAGCGCGTCGTGGCAGACCGCCGAGGACATCACGCGGGCGCTCGCCGCGCTCGACCCGGCGGACCCCGTCAAGTACGACTTCGTGCTGTGTCACCTCGGGATCTCGGGACAGTGTCCCAGCCGGCGCGACCCGGCCGTCTGCGCCGCGTGCACGCTGCGCGCGGTGTGCCGGCACTGGCGCTGAGCGTCCTGTGCGCGTGCGGCGCCCCCGCGAGCGAAGGCGAGTCGAGCGAGACGACGGGGATCACCGGCGGCGAGCGCCCGGTGCAGCCCGCGGTCGAGGGGTCGGTGGAGCTCACGCTGCGCTACGCCGACGGCACGTTCCTCGAGGTGGGCGATCTGCGCGGCCGGATCGTCGTGCTCTACGTGCTCACCACCTACGACGGCGCGAGCCAGATGGGGCTGCGCCCGCTGCGCGAGCTGGTCGAGACGAGCCCCGAGGTCGAGATCGTCGCGATCGCCGCGCAGCAAGGCGCGCGCTTGCTCGTCGACGCCTACGAGCACGCGCTGTCCCTCCCCTTCCGCGTGGCCTACGACCCCGTCGACTCCATCACGGGCGGCACGAGCGCGCTCGGCGAGCTCGAGGCCGTGCCGACGCTCGTGGTCCTCGACGCGCGCGGCCTGGAGGTCGCCCGCTACGTCGGCTACTGCGACACGTCGTGCGTCTCGGGCCTGCTCGCCCGCGCGCGCTGAAGGTCTCGGACGCGTCAGCGGGGGAGCTCGATCCCCTGCTCGTCCCACAGCTCGCCGAGCCGCGCGCCGAAGCGCGCCGCGACGAGGCGCTCGACCTCCGCGACCCCGTCCTGCTCGAGCGCCTCGCGCGCGACGCTCGCGGCCTCGCCGAGATCGACGCGCGAGAGCGCCTCGGCGACGAGCGGGATCGCCGCGGGAGCCATCGACAGCGTGCGGAACCCGAGGCCGACGAGGAGCGGCGCGGCCACCGTATCCGCCGCGAGATCACCGCACACCCCGATCGGGCGCTCGTGCGCGTCGGCCACCTCGCGCGCGCGCAGCAGCAAGCGCAGGACGGAAGGATCGAGCGAGGACGCGAGGTGCGCGACCCGCGGATCGCTCCGATCCACCGCCAGCGTGTACTGCGTGAGGTCGTTCGTCCCGATGCTGAAGAAGTCACACTCCGGCGCGAGCCGATCCGCCATCACGATCGCCGACGGGATCTCGAGCATCGCGCCCACGCGGATGGGCCCGTAGGTGGCGCCCTCGGCCTCGAGGTCCTCGCGCGCGGTCTCGAGCATCGCGCGCGCCCGGCGCAGATCGGAGACGGAGGCGATCATCGGGAACATGACGCGGACGTCGCCGTCCGCCGCCGCGCGCAGGATCGCGCGGAGCTGGGTGACGAGCAGCTCGGGGCGCTCGAACGCGATGCGCACCGCGCGCAGGCCGAGCGCGGGGTTCGGGCCACGCCGCATCGCGTTCGGCATCTTGTCGGCGCCGAGATCGAACGTGCGGAACACGACCGGCCGCGGCGCCATGCGGCGCGCGACGCGCGCGTAGACGGCGAGCTGCTCCTCCTCGTTCGGCGGCTCGCGCCGCTCGAGGTAGAGGAACTCCGTCCGGTAGAGCCCGATGCCCGCGGCGCCCTCCTGCTTCGCCTCGGGGACGTCGAGCTCGAGATCGACGTTGGCCAGGAGCGTGACCCGCGCGCCGTCCTCGGTGGCGATGCCCTGGCGCTCCGCGTCGCGCAGGCGCTCGCGGAACGCGGCGAACCGCGCGCCGCGCGCGCGCGCCGCGTCGAGCTCGTTCGCGTCCGCCCCGACGACGACCTCCCCGCGCAGCGCGTCGACGACCACGAGGTCGCCCGGCGCGAGCGCGCGCGTCGCGTCCGAGAGGCCGACCACGGCCGGGATCGCGAGCGCGCGCGCGAGGATCGCCGTGTGCGAGCTCGCGCTGCCCGCGTCGGTCACGAGCGCGAGCACGCGACGCGACGAGAGCTGCGCGGCCTCCGCGGGCGTGAGGTCGTTGGCCACCAGCACGCGCGGGAGCGTGAGCTCGGGCAGCGCGCGGCGCCGCTGGCCGGTCAGCACCGCGAGGAGGTGCTCGCCGACGTGGCGGACGTCGTCCGCGCGCTCGCGAAAGTATCCGTCGTCGGCGCCGCGGAGCCGATCGCACATCGCGTCCACCGTGCGGCGCAGCGCCCACTCGGCGTTGATGCGCTCGCTCCGGATCGCCGCGCTCGCGGCGGTCGAGATCATCTGATCGCCGAGCATGAGCAGCTGCGTCTCGACCAGGAGGCGATGCTCCGAGGGCCCGTCGTCGGCGAACCCTTCGAGCACACCCTCGACCTCGCGGCGCGCCGCCGCCATCGCTTGCTCGAGGCGCTCGACCTCCCCCTCGACGTCGCCCTCCGCGATCGATCGGCGGGGCACCACGACACCGCGCCGGTCGAACACCACCACCTCGCCGACGGCGACACCCGCCGAGGCGGCGATGCCCGAGAGCACGCGGCGCGCTTCGCTCACGACTCCTCGCCGAAGCGCGACGCGATCAGCTCGCCGATGCCCGCGACCGCCGCGTCGGCGTCGGGGCCGTCCGCGCAGACGGTGACGTGCGTGCCCTTCGCCCCGCACAACAGGAGCACGCCCATGACGCTCTTGGCGTTCGCGCGCTGGCCGTCCTTCTCGAGCTCGACCTCGGCGACGAAGCGCGAGGCGAGCTGCACGAGCTTGGTCGCCGCGCGGGCGTGCAGGCCTCGCTCGTTGACGATCTCGAACGTTGCGCTGGCGCTCATCGCGCGACGTCCCGGTGCGCGGTGACCGCGGCGTGACCCTCCGCGCGGAGCCAGGCGCCGAGCGCCTCTGCGACCGCCACCGAGCGGTGCCTGCCGCCGGTGCAGCCGAGCGCGATGGTCAGGTACGCCTTGCCCTCCGCGCGGTGCCGCGGGAGCGTGTGCGTCAGGAGCCGCTCGATGTCGGCGAGGAGCTCGCGCGCCGGCTCGCTCCCGAGCACGTAGTCGGCGACGGGCGCCTCGAGGCCCGTGCGCGGCCGCAGGTGCTCGACGAAGTGCGGGTTCGGCAGGAAGCGGAGGTCGAACACGAGATCCGCGTCGACCGGCAGGCCGTACTTGAAGCCGAACGAGACGACGCGCACCGCCATCTGGGGCCGGCTCCCGCCGCGCGCGATGTAGTCGATCAGCGAGCGCCGCAGCTCGTGCACGCTCGCTTCGGTCGTGTCGATGACGTGGCGCGCGAGCTGGCGGAGCGCCGCGAGGCGCTCGCGCTCGGCGCGGATCGCGCCCGGGACGTCGCCGTCCTGCGCGAGCGGGTGCGGGCGGCGGGTCTCGCTGAAGCGCCGGACGAGGATCTCGTCCTTGCAGTCGAGGAAGATCACCTCCGTCTCGTGCCCGCGCTCGATGAGCGTCGCGATGGTCTGCTCGGCGCCCTCGAGGAACGCGCCCGTGCGCACGTCGACGCCGAGCCCGAGCCGCGTCAGCTCTCCCCCGAGCATGTCGACGAGCTGCAGCGCGAGCGCGGGCGGGAGATTGTCGACGCAGTAGTAGCCGAGATCCTCGAGGACCCGGAGCGCGCTCGAGCGCCCCGCCCCGCTCATCCCCGTCACCACCACGATGTGGACTCGCTCCATCGTCGCCCCGATTCTACTCGGCCACGAGGCTCGGACGGAGCCCGCGCAGCACCTCCGCCATGTGCCGCGCCGGGACGTCGCCGTGCGGCGCCGAGGCCCGGGCGATCACGACCCGGTGGTCGCGCACGAGCCCCTCGAGCGCGCCGGGCGCGTCGTACGCGAGCGCCGGCCCGAGCGGCCGCCGCACGCGCGCGCCGAGGAGCTCGCTCTGTGAGACCGTGCGACCGGCGGCGCCGTAGAGCGAGACGAGCCGCCGCGCCGGAGCCTCGAGCACCCAGTCGGCGAAGCGGCCGTGTCCGCGGTAGAGCGCGTCGAACAGGACGACCGCGCGCACGAGCGAGCCGACGCCACCGCGCGAGAGGATCGCGAGCGTCGTCTCGTAGCCCGCGCTGTGGGCGAGCAGGGTGATCGAGCGGACGCGCCCGAGATCCGCGGGCCCGCCGAGCTCCGCGCCGAGCGCGCCGAGCAGCTCCTCGAGGAACGCGCGGAATCGCCCCTCCTCCACGAAGCGACCCGCGCTCCCGTCGCGGACGAGGAAGGCGAGCTGCGGGACGACGAACAACCCGGGCACGCCCGCCTCTCGGAAGCGCTCGGCGAGATCCCAGCCCGGCGTCGGGCGCATTCCGTCCCGGCAGGCGACCTCGCCGCCGCGCGCGAGCGCACGCGCGCAGCCGCTCCAGCCGTGAACGAAGACGACCACGTCGAGCGGCTGACTCGGATCGAGCCCCGCCGATCCGTACACGACCGCGCTCGGCGCGCCCGGCGTGCGGAACGCCGCGTTCTCGAGGGTGGCCTCGGCGAAGAACGCCGGCCGCCGTGGAGACGGGGTGGGATCCGGCGCGGGCTCGGGCTCGCGAGTCGCCGCCTCGCGCGCGGGCTCGACGACGGCGAGCGCGGCGGCCGGCGCGCGCGCGCCCTGGTCCCCGCGCGCCTCCCCCGCCGCGCAGCCGGCGAGCAGGAGCAACCACGGCGCCGCGCGCGGTCCCCGCCACATGCTCGTGGTGTAGCGCAGCCGCCTGCTATCGTCCGGGGCGTGCCGTTGAAGAGCGTCCCCCCCGCGGCTCACCCGACCCGTGTGGCGCAGCTCGCCGCGCACGACGGGCTGCGGGAGCTGCTGCGGCTCGTCGCCGGCGAAGCCGGCCTCGAGCGGCCGCTCGATCACCCGCGCATCCAGAAGTCCGGGCTCGTCCTCGCCGGGCACCACCACGGCATCGTCCCGACGCGCGTGCAGATCCTCGGCGAGACGGAGCTGAGCTTCCTCGAGGCCCTCGAGCCGGCGCTGCGCAGGGAGCGCGTGCGCGGCATGTGCTCGCTCGGGTTGAGCTGCGTGGTGGTCACGCGCGGCGCCGAGCCTCCGGTCGAGCTCGTCGAGGGCGCCGCCGCGTCGAGCACGCCCTTGTTCGTGTCGAACGCCCGCTCGAGCGCGACCATCTTCGCGATCCACCGCGCGCTCGACAAGCTCCTCGCGCCGCGCGAGCGCCGGCACGGCGTGATGGTCGAGGTGCACGGCGTCGGGATGCTCCTGCTCGGCAAGAGCGGGATCGGAAAGAGCGAGTGCGCCCTGTTCCTCGTCGAGCGCGGCCACCGCTTCGTCGCCGACGATCAGGTGTGGCTCACGCGCCTGCCGAACGCGCAGGTCCTCGCGACGCCGGCGCCGCTCCTCCGGCACCACCTCGAGATCCGCGGGATCGGGATCCTGAACATCCGCGATCTCTTCGGCGCCACCAGCGTGTGGGACGAGGCGGTGCTCGACCTCGTCATCGAGCTGGTCCCGTGGGACGAGGAGCGCGCTTACGAGCGCCTCGGGCTCGACCCGCTGACCGAGGAGATCCTCGGCGTCGAGCTGCCGAAGCTCCAGATCCCCGTCCGCCCGGGCCGCGACATGGCGGTCATCCTCGAGGTCGCCGCGCGCAACGAGCTGATGAAGGAGGCCGGCCACCACGCCGCGCGCGACTTCGCGAAGCGGCTCGCGCGCGAGCTCGGCCTCGAAGAGCCCGAGTGACCTTCAGCGATCGGCCGCGCAGATGCGGTCGAGGGCGTCGGCGGGGCTCGCGGCGCCGAGGAGATCGCGGCGCGCGTGCTCGGAGCGCAGGAGCCTCGAGAAGCGCGCGAGCGCCTTGAGGTGGTCGAGGTTCCGCGGGCCGAGGAGCGCGACGAAGATGTGGACCGGGCGGCCGTCGATCGCGTCGAAGTCGAGCCCCTCGCGGCTCAGCCCCACCGCCGCGAGCAGCGTGGGCACGCCCTCGATCCGGCCGTGCGGGATCGCGACGCCGGAGCCGACGCCGGTGCTCGCGAGCGCCTCGCGCTCCTCGAACACGGCGGCGATGCGGTCGGCGTCGATCCCTTCCACGTCGTCCACGAACAGCTCCGCCATGGCCCGCAGCGCCGACGCCTTGTCGGTCGCCTCGAGGCGCACCGTGATGCGGTGAGCAGCCAGGATGTCGGCGAGCCTCACGGGGGGGCGGTTACCTCACCCGGGGCGCGGAATCAACCGCGTTCCCGGCGCGCGACGCCTCAGCTCTCTTCCTCTTCCTCGTCGGCGTGAGCGCCCTCCGGCACCGGGCTGATGTGCGCGAGCCCGGGGCTCGAGTGGCGCTTGCGCGCGTTGGCCGAGTCCTTCGCCTCGCGGACCTGCCGGTCCACCTTGTCGATGACGAGATCGATCGAGGCGTACATGTCCTCGGACTCCACGGTGCCTGCGTACCGCTCTCCGTCCGCCCGCACGCTCATCTCCACCCGGTGCAGGTGGCGCTCCTTCGAGAGGATCACGTCCGCCTCGAGCGGCGACCGCAAGTACTTTTGCATCCTCGTGATCTTGTCGCGCGCGTAGTTCTTGATCCCCTCGGAGGACTCGACGTTGCGGAACGTGAAGTGGACCTGCATGCACTCCCCTTTGTTCGTGCTCTCAGTTCGTACTCAGAAGTACTTCTTGCGTTTCGACGAGCTCAAGATTCCAAGCATCTCGCGGTACTTCGCGACCGTCCGGCGCGCGATCACGATCTCCTTGTCGGCCAGGATCTCGACGATCTTCTGGTCGCTGTGCGGGTTCTGAGGGTCCTCGTCGGCGATGATCTTCTTGATCGCCTGCTTGACCGCCTCCGACGCGATGTCCTCCTTGGTGCCCTCGCGCTTGATGGCGGAGTTGAAGAAGAACTTCAGCTCGAACACCCCGCGCGGGGTCGCGACGTACTTGTTGCTCGTCACGCGGCTGATCGTGCTCTCGTGCATCCCGACCGTCTCGGCGATGTCGCGCAGGATCATCGGCTTGAGGTACTCGATGCCGAGGTCGAAGAACTCCCGCTGCTTGTCGACGATGCACTCCGTCACCTTGACGATCGTCTTGCGCCGCTGGTCGATGCTCCGGATCAGCCACTGCGCGGAGCGCAGCTTGTTCTGGATGTACTCCTTCGCCTTCGGATCGCCTGCCATCGCGGAGCGGTAGAAGCCGCTGATCTTCAGCTTCGGGAGGCCGTCGTCGTTGGCCACGACGAAGTAGTCGTCCCCGACGCGATGGACGTGCACGTCCGGCACGATGTAGCGCGGCTCTTCGCTGACGAAGTTCCGACCCGGGCGCGGCTCGAGCTCCGCGATGACCTGCGCGACGTCGTAGACCTCCTCGACGTCGACGCCGAGCTCCTTGGCGATCTGCGCGTAGGCCTTCTTCTCGAGGCTCTCGAGGTGCTCGTCGATGATCCGCAGGGTGAGCTCGTCCATCCCGAGGTGCTCGGCCTGGACGTGCAAGCACTCCGCGAGGGTGCGGCTCGCGACCCCGATCGGATCCATGCGCTGGATGATCTCGAGGACCTCCTCCGCGTCCTCGGGGTGGATCTCCGCCTCCTCGGCGAGGCGCGGCACGACGTCCTCGGGGGGCACCCCCTCCATCTTGAGGAAGCCCGAGTCGTCGAGGTTGCCGAGCACGAGCGCGGCGAAGCGCATCTCGTCCTCGACGAGCTCGCTCATCCGGACCTGCCACCATACGTGGTCGACGAGATCGTCCCCCGAGCTGAGCGTCTGCTCGTACCCGGGCAGCTCGTCCTCGTTGCCGCGCCGGAAGCTCGGGACCGGCGCCTGCAGCGAATGGTTCTCCAGGTAGCGCTCCCAGTCGATGTCGTCGGCCTTCTTCTCCGTCTCGGCGCCGACCTCGCCGGCGACCCGGTCGTCCTGGGCGACCTGCCGGTCGATCGTGGACTGCTCGCCGTCGGCGACGGCGGCCGCCTCGCGATCACGGGGGGCCGGCTCGAGCGAGTCCTCGAGGACCGGGTTCTCGAGCATCTCCTCGCGCACGAGCGCCTCGAGCTCGATCCGGGACATCTGCAGCAGCTTGATGGCCTGCTGCAGCTGAGGGGTCATGACCAGCTGCTGGGAGAGGCGAAGCTGCTGCTTGATCTCCACGTGGGTCTCCAGTGTCGTCCGTGAGTCGGGTCAGGTCCCGCGAGGTGACTATAGTCGACGCGACGCCAAGTGGGAACCGATATTGCAGGAACACATCAATCCGCGAGCTCTTCGAGCACCTCGCGGAGCACCTCGAGCGGCTGGTAGACCAGGTCGCGGAGGCGCTCGACGTCGCGCTCGAGCGTCGTCACGGCCTCGGCGCGCTCGCGCTCGAGGGCGTCGGCGAGGCCGGTGACCGCCTCGCGGAGCGCGGGGCGGAGGCGATCGCGCGGGTGCGCCCGGTGGGTGGCGAGCGCCTCGGCGAGCGGCGCGACCGCGAGCTCGGCCCGCGGGAGGTCCTCCTCGAAGAAGTGCCGGAGCGCGCCGCCCGCGAAGAGACCCTCCTGGAAGCCGGCGAACCGGGCCATCGCGGGCGCGATGGCCGCCCCGACGCGCGGCTCGAGCGCCTCGGCGCCGAGGCCCAGCCCCCGCGCGGGCTCGCTCAGCACCTGGGCCGCGCCGCGGCGCAGGCGCGCCTCGCAGGCCGTCCCCGCGACCGCGAGCCGCTGCTCGATGACCTCGGCCAGGAACATCCGATCCTCGAGGTCGGCCCCGTGCTTCGCGAAGCGGTTGCTCCGCGGCCGCACGAACGCGAGGACCTCCTTGGCCGCCGCCTCGAAGGCGGCGTGCTGCTCGCCCTCGTAAGCATCGATCGCGTCGTCGACCACGTCGGCGAGCCGCGACGAGGCGCGCGCGAGGGGCTCCGCGAGCGCCTCGAGCGCGGCGACGCGCGCCGCGGCCGCCTCCTGGGCCTCCGCCTCGCTCGCGAGCCCGTCGTCGAGCAGCGCGAGGAGCCGGCCGCCGCACGCGCGCCGCTTCAAGAGCCGCGATCGACCGAACACGTCGCGCTCGAGGCGGTCGAGCAGCGCAGGGAAACCGCTCTCGGCCCACCCCGCGTCATCCCCCGCGAGCCGCGCCTTGAGCGCCTTGCGCGCGCTCAGCCCGACCACCGGCTCGGCGCCGAGCTCGGGCAGGTCGCGGCCGAGCGCCGCGCGGACCTCGTCGAGCTGCTCGGGGCGCAGACGGTCCACCTTGTTCAGCGCGCCGACGACGTGGCGGCGGGATGCGCGGATGGCGGCCAGGATCCTCCCCTCGGTGGCCTTGCCCGCCTGGCCCGCGTCGAAGATCCAGAGCGCCGCGTCGGCGCGCCGCAGCGCCTCGGCGGCGAGCGCCTCGTGCTCGGGGACCGGCGCGTTGCTCCCTGGCGTGTCGAGGATCCAGACCCGCTCGAGGAGCTCCGAGGGGTGCACGATCTCGACGTGGTCCACCGCGCCGCCCTCCTGCGCGTCGGCGAGCATGGACTTGAGCTGGGACCACTCGCCCTCCCGCGTCGTGCCGTCACGCCGGACCAGGCGGACGAGCCGCTCCGCGCCGGAGCGCAGCACGTTGAGCGTGGCGGTGGTCGGCAGGATGCCGGTCGGCGCGACGTCGGCGCCGACGAAGGCGTTGACGAGCGTGCTCTTGCCTGCGTTGAACTCACCGAGGATCGCGAGCAGGAGCGGCCGATCGAGCTCGTCGCGCAGCGCGTGGGCGCGGCGCTCGACGTCGGCGAGGCCCCGCTCCGTCGCGAACCGCGCGACCTCGTCGATCGCGGCCGCGAGATCGATCTCGCCCGCCTCGCCTCGCCAGAGCGCGCGCAGCGCGTCGCGTCGGATCGCGCGGACCGCGGCGGCGTCGGCCGCGTCGACGCGCTCGACGCTCGCGAGGGCGGCGAGCGCGGCGCGCGGCGATCCGTCGAGGACCGCGAGGCGCGCCCGCGCGAGCGCGAGGCGGGGCTCGCTCGAGT
>JAHBWG010000030.1 GCA_019637095.1 Sandaracinaceae bacterium | reverse complement strand
CGTTCTCGTTGACCAGCGCCGAGAGGCGGCCCTCGAGGTCGCGCTCGAGGGTGACGCGGCCCTCTTCGACGCCCCCCTCGCCCATGAAGATCACCGCGCAGGGCAGGTGGTAGCCGTCGTACTCGTAGCGGGTGTGCGTCTTGTGGTGGACGCGATCGAGGAGGTTGCCCGCGCGGTCGTAGCGGTAGTCCCACTCGTCGCCGTCCGGCGTGCGCTCGAAGACCACGCGGCCCAGCTCGTCGTAGCGCGCCTGGCTCGTCTCGCCGCGCGGGCCGACGCTCCGGAGCTGGCGGCCGAGCGCGTCGTGCTCGAAGCGGAGCGTGCGCCGCTCGGCGCGCGAGCCGCTGCGCACGCGCGCGAGGTTGCCATGACGGTCGTGGTCGAGCCGGACGAGCAGGCCGCCCGGCAGCTCGACGCGGCGCAAGAAGCCTGCGCGGTAGGAAGAGCGCGTCACCCCGCCCTCGGGGTCGCGCGCCTCGACCTCACGCCCACGCTCGTCGTAGCGGTACCGCCATTCGCCTCCGTCGAAGTCGAGCACGCGCACCGGGCGGTCCGTCGTCGGGCGACCGTCGTCGTCGCCCGCGTACTCGCAGACGAGCCGCGCGCCGTCGGGGCGCTCCACGCACGTGACGTTGCCCTGCGCGTCGCGCTCGATCCGCCACCGCCCGCCCCGGCGGTCCACGTGCCCGGTGAGCTGGCCGTGCTCGTCGTGCTCGAAGCGCTCGGCCGCGAAGCCCGCTTGCTCCGCGCCCGTGACGAGCAGGTCCGGGCTCATGGTGTAGAGCGTCTTCTCGCCTGGGTAGCTGCCCGTCACCACGGTGCGCCGGCCGCGCTTGTCGTAGTCGAGCACGGTGTCGTGGATACCCCCGTGCCCCCACGTGCGCGTGCAGTATGCGTCGGGGCCCAGGCCATCGTACTCGAAGTAGAAGGCGAGGTTCTCGGGGTCCGACTCGCGCACCATCAGGTGCTCGACGTAGTCGTAGCTCCACCGGCCCCCCGCCGCGTCGAACGCGTGTCGCAAGTCGCCTTGCGGGTCGTACTCGTAGCGCCACGCCCGCTGGTGGCCGTGGCCGTCGGGCGACGGCGCGCGCACCTCGCTGAGACGGCCCTCGGCGTCGTGCTCGAACAGGAGCTCGCGCCCCACCGCGTCGAGCACCCGATGGAGGCGCCCGTGCTGATCGTAGAAGAGCCGGATGGCGTGCCCGTCCGCGCCCTCGATCGCCACGAGCTTGCTCTCGAAGCGCGGCGGCGGCGCGTCCGCGCTGGTCGGCGTGCTAGGCGCCGCGAGCGCGCCCGCGGCGCCCTCGAGCAACGCGGCTTGCTCCTTCTCTGCCGCCACCGGCGCGAAGCGCCGCGTCACCCCCGCCGCGTCGCACACCCGGTAGCGACCGCCCCCGTCGTCGAACAGCGTCAGCCGGTTCAGCGGGTCGTACAGCGACTGGCCGGCGCGAAGGACGCCGCCCGGCAGCGCGTCGGCCCACAGCTCGAGCTCGCGCCCCTCTTCGTCGCGGATCACCACCGCGCCGTAGCGCTCCTCGCGCCACACTGCCTGGTCCAGCGAGTGGCTCCAGCCGAAGCCGAGCGGGCCCGCGCGGTCTGCGAACCGCGAGCTGTAGCTGCGCTCGAACGACAGCGGCACCGGCCCCGGCAGCGCCACGTCCACGTGGTCGGTCAACAGCCGCCCGTTCGCCACGTCCACCGGGTGACCGACCGTGTGGCACAGCCGCCGCGGCAGCATGCAGCACAGCCGCGCGAACGCGAGCCGGCTCAGCCGCCGCGCCACCCCGCGCGACAGCGCCCCCACCCAGCGCGTGCGCAGCGCGCCGATGGCCGCGCCGAGGAAGCTCACCGACAGCGGCCCGCCCACCTCCACCGGCGCCCCCTTCGGGATCGCCTGGCCCATGCTCGTCGGCATGCGGATCGGCTCGGCGCAGCTCAGCGCCGTCGAGCCCTCGACCGCCACCGAGCTCCCCATCGCCAGCACCGTCTCGGCGCCTTGCACCAGCATCGCGTCGTTGGCCGGGCTGCCCGCCGAGGGCGGGCGCGGCGGCGCGCCGGGCGCCAGCGGCGGCGGCGGCGCGCCCGGGATCGGCGCCCACGACGTGCCCGGCGGGATGAGGAGGTGCTTGACCAGTGAGATCGCGTTGTCACCCACGACCGCCACCGGCGCGCCGTTGGCCATCACGATCCCCAGCGTCGGGTCCTGCCCCTGCCAGGCGGCCACGAGGTTGTTGACCACGATCCCGACCGCCATCCCCTTGGGGTCGTAGACCAGACCGACGAACGGGTTCGGGATCGGCACCGGCACCGGACCGCCCGGCGTCGGCACCAGCTCGGGGTGCAGATCCACCCCCACGACCAGGTCGCCCTGCGTCAGGATGCGCGGCACGACGCCTCCCGGCTCCGCGTGACCGCACCATGGCAACTGAGCTTGCGGTGCCTCACGGCGCCTCCCCGCGCGCGCCCTCGCGCATCGCGTCGAGCAGGCGCGCCACCCAGCGGCGCATGCCTTCGGCGTCCGTCGCCGCCGCCACCGCCGCGTCCGCCTCGGCCACGCGGATCGCGCGGCCCAGCGACGCCGCCGCGGCCGCGAGCTGGCCGAGCCGCTCCGCGTGCCGCGCCGCCGTCTGCCACGCGCCCGCGGCTAGCACCGGCGAGCCCGCGCGCTCCGCCGCGCGGCCCGCCTCGCCGTACTCGCGCGCCGCGTCCGGGTGGCGACCGGCCGCCTCGTGCACCGCGCCGAGCGCGAGCCGCGCGCTACCCTCGAGCGGGGCCTGCTCCGCCGCACAGGCCCACCGCGCCGCGTGCTCGAGGTGATCGACCGCCGCGCCCTCGTCCCCGGCCTCGAGCGCCCGCACCCCGAGCGCGAGCTGCGCCGCGATCAGCGCCTCGGCGCCGAGCGCCTGCGCGTGATCCACCGCCTCGACCTGCGCCGCCAGGGCATCCGCCGCACGCCCGGCCGACGCCGCCGCGGCCGCCTCGAGCATCGCCGCCTTCGCGAACGCCTCCGCCGGCGCGGCCGGCACCTCCACCCGGTCCGGGCGCGCGGGCGGCACCACGGCCGCGTAGCCCCCACCCGGCAGCGCGACGCGCGGCGCGGCCCGCCCGACCCGCGACAGCTCCGGCGTCCCGTCCGGGGCCCGCGTCATCGTCGACGCCCACGCGCCCACGTCCGGCGGGTCGATCACGACGCGGTGCAGGCGCGCCGACGCGCCGAGCGCGCGCGCGCACGGCGCGGCCTCGCCCGCGTCGGCGATCACCCAGCGCACGGCCGACAGGCCCGGCGCCTCGAAGAGCGCCGCGAGGTCGCGGTGCCAGCGCGCGGGGTCCTCGACCCGCGCTGGCGCCAGCACCAGCGTGGCGCTCGGCGCGACCGGCGCCAGCGCGTCGAGCCACGCGCGCGCCGCCGCCGCGAAGCGGGCGAGCTCGGCGTGCGCGCGGTGCTCCTCGGTCCACACGAACGGGCCGAGCGCGCCGGGCGCCGCCTCGGCGCGGCGCGCGTGCTCGGCCCGCAGCCGCTCGACCCGCGCCGCCCAGCCCTCGCCGCCGGGACCGGCCGCGTCCTCGAAGATCGTCACCGGCCCGCGCGCGTCGGCGTGCCACTCGAGCGCCTCGCACAGGCGAAGCAAAGCGCCTTGGGCCTCGTCCTCGCGCTCGACGTGCAGCACCCGCAGCGCGGGCTCGCGCACGAACGCGCCGAGCTCGCGCCACAGCATCGACAGGGCCGCCGCTCGCGCCGCCATCAGTTCAGCTTCACCAGCGGGCTCGCCGCCTCGACGCTCGTCGTCCCCTGGCTCGAGATCGTCTGCCCCGAGCACGTCACGCCTCCGGCGTCGGCGGTGACGTTGCCCCCACCCTGCGCCTGGAGCGACACCTCGCGCTGGCCACCGAGCTCCGCCTTGCCCTCGCCCAGACGCAGCGCGTTGTGCTCGGCCGCGCTCAGCGTCGCCGCGCTCTCTGCGACCAGCCCGATCGTCTGCGCCGCGGCGGCCAGCTCGTCGGCGACGAGCCGCAGGCGCGTGTGCTCACCCACGCGGGCCGCGATCTCGCTCGACGCCTCGAGCGTCACGTGCCCGTCCGGCGTCAGCGTGAGCGTGCAGCCCTCGCCCACGCGGATCGTCAGCGTCCCGCGCACGATCAGCTCGCGGTCGCCGCCGACCCGGACGGTCTCGTGCTCGCTCACCTCCCGCTCGTGCGTCGCGAGGAAGCGCGCGGTCACCGCGCCGCCGATCTTCGTCTCGGAGGTGCCCTTCACCGTCACGCGGCGGTCCCCGTCGACCTCGAGGCGCTGGCTCGCGCGCACGCTCGTGCCGTCGTTCTTGCGGACGGTCGTCTCGCGGTCGAGGCGGACGGTGACCGTCTCGTTGCCCTCCACCGTGTGCGTGCGCTCGCCTTCGACGGTGAGCCGCGCGTCGCCGCGCACCGTCTCGATCTGGTCGCCGCCCACGGTGTTCGATTGGTCGCGGATCACGCGGGTCGTGTGGTCGTGCCGCACGACCTCGCGCAAGTCCCGTTGCGCGTGTAGATCGATCCCCTCGTTGCCCGGGTCGTCGTCGAACAGCAGCGCGTTGTGGCCCTCGGCCTGGCCCAGGCTCCGCGTGACGAAGCCGCTCACCGTCTGCCGCTCCGGCGTCGCGACCGGCGACGGATGATCGGCGTTGAAGAGGTGCCCCGTCACGATCGGCCGATCCGGGTCGCCTCGCACGTAGGTCACCACCACCTCGTCGCCGATGCGCGGCGCGAAGTGCGCGCCCCAACCGTCGGTCCCCGCCCACGCCTGCGCCACCCGCACCCACGCCGAGCTGTGCTCGTTCCGCTGGCCGCGCCGGTCCCAGTGGAACTGGAGCTTCACCCGGTGGTGCTCGTCGAGGTGCAGCTCGCCCCGTTCGCCGCGCCCCACCACCGTCGCCGTCTCGGGCTCGACGCGGGGCTTGGCCGTCACGCGCGCCGGGCGGAACGGGACCTCGACCGGCAGCGCCTCGAACGTGTTCGAGTAGGTGCCGCCGGTGCCGGCGCGCTCGCCCAACACGAGCTCGTGCGCGACCTCGGTGACGAGGTACTCGGCGTCGAGGCTCGGGTGCCCCGACAGCGTGGCGCGCACGCCCGCGCCCAGGCCGCACACCGTGCTGCGGCCGGTGACGACCCGCTGCGGCGCGCACGCCCCCTCCTGCCAGCGCGTCGCGCGCTGCGCGTGGTCGCGCTCCTGATAGCGCCGCGCGCCTGCGTCGTACGCGCCGATGGTGCCCGCTGAGCGGTGCACGTGGTGCTCGTGCTCGCGCCCCGCCGGATCCCCGCCGCGGGCCTCGGCCGCGGGAGGGTTCGCCGGCGAGGTCCAGTCCCAGTCGCTCAGCACCGCGCTCGTCGGGCCGAGCCGCGCGCGCTCCGCGATCCAGCTGACGTGCTCGGCGTCCGGCAGCTCGGCGCCCGGCTCCACCGGTCGATAGTCGAGCATCGCGCCGTCGGTCGAGACCAGCTCCGCGAAGCTGCGGTTCGCGTCGGTCAGGACGAGCACCTCCGCCTCCTCGTCGGCCTCGAACGAGTACGCGATGCCCTCGTCCTCGAGCAGCCGGTGCACGAACGCGAGCGCGCTCTCTTCGTACTGCGTGGTGTGCTCGCGCTCGGCGTACGTCTCCGTGAGCGAGACGCGCAGCGTGCGCTCGTCACGGGCGAGCAACGGCGCGAGCAGCTCCTCGACAATCGCCGGCGCGCTCGCGTTCTGGAAGATCCGGCTGTCGACCGTGTGCTCCGCGAGCCGCAGCGCCGGCGCCACGACGAGCTCGCAGCGCGCGCGCTCGCCCGCGCGCTCATCGCCGCCGCGGACCTCGATCGCGATCCCGTGGACCAGGCGCACGAAGTCCTCGCGCTCGAGCGTGAACGTGACGCGCTGGCCGAGCAGCTCGCTCGGGCGCGCGTCGGCGTCCGCGCACGCGAGCCCCAGCGTCGCCTCGTACGGCGCGCTCAGGCGCTCCTCCAGCCGTAGCCACTCCACCTGCCACTCCGCCGAGACCGCCTCGCAGCGCAGCTCCGAGCGCACTCCGCTCCGTTCCCCCATGCGACCTCCGAACCGTCAGCTCGCCATCCAGAGCGCAAGCATCACGGCCACGCCCAACGTGAGGCCGAGCACGAACCACGCCCAGCCGGGTAGCGCCTGCGAAGCCACCGGCGCAGCCGCTGGGGCGCTCGGCGCGCCCGGGTGCGCCGAGTGTGGCGGCGCGATCGCGGGCGCCGCGGCCTCGGCGAGGTACAGCGTTCGGGCCGCGCTGGCCTCACCCACGCCCATGCCCCGGCGTTCGCGCGGCTTCGCGGCGCCGTCGTCCGCGCCCTCGCCGAACGCCGAGACGCTGTCGGCCATGGTCGGCGCGAGCTGCGCCGGCGGGCGATGCCCCGTCTCGAGCTGCCGCGGTGTGAGGGGCAGGGTGGACGTGGACGGAGCGTCGAACGGCTCCGGCTCCGCCAGCCGCGCCGCGAGCTCGAGACGGGCCAGCGACTCGTCGCGACGCGGAGTCACCGCGACGTCAGCGGCAGAGTCCTCCTCGCTCGGGCCAACCCACGCGGGCTCGGCGATCGTCGCCGGCTCGCCGTAGGTCGGCGCGTCCGACGCGCGGCCCTCGGACTTGCGCCGCACCGTCGAGCGCGTCGCGCTCATCCCGGCGAACGGATCGTCCTCTTCTTCGCTCGGTTCCCCCATCGCACCTCCGATCGCCTACCTCGCCGCGGCAGGCCCTGCAACGCATGCCGCTGCGGTTAACCCATTTGGGCTGACCGCCGGGATACGAACGACGGCGTCACCCTCCTCGCGACAGACCCATCGTTCGCCAACCGCCCGGCGGGGGCAAGCCGAAACACGAAGCTAGCTTCGTGGTCAGACCGTCGCGTCGTCGCGTAGGCACCGGGCGTGGCCGAGAGGCGGCGCAAGCCCGAGAGGAGGGCGCAGTACCGCACGGCGACCTACCGCACGATCGTGGTGAGGATCGGCATGAACGTGCACGAGCTACGCCTCGCGCGCGGATGGACCCAGGAGGAGGCCGCGCATCGCTGCGAAATGTCCACGCGGCTGTTCCAGCTCGTCGAGGCCGGCGAGTCGAACCTCACGCTGACCACGCTCGCGCGCCTCTGCGATGGGCTGGACGTCGACCTCGCGCGGCTCGCTCGGCCAGCAAAGGCGGCAAGGGGCTGATCTCGGAGCTTCGCTCACCGCTTGATGAACCCGGCCAGCGAGCGCGCTCGATCCCCGAGCGGCGGTGGGATCGAGGGGTCCACGCGGACCTCGATGACGCACGGCTCGCGCAAGCGCAGCGCCTCGGCGGCGATCTCGCCCATCTGCCCCGGCCGGTCCACCACCCACGCGCGCAGCCCCATCGCGCGGGCGATGGCGGCGACCTCGATCGGGCGCTGGTAGCGCACGCACTCGAGCGGCTGCTTGCGGCCGACCATCGCGCTGCCGTGGTACGTGATGCCGTGCATCTGGTTGTTCTCGACGACCCAGACGACCGGCACGCCGTACTCCGCCGCGGTCAGGAGCTCCATCCCGTTCATCGTGAAGCAGGCGTCCCCGACGATCGCGACCACCGCTCGCCCCGGGTGCGCCAGCGCCGTCCCGATCGGCGCGCACGTGCCGTGCCCCATCGAGCCGAACCCGAGGTTCAGCACGAAGCGCTGCCGCTCGCGGATGCAGAGGTGGTGGATGTTGAAGAGCATGTGCCCGCCGATGTCGCTGTAGATGACGGCGTCCTCGGGGAGCACGGCCTCGAGGTCGACGCGCCACCGCGGCGGCGTGACGGGCACCGCGTCGCTCACGCGCAGGTCCGCGCGGTCGTAGCGCTCGGGGCCGCGCGTCGGCGGCGGCGCCGACGCCCACGTGGAGCGGCGGCGCTCTCCTTCGCGCAGCATCCGGTGCACGTGATAGACGAGCTCGACGAGCATCGTCTGCGCGTCGCCGACGAGCGGGACGTCGACCGGATAGCTGCGACCGATGCGGTCGACGTCGATGTCGAGCTGGATCAGCGCGCGCGACGGGCGCAGCGACGGCTGCCAGTTGAGCGTCGTCGTCTCGTTGAGCGAAGCGCCGATCGTGAACAGCACGTCGATCTCCGGCCCGAGCGCGACGGTGCGTGCCTCCGCGTGACCCGCGAACCCGAGCACGCCGAGGCTCAGCGGGTGGCTCTCCGGGAAGACGCCCTTGCCGCGCGGCGTGGTGGCGACCCGCGCGGGGAAGAGCTCCGCGAGCGATCGCAAGGGATCTTGCGCATCGCCGATGGCCACGCCCGCGCCCGCGAGCAAGAGCGGGCGCTCCGCCGCGAGCAGCAGCTCCGCCGCGCGCTGGACCGCGCTGCGATCGAACGCGACGGTCGAGGGGCGGTACGTCGTCGGGTCGAACCACTCCTCCGTGAGCTCCTTGGCCCACAGGTCCACCGGCACGTTCAGGTGCACGGGCCCGGGGCGACCGGTGAGCGCGAGGCGCAGCGCGCGGCGCAGATGCCGCGACAGCGTCTCGGGCGAGGTGACCATCGCCGAGTACTTCGTGATCGACTTGAACATCTCGACCACGTCGATGTCCTCGCGCGTCGTCTCCTGCGCGGCGCCGAGGCCGAGCGCGTGGCTCGCGGCCTGCCCCGTGAGGACGAGCATCGGGACACCGTCGGCGAAGGCGCACGCGACGCCCGTGAGGAGGTTCGTGGCGCCCGGGCCGCTCGTCCCCGCGCAGACCGCGAGCCGGCGCCCGACGCGCGCGTAGCCGTCGGCCATGAACGCGGCGCCCTCTTCGTGCTTCGAGACGACCAGCCGCATCGCGTCGTCGTACTCGATCGCCTCGAAGAACGGGTGGAGCAGGCCGCCGGGGACGCCGAAGACCACGTACGCGCCCTCCGCCTTGAGGTAGCGCAGGAAGATGTCGACGACGCGGGTCACGCGGAGAGCGGCTTTCGGATCGTGACGACGTCGGCGAGCTTCGGCGGCGAGCCCTCACGCGGCGAGGGGGCCGCGGGCGGCTGCACCGGGAAGTGCGCCCAGAACGTCGTGCCCTGCCCGAGCTTGCTCATCACCTCGAGGCGCCCGCCGACCTGCGCCATGAGCTGCACGACGACCGAGAGGCCCACGCCCACGCTGCGCGGAGCGCGCGGGTCGGGGCGGTTGCCCGGCTGGAAGATCTGCTCGATGCGGTCCTGCGAGATGCCGAACCCCGTGTCGGAGACCTTGAGCGTCAAGAAGCCGGGCTTGCCGTCGAGCTCGACGACGATGCTGCCGCGCTCGGTGTAGCGCGCCGCGTTGGAGCAGAGGTTGTCGGCGACGCGATCGAAGATCAGGCGGTCCGTGACGATGCGCTCGGGCGCCTCGCGCCGCTGGAAGACGCTCACCGACACGTCGCGCCCGTGCACCAGCGCCTTGACGCGGTTGCGCAGGGTCTCGACCCACGGGCCGACGTCCATCTCGACCGGGTTGAACGGGACGAGCCCGCGATCCGCGCGCGCGCTCTCGACGAGCTGCCGCAGCAGCTCCTCCATCTTCGCGATGCTCTCGCGGTCGTCGGCGAGCGCCGCGTCGAGGAGCTTCTCGGAGCCCGTGTCGAACGCCCGCCGGACGATGCCCTGGTTGGCGAGCATGACCTGCAGCGGGCTCCGCAGGTCGTGCCAGACCCCGCGGACCGAGGTGACGCGCGCCTGTCCGAGCTCGCGCAGGCGCTCGAGGAGCAGCTCGAGCTGCGTGGTGCGCTCGGTGACCTGCTCCTCGAGCAGGCGGCCCCACTCCCGCTGCCGGCCGTGGAAGGCGACGATCTCGCGGCGGGCCTCACCCTCGCGGCGGGCGAGCTCCTCGAGCGCGCCCTGGATCGCGAGGCCGTGCGCGACGTTGGCCTGCGAGGTCTTGCGCATCTCGAAGACGAGGCCGAGCAGGCCGAACGCGAGCGGGAGCGACGCCCAACCGAGCGACGGGTCGATCCCCGCGAGGCTCAGCCCGTACGCCGTCGCGCCGCCGACGAGCGCGCCCCCGACCGCGGGGAGCCACCGGCTGCGCGTGTAGAAGCGGAACTCGTACTCGCAGACGGGATCGCCGTGCGCGATACACGCGCGCTCGCGGAGGATCGCCTCGGGTAGTCCGAACAGGGTGGGGAGAGCCGACGCAGCGGCACTTCGCGTCATGCACAGCTCTCGCGTTTCGAGCTCCGGCGCGTCACTCTCGTAGCGCAACACGGCGTGCGTCCGGGACTCGGCCACCACCTCGCAGCGACTGACGTTCGAGAAGAGGTGTACGGTCCGCGCCATGGCGCGGAACATCAGGAGCGGCGTCGCGACGGGTAGGACGAGCAGGACCGGCCCGTACCCCTCTCGCATCCGATAGACGCAGGCCTCGCGGAACTCCAGCTCCGACGGCGCGTGCCGACGGACCTCGGCGAGGTACGCGCCAACGCGCGCGAGCTCGAGCCATTCGGTACCCTGGAGCAGGACATCGGGCGAGACATCGACGGTCCGGCATGCCTGCTCGAGCGCCTCCCGGCCGACCGTGTCCATGAGCCACATCGAGGGCGCTACGAGCGGCTTCACACTGAGCTTCGGGATCTCGTCGGATTGTCCGGTGCCCGTCATGGGTCCGACTCCTCGCGACGAAGCGACCGACGAGCCGGTGAGCCGACGAACTGGACGGAGCCGGCGCGCGCCTCCCGCAGGGAGGGTGGCATCGATCGGGCCGCATCGAAGGCGTTGCCCAGGATCTGAGGCTCGAGCATCTGGTAGACCATCGCCTCGATCTGTCCTCGGTCCATGCCGAGATCGAGGCCGATCGCAGCAACCCCGAGCCCCATGTTCGGGAACTTCCCGGTCGCCTCGGCGATCGCCTCGGCCGCTTCGAAGGCGGCTTGGTAGTACGGGCGAATCGCGTGGCCATGACGCCGCGCCGCGGCGTCGATCAGATCGAGGCGCTCGTCCCGCACGCGGTGCTGTCCACCGGCGACACCGAAGCCCCAGACGTAACTGTTCAGCCCCTCGCTTGAGTTCGTGATCGGCTCGTGCGACCCGGGGAGCATGACGATTTCGACGAGTTCCCTCGAGCAGAAGATCCAGAGCGCGGTGGAGCAGGTGATGCGGGAACACCTCGCCGCCTGTGAAACGGCGGTCGCGGCAGCGGTCCGGGAGGGCCTACGGCGCGCGGCGCAGTCACCCAGCGGGCGGGGCGGTGCGAAGACATCGAAGCGCCGCGCGCCGACCCAGCGCCGTTCGCGCGCGCGACTCGCGGAGCTGGAGAAGCGCCTGTACGAGGCGGTGTGCGCCCAGCCAGGCGAGACCATGGTGGTGCTCGCGCAGGCCGTGGGGGCGACGGCGCGGGAGCTAAACCGACCGGCGACGCAGCTGCGTCAGCAGGGGCGGATCCGCAGCGCGGGTCAGCGGCAGTACACGCGCTACTTCCCGATGGACGCGTAGCCCGATCAGCTCGCCGCGAGGAGCGACGGAGCCGGCTCGCCCTCGGGCCGAGGGGTGCAGCACGCGACCAGGAAGTCGAGCACGCTGCGCCCCTGCTTCCGCAGCGTGTGCGCGATGGTCATCATCCGCTCGGCGAACCGATCACCGCGCTCACTCTGGCTGCCGAACGAGCGGCGGCGCCACAGCACGAAGGCTCGGAGCTCGCGCTCGGCGTGGTTGTTCGTCGGCTCGACCCCGGCGCGCTCGACGAAGGTCCACAGCGCCTCGCGGTGCTCGAGGATGTCCTCGCAGGAGCCGGACAGGCCCTTGATGTCCTTGGCCACCGCGCGCTCGAGCAACGCTTCGACGTGAAGACGCACCGGTGCCATGCGCGCGATGAGCTCCGCGCGGCTCAGTCGGCCCTCTCGGAACGAGGACCAGTAGTCGAAGACGATCGACGTGTAGCCGAGCAGCTCCTCGCCGATGCGGCCGGCCGGGCCATCGCGCTGCGAGAAGGAAACGAACTTGCGCAGCAGGTGAGCCCAACAGATCTGGCGCCGTTTCATCGCCCAGAACTTCAGCGCCGTCGCCCGGTCGCTCACCAGCACGCCGCACACCTTGATGAACAGCTTCTCGCGCAGCGTCTCGCCCTGGCCGTCGGGCAGGACCTTGAACACGGTGACCGCCGCCGTCGCCAGGACCCATAGCGACACCATCACGCCCGCTCGGTACCAGCTCGTGCCGTCGGCGTGCTTGATCTCCGCTGCCCTCGCGTGCTCCACCGCCTCGTCCACGGTCGGCGCCACGAGGTCGCTCATCCGCTTCTCGATCCGGCTCACGGCGCCCACCGACATCCGCACGCCGAGCAGCTCCCAGAGCAGCCTCACCGCCCTGCGGCGGCTCAGGTGATAGACGCCCGTGAGCAGCACTACCGCGGCCATCAGTCCGGGACCGAACGGGTAGCGCGGGATCTTGTTCGGGTCGTACTTCGCCCACGTCTCGTGTCCACAGGACGGGCACGCCACGCGGTGGCGACGGTGCTCGGTCCGGAACACCCCGTCGCGGTCCAGGTCCGTGTGCTGGTAGCGCTTCGCACCGGGATGCGGGATCTGCGGCAGACTCGCGTGGCAACGCGCGCACTCGCAGGGGAAGTAGTCCTCGAACGCGTCCATCCGCTCAGGTGGCAGCAGCTCGCGATGGGACCCGTCGTGACCGCGCTGCCCGCCACGGCGTCGCCCCTTCTTCTTCTTCTTCGGCGCTTTCGCGCCCGTGCCCGGCGGATCGCTCGACGGCGGCTTGTTCGAGTTGCTCGAGTCGCGACCGAGTAGCTCGCGCAGATTCGCCAGCTCCGCCTCCAGCTCGGCGACCCGACCGAGCTGCTCCAGCGCACGGTCGAGCTGCTTCTCGAGCCGCGCGATGTGCGCGTCGCGGAGCGCGAGATCGGAGTCGCGGGCCGCGAGATCGGAGTCGCGGGCCGCGAGATCGGAGTCGCGGGCCGCCAGCTGCGCCCTCAGCTCGTCGATCTCTGCGCCGGCATCCACGCCCTCAAGAGATCACGCCGGAATTCCCCTGTCGATCCCGGATCTCTAAGTGGCCGGGATGATCCAGGTTCGCCGGGGCCTGAACAGTTACCCCCAGACGATCTCACCATTGGACCAGCGCGACTCGATCCAGTCCACCGCCCGGGCTCGGAAGCTCGCGGGGTCCTCTTGGCGCAGGCGCACGAACGCTTCCACCGTCGCGCACGTCGCCCCGCCCGCCCAGGGCCCGAGCCGGCACTCCCCGAGCATCGCCTGCACGGCCGCGCCTGCCGCCCACCAGTCGCCGAACGAGCCGATGAGCCAAGCCACCTTGAGCGGCCAGATGCGCGGATCGGGCGCGCTCGTCGCGAGGAGCACCTCTTCGAGGAACGCCGCGTCGTCCGGCTCGATTGCCGACCCGCCGGAATACCGCGAAACGAGCGACCACCGCGAGCAACCCTTCCGCTGGAGATCGGCGACTCGCTCTCCTCTCACGAAGTTCGCTCCGTAGCCCGCGCAGCCCACGTCGGTCACGATGACGTCGCGGCTCACTCGACCCTCCGGACCAGCTCGAACTCCGGCAGCCGAATCGGGTACGTGCCGAGCGCGCCGGGCGTGTTGCTCATCGCCTCGGCGATCGCGATGGGCCAGCGCGCGCAGTTGAGCGCGGCCTCGATCTGCCACGGCTCGCGCAGGCCGAGCTCGAACAACCCCGCGACGATCGCGGCGCCGACGGGCAGCGCGGCGTCGCGCGCGCTCACGGCGGCGCCGACGGACCGCAACGTCTCGTGCAATCGCGCGGTGGCGGCGTCTTCGGTCTCTTCGGGCGGCGGGCCGTCGCGGCCCGACGCGAGCCACGCGAGGAGCGGCGCGAGCGCCTCGAGCCGGAAGCGCGCCTGCTCGGCGAGGCCGATCGCGGCGACCGCGGCGACGCTCGAAGGCTTCGCGGAGCAGAGCCGCGCGAGCGCGGCGGCGTGGCTCGGGGCCTCGGCGATCGTGATCGGCGCCGCGAACACGAGCAGCACGTCGATTGCGCGGCCGGCGGCGCGATCGGGCAGCTCGCCGGTCAGCGCGAGCAGCACCACCTCGCCGAGGCCGTAGTGGCGCGCGAGGTCGTCCTGGACGTCATAGCCGTGGAGCCGCGGCGCGGCGCCGGGCTCGACGACGCGGGCGGTCAGGTGCTCGGGCACCGGCATCTGGTCGATCGGGGAGGGGACGCGCTCGTACTTCATTCGCGCTCCGGGGGAGTCCTCGATGGTATCACCGCTTCGGCGCGCGCTAAGGGGGGCACCGCGCTCACGTGTCGAGTCGTCACGCGCGAGGACGCCAGAACGAACGAAGCCGGCGGCCCCGAGGGGACGCCGGCTCCAGTTCATTCGGCAGGGCTTCGAGGCCTACCAGCGGTCGTTGCGGCGACCGCCGCGGCCGCCGCCGCCGCCACCGCCACCGCCACCGCGGCTGCGCTCCTGCGCGATGTCGACGTTGAGGCTGCGCCCGTCGAGCTCCGCGCCATTCATCTCGCGGGCCGCCTGGTTGGCAGCCGACGCGTCGGCGAAGGTCACGAACCCGAAGCCGCGGCTGCGGCCGGTCTCGCGATCGGTGATGACCTTGGCGTCGGTGACCTCACCGAAACGCTCGAAGGCGGCGCGAAGGGAGTGGTCGTCGGTCCCCCAGCTGAGGCTGCCGACGAAGAGCTTGTTGGACATGTTCGTACTCGGTTCTCTTTCTCTCGTCGCTCGGCACCGTCGATCCAGGGCCCACGAGACAACGGGCTCGTGGGTGGTGCTCCGCGCGAAGGAGCGAGGTGTAGCATATCGCTCGGATCCGCGCTCGCCTTCCGTCACCCGACGGGGGGCGGAGCTCACGGGAGCCGCCGGTCGGCCGCCGCGAGCACCCGGCCGCGGTCTGGGCGGGCGCGCCGCATGGCGTCGAAGCGGGCGATGGCGGGGGTGGGCAGGTCGAACAGGTGCTCGACCGCGGCGGGCGGCACCGTCTGGTAGACGAGCTCCGCGCGGACGCGGGCCGCCCCCGCCGGGCGCGGCACCGCGTAGCGCACGGTGTCTCCGCCGGGGGCGAAGCTCGCGTCGCCGTCGACGCCCGCGGGCGCGATGAACGCCGCGTCCTCGTCGGACGGGTCCCAGCCGCGCGGCAAGAGGCGGTTGTCCTTCAGGAAGCTGGCCGCACGCAGGAGCGAGCGCGTCGGCCGGCCGGCGAGGTCGGCCATCACCGACTCGTAGACCTGCACCTGGTCCTCCCGCGTGATGAGGTCGAAGTGCGGGGCGTACGCGCCCGGATGGTCGAGGCGATCCCCGTCGCGGTCCGTCAGGCCGCCGCCCGCGTGGGTGCGCCCCGACTGCCAGAGCACCGCCCCCGTCCCGTCCTCCACGGTGAAGCGCACGAAGAGGCGGCGCGACGGGTAGCCCGTGGGGAGCCGGTGGCCGGTGAGGTTCTCGATCCGCACCGACGCGACGATGCGCTCGCCGTCGACGCGCGCGTCGAGCGCGATCGTCGCGGCCTCGCGCAGGTTCGCCTCGGTCGCCTCGCTCGCCGCCATCAGCGCCGCCGGCGTGACGTCGGCGCCCAGCCAGTCGAGCTCGCCCGCCATGAGCTCGAGCATGTACGCGTTGCCGCCGACGAAGACGTGCCTGCCGTAGGGGCTGCGCGCCGCGAGCTCCGGCGGGCTGCTCGAGATCGCGGTCCGCAGCGTCACGCCGTCCTGCGACGCCGTCGGGACGTGGCAGGACGGACACCCGCGCGCCTCGGGCCCGGGCCGCGGGCCTTCGTCCGAGTACGCCGAGCTGCGCCACTCGAGGTACGGCGCCTGCTCGGCGAACGGCGGGCCCACCTGTGCGCCCGTCGCGTCGAGCGCGCGTGTGATCACGGTGTGGCAGGTGCCGCAGATCGCGGAGCGCATGAAGTGCGGCGCGTGCACCGGCGTGTAGCCCGTCGCCGCCACCATCCCGGTCGCCTCCGGCCGCTCGTGCGGGCCGTAGATCTCGGAGCGCATCTCGATCGTGAAGCCGCCCGTGAAGCTGTCCCGCGCGCCGAGGCCCTCGTCCGCGATCCGGTGGCAGAGCGTGCACGTCACGCCGTCGCGGGCGAGGTTTCCGAGCGGCGAGGCCTCGCTCGTCACCGTCGCGAACGGCACCGGGCTCGCGCCGCCGCGCACGACGTTGGCGGACGGGGCGTGGCAGCGGGTGCAGAGGTGCTCCACGAGCTGCGGGGCCGCCGGGTTCTCCGCGAGCTCGTGGCTGAGCACGGCGAGCCAGTAGGGGTCGCGCCCGGCGAGGCCCATCATCGAGGCGCGCCACAGATCGTCGGCGCCGATGGCGCGGCCGCGCTCGTCCCGCATCGCCGGCTCGCCCGAGACGTTGCGATGACAGCGCGCGCACGGGTCGTGGGTCTCGAGCCCGCCGAGGTAAGCGGGCGCGTGGCGCGGGAGCGGGCCGAGCGGCTCCGGCAGCACCACGTCGTCGAGCCAGGCCGCGTCGACGATCGTGGTCGGCGGCCGCTGCGCGTCGCCGCCGACGATCCCCGCGTCGGCGGGCTCTCCCGTCGCGCAGCCGCTCACGAGCGCTCCGAGCGCTCCGAGCGCGCACGCGAGCGCGGCGGCGCGGGGCCTCCGTCCGTCGCACGGCGTGGAGAAGACGGGCGGGTGCACGTGTCGCGAGGGAGTATGCCAGAGCGCGACGCGCGCGACATCGGCGCTCGCATCGCGGCGCCCGCGTCGCTATCCTCCCGGTCCCACGAAAGGAGGAGCCCGATGCCCCAGGAGAGATACCGGCAGGTCTTCGAGAACAACCGGCGATGGGTCGAGCAGAAGCGCGCGACCGACGAGCACTACTTCGAACGCCTCGCCGCCGGCCAGCAGCCGGGCTTCCTCTACCTCGGCTGCTCCGACTCGCGCGTGCCCGCCAACGAGATCATGGGCCTCGAGCCCGGCGAGGTCTTCGTCCACCGCAACATCGCGAACCTCGTGGTCAACACGGACCTCAACGTCCACAGCGTCATCGAGTACGCGGTCAACCACCTCGAGGTCGAGCACATCATCGTCTGCGGTCACTACGGCTGCGGCGGCGTGCGCGCGGCGATGAAGTCGCAGGACCTCGGGATCATGAACGGGTGGCTGCGCGAGATCCGCGACGTGTACCGGCTGCACAAGAAGGAGCTCAGCGCGATCCCGGACGAGGAAGAGCGCTACAAGCGGCTCATCGAGCTCAACGTCCAGGAGCAGTGCATCCACGTGATCAAGACGGCGAGCGTCCAGCGGAGCTACCTGCGCCGCAAGCTCCCGATCGTGCACGGCTGGGTCTTCGACCTGCACGACGGCCTGCTCAAGGACCTCGAGATCCCGTTCGACAAGATCCTCGACGACATCCGCGAGATCTACCGCCTCGACGTGTGAGGTTCGAGCGCGAGCGGCGCTCAGGCGTCGCGCGCGGCCTCGAGCGCCGCGAGGCGCGCCTCGAACGACGCGAGGCGCGCCTCGAGCGCGCGCTCGACGTACTTGGCCGTCACGTCGACCTCGAGGTTGGCGACGTAGCCCGGCGCGGGATCGCCGAAGACGACGTTCGCCCGCGTGTGCGGCACGAGCGTGACGCTGAACCCCTGCGCGTCCGTCTCGACCACCGTGAGCGAGGCGCCGTCGACGGTGACGAAGCCCTTGGGGACGACGTAGCGGAGCAGGTCGGGCGGCGCGTCGAGCCACACCTCGAGCGCGTCGCCGTCGTCCCGGCGGGAGCGCACGGCCGCCCGCCCGTCGACGTGGCCCTGGACGTAGTGGCCGCCCATCGGGCGGCCGGCGGCGAGCGCGCGCTCGAGGTTCACCGCCGCGCCGGCCGTCAGGCGGCCGAGGTTCGTGCGCCGCAGCGTCTCCGGCACCGCCTCGAAGGTCAGGCGGGGCCCGTCGATCGCGACGACGGTCAGGCACACGCCGTTGACCGCGATCGAGTCGCCGAGCTGCGCGCCCTCGTGCGCGAGCCGGCCCTCGGTCACGAGCGTCGTCAGCGCGTCCCCGTGCGCGACCGACGCGATCCGCCCTACCTCCTCGACGATGCCCGTGAACACGTTCGTCAGCTCCTCTCGCGCGTCGAGAGCCACACCACGGCGACGCAGCCCCCGCAGACCGCCCAGCCGATCGGCGCCCACCACCACTCGAGCGGCTCGGACGCGCCCGCCGCCTCCGCGAAGTACACCGAGCCGACGACCGCCGCCGCGTTGTTGAGCACGTGGCCGGTGACCGGGACGGCGAGGCTCTGCGTGCGGTGCGCGAGCCACGCGAGGTAGAAGCCCAGCGGCATCACCGCCACGACGTGCTGCGGGTCGAGGTGGTAGCAGGCGAAGAGCCCGCCCGAGAGCACGATGGCCAGCGCGCCGTTCCGGATCGAGCGCTGGAACACGCCCCGGAAGAGCACCTCCTCCGCGAACCCCGGGACCAGCGCCATCGCCGGGAGCACCGCCCAGATCGGCGCGGAGCGCGCGACCTCGTCGAGCCCCTCGAGCGCGCCGAACGTCGCCCAGGGCAGCGTCTCTTGCATCAGACGACGCAGCGCGTCGGCGGTCGGGCCGAGCGCGAGGATCCCGATCGGCGCGGCGAGGAACGCCGGCCAGGGCGCCCCGCGCAGGCCGAGCGCCTCCCGCGCCGGGACGCGCGCGAGCCTCGCGGTCGCGAACGCGACGAGCGCCATCGTGCCGCCGGTCATCGCGATCGAGGGCCCGAGCACCCAGAAGCTGCGCGTGAGGTCGCGCATCATGAGCTCGGTGTCGGGCGGCCCCTCCCCCGCGTTCTGGGCGAGCCACACCACGGCGCCGATGATGAGCGGGATCGAGCCCGCCACCTGCGCCGCGATCCCGCCGGCGACGAGCGCGGCGACGCCCGCCCACCACGGCACGCGCCTCGGCGCGGGCTCGATCCTGGGCGGAGGCCGCGGGTCCGCGGGCGGCTCGACGATCGGGGCCTCGAACTCCTCCATCGCTCGACCCGCAGGTTCGCACTCCCCGAGCCCGCGCGCCACGCGCCCGCGGCGAGCGGCGTGACTCCCCTCCTCGCCCGCGCCGCCCCGTGCTACACGCCGCCGCGTGCGCGTACTGAAGTTCGGCGGGAGCTCGGTCGCCGACCGAGCGCAGATCGAGAAGGTGCTCGGGATCGTCCGCGCGGCGGCGGCGAGGGGCCGCGTGCTCGTGGTCAGCTCCGCGCACAAGGGGATCACCGACGCCCTCGTGCGCGCGGCCGAGCGCGCGGCGGCGGGGAGCTACGAGCCGCGCGCGGTGATCGAGCGGCAGCACGCGATCGCCGGCTCGCTCGGCTGCCGCGCGGATCTGCTCGACGGCCTCTTCGCGGAGCTGCGCGATCTGCTGCGCGGCGTCCACCTGGTCGGCGAGCTCAGCCCGCGCAGCCTCGACTACGTCTCGAGCTTCGGCGAGCGCATGAGCGTGCGGGTCATCGCGGACTTCTTCGAGCGCGAGGGCCTGCCCGCGGACGCGTACGACGTGTGGGACCTCGGCTTCGTGACCGACGCGGTGCACGGCGCCGCGCGGCCGCTCCCGGGCTGGGAAGCGCGCGCGCGGGCCGCCGTCGACGCGCTGCCCGCCGGGCGCGTCCCCATCGTCACGGGCTTCGTCGGCAAGACCGAGCAGGGCGTCGTCACCACGGTCGGCCGCAACGGGAGCGACCTGACCGCGACCCTGCTCGCCGCCGCCCTCGGCGCGGACGAGGCGCAGATCTGGACCGACACCGACGGCGTGATGACCGCGGATCCGTCGGTCATCGCCGCGGCGCGGAACATCCCGCACATGCGCTTCGAGGAGGCGGCGGAGCTCGCGTACTTCGGGAGCCGGGTCCTGCACCCCTCGACGCTCCTGCCGGCGATGGCCGCGTCCATCCCCGTCCGCGTGCTCAACACGAACCGGCCGGAGCACCCGGGCACCGTGATCCAGGCGGTCGGACCGGCGAACCCGAGCCCGGTCACCTCGGTCGCCTACAAGGAGTCGCAAGCCGTCTTGACGGTCACCGCGACGCGGATGTTCGGCGCGGTGGGCTTCCTCGCGGACGTGTTCGGCGCGCTCGCCCGCCACGGGGTGAGCGTCGACGTCGTGACGACCTCGGAGGTGAGCGTGTCGCTGACCGCGCACGACGTCGCCGCCCTCGAGCGCGCCCTCCCCGACCTCGAGGGGCTCGGCCGCGTGCGCGTCGAGCGCGGTCGCACGATCCTGGCGGTCGTCGGGCAGAACCTCGCGGTCTCCGCCGGGACGGGCGCGCGGGTCCTTCACGCGGTCGCCGAGGCCGGCGTGAACGTCGAGATGGTGAGCTACGCCTCGGGCAGCCTGAACCTGCAGATGGTCATCCGCGACGAGGACATCCGCCCCGCGGTGAGCGCGCTGCACCGCATGCTGTTCGAGTAGCCGCCGCGCGCGCGCGCACCTCTAGCGGCCGCGGAGCGGCGGACTTATGTCTCTGCCACGAGACCATGTTCGCCATCGACCCGCTCTACCTCGCCTTCGCGCTCCCGGGCCTCGTCCTGGGCTTGTGGGCGCAGTGGCGCGTCCGCAGCACCTTCAACCGCTACGCCCAGGTCGGCACGCAGCGCGGCCTCTCGGGCGCCGAGGTCGCGCTCGCGATCTTGCGCACCGAGGGGATCACGGGCGTGCGCGTCGAGCCGACCGAGGGCTGGCTCAGCGACCACTACTCGCCGAGCGAGCGCGCGCTGCGCCTGTCGCCCGACGTGTTCCACGGCCGCTCCATCGCCGCGGCCGGCGTCGCCGCGCACGAGGTCGGCCACGCGATCCAGCACGCGCGCGCGTACCCCGCCCTCGGCATGCGCTCTCTGCTCGTCCCGGTGGTGCAGATCGCGTCACCGCTCGCGATGCCCATCCTGCTCGCCGGGTTCTTCCTGAGCTCGTACGCGCAGAGCTCGCTCGGCTCGGTCGTCGTCCTCGCCGGCCTCGGCCTCTTCGCGATGGTCGTCCTGTTCCAGCTCGTGACGCTGCCGGTCGAGTTCGACGCGAGCCGCCGCGCGCTCGCCGCGATCCAGGCCGGCGGGCTCTTGCGCGGACCGGAGAACGACGGCGCGCGCGAGGTGCTGAGCGCCGCGGCGTGGACCTACGTGGCCGCGGCGGTGAGCTCGCTCTTGACCCTGCTCTACTTCCTGATCCGCTCCGGCCTGCTCGGAGGCCAGCGGCGCGAGTGACCTCGCGCTCAGGGCGGCTCGAGGAGCGCGCGGATCGCGTCGGGGATCGGGCGCGAGGTGCGCGTCACCGGATCGAAGAACACCTCGACCGCCCGCTGCTCGGCGTGGACCCGACCCGTCTCGGGGTCGCGCAGCACCTGCCGGTACGTGACGCTCTTCTGCCCCAGCCGCTCGAAGCGGCTCGCGATCGCGATCGGCTGGCCGGCGCGGAGCTCCGCGCGCAGGTCGGTCTCCGTCCGCGCGACGACGGTGTGCACCCCGGCCGCACCGAACACATCTCGCGTCACGCCGCACATCGACCAGAGCGCGAAGCCCGCGTCGTCGAAGAAGTGCGCGTAGAAGCGCACGTTCACGTGGCCGAAGTGGTCGCACATCCACGCGTGGGCGAGCCCGCGGTGCGTCTCACGCCAGTCGCCGCTCATCGCGTGAACCGATCCACCGCGCGGTACTCGGCGGGGCGGTCCCCGAGGTGGCGCGCGAGCCAGCGCCGCCGCTCCGCGCGCGCGACGCGATCCGCGACCGCGTCGAGCCCCGGCACGTGGCGGCGCAGCGTCTCGGCGGTGAACAGGAACGGGAACGCGAGGAGCGGCGCGAGCGCCCACGCGCCCACCGGCGGAAGCCCGAGCTGGCGGTAGATCGGCGCCGGCAGGAAGAAGCGCGTCATCCCGCGGTGCAGGCCGTCCTCGAGCCGGTCGAGGAGCGAGGCGCCCTCGGCGGGCCGGAACGCGTCGAGGTAGCTGCGACAGAGCACGCGGCCGTCCTCGCCGGCGGTCCCCGCCCCCTTCACGAAGCTTACGAACGCGAGCTGGAGCGCCTCGGTGAGGCTCGAAGGATAGAAGCGCGGGCGCACGCCCATCAGGTGGCCGACGTAGCGCCAGAAGTGCATCGTCGCCTCGATGTCTTCGACGCTCGGGCGGTAGCCCATCGCCATGAGCCCGAGGCCCGGCGCGACGCTCCCGCCCATGAGCGTGAGCAGCGCGTCGCCCTGCGAGATCGGCACCCCCCACGCGGCGCGGTCCCACTCGGGGTGCCCCTCGAGGCGGCGGCGCACGAACACGTGCATGACGCGGACGCGCAGCGCGCTCGCGCGTCCCGGCGCGCCGGGGCGCAAGCCGCCGGGCTCCGAGACCGCGATCCAGAAGGCCGCCGTCTCGAGGAAGCGCTTCTTCGTGCTCGCGCCCGCGTAGGCGCCGGTGAGGGCGAGCGGCTTGGCGACCGAGCTCTCCGCGTACGCCGCGAGCGTGATCGCGCCCGCGAAGCGGAACACCGAGGTCCCCCAGCGGCGGAACACGCGCGCGCCGTGCTCGACGCGCGCCCAGTCGAGCCACGGCGGATCCTCATCGACGTCGGCGAAGAGCCGCGACAGCGACGGCGGCGCGTCCTCGATCGCGCCGACGCCGTCGGCGAGCGCCCGCTCGAGCAGCTCTCGGCCACGCGCCTGCCCCGCGCCGAGGTAGCACTCGTCGACGAACGCCTCCGCCACGGGATCCGCATCGAAGTACATCGAGGCGAACGTCCGCACCGTGTCCTCCGGGAGCGCCGGATCCACGCCGAGCACGCCCTCGACGGCGGCGCGCACCCGGCGCGGGAGCGGCGCCTCGACGCGGTCGAAGTAGCGGAACTCGGAGGGGGCGGCGCTCGCGGTCATCGCGGCGCAGCGTCGCACACGCGCCGCCTCCGCTCCATCGGCAGATGCCGGCCACGGGTGGCTCCCTCGAGGCCGCGCCGCGGCCGAGCGCGCCGCCGACGCGCGAGGCCGCGCGCGAGCCGATCGGAGCATCGCAACCCGAGTTGTCGCTCGACGTGAACATCGTTCATCGCACCCCACAACTCGTCCTGCGGACGCGGAGCGCCGCCTGCGCTATATCTGCCGCCACCATGAAGCCCACCCTCGTCTTCGCCTTCGCGCTCCTTTGCTTCGGCTGCACCTCCGCGGCGGTCCCCGGGGACGACGCGGGCGAGCCCGCCGGGCTCGACGCGGCGACGGAGCCGGACGCCGGCCCGAGCGGCGAGGACGCGGGCTTCGTCTCCGCGTGCCCGCCCGGCGCGCCCTCGCCCGACGCGTGGGACTGCGCGAGCGCGCGGCCCGTGTCGGAGGGCGCCGCGATCGAGGCCGAGCCCCTCGCCTGGACGTGGGTCGGCTTCGAGCAGGCGGTGTGCATGAACGGCAGCGCGACGGGCATCGGCGTGTCGATCCACCCGGAGGCCGAGGGCCTCTTGATCTTGCTCGAGGGCGGCGGCGCCTGCTTCGACGCGGTGAGCTGCGCCGGCGTCGCGAACCGGGACGGCTACGGCGAGGCGAAGTTCGCGAGCGACGCGGCGGGCCTGCTGCGCCGCGGGATCCTCGACCGCGGCGACGCCGCGAACCCGTTCGCGCGCTGGAGCTTCGTCTACGTGCCGTACTGCACGGGCGACGTGCACGGCGGCCAGCAGCCGCGCGCCGCGGGCGGCCGGCGCCACCTCGGCTTCCAGAACGTGAGCTGGTTCCTCACCCGCATCGTCCCGACGTTCCGCGACGCGCCGCGCGTCGTCCTCGCCGGCCGCAGCGCGGGCGGCCTCGGCACCATCGTGAACTACCCGCAGGTCGCGGAGGCGTTCGGCTGCACCCCGGTCCACGTGCTCAACGACGCGGGCGGCCTGCTCACCGACGAGTACATGCGCCCCTGCCTGCAGCGCATGGTGCGCGACGCGTGGGCGCTCGACTCGGCGGTCCCCGAGGACTGCGAGCACTGCTCGTGCGACGACGGCGGTGGGCTGGTGAACGTCCTGCCGTACGCCGCGGCGCGCTACCCCGACCGCCGCTTCGCGTTCGTCACCTCGATGGAGGACACGACGATGCGCACCTTCTTCGGCTACGGCTACTCGCCGCGCTGCGACTTCCCGCAGAACATGCCCGGCGCGGACTACGCCGCGGGGCTCGAGGGCACGCGCGCGCTGCTCACGGCGCACCCGAACTTCCGCACGTTCTACGTCGCGGGCGAGCGGCACACCTTCACGTACCAAGGGCTCGCGACGTCCTCGGTCGACGGCGTGACGCTCGCGAGCTGGCTCGACCAGATGCTCGACGGGGACACCGGCTGGGCGAACGTCGGACCGTGAGCCTGCCGGGCGCGCTCGTCTCAGGCGACCATCTCAGGGCCGCGTCGTCGCGGTGCGCGCCAACGCCGGCTCGCGCTCGCGCGTGACGCTCGCCTCACCCTCGGGCGCGGCGCGCACGAAGGTCACGCCCATCGACTCGAGCCACGCGACGGGATCCTCGTTGTGCACGCGGTACGCCCCCGGGAACGGCGAGCGCCCGCCCGGCGCCGCCGAGCGCACCTCGAAGTGCAGGTGCGTGGGCATGTCGCGGAAGCGCTGGTTGCACGAGTTGCCGACGGTGCCGAGCGCCTCGCCCGCCGCGAGCGTCTGCCCCGGGCGCACCGTGACCGAGTCGAGGTGCGCGTAGTACGACCACCGCTCGACGTCCGGGTGGTACACGACCACGGAGCGACCGTAGCCGCCGAACCGCGTCCGCCCGAGCGTGTTGCGGGTCACCTGCTCGACCACGCCCGCGCGCACCGCGACGACCGACGTGCCGCGCGGCGCGAGGAAGTCGGCGCCGGCGTGGAAGGTCCGGCGCCCGGTGCGCGGGCTCACGCGCACGCCGTAGGTGCTGCCGGGGACGAAGCCCTCGGGCAGCGGCGACACGGCCACCGGCGCCGCCGGCGCCGGCTCGGCGCGCCGCCCGACCGCGGGCGCCGGATCCGGCATCGCGTCGCCGCCGGACGCGCGCTCGGAGGGGTCGCCATGCGCGGTGGTCACGGGCAAGAGGAGCAGGACCACGACGAGCAGGAGGAGCGTGCGGTTCCGAGCCATGGGACCGGAGTACCAGCACTGAACGACAATTGCACGTTCCTAACCCCGCGGTGTCGTTGATGATCCGGCGACGCCGTGCGCGAAGAGCGTGGGACCGTCGGTCCGCGAGCCCGCCGTGAACCGCACGATTCCGGGCACTTGCGTTCCCTCACGCGACCGACTGGACCGCCGCGCCCGCGCTGCGGACCGCCCCCGATCAGGGACGGCTCGCCGCGGTCGCGCGACGGATCGCCAAGGCCGCTTGCGCCGCGGCGAGGCGCGCGACGGGCACGCGGAAGGGCGAGCAGCTCACGTAGTCGAGCCCGAGCCGACGTCCCGAAGTCGGTCGAGCGCAAGCTCGCCGCGATGAGGGTCCGCAAGTTACCTTGCTCAATCTATTCCGCGAGCACCGAACGAGCACGCCTCACGGTCCATCGACGAGCGGCAGCGTGTTCGGATCCCATCGAACGGTGCTGAACAGGATCTCGTGCTCGGCGACGTAAAGGGGCACGCCGCAGGCGGCGATGCGCCGCAAGCTGCCGTCGCGCACGTTCACCACGTCGCAGCCGCTCACTCCACGCGCGACGACGTACCAGCCGCCGCCGTACATCGAGCCGCCGCGGTGGTCCATGGCGCGCACCCGCCGCGGCGAGAGCGCGGCGGGGTCGCGGGTGAACGGCGCGGTCCACAGCTCGAGTCGGTCGTAGCGGCCATCGGGCCGCCGGTCGTAGCCCTCGAACCACGCGAAGTCGACCCCGTCGGTCCGGAACCCCTTCACGTCCCCGGGGTCCGCCCGATGGAACAGCGTCGCCGTCACGTCGAGCGTCGCGGAGGCGACCCGCACCAGGTCGGCCCAGTCCTCCCATAAGACCTGGTCGCCCACGACGGTCACGTTCTGCGGGATGCCGCCGAGCGGCTCGTTCAAGAAGGCGACGCGACCGCTCCTCGGGTCGACGCCGACCGCCCACGCCCCGGTCCAGAGCGCGACGACCTGGGACGAGACAGCCATCCGTTGAGACGTCACGGCCGGCGCGATCACGGCGACCGGATCAGTGAGATCCTGCACGGCATGGATAGGTCCATGATAAACGTGGTCCACCCGGCCACGCGGGTCGTTCACGAAGTAGTCGAGGGCGAGCGCCACGGACCCGTCTCCCACACCGAGATCGTGTCCACATGTGAAGCCGTCTTGCGCAATCCGGTAGCGCCATGCCGCCAGCGTCGGACCATCGACGGCGGCCAAGACGATCGTCCGTTGGTTCCCCTCGACCGTGATCGATTGAAGGTATCCGCGCCCGCCGTCGAACCAAGCTCGCGCGACGTGGGGCGCCGGAGGGACCACGCGTTGGCAGCCTGGCGCCTCCTCGCAGGGCGCCCACCCGATGGTGGGGAGTCGCTCGGGAAAGGTGGCGCGCTCGAAGGTGCACCTCTCTACCTGCGTCCACGGCGCCCAGCCAGGGTCGTCGGGCCCGCCGTCGTGACCGGCATCGAAGCCCGCGTCCGGCGGCCCCGCGTCACGACCCGCGTCGAAGCCCGCGTCGGTACCGGCATCGTGGCCGCCGTCGTGGCCGGCGTCCTCGGGTGCGTCCGGCGCGCACGCCGCGCACGCCGGCGCGAGCAGCGACGCGAGGACGCAGGCGCGCGGGCTCAGAAGCACTCGTCGAGGCCCCCGGGCGTCCGCAGGAGCGAAGCCGCGGCGTGGTGGCGGACGGTGGGGCTGCGGCGCGGGGCGAGCTCGGTCACGAGGGTGAGGCCGGCGTCGTCGGCGCGGGCGGCCCCCGGCAGGAGCCGGCCCGAAGCGATCCGCCAGCCCGCGAGCGAGACGCCGCCCGTGCGCGAGGCGACCGAGAGGCGCGCGACGACGTGCACCGGGGCGCGCTCCGGAGACGCCGCGACCCAGATCGCGCCCTCTGGATCGACCGACATCGCGAACGTCGCGTTCGCCGCTCGGCGCGGCCAGCGGCGGGCCGCACCCGTCAATCTACGTTGCTCGCTCGTGACGTACCCCGACCCGCGCCGTGCCGACGCGAGCTTCACGGCTCCTCGACGAGCGGCAGCGTGTTCGGATCCCATCGAACGGTGCTGAACAAGATCTCGTGCTCGGCGACGTAGAGGGGCATGACCCCGCCGCCGGCGGCGATACGGCGAAGGCTGCCGTCGCGCACGTTCACCACGTCGTAGCCGTTGGGCGCCCCCCGCTGCACCACGTACCAGCCGCCACCGTACATCGAGCCGCTGCGGATCTCCATGGCCCGCACCCGCCGCGGCGAGAGCGCGGCGGGGTCGCGGGTGAACGGCGCGGTCCACAGCTCGAGTCGGTCGTAGCGGCCATCGGGGTGGCGGTCGTAGCCCTCGAACCACGCGAAGTCGACCCCGTCGGTCCGGAACCCCTTCACGTCCCCGGGGTCCGCGCGGTGGAACAGCGACGCCGTCACGTCGAGCGTCGCGGAGGCGACCCGCACCAGGTCGGCCCAGTCCTCCCAGAACACCTGGTCGCCCACGACGGTCACGTTCTGCGGGATGCCGCCGAGCGGCTCGTTCAAGAACGCGACCCGACCGCTCGGCACATCGACGCCCACCGCCCACGCCCCGGTCCAGAACGCGACGAGCTCAGCCGAGACGCTGACTCGTTGCGAGGTGACGCCGGGCGCGATCACCGCGATCGGGTCGACCTCGAGCTCTGCCAGGTGCCCGATCTCCGTGTGGAACACCTGGTCGACCCGGCCTCTCGGGTCGTCCACGAAATAGCTGAGGACAAAGCCTACGAATCCATCGCCCACGCCCAGATCCAGCCTACACGTGAAGCCGTCTTGCGCAATCCGGTAGCGCCATGCCGCCAGCGTCGGACCATCGACGGCGGCCAAGACGATCGTCCGTTGGTTCCCCTCGACCGTGATCGATTGAAGGTATCCGCGCCCGCCGTCGAACCAAGCTCGCGCGACGTGGGGCGCCGGAGGGACCACGCGTTGGCAGCCTGGCGCCTCCTCGCAGGGCGCCCACCCGATGGTGGGGAGTCGCTCGGGAAAGGTGGCGCGCTCGAAGGTGCACCTCTCTACCTGCGTCCACGGCGCCCAGCCAGGGTCGTCGGGCCCGCCGTCGTGACCGGCATCGAAGCCCGCGTCCGGCGGCCCCGCGTCACGACCCGCGTCGAAGCCCGCGTCGGTACCGGCATCGTGGCCGCCGTCGTGGCCGGCGTCCTCGGGTGCGTCGGGCGCGCACGCCGCGCAGGCCGGCGCGAGCAGCGACGCGAGGACGCAGGCGCGCGGGCTCAGAAGCACTCGTCGAGGCCCCCGGGCGTCCGCAGGAGCGAAGCCGCGGCGTGGTGGCGGACGGTGGGGCTGCGGCGCGGGGCGAGCTCGGTCACGAGGGTGAGCCCGGCGTCGTCAGCCCGCGCGGCTCCGGGCAAGAGCCGCCCCGGGGCGATGCGCCAGCCGGCGAGCGAGACGCCGCCCGCGCGCGAGGCGACCGAGAGGCGGACGACGACGTGCACCGGCGCGCGCTCGGGCGACGCCGCGACCCAGATCGCGCCCTCTGGATCGACCGACATCGCGAACGTCGCGCTCGCCGCTCGGCGCGGCCAGCGCGCCCACTCGACAGGCGCGCCGCCGCGCGGATCGAGCGCCAACAGGCGCGCGGTGCGCACGAGCCGCGTGCGCTGCGAGCGCCCGATCGGCTCCGCGCTCGTCACTTCGTCGAGCACGAGGAGGCGGTCGGCGACCGGCGAGTACGCGCCGGCCAACACGGTCCCGAGCGCGACGCCGCCGAGCGGGAGCTGTTGCCACCGGCCGCTCGGGACATCGTAGCGCCAGACGTCCCCGAGCGGCTCGCCGCGCGCGCCGCGCCCGCCGACGGTGTAGAGCGCGGCGTGCGTCGCGACGAAGATCGCCGCGTGCCCGTCGCGCGCAGGCGGCGTGTCACCCGCCGCGAGAGCGCGCTCGGTCGAGGCCACGACGAAGTCGCACGGCGGTTTGTTGCAGCCGAGCGGGAGCTCGTGGAATTGCCCCTCGAGCTCGAACACCACGCGACCGACCCGGGACCCGTCGAGGAGGGTGGCGTATCGCAAGCCGTCTTGCGCATGGAGCCAGCGCCCCGTCTCGGCCGCCGCGACCCAGGGCCCCGGATCGTTGGCGAAGCGCGCGAGCCCGGGGAGGGGGCGCGCTTCGTTGGGCTCGATGACGAAGTCGCCGAGCTGGATGAACGGGACGTCGAAGCGGACCAGCCCGCACGCCCCGAACGCGGGGAACGCGAGCCACGGCTGCGGGAAGTGCCCCCGGCAGAACGGGCAGATCGCGCTCCCCCCGAGGAACGGCGCGATGGGGATGAAGCACGGGAAGGGCTCGCGCGTCGTCGCAGGCGGCTCGACGCCGCCGCTCCAGTAGTAGCTCGCGAGCTGGCGGTACTGCCGGCCGAGGCCGGGGACGAGATCGAAGTTCGGCGCGCCCGCCGCGCCGGGCGTGTGGGTCCAGAGGATCCCAGGCACCGATGCGTTGGGCGGGAAGCTCTCGACGGGCACCGGTGACAAGGGAGCCGCCACCCGGTTCCTGAGCCACCGCGGGATGTCGACGTCCTGAAGCTGCCAGCGCGGGACGGTGCGGTCGGCCACGAACGCGCCGGTCGGGGGCCCGTAGCTGTCGACCATCGTGGGGTTGGTCCCGAGGGGGCCGTGCGACGTCCAGCGCCACGGGATCGACTCCGTGTCGCGGTCGTGCGCGTCGAGGTCGAGGAGAGTGCAGGAGCCGTCTCCCGTGCCCAAATCTTCCTGACAGTTGGTTCGTGACCGCGGCAGGTTGTCGGTGGCGGCGGAGCATCGACAGAACCGCAGCGTCGTTCTCCCGACGAGCGTCCGCGGCGGAGCCCGCGGGTCTTCGGTGCCGACGCGCGCGTCGTAGCGGATCGAGTCCATCGAGGTGGTGCGACGACCGAACGGGTCGGTCGACGCAGGCGCGAGCGTGAGCTCGGTCTCCGCGCACGGGACCGGATCGCACACGTCGCCGCGCGGGCGCACGCCGAGGAACGTCTCCGCCTCGAGGTTGCAGTTCGCCTGCGCCGGGTTGGCGTGGTCTGGACAGTTGTCGCACGGGTCGACGATCCCGTCGCCGTCCCGGTCGGCCTCGCACGCGTCGCCGACCCCGTTCCCGTCGCAGTCCGCTTGATCCGTGTTCGGGACGTCGGGACAGGTGTCGCAGTCGTCGAAGATGCGATCGCCGTCCCGATCGCCGCTGCAGTTGTCGAGGCAGCCGAGGGCCTCGCACTCGTCGCCGATGTAGTCGCCGTCCGAGTCGAGGTGGTTCCCGTTCGCGACGGGCGACTCGCCTGCGTCCGGGGCCGTGTAGCCGGGCTGTCCTGGGCAGATGCCGTCGGCGCCGCAGTCGAAGGGCACCGACGGGCAGAGGTCGCGGATGTCCGGCAGCCCGTCGCCGTCCGAGTCGGGCCAGACCCGTCCGCCCCAGATGCAGAGGCGTCGCGAGCCCAGCGTGCAGGCGCTGGTCGGATCGACGACGGACCACAGCCAGTCGATGTTCGAAGGGTCCCACAGCAGCCCCGAGCGCGAGCGGGGCGAGCGAACCGAACCGCCCCCGCCGCCGATGCCCGTGAGGACGCTCTCGGCCGCGGCGATCACTGGGCCGTGCTCGTCGTCGGTCGCTACGGTGTAGGTTCCTCCGGAGTCGCCGCTCTGGAAGAGCTGTCCCGACCCGTCCAGCGTATCGGCGAACAGCCGAAGGCCGGAGGCGAACGATTGGATCGACGCCACGCCGCCGATGACGGGTCGGTACGGAGCGGTCGGGTCCGCGAAAGTCCCGGGCCCCTGCCCGCGGAAGACGAACTCGAACTGGCCGCCCTCGTCGAAGCACGGACGCGGAGGACCGACGTCGCGAGTGGCTGCAGGGGGCACGGAGAACGGCTCCGCGAGGTGCAAGAGCGCATAGTCGTTGTTCTCTCGAAAGCAGTCGCGACGGATGGACGTCTCCTCGCACGACGTCCCCGATCGCAGAGGACAGAACCCCGCGTCCCACGCGTTCGGGTGAAGAAAGCAAGCGTCGCTTCGCCGTTGGTCGATCACCAGCGCCGCGCCATCGAGATAGCGCAGCGTGACGACCGGCGACCGTTCGGGGTCGTATCCTCCAATGCAGTGCGCTGCGGTCAACACCCAGTCAGGCGCGATGAGCGTCGCAGAGCACCCGGCGAGGGCTACGCTGGCACGACCCCGCGGCGCGAGGTCCCCCCCCCCCCGATGACGGAAACCTGGGCACCGTCGAGATCGGCGGTGCACGCACCGGCGGTCATGGCCAGGCTGGCCAGCAGGCTCAACGGCGCTCTTGCGGTGCTCTTCATCGCCCCTCCTGGAGGGAGGTTGCGCTCCGGTCAGTGCGCGGTCAAGCCGCGTACACCCAACGCATGTTGCCCGGTGTCATCCGGTCGCGCGACGGATCGCCAAGGCCGCTTGCGCCGCGGCGAGGCGCGCGACGGGCACGCGGAAGGGCGAGCAGCTCACGTAGTCGAGCCCGAGCTCGGCGAAGAGCTCGATGGAGCGCGGGTCGCCGCCGTGCTCGCCGCAGATGCCGAGGTGCAGGTCCGCGCGCGCGGCGCGGCCGCGCTCGACCGCGACGCGCACGAGCTCGCCGACGCCCTCGACGTCGATCGAGCGGAAGGGATCCTCAGGCAAGATCCCTTGCTCGATCATCTGCGGCATGAAGCTCGCCACGTCGTCACGGCTCACCCCCATGGTGAGCTGCGTGAGATCGTTGGTGCCGAACGAGAAGAACTCGGCGTCCTTCGCGAGCGCCCCCGCGATCAGCGCGGCGCGCGGCACCTCGATCATCGTCCCGACGGCGTAGGCGACCTCGACGCCCGCGGCGCCGAGCACCTCGCGCGCGACGCGCTCGACGATCGCCTTCTGGTGCGCGAGCTCGCGCGCGTGCCCGACGAGCGGGACCATCACCTCCGGGTGCACCGCGACGCCGTCGGCCGCGACGGCGACCGCGGCCTCGAAGATCGCGCGCGCCTGCATCTCGGTGATCTCCGGGTGCGTGATCCCGAGGCGGCAGCCGCGGTGCCCGAGCATCGGGTTCTCCTCCTCGAGCGCGAGCACGCGCTGGCGGACGCGCTCCGGGTGCAGGCCCATCGCCTTGGCGAGCTGGGCCTGCGCGTGCGGATCCTCCGGCAGGAACTCGTGCAGCGGCGGGTCGAGCAGGCGGATCGTCACCGGCAGCCCGTCCATCGCGCGGAAGATGCCCTCGAAGTCCGCGCGCTGGTGCGGGAGAAGCTCCGCGAGCGCGGCGCGCCGGCCCTCGACGTCCGTCGCGAGGATCATCTTGCGCATGGAGACGATGCGCTCGTCCTCGAAGAACATGTGCTCGGTGCGCACGAGGCCGATGCCCTCGGCGCCGAGCTTGCGCGCGGCGGCGGCGTCCTTCGGCGTGTCCGCGTTGGCGCGCACACGCAAGACACGTTGCGCATCGACCCACCCCATGAACACGTCGAGCTTGCCGGAGACGACCGCCTCCGCGAGCACCTGCTCACCGCGGATCACCTCGCCCGTCGTGCCGTTGAGGCTGATCCAGTCGCCCTTGGCCAGGGTGAGCGTCCCGTCGGTGAGCGTCTCGAGGCGGTGGTCGATCACGAGCGCGCCGCAGCCCGCGACGCACGGCTTGCCCCACCCGCGCGCGACCACCGCGGCGTGGCTCGTCATCCCGCCGCGCGTGGTGAGCACCCCTTGCGCCGCGTGCATGCCCGCGACGTCCTCGGGGCTCGTCTCGGTGCGCGCGAGCACGACGCGCTCGCCCCGCTCGCGCCACGCCTCGGCGTCCTCGGCGCTGAACACGAGCCGGCCGACCGCGGCGCCCGGCGAGGCGGCGAGGCCCTTCGCGAGCACGAGCCCCTCGCGGCGGTAGCGCGCCTCGTCGGCGAAGCGCGGATGCAGGAGCTGGTCGACGTGCGCGGGCTCCACGAGGCGCGCGATGGCGTCCTCTCTCGTCACGAGCCCCTCCTCGACCATGTCGACCGCGATGCGCACCGCCGCCGCGCCCGTCCGCTTGCCGGTGCGCGTCTGCAACAGGAACAGCCGCCCCTCCTCGACGGTGAACTCGACGTCCTGGATGCAGCGGAAGTGGCGCTCGAGCTGCTCGGCGAGCCCGCGCAGCTCGGCGTGCGCCTCCGGCATCTCGGCCGCGAGCTCCGCGATCGGCTTGGGCGTGCGCACGCCCGCGACGACGTCCTCGCCCTGCGCGTCGACGAGGTACTCGCCGTAGAGCTCGCGCTCGCCCGTCGCCGGATCGCGCGTGAAGAGCACCCCCGTCGCCGATCGCGGGCCGGTGTTGCCGTACACCATCGCCTGCACGTTGACCGCCGTCCCGACGAGGCCGCGGATGCCCTGCACCTCGCGGTACTTCCTCGCGCGGGGCGACTCCCACGAGGCGAACACGGCGAGGATCGCGCGCTCGAGCTGCTCGCGCGGGTCGACGGGGAACGCCTGCCCGTTGGCCTCGTAGATCGAGAGGTAGCGGTCGGCGAGCTCGCGCAGCGCCGCCTCGTCGAGCGCCTGATCGCTGTCGGCGCCGCGCTCGCGCTTGAGCTCGGCGATCGCGTGCTCGAACGCCTCGTGCGGGAGCCCGAGCACCACGTCGCCGAACATGTGGAGGAAGCGCCGGTAGGCGTCCCACGCGAAGCGCGGCTTGCCCGAGCGCGCCGCGAGCCCATCGACCACCGCGCGGTTCATCCCGAGGTTCAGGACGGTGTCCATCATCCCCGGCATCGACACGGCGGCGCCCGAGCGCACGCTCACGAGGAGCGGCCGCTTCGCGTCGCCGAGCGAGAGCCCGAGCTCCTGCTCGAGCCCCGCGAGCCCCTGATCGATCTCTGCCCACAGCCAGTCCGGGAGCGCGCCCGCGGCGCCGACCTCCGCGCAGACCTCCGTCGTGATCGTGAACCCCGGCGGGACGGGCAGCCCCGCCGCGGCCATCTCCGCGAGGTTGGCGCCCTTGCCGCCGAGGAGCTCGCGCATCGAGGCGCGGCCATCGGTGCCCGCGCGACCGAACTGGTAGACGTGCTTGGTCATCGCGCGCGAGCCTGCCACGCCGTCGCCCGGCGCGCCGCCGGACGCGGCGCGCCAGGCCCGCCGATCCATCGAGCGCCCGCGCTCGCGCTCGCCGTCGAGACCGACCCTTCGAGGGGAGCCTCGATCGAAGGCGGTCGATCCATCGAGCAGCCGAGGAGGCCCTCGGCAGACGAAGGCTCACAGCTCGCAGCCGCCCGAGGTCCCGAGCGCGCCGTCGATGATGTTGACGACGACGCGCACCGGCTCGGGCACGCGGCCGGCGTACTCGCGCCGCGCGACGCCCGCCGGCGTCCGGAAGATCATGCGCAGCCGAGTGTCGCCGTCCGCGGTGTGCGCCGGCGGCGCCGACGACGGCCCGATCACCGCGAGCCCCGCGCGCAGGCTCATGAGCCCCGGGATCCCGAGCTGGCCCGAGACGAAGCCGCTGCGCCGATCGTCGTACTGACGCCAGCCGCGGACCGTTCCGTCCTCGTCCACCGTGCGGACGCAGTACCAGCCGTCGTAGGGCGCCGTGAAGTACTGCACGCGCACGATCTGATCGCGGCGCAGGCTCCCTCGGCCCCACGCGGTCGGCTGCGCGAGCGCGACGCTCGCCGTCAGCACCGCGAGCCCGATCGCGACCACCCCGACCAGCGTCCTCTTCGTCTTCGTCATCGCCCCACCTCCTCGGCTGAAGGTCTGTCGATGAATCGGACCGAGCACCGCGCTCGAGGTGGGTCGAGCCGCAAGGCGACGCGAGGAGTCGTGCGACGAGCACGGCGAGCCGCGGCAACGCCGCGGATGGGCCCGCATCGGCCGCGGGGCGACGGGAGATTCATCGACAGTCCGTGAGTACCATACGGACGCGCCGCACGTCTTCACCCTCGCGGCACGCACCCGGGCGGCGGGCCGCCGCTGCAGGCACACCCACAGACGTCGGCGCTCGGCGGATCTTCGATGGTGGTGCGGCCGCTCCCCCGGCAGGGGCAGTAGCAGGACGCGCTGCGCCACATGCAGCCCACGCGCGCGTCGCAGCGATCGCGGTCCGCGTCGAGCTGCCGCAGGCCGATCTCGCAGTTGCCCGCCGCCGGCCGGCACACGTAGCGGTCGGAGCGGCGCCCCGACGGAGCCTCGAGGGTGCACACGAGCGAACGCAGGCACGCGGCGCGCGTCAGCGTCTCGCACGGCGCGTCGCCCGGATCGTCCGACGCCGCGGGAGCGGGCGCGGGCGGCGCGCCCGGGCTCGGCTCGGCCGGGCCGACGCGCACCGTGTCGCACGCGACGAGGAGGAGCGCGACCGCGAGCGCGGCCCTCACGCCTCGCCCTCCGCGAGGACGTGCGCGCGGTAGGTGTGGGCGAGCCGCGCCAGATCGGGCGCCTGGAGCGTCTCGGCGACCTCGGCGAGCACGACGCCATAGTAGAGCGCGACGAAGCGCGCGCGGCGCGCCGTCGCGGCGTCGATCGCGCCGTACGCGTCGAAGAAGCGCGCGCGCGGCCCAGGGGGCAGCCACCCGAACGCGATCGAGAGATCCACCGCGACGTCGCCGCGGTGCACGTCGCCCCAGTCGATGATCCCGGTGAGCTCGCCCGCGTCGTCGAGCAGCAGGTGGCGGGGATAGAGGTCGCCGTGCACCCAGCGGGCCTCCGCGGCGGGCGGCGCGTCGGCGAGCCGCTCCGCGAGCGCGCGCAGCGGCGCGGGGATCCGGCCCAGGGCGAGCCCGCGATCGGTCTTGCCGGTGCGCGGCGGCGTTCCGTCCGCCGAGAGCGCGACGCCGTGGAGCGCGCGCAGCGTCCGGCCGAGCGCGGGCGCGACGGCGTCGAGCGACCCCTCCGCGAGCGACGCCGGCGTGCCCGACAGCCGCCGATAGCCGGCGAAGGGCGACGGATCGACGTAGCGCGGCCGCGGGACCTCGACGGGCAGCGCCGGGAGCCCCGGGAGCACGGCGAGCTCGCGGCGCATGTACCACGCGCGCGCCTCGTCGCGCGGGAAGCGGAACACCCACGCGTCGTCGACGAGGAAGGCGGCGTTGTCGAGCCCCTCCCCGAACGGGACGACGCGCGGGTCCGGGAAGTCGGAGCCGAACGCCCGCACGATGCGCCGCCTGGCCTCCGCCGGATCCACCGTGACCGATGCTATGCTGAGCGGGCATGGGCAGGAAGCGAAAGCCGGGGACCCCGGACGCCACGATGCAGCTCGACGCGATCGTCGACGACCTCGAGGAGATCGAGGCCCCGGCGCTGCTGCGCTCGACCGCGCCGCCTCCCCTGCCGCCGCGCCAGCCGAACAAGAGCACGTGGCTCATCGGCGGCGCCGTCGTGCTGATCGCGGCGACCGCCGCCGTCGGGGTCGGGCTCGCGCTGCGCGCGCCGAGCGCGGGGGCGACGCCGGCGGCGGCGAGCGCGCCGCCGCCGAGCGCGCCCGCCGCACCGCGCGAGGTCGCGCGGACCGAGCAGGCGCGGACGCAGATCGCGCCGACCCAGGTGGCGCAGGAGGAGCCCGCCGCGGACGACGGACCCGCCCACGTCCAGCTCGAGGCGTTCGTGTTCGACGACGAGGCCCCGCCGAACGAACAGGCGGCGGCGAGCGACGCGCCGGCGGAGCCGGCGGACGCGCCGGCCGCCACCGAGTGACGGAGCGCGGCGCGGCTGGTAGCGTGCCGCGCCATGTTCGACCGCCTCTCCCTGGCCGCGCTCGCCCTCGCCGCCTCGTCGGCGCTCGCGGGCTGCGAGTGCTCCTCCGACGAGCGCCCCGCGCCGACGAGCGCCGACCCCGCCGACCCGCCCGCGCCCGCGAGCTACGATCGGCTCGAGCGGCTGCGCTTCAACCAGCTCGCGGTCGTGACGAACACGCCGCTCTTCTGGGCCGCGGACGACGACGGCGACGGCGCCGTCGATCCGGGCGAGATCCGCACGCTGCGCTTCTACCCGTCGGCCCCGGCCTACGTCGCAGGCGACGCGTTCACCGACGCGTTCGCCCGCGCCTACGAGGCGATGCTCGCGGCAGACCGCGCGCCCGCGAGCGACGACCCGCGGCGCCGCGCCGTGCTCGAGGAGCTCACCGGCGCCGCGCCGACGCTGGTCGAGACGGACCTCGCCGCGCTGCCGGAGGATCACCGCGCGTTCGCCGAGCGGATGCTCGGCGTCGCCGATCGCATCGACGCGCTCTACGCGCAGCAGGTCGGGATGACGCCGCTCACCGATCGCGTCGCGGACGACGCCGCGAGCCGCAGCCTGTTCCGCCGCAACTGGGGCCCGCGCTGCCACGGCGCGACGACCGAGAGCAACCCCGCGTGCTCGGCGATCGCCGGCGCACCGCGGCAGCCCGTCGACGTCTACCCGACCGCGATGCAGGCGAGCGACGACTTCTGCGCGACCCTCGAGGCGCGCCCCGACGCGAGCGCGCTGCTGACCCCCTTCACCGCGGTGCGCGAGGAGGACGGCGCGCTGGTCGCGGTGCCCTACTCCCGAGCCTACGCCGCGCACGTGGGACCGATCGCGCGCGAGCTCCGCGCGGCGGCGAACGCCCTCACGGATGCGCAGGAGGAGCCGCTGCGCACCTACCTGCGCGCGGCCGCGCAGGCCTTCGAAGACGACGACTGGAACCCCGCCGACGAGGCGTGGGCGGCGATGAACGTGCGCAACAGCCGCTGGTACGTCCGCGTCGGACCCGACGAGGTCTACTGGGATCCGTGCAGCCACAAGGCCGGCTTCCACCTCACGTTCGCGCTGATCAACCAGGGCTCGCTCGAGTGGCAGGATCGGCTGACGCCGCTCCAGCAGCGCATGGAGGAGTCGATCGCCGCGCTCACCGACGCGTACTCGCCGCGGCAGGTCGCGTTCCACCTGCCGGACTTCATCGACATCGTCGTCAACGCGGGCGACGACCGCGACGCGTTCGGCGCGACGATCGGCCAGTCGCTCCCGAACTGGGGCCCCGTCTCCGAGGAGGGCCGCGGCCGCACCGTCGCGATGACGAACCTCTACACCGACCCCGACAGCATGGCGCGGCGCCGCCGCCAGGCCGAGAGCTTGTTCACCGCGGAGGCGATGGAGAGCTACACGGACGACGCGCAACCCGGCTTGCTCTCGACGATCCTGCACGAGGCGACACACAACCTCGGGCCCTCGCACGAGTACCGCGTGAACGGCCAGACCGACGACGAGGCGTTCGGCGGGGGGCTCGCGTCGATGCTCGAGGAGCTCAAGGCCCAGAGCGGGGCGCTGTTCTACACGGCGATGCTGCGCGAGGAGGGGATCATCGACGAGGCGCGCGAGCGCCAGACCTACCTCGACTCGATCGTCTGGACGATGGGGCACATCTCGCGCGGGATGTACACGCCGACCGGGCAGCGCAAGGCGTACTCGCAGCTCGCCGCGGTGCAGGTCGGCTTCCTGATGGACGCGGGCGTGCTGCGCTGGAACGCCGAGGCGCGCGCCGCGAACGGCGAGGACGCCGGCGCGTTCGACATCGACTACGCGCGCTTCGAAGCGGCGGCGCGCGAGCTGATGACGCTGGTGATGCGCATCAAGGCGACGGGGGACCGCGCCGAGGCCGAGCGCATCGCCGCGCGGTTCGTCGACGGGGACGTGGTCCCGCAAGCCACCATCCGAGAGCGTTGGAACCGCGCGCCGCGCGCCACGTTCGTCTACTCGGTGCGGTGAGGCGACAGTCTCCGAGGCCCTAACCGACGTCCGGAGAGGACGCGGGCGCGCGCCGCACGTATCGAGCGAAGCGCCAAGGGCCGCTCGCCTCGTCGACGCGAGCCTCACCCGCGAGCACCATCCGCTCGGCGAGCGTGGCGTCGTCGAAGAGCGCGCCCCCGAGCGCGCGGGCGTCGAGCGCGCCCTCGAACGTGGAGAGCGAGAGCTCGTCGATCGCGCACGGCGGCTCGTAGAGCGGCGCCGCGACCCGGGGCCCTGCCTCGACAGAGACGGAGCGGCAGCCGCGCGCGTCGACGAGGTGCGCGAGCGCCGCGCGCGCCGAGGGCGCGGACAGCCGCACGACCTCCACGCGCGCGTCGAGCGCGAGCGGCGCGTCGGGCCCCGTGATCACGATCGGCCGCGCCCAGCTCGACCACACGGGGTGGGTCGCGGGCAGCTCCCCCCGCGCGGTGAGCACGCAGAGCCACGGCGGCGGCCGGTCCCCGCGGATCGAGGCGAGGCCCTCGTCGGGCCGCGCGTAGACGAGCGACGGCTCCGCGCGCAGCACCGCGCCGCTCACGAGGATCGCGTCGACCCGCGCCCGCGCGAGCGCGAGCACGAACCCGTCGGTCGGGCTCGACGGCGCGCGCGGCCCGATGCGGATCGCCCGGTGCACGCCGCCCTCGCGCACCGACGAGACGACGTGCAGCACGCCCTCCGCCGGCCCGAGCGCCTCGCCGAACAGCGCGCGCGCCCGCGCGTCGACCTCCTCCCGCGTCATCGCTCCGTCGGCTCCGTTTGCTCCGCGCCCCCCGATCTCGCATACCCCGACGTCGAGATGAAGCGGTACCTCGTCCAGACGATGGGCTGTCAGATGAACGTCCACGACTCGCGGCGGATCGAGGAGGTCCTCGCCGCGGACGGCTGGCGTCCGACCGACGAGCCCGCGCTGGCCGACCTCGTCGTCTTCAACACGTGCTCGGTCCGCGAGAAGGCGGAGCACAAGCTCATGAGCGCGCTCGGCACCGTGCGCGGGCTCAAGGAGGCGCGGCGCGGCGTGGTCATCGCCGTCGCCGGCTGCGTGGCCCAACAGGAAGGCGAGCGCCTGCTGCAGAAGGCGCGCTTCGTCGACGTGGTGATCGGGCCCGACCACGTGGCGGAGCTGCCCGCGCTCGTCGCCCGCGCGCGCGGCGGCGCGGCGCCGGTCGCCCGCACCGTGTTCGACGTGCACGCCCCCGCGTTCCTCGACGCGACGCCCTCGCCCGAGCGGCTCGAGGTCTCCGCGTTCGTCACGGTGATGAAGGGGTGCGACGAGCGCTGCACCTACTGCGTCGTCCCCTACACGCGGGGCCCCGAGCGCTACCGCCCGGCCGACGCGATCGTCGGCGAGATCCGGGCGATGGTGGAGGGCGGCGTGCGCGAGGTGACGCTGCTCGGCCAGACGGTGAACTCGTGGATCGAGCCGCGCCCCGGCGCGACGCCGGCCGACGCGCCGCCGCGCTGGTCGGCGCGGCTCGCGAGGACCAGCGAGTTCGCCGCGCTCCTGCGTCGCGTCGCGCGCGAGGTCCCCGACCTCGCGCGGCTCCGGTACACCTCGCCGCACCCGCGGCACCTCACCGACGCGCTCATCGAGGCGCACGCGGAGCTCGACGTGCTCGCGCGACACGTGCACCTGCCCGTCCAGTCCGGCTCGAACCGGGTGCTGCGCCGCATGCTGCGCCGCTACACGCGCGAGCTCTACCTCGAGCGCGTCGCGAGGCTCCGCGAGGCGGTGCCCGGCCTCACCCTCAGCACCGACATCATCGTCGGCTTCCCCGGCGAGACCGACGCGGACCTCGACGAGACGCTCTCGCTCGTACGCGAGGCCGGCTTCGTCGCCGCGTTCGCGTTCAAGTACTCGCCGCGCCCCAACACTCCGTCGCGCGCGCTCGCCGACGACGTGCCCGAGGACGTGAAGTCGGCGCGGCTCGACGCGGTGTTCGACGCCGTCGGGGCGACGCAGCGCGCGCACCTCGCCTCGCTCGTCGGCACGACGCAGGAGGTGCTCGTCGAGGGACCGAGCCGCACCGACCCGTCGCGGTGGACCGGCCGCACGCGGCGGAACGAGATCGTCCACGTCGAGGGCGCGGACCTCGCGGGCGCGATCCTCGACGTCGTGATCGAGCGCGCGAACGACCACAGCCTGATGGGCCGCATCGCGCGGACCGCGCGCCCCGCCGCGCCGCCGGCGCCGCATCGGCTGCGGGTGCTCGCGTGAGCGCGCGTGGGCTCGCGCGCGCCTGGGCGCCCGCGCTCTTCTACATGGGGCTCATCTGGACCGTCAGCTCGCTGAGCTTCGACGGACCGATCCGGCCGCCGCCGATCCACGACAAGCTCGTCCACTTCATCGAGTACGGCGTCCTCGGCTTCCTGCTCGCGCACGCGTGCTTCCGCACGTGGCCTCGCCACCACCCCCTGCGGACCGCGACGCTCGCCGTCGTCGCCACCGTCCTGTGGGGCTGGCTCGACGAGATCCACCAAGCGTTCGTCCCCGGCCGCAGCGCGGAGGCGCTCGATCTGGTCGCGGACTCCGCCGGCGCGATCGCCGGCACCGCCGCGCGCGCCGCCCTCGCGCGCCTCTCGCGCACCCTCCCCTCGCCCCCACGGACCGCCGAAGAATGACCCTGTATCCCTACCGCGGAACCCTCCCCGACATCGACCCGGACGCCTGGATCGCGCCGAGCGCGAGCGTGATCGGCGACACGCGCGTCGGCCCCTCGTCGAGCATCTGGTACGGCGCGGTGCTCCGCGGCGACGTGATGCCGATCCGCGTGGGCGCGCGCACGTCGATCCAGGACAACAGCGTCGTGCACACGACCGAGGGCTGGAGCGCGTGCACGGTCGGCGACGACTGCACCGTCGGGCACGCGGTGATCCTCCACGGCTGCACGGTCGGCCACCGCGTGCTCGTCGGGATGGGCTCGATCCTCCTCGACGGCGCCGAGATCGGGGACGACGTGATCCTCGGCGCGGGGAGCCTCGTCACCGCGCGCACGAAGATCCCCGCCGGCGTGATGGCCTTCGGCCGCCCGGCCAAGCCGGTGCGCGACCTCTCTGCCGAGGAGCTCGCGCAGATCCGCGAGGCCGCCGCGCACTACGTCGCGCTGCTCGCCCACTACCGCGGTTGAGCTTGGCGAGAGCGGGAGCACCGATCCGTTTGGAGAGCCGAGAAGTCTAGTCGTTGACGTTCAGGATCGCGTGGAACGCGGCCTGCGGGATGTCGACGGAGCCGACCGACTTCATCCGGCGCTTGCCGCGCTTCTGCTTCTCGAGGAGCTTGCGCTTGCGCGTGATGTCGCCGCCGTAGCACTTCGCGGTCACGTCCTTGCGCAGCGCCTTGACCGTCTCGCGCGCGATGATCTTGCCGCCGATCGCCGCCTGGATCGCGACCTCGTACTGCTGGCGCGGGACGATCTTGCGGAGCTTCTCCGCGAGCCCGCGCCCGAGCGTGTGCGCCTTCTCGTGGTGGACGATCGCGCTGAGCGCGTCGACGCGCTCGCCGTTGATCAGCATGTCGATCTTCACGAGCCGGTTCTTGCGGTAGCCGGCGAGCTCGTAGTCCATCGACGCGTAGCCGCGCGTCGCCGTCTTGAGCTTGTCGAAGAAGTCGAAGAGCACCTCCGCGAGCGGTAGCTCGTACGTCACGATGACGCGCTCGGACGAGGCGTACTGGATGCCCTTCTGCTCGCCGCGGCGCTCCTCGCAGAGCTTGATGACCGCGCCGACGTACTGCGCCGGCACGTGGATGGCGACGTCGAAGTAGGGCTCGCGGATGTGCTCGATCTTCACCGGATCGGGCAGGCGCGACGGGTTCTCGACCTCGAGCATCGTGCCGTCGGTGAGGTAGCAGTGGTAGACGACGCTCGGCGCCGTGGTCACGAGGTCGAGGTCGTACTCGCGCTCGAGCCGCTCCTGGACGATGTCCATGTGGAGCAGCCCGAGGAAGCCGCAGCGGAAGCCGAAGCCGAGCGCGTCGGAGGTCTCCGGCTCGTAGGTGAGCGCGGCGTCGTTCAGGTGCAGCTTCTCGAGCGCGTCGCGCAGCGACGGGTACTCGCTGGAGTCCGTCGGGAAGATCCCGCAGAAGACCATCGGCTTGACCTCCTTGAAGCCAGGGAGGGGCTCGGTGGCGCGGACCTTCTCGCGCGTGTGCGTGATCGTGTCGCCGATCTTCGTGTCGCCGACGGACTTGATGGAGGCCGCGAAGAAGCCGACCTCACCCGGCCCGAGCGCGTCGAGCGCGCGCGGGAACGGGGCGAAGACGCCGACCTCGGTGACGTCGTAGTCGGCCTTGGTCGCCATCATGCGGATCTTGTCGCCGACCGCGAGCACGCCGTCGACGACGCGCACGAGCACGACCGCGCCGCGGTAGCTGTCGTACCAGCTGTCGATGATCAGCGCCCGCAGCGGGCCCCCCTCGGGCCCCGCGAGCTTGGGCGCCGGCACGCGCTCGCAGACCGCCTCGAGGATCGCCTCGATCCCGATGCCCTCCTTCGCGCTCGCCGCGATCGCGCCCGAGCAGTCGAGGCCGACGATGTCCTCGACCTCGCGGGCCGTGCGATCGATGTCCGCGCCCGGCAGATCGATCTTGTTGAAGACCGGGATGATCTCGAGGTCGTTCTCGATCGCGAGGTAGACGTTCGCGAGCGTCTGCGCCTCGACGCCCTGGCTCGCGTCGACGACGAGCAGCGCGCCCTCGCAGGCGGCGAGCGAGCGGCTGACCTCGTAGTTGAAGTCGACGTGGCCTGGCGTGTCGATCAGGTTGAGCTGGTACTCGACGCCGGTCTTCTTCGACGTGTAGTGGAGCCGGACGGACTGCGCCTTGATGGTGATCCCGCGCTCGCGCTCGAGCTCCATCTTGTCGAGGAACTGGTCCTGCTTCTCGCGGTCGGAGAGCGCGCCCGTGAACTCGAGGATTCGATCGGCGAGCGTGCTCTTGCCGTGATCGATGTGCGCGATGATGGAGAAGTTGCGGATGCGCTCGAGGGGAAACGGCATGAAAGCCGCGTTCTACTGCTCGCTCCGACCCGATCCGTCAAGCGTCAGCTGTCCGGGGAGCTCGTCCTGGTACTTGTCGAGCACCATGTCGATGCCCTCCCGGATGTAGACCGCGATCGGCACCTTCGTCCGCTGATTGAGCAGCTTCAGCCGCTCGTTCTGCTCGGGCGTGATGTAGATGGTCGTCGAGACTTTCTTCCGAGCCATGGGTCCACCTCACAGCCTGAGTGACGTGAAGTTACATGGCACCATACATACTGTCAACGTGAACTCGCATGCGCGGCGCGGCGCGATCCTGGTGCGAGATCGGGGCCCCGTCCAGGTCGGCTTGCGGTCCGACGTGAACGGCCACTATCCTCCGTGCACCCGTCGGAAGGGGCCGCCCATGAAGACCGAAGGATCTCGTAGACTTGCGATCTGGGGCGCCCTGGCGCTCGCGTGCGGCGCCGCGGCGCCCGGCTGCGGTGGCGACCCAGCCGTCGGGGACGCGCCCCGCGGCTCGGCCGCCGACACGGTGGTGCGGCGCCAGTGCAACGCCGAAGGGCGTGACGTCCGCGCGGTGGACGTCAACAACGACGGCCAGCCCGACATCCGGCACGTGCTCGAGGGAGGCCGCCCGCGCTGCGTGCAGTACGACATGAACTTCGACGGCCTCGTCGACCTCACGCGGTTCTTCGCGGACGACGGCCGCACCATCGCGCAGGAAGAGCACGACTTCGACTTCGACGGCCGCATCGACCAGATCTCGTACTTCGAGGGCGGCGTGCTGGTGCGCAAGGAGCTCGACACGAACTTCGACAACCGCATCGACACGTGGGTGTGGTGCTCCGGCCGCTTCTACGCGCGGCAGGAGCGGGACCGCCACCACACCGGGCGCGTCGACACGTGGGAGCTCTTCGACGAGGGCGTGCTGCGCGAGGCGCGCTACGACGACAACAACGACGGGCAGCCGGAGCGCTGGGAGATGTTCCGCCTCGGCCGCCTCGTCGAGATCCGGCGTGACACCGACCTCGACGGCGAGCCGGACCAGACCGAGGAGGTCCCGACCGAGGGCGCGGGCGAGCGCGAGACCGCGCTGACCTGCGACGGAAGCGCCCCGCCCCCGCCGCCGGCGCAGCCGGCCGCGACGCCCCCGCCGCCGACGAGCGGAGGCGAGACGCCAGCGGGGCCGCGCGACGAGGGCATGCCATGGGAGGGAGTCCCGGACGTCTCCGGTGGCTCGGAGACGAGCGGAGGCGCCCAATGAGCGGGGCAAAGCACGGTGGGCGCTGGATCGCGTTCGCAAGCGCGGTGGCCCTCGGCGTCGTCGGGCCCGCTTGCGGCAGCTCGCAGCAGGGGGCGCAGACCGGGGAAGGCCGCTCGCAGGCGATGAGCGGCTCGGACCAGCCCGTCGACGATCAGGGGCGCTGCGACACCAACGCGGCCGACCGAGAGGTCAGCGAGTACGACACGACGGGCGACGGCCGCTCGAACGTGCGCCGCGTGTTCCGCCGGGTGGGCCAGCCGCCGATGACGCGCCTGGTCCTCGCGTGTCGCGAGGCGGACCTGAACGGCGATGGCGTCAAGGACGTCGTCCGCTACTACAACGACGAGGGGCGCCCGCTCCGCGAAGAGGCGGACCGCGACTTCGACGGCCGCATGGACATGATCACGTTCTTCCAGGACGGCCGGATCGTGCGTCAGGAGCAGGACACGAACGGCGACGGCCGGGTCGACACGAAGATCTTCTTCGAGCGCGGCCGCATGGTGCGCACCGAGCGCGACCTCGCCGGCCGCAGCACCGCGGCGCGCTGGCAGCCGGATCGCTGGGAGTACTTCGAGGACGGCCGGATGGTGCGCATGGGCACCGACATCGACGGCGACGGGAACGTCGACCGCTGGGATCGCGACCAGGAGTGGAGCGAGCAGCGGCGCGCGCAGGAGAGCGCGCTCGACGCGAGCGACGACGACGGGATCGACGACGGCGACGCGAGCGACGCCGAGTAGCGCTACGGCGCGCGCCCCACGACCCGCGGGTGCACCCACAAGAGGATGAGCACCAGGGCGAGCAGCGCCGCGCTCAGCGCGTAGGTGAGCTCGGGCCCGACCCCCGGCAGCTCGCGCAGGAGCTGGTAGAGGCCGCCGCCGACGAGCGGTCCCATCAGCCGCCCGACGCCCGTCGAGGCGGAGTTGAGGCCCGCGACCGAGCCCTGGCTCTCCTCACCGACCGCGAGCGAGCCCGCGGCGGTCACGCCGGGCAGGAGCAGGCCCTGCCCCAGGCCCTGCACCGCGAGCGCCGCGGTGAGCCCGAGGAAGCCCTCCGCGAACACGAACCCGACGTAGCCGGCGATCGCGATCGGGACCCCGATCCGCAAGAGGGTGATCGGCGCGAAGCTCCGGCGTCGCACCAGGTAGCCTTGCGCGAAGACCGCGACGAGCCCGTAGACGAAGAGCGCCGCGCCGACGAACTTCGGCGTGTCCTGCGCCGTCACGCCGAGCCGGTCCTGGAAGTAGAACGCGACGGTCTGCTCCATCGCGACCGACGCGACCGTCGCCACGAAGCCGATCGCGAGGATCGGCCAGACCACGCGCGCGAGATCGCCGAGCGGCGGCGCGGGCTCGAGCGGCCGATGCGGCTCCGGCTCCGGCAGACGCCACGCGATGAAGATCGCGTTGACGACCGCGACGCTCGCGGAGAACCAGATCGGCGCGAGGAGATCGCCGCCCGTGAGCTCCACGAGCCCGGCGCCGATCGCGGGGCCGAAGATCACCCCGAGGCCGAACGCGGCGCCGATGACCGCCATCGCGCTCGTGCGCTTCTCGCGCTCCGAGATGTCGGCCGCGTACGCCTGCGCGGTCGGCAGGGTCGCGGACGAGAACGCGCCGCCGAGCACGCGCGCGCCGAGCAACGCCGCCACGAGCGGCGCGTGCGCGAGGTGCCCCTGCATGCCGGCCCACGCCACGCCGCCGAACGCGAAGAACCCCACCGCGAACCCGATGACCCCGATCAGCAGGATCGGCTTGCGGCCGGCCGTCTCGCTGCGCCGCCCCCACAGCGGCGCGAGCAGGAGCTGCATGAGCGCGTAGCCCGCCGACAAGAGCCCGACCTCGAGCTCCGAGAGCGAGAGCGCCCGCCCGAGCGGACCGAAGATCGGGAAGAGCACCGACAGCCCGAGGATGCTGTTGAAGAGCGCGACGAACAGCAGGACCATCGGGCGCATCGGGGCCGGAATGCCCCGCCGGCGACGGCATTGCAAGCGCGACGGCGACCCGGGGTGCGAACGCGCGCGAGCGATGTAGCCTCCGCCGCGTGATTCGGCTGGACTCCGTCGACAAGCGACACGGCTCGCAGATCCTCTACCTCGACGCCTCGATGAGCGTCTTCCGCGGCGAGAAGGTCGGGCTCGTCGGGCCCAACGGCTCGGGCAAGACGACGATCTTCCGGCTCATCACCCGGCAGGAGGCGCCCGACGCGGGGACGGTCGTCGTCGATCGCGGCGTCAGCGTCGGCTACTTCAGCCAGGACGTCGGCGAGATGGCCGGCCGCAGCGTGGTGGAGGAGACGATCGCGGGCGCGGGCGAGGTCGCCGACGTGGCGCGCGAGCTCGCCGCGCTCGAGGCGGCGATGGCGGATCCCGCGCGCGCCGACGAGCTCGACGCGATCCTCGCGCGCTTCGGGGACGTGCAGGCGCGCTACGACGAGCTCGGCGGCTACTCCCTCGACGCGCGCGCGAGAGAGATCCTCGCCGGCCTCGGCTTCTCGGAGGGGCGCATGGACGACGACGTCGGCGCGCTCTCCGGCGGCTGGAAGATGCGCGTGGCGCTCGCGCGGATCCTCTTGATGCGGCCCGACGCGCTCTTGCTCGACGAGCCGACGAACCACCTCGACATCGAGTCGATCCTCTGGCTCGAGGGGTTCCTGCGCGCGTTCGAGGGCGCGCTCATCCTCACGAGCCACGACCGCGAGCTGCTCAACCGGCTCGTGACGAAGATCGTCGAGATCGACGGCGGCGAGCTCACGACCTACACCGGCAACTACGACTTCTACGAGGAGCAGCGCGCCATCGCCGCGCGCCAGCACGAAGCGCAGTTCGCGCGGCAGGAGGCGATGCTCGCGAAGGAGCGCGCCTTCATCGACCGCTTCAAGGCGCGCGCTTCCCACGCCGCGCAGGTGCAGTCCCGCGTGAAGAAGCTCGACAAGATCGACAAGATCGAGCCGCCGCGCCGGCGCCGGGTGATCGAGTTCGAGTTCCGGCAGCCGCCGCGCTCGGGCGACGACGTCGCGGTCCTCGAGGGCGTGCGCAAGGCCTACGGCGACATGGTCGTGCACGACGGGCTCGACTTCCACGTCCGGCGGTTGGAGCGCTGGTGCGTGATGGGCGTGAACGGCGCGGGCAAGTCCACGCTGCTCAAGCTCGTCGCGGGCGCCGTCGAGCCCGACGACGGCACCGTCCGGCGCGGCGCGAGCCTCAAGCTCGGCTACTTCGCGCAGCACGCGATGGAGCTGTTGCGCCCCGACGAGACGGTCCTGGGCGCCGTCGAGCGCGAGCACCCGAAGGCGTCCGGCGGCTCGCTGCGCACGCTCCTGGGCGCGTTCGGCTTCAGCGGCGACGACGTCGACAAGCCGTGCCGGATCCTCTCGGGCGGCGAGAAGGCCCGCGTCGTGCTCGCCCAGATGCTCTACGACCCGCCGAACTTCCTCGTGCTCGACGAGCCGACCAACCACCTCGACATCGAGACGAAGGAGATGCTCGTCGCGGCGCTGTCCGGGTTCGAGGGGACGCTCCTGTTCGTCTCGCACGACCGCCAGTTCCTGCGCGCGCTCTCGAACCGCGTGCTGGAGCTGACGCCCGAGGGCGCGCACGCCTACGGCGACGGCTACGCCGAGTACGTCGGCCGCGTCGGGCGCGAGGCCCCCGGCGTCCGCGCCTGATCGCTCAGTCGACCTCGCCGCCGACGCCCGCGAAGACGCCGAACGGCGGCGCGCGGTCACCCGCGAGCCCGTCGGGGCCGTCGAGCGTCATCGAAGCGCGCAAGGTGACTTGCACCGGGTCGAGGCGCAGCCGCGCCCACGGCTCGACCGAGAAGGCGACGTCGGAGCCGGCCCCGCCGGAGAGCGTGCTGCCGGCGGGCGCGCCGACGCCGCGCACCCGCGCGCCGAGGGCGAAGCGCTCGGTGAGCTCGCCACCGACGCCGCCGGCGAGCTGGACGACGACGTCGGTGTCGATCCCGCGGTCTCCCAGGATCGGGATCAACACGCCCAGGCCGAGCTCGCCCTCGAACAGGAGCCCGCCCGCGTTGGCGGCGAGCCGCACCGGCACGTAGAGGGCGAAGCGCTCCGGGGCCCACGCCCAGAGCGACCAGTAGCCTCGCGCGGCCATCGCCGCACGCACCGCGGCCTCGGAGCCCGCGCGCTCGGCGAGCGTCGGCGGATCGGTGCCGACCTGAGCGCGCGCGGACGCCGGGATCGCCGCGCCGAGGCCGACCTCGAGCCGCAGCTGGTCGGAGATCGCGCCGGAGTAGCCGAGCTCCATCGTCGGGTTACCCGGCTCGGTGCGCGTCGGGTTGCCGCGGAACGACATGAGCTCGCCCGCCGCCATCACCTCGCCCGCCACCGACGTGGTCGCCGCGCTGAAGCCGAACGCGGCCGCGGCGTAGAGCCCGCGGTCCGGCCGGAAGCGAACCCCGAGCTCGGGCGAGAACAGGAAGTCGGCGCGCACGTCGCCACGCCCGGCCCCCGAGAAGCCGAGCTCCGCCCACGCGGTGAACGCGCCGCCGAGGAGGTGGCGTGGGGTGCCCCCGAGGACCGCGCGCGCCGGGAGCTCCGCCGCCTCTTCCTCCAGCGCGTCGTCGAGCGGCTCGACCAGCTCCGGCGTCGCGAGCGGCGAGGCCGCGTCGTTGCCCTCGCCGGACGCCGGCGCGCTCGCAGCGTCGTCGGCGGCGTCGAGCGACGGCGCGACGAGCGCGGGCTCGCCTTCCGAGCTCGAGCCATCGGGTGGCGAGCCCTGCAGCCCCTCGACTCCACCGGGTGCCGCGCCGCCGTCATCGTCCGTGGGTGCGTCCTGTGCGCGGCCCACGAGCGCGGTGCCGAGCGCCGCGAAGGCGAGGGCGAGCGAGAGCGTGCGAGCGCGGCGGTGCGTGAGCATCGGGACGAAGGGGCCGAGCGGCGGAGCGCAGATTGCCGCGTCGGCGCGATTTGTCGAGGCGCGCGCTCACGGCGCAGCGGAGGCGTTCGGCACGGGCGTGTCCCCGGCCGCGCCGACCGATGGCGCGAGGGTCTCGGTGCGCCCGTCCGGGTAGATCGCGACCGCCCAGTACTCGCGGCCGTAGGGGCCCCCAGGCACGCGCGCGTTCCAGTCGAGGTTGAGCCACACCGGGCAGTCCGGCGAGCTGCGGAAGTGGATGTTCGTGATGCGCTGGTTGCCGAGATACCGGCTCCAGTTGCGCCGGTAGTGCTGCGAGAGGCGCCGCGCGACCTCCTGCGCGTCCTCGTGGATGCACGCCTCGGTGTACGCGTGGCCGCCCTGGTCGCCGTCGAGCATCACGATGCGGGCCTCGCCCCCGATCGACTCGATCATCGCCGCGAGCAAGATCGCGAAGTCGTCGCAGTCGCCCGCGAGCTGGCCCTCCTCGCTCGCGTTGGAGAGCGTCTCGCTGGCCACCGAGAAGTACTCGTCGCCGCGCGGGTCGTTCACGTACCGCCAGCGCTCGCGCACGCTCGTCCAGATGCGAGCGACCTGCTCCACCTTGAACGGGCCCTCGTCCTCGGAGGCGAGGCGCACCGCCTCGCGGCGGGTCACGGCGTGGGTCGGATCGATCGCCGCGACCACCCGCGGCGCGATCCGCGCGCGGATCGATCGCTCCTGCGGCGAAGTGGCGGCGGGCTGATCGTCGCGCGCGTGCGAGAGCCCGAGCCGCTCGGCGGCGCGCCGGAAGCCGCTCGACGTGGTCTCGTCCTGCCAGGCGAAGACGCCGACGACGACCATGGCGGCGAGGGCGACGAGCGCCGCGCTCACGCCCAGCACGCTGCGCGCGCGCGAGGGAGGACCGACCTGCAGCTCGACCCCGCACTTGCCGCACTTCAGCTGCCCGCGCGCGAACCCCTCGGGCATGATCCCGCGCGAGCCGCACGAGCCGCAGATGAAGCGACGCCCGGGGATGCGGACGCCGATGAGGGTGTCGCCGCGCGCGCCACGCCGGAGGAACTGCTTCAGCGCCGGGTGGCTCCAAGACAGGGTGGCGTTGCCGAAGGTCACCTCGGCGCCCGGGCGAACCTCCGCGCGGTGCACCTTGCGCCCGTCCACCCACGTCCCGTTCGCGCTGCCGAGATCCTCCACGAGGATCGCCTGCCCGCGCCAGCTCAGCTTCGCGTGGCGACCGCTGACGCTCGGGTCGGCGAGCTGGAGCTCGCAGTCCTCGGAGCGGCCGACGACGATGTAGAGCGGGACGTCCACCTTCGCGCTCATTCTACGGCCGTCGCCCGCGCTTGGCTCGCGCCCACCGCGACGTGCCCGACTTTTCGGAGCACGGGTGGATCGAGGCCAGCCCCATCGCGGCTTTGGCGCGTTGGGGGGAGGGGTTGGAACGACCCCTCCAGCGAACTCAGCGCGCCTGCTGGCGGCGCTGCATGAGCGTCATGCCGAGCGCCATCGCCTGCGTCGCGTCGCCCGCGATGCGCAGCCGCCCGAACAGCTGCTGCGCGGTGAGCTCCCCGGCGCGCACGTCCTCGATGTCGTCCCAGCTCACCGTGGCGCTGAACGTCGGCTGCTCCGGCGGCTCGGCTGCCCCGATCGCGATGCGCAGCGTCACCTCGTCGGGATCCGCGGGCAGGTCGGTGAACGTCACGTGGAAGCGGAGCTGATGCCCCTCGAGCACCTTCTCGACCTCGCCGGACGCGGCGCGCGCGAAGCGGCGCGCGGCCTTCTCCTCGTCGAAGTGCTCGGCGAGCTCCTCGAGGCCCGCCCGCGCGGCGTCCGCCGGCGCGGCGATCGCGAGCCGCGCAGGCAGCTCCGCGGGCTCCGCGTCGTGCAGCGTCATCACGCCGTCCTTCACCGAGAGCCAGAGCGTCCCGCCGCCGTCTCCCTCGAACCGGACGAGCACCTTGCCGCGCGCGGACGCGATGTCCGCGTAGCGGGCCTTCGCCTTCTCGTCGCCGCCCTCCCCGCGGGCCTTGTAGGCGGCGACCCCGGTGTTGAAGAGGCGGACGAAGTCATCACGGACGAAGGCGACGGGGTCGGTGTTCATGGCGGCGCGAGTATAGACAACGCGCCGTGGAGGTCGAGCCCGTTCACTCGCGCTGCGCGTCGAGCACCCGCAGCACGTTCTCGCCGAGGATCGGCCCGAGCGGCAGCCCGCGCCGCTCGAGCTCGGCGCGCAACGCGCCGAGCCGCGCGACGTCCTCGAGCCCGAGCGGCAGCTCGCCGACGCCGTCGAAGTCCGAGCCGAGGCAGACCGCGCCGGGGCCGCCGATCGCAGCCGCGTGCGCGAAGTGCGCGCCGAGGGTCTCGAGCGTGGGCACCCCGAGCGCCTCGCCGCCGAGCGCGCGCGCGAGGGCGTTCTGCGGCTCGCTGCGATCCCAGCGCTCGTGCTCGCGCCGCAGCTGCGCGAACCGCGCGCGGTGGCTCGACTCGAGCGCCGTGCGGCGCGCCGCGTACTCCGCGTCGATGAATCGCGTATAGAAGTTGATGCACACGGCGCCGCCACCCTCGGCGATCGCGCGGATCATCGGGTCCGTGACGTTGCGCGGGTGCGCCGAGAGCGCGCGGCACGAGGAGTGAGAGGCGAGGAGGGGGCGCTCGGCGATCGCCGCGATGTCCCAGAAGGTCCGGTCGGAGACGTGCGAGACGTCGACGATGACGCCGAGCGCGTGGAGCTCCCGGATCAGTCGTCGCCCGAGCGGCGTGAGCCCACGCGAGGGCGCGCGCCCGCTCGACGAGTGGCCGAAGCGGTTGTCGTTCGACCAGGTGATCGTGAGGTATCGGACGCCGCGCGCGTGCGCCTCGCGCAGGCGCTCGAAGAGCACCTCGTCTCGGGCCGGCGCGCCGAACGCGTGTGCCCCCTCGATGCCCATCAGGAGCGCGACGCGGCCCGACGCCTGCGCCGCGCGCACCTCGTCCCCGGTGCGCGCGATCGCGACCTCGGCCGGGTGGCGCGCCGCGAGCGCCTCGACCGCGCCGATCAGCGCGAGCGCCCGCGCCCAGGCCGCCTCCCCCTCGTGCTCCCGCGGGTCGACCCAGATGCTGAAGAACGCGCCGTGCAGGCCGCCCCTGCGCATCCGCGGCAGGTCCAGGTGCCCGTTCGGCAGCTCCTGCGCGAGGTCGTCGCCTTCGTCGAGCATCCGCTGCGTCGTGTCGACGTGCGTGTCGATCGCGAGCAGCACCGGCTCGACGGGCGCCGCGGGCGATCCGGCCGGAACCGCGCTCGGCGCGGGCTCCGCGGGGGAGCGCTCGACCGGCGCTTCGCCCGCCGCGATGGGCGCGGCGGGCGGCGGCGCGCCGGCCGGCGGCTCTCCGCACGCGGTGAACCCGACGGTCCACAGCGCCATCGCGAGCCACGCGCGGCCGCCCGACGGTCTCACGCGAGCAGGCTCCGCGGCCCCTCACCCGCGCTCGGCCCGAAGCGACCGCGCTCCGTGTAGACGGCGCGCACGTAGCGCGCGGGCGTGACGTCGAACGCGGGGTGACGGCAGCCGATGCCGTCGGCGACGATGACGTGCTCGCCGATCCGCGCCACCTCGTCGCGCGAGCGCTCCTCGATCGGCACGTCCGCGCCGGAGGCGCAGGCGAGGTCGACCGTGCTCCACGGCGCGGCGACGGTGAACGGGACGTCGTGGACGTGGGCGAGCACCGCGTGGGTGAACGTCCCGATCTTGTTCGCCACATCCCCGTTCGCGCAGATTCGGTCCGAGCCGACGACGACGAAGTCGATCTCGCCCGCGGCGAAGAGCGCGCCGGACATCCCGTCCGTGATCACCTCGACCGGGATCCCGTCGGCGTGGAGCTCCCACGCGGTGAGCCGCGCCCCCTGGAGGTAGGGGCGCGTCTCGGACGCGAGCACGCGGACCCGCTTCTTCGCCTCGTGCGCGGCGCGCACGACCCCGAGCGCGGTCCCGTAGCCGCCCGTCGCGAGCGCGCCCGCGTTGCAGTGCGTGAGGATCGTGGCCCCCTCGGGGACGTCGGCCGCCCCGAGCGCGCCCATCGCCCGGCACGCCGCGACGTCCTCGCGATGGATCGCCTCGGCCTCCTCGCGCATCGCGCCCGCACGGACCGCGGGCGGCTCGCGCGCCACTTCGGCCGCCCGCCGGCTCATCCGGGCGATCGCCCACGCGAGGTTGATCGCGGTCGGCCGCGTCCGCTCGAGCACACGGCCCGCCGCGCCGTTCGCGACCAGGAAGCTGGCGGCGTCGCCGCCCTGATCGCGCGCGACCTGCGCGAGCGCGTAGGCCGCCGCGATGCCGATCGCGGGCGCGCCTCGGACCACCATCGCGCGGATCGCCTCGGCGATCTCGTCCGGGCGCCGGTAGCGGTGGTAGACGACCTCGGTCGGCAGCCGGCGCTGGTCGAGCATGACGACCTCGAAGGTCTCGGGCTCGAGCTCGAGCGCGAAGAAGCCTTGCGACGCGCCGCTCAGCGGGGCGCGAGAGAGCTCGGGTCTCGACATGCGCGGACTCTAGCCGAGCGGGTCGGAGCGCGCTTCGCAGCGCTTGAGCCGCTCCGCAGGTGCGGATATCCTTCGCGCGGCATCGAATGGTTCCAAGCTCACCCGAACTCGTCACCTGGATCGCCAACGAGCTCTCGTTGACGCTCGTGCGTGCGGCCGCGGACGGAACCGTGGAGGTGGTCGCTGGCGCGTTGCCGGGCGAGGGCACGCTCGAAGAGCGGCTCGCCGCCCTCGCTGGCTGCGAGGCGTCCTGGATCTCGGAGGTCCTCGAGGACCCGCGCCGGGGCGCGCCCGCGGCGATCGAGCTCGACGGCGAGGGCGGGGAGACCGCGACCGGCCGCCTCATGGCCTGGCCGGAGCGTGACGGGATCGCGGTGCTGTACGCGCCGCGCGTCGACCCGGCGACGCTCGTACGGAGGGCGGCCGCCGCGGATCACGCGGCTGGCGTCACGCACGAGGTCGCCAACTCGCTGACCGCGATCGCCGGTTGGACGCGCATGGCCTCCACGAGCGCGCCCCTCCCCGACCGGACCCGGCACGCGCTCGAGGTCGTCCAGCGCAGCGCCCGCGAGGCCCTCGAGAGCGCGCGCGGTCTGCTGCGCACCATGCGCGACGCGACGCCCGGGACCATCGCGCCCGGCGCGCCCGAGCCGACGGACAGCGCCGCCGTGGTCCGCGAGGTGCTCGAGACGCTGCGCCCGGAGGTCGAGGCCCGCGGCCTGACGCTCTCGACCGAGCTGCCCGAACAGCTCTTGGGCGCCCCCCCACCCGCCGCGCTCCGGCTCGTGGTCGGCAACCTCGTGCGCAACGCGGTCGAAGCGCTCGAGCCGGGCGGCACCATCGCGGTCGGGATGCACCGCGACGGGGAGCGCTTCGTCCTCGTCATCGAGGACGACGGCCCCGGGATGAGCCGCGAGACCCTCGAGCGCGCCTTCGACCGGTACTTCACGACGAAGGACGCCGGGACGGGGCTGGGCCTCGCGATGGTCCGCGACACGGTCCACGAGGCGGGCGGCCGGGTGGAGGTGCGGAGCCAGCCCGGTCGAGGGACCCGCTTCGAGGTCGCGCTGCCCCTCGTCGGCCGCGCGCCGATGAGCATGCGCCCGCCGCGCATCGTCGGGGCGGGCCCGCGCTCGAGCGGGGTGCGCGAGCGGCCGCCGCTCGCCTACCGCGCCATCCTCGTCGTGGACGACGACGCCGCGATCGGCGCGCTGGTGCGCACGGCGCTCGAGCTGCACGGCGCGTTCGTCGAGGTCGCGACCTCGCCGGCGGCCGCGCTCGAGCGCGCGGAGCAGCGGCGCTTCGACCTCGCGATCGTGGACCTCGGACTCGGCGATCACCGCGGTGACGCGCTGCTCCGCGTGCTCCGCGAGCGCGACGCCATCGATCGGGCCCTCGTGATGACGGGCTCGGCGGACGTGCAGCTCGACGACGGCGTCGCCGACGCGCTGCTCACCAAACCGTTCGAGCTCGCCGAGCTCCACCGCGTCGTCGAGGAGCTCTTGGGCGACGAGGACGACCGCGACGCAGTGAGCTCCTCCTCGTAGAGCGCGACGCGCGCGGGCGCCCCCTCGACCCGCACCCGCAGCTCGAACGAGCCGGACCAGCGCGGGCAGACGCCGTCGAGGACGACGCGGCCCCCCGCGCCGTCCGCGAGCGGGTGGGCGTGCTCGTCGACGAGCTCGACGGAGATCGCCCCGACCGCCTCGGCGAGCACGCGGTAACAGCGCCCCGCCTCGAGGACGAGGTGGAGCGTGCGAGGCCCGTCCTCGAGCGCCTCGACCGCGGCGGGCGCACCGTCGAGCGGCGCGAGCGCCCGCGGCGCCTCCGGCGCGCGCTCGGCACGCGTCACGCGCGCAGGGCGCGACGGCTCGGGGGCGCGCGGCGCGGGCGCGCGGGCGCCGCCGGCGCACGCGGCGAGCCAGAGCGTGCACGCCACCCGGAGCGCGGGTCGGCCGATCACGACCGCAGTATGCCCTCCGCGTGACGCCGGTGCGCACCTGGGCGCGCGAAGCTGCTACCCTCACGGGCGCCCGGCGATGAGCAACGAAGGATGGACGACCGCCTCGATCGAGGCCATCCCGGCCATCGAGGCGACGAAGGACCCGACGCCGGGGATGGTGCTGATCTACTCGCGCCTGCACCGGCAGCTTCCGTCCGCCGTCCCGTTCGCGTCGCCCGTCACCACGTTCGGCCGCGAGCCCGACAACGTCTTGTGCATCCCCGAGGCCGCGGTGAGCCGCTACCACGGCCGCGTCGAGCGCCGCCCCGACGGCTGCTGGATCGTCGACAACGGCTCGACCAACGGCGTGCTCGTCAACGGCGCCCGCGTCGCCGCGGCCGCCCTCGAGCCGCACGACGTGATCCGCGTCGGCGACACGCTGCTGCGCTTCGCCGACCACGGGGTCTACGGGTACGGCGCCTACCGCATCGACGGAACGGTCGTCGAGTCCGCGCGCCCGATCCGCCACGGGATCACGGGCTGCCCGCTGATCGGCGGCTTCCAGATCGATCAGCTCCTGGACCGGGTCGCGAAGGTCGCCAAGACGCAGCTGTCCGTCATCGTCACCGGCGAGAGCGGGACCGGCAAGGAGCTCGTCGCGCGCACGGTGCACTCCGCGTCCGAGCGCGAAGGGCCGTTCCAGGCGATCAACTGCGCGGCGCTCCCCGCGAACCTCATCGAGAGCGAGCTCTTCGGCTACCGCAAGGGCGCGTTCACCGGCGCGGTGAGCGACAAGGTCGGGCTCGTCAAGGCCGCGCACCGCGGGACGCTGTTCCTCGACGAGATCGGCGACATGCCGCTCGAAGCGCAAGCCAAGTTGCTCCGCGTCCTGCAGGAGCGCAAGGTCCTGCCGATCGGCGCGACGACCCCCGAGGACGCCGACGTCCGCGTGGTGTGCGCGACGCACCGCGACCTCGAGGAGCTGGTCGCGCGGGGGACCTTCCGCGGCGATCTCTTCGCGCGTCTGCGCGAGTTCACCGCGCGGCTGCCTCCGCTGCGCGAGCGGCGCGAGGACCTCTACCCGCTCACGCGGTCCTTCCTCGCGCGGGCGGGCCGCGCAGACGCCACCGTCTCGCTCCCGTACATGGTCGGCCTCGCGCACTATCGCTGGCCCTACAACGTGCGCGAGCTCGAGAGCGCCGTGAAGCTCTCGGTCGCGCTCTCCGAGGGGCGCGCCGAGCTCGACCTCGGCGACCTCCCCGAGTCGGTGCGCCAGGCGCTCACCGGCCACGGCGCCAGCGGGGCACGCCGGACGGCGTCGGTCCCGCCGCCGCCGATGCACGTCGGGCGGGGCGGGCCGCCGACCGAGGGGGAGCTCCGCGAGATGCTGATCCGGCATCGGGGCAACATCGCCGCGGTCGGGCGCGAGCTCGGCAAGGAGCGCATGCAGGTCCACCGTTGGCTCAAGCGATACGCGATCGACATCGACGACTATCGCTCGTGACGGCTCGCCTGCGGAAACGCACGGCCGTCAGGCGACGCACGGCGGCGGCCGGACGGGTCGCCGCCGCCCCGTAAGATCCCGCACACGCCCCCTCGATCCACGGGCGCGTTCCCCGGGAACGAATCGTGCACTCCGTGCGCGCGGGGATGATGGAGATGCGGCATCTCTACGATGCGGGGCTCCGGGGGCTGCTTGAACGCGCGGCGGGCACCCCCTACGCTGCGCCACCACAGAGCCGTGCGGACGCGCACGCGCTCGAGGCCCCCCGCATGAACCACGACTCCGCCCGCTCCGCCGCGGCCGCAGCGCTCCCGTCGGGAGAGCCGCGCGCTCGAACGTTCACCCCCCCGCCGCCCGCGCCGGAGCCGAGCCCTCAGTGCGCGGGACGGGAACACGAGCTGGCGCGGCTCGCCGCGATCTATCGCGACGTGCAGCGGGGGGAGCCGAGCGGCTCGCGCCTCGTCATGCTCGAGGGGCCGAGCGGGATGGGCAAGTCTCGCATCCTCGGCGAGCTGAAGAGCCGCGTGCGCCTGCAGGGCGGCGTCGTCCTCGAGGGCCGCTGCGAGCCAGGCCGCGCGTTCGGCCCGTTCGCGGAGATCGTGGAGCGCGCGCTCCGGTTCCTCGACGAGGTCGGCGTCGCGCCGAGCGTCGATCTCGCGGGGCTCGCGTGCCGCGGCGGCTGTCACCGCTTCTGGCATCAGCACGGCGGCCCCGGCGCCGCCGAGGTGCCGTACGCGACGAACCACCTCCCCGGCGCGACCGCGGAGACCGCCGTGTTCGAGAAGCGCCTGCGCTTCTTCGACACCGTGGCGGGGCTCCTGCGCGAGGTCGCGCGGCTGCGCGCCCCGCTCGTCATCCTCGATCACGTGGAGCGCGCCGATCGCGGCTCGGTCGAGCTGCTCCGGTTCCTGCTCGACGGCGCCGGCCTCGTGCAGGGCCCCGAGGACGGGACGCGCGCGCTCTTCGTCGCGAGCCTGCGGACCGACGTGGAGCTCGGCCTGCCGGCGAACGTGGCCTCGCTGCGCGAGCACGAGCGCGCGGAGTCGATGGAGATCGGCGCGCTCGGGCTCGACGGTGTCCGGGCGTACCTCTCGTCCGGCCGCGCGCTCGCGCGCATCCTCGAGCGCACCGGCGGCGCCCCGGAGCAGATCGATCTGCTGCTCGAGGGCAACCCCCTCACGCCGGAGGCGCGGCTCTCGCGGCGCCTCGGTGACCTCGACCCCAGCGCGCGCTCGCTGGTGGAGGCGCTCGCCGTGCTCGGCCGCCACGCCGACGCCGACGAGCTGTCGCGCATCGCCGGCGGCGAGATCGATCAGCGCTCGCGCGCCGCGTTCGCCTCGTGCGAGCTCATCGCCAAGTCGATCGTCGACGGTCGGATGCTCTTCGGCTTCGAGCGCGACGCGGACCGCGAGCGCTGCTACCGGCTGCTCGATCCGGCGCGCCAGCGAGCTCTCCACGAGCGCTGCGCGGACGTGTGCGCGCGCTCGGTCGATCTCGAGGAGGCGGTCCGCCACGCGCTGCGCGCGGGGCAGCACGCGCGCGCCGCCGAGCTCGCCGTGGTGGCCGCCGGCTCGCTCTCGGCGCGCCACGCACACGGCGAGGCGGCGGCCCTGCTCGAGGCGTTCGTCGCCGAGACGGCCGCGACCGCCGCGCCGACGCGCGCGGTTCGCGAGCAGCTCGCCGAGCTCCACCGCGTCGGCGGCGCGTACGGCCGCGCGCTCGTCCACGCGCGCGCCCTCCACGAGGAGACGCCCGCCGATCCGGTCGCCGCGCACCGCGTCGGGCAGCTCCTCACGATGGCGGGCGAGCACGAGGAGGCGCGCGACGTGCTGACGACGGCGCAGCGCCTCGCCGTCGCGGCGCGCGAGCCCGCGATCGTCGCCGAGGTCGAGGCGCAGCTCGCGGAGCTCCACTATCAGCGCGCGGACTACGACGAGGCGGCGCGCTGGGGCGCGCGCGCGCTCGACGCGGCCGAGGCTGCGGGCGCGCGCGTGATCGCGATCTCCGCGCGCAACACGCTGGGCAAGCTCGCGCTCGCGCAGAAGGACCCCGCGAGCGCGGCCTCGCTCTTCGAGCAGAACCGGATCCAGGCATCGGCCGCGGGGCTCGGCCACCAGGAGGCGCAGGCCCACACGAACCGCGCCGTCGCGCTCCTGCTGCAGCGCGACCTGCGCGGCGCGGAGGACGCGTGCCACACCGCCATCGAGGTCGCCTCCCGCGTCTGCGACACGCGCGAGCGCGCCATCGCGACGGAGAACCTGGCCGTCATCGCGCACCTCGGGCGCGACTACGGCAACGCGCTCAACTACTACCACCAGGCCGTCACGCTGCTGAAGCGCCTGGGCAACCGCGCGATGCTGGCGCGCGTCGCGAACAACCTCGGCGAGCTCTACCTGACGCTCGGCGATCGCCACCGCGCGCGCGCGCTCTGCGAGTTCGCCCGCCGGATCGGCGGCAAGCTCCCGGGCTCGGTCCTCGGCGAGAGCCTGCTCTTGCTCGGCCGGATCGACGCGGCGGACGGCAACGTCTCCTCCGCGCGCGAGTCCTTCCACACCGCCCGCGAGACGTTCGCGCGGCTGGGCTCGCAGCGCGACGTCGAGGCCGCGATCGAGCTCGCGCGGATGGCCCTCTACGACGGCGACGTCACCGCGGCGCGCGCGCTCCTCGTCGGGCTCGAGCGCGAGCTGCCGGGCAAGTACCGGGCGGACCTCGCGCTCGTGCAGGCGGACCTCGAGCGCGCGGCCGGCGGCAACACCCGCGCGGCGGCCGCGCGCGCCGTCGAGCTCGCGCGCGAGTGCGACGACCCGGAGCGCCTGTTGCCTGCGCTCTTGCGCCACGCGCGGGCGCTCGGCGACGCCGGAGAGATCGGCCTCGCGACGCGCGTGCTCGAGCGCGCGCAGCGCGTCGAAGCGGAGCTGACCTCGCGGGTGCCCGACGAGTCGATGGGCGCGTGGCAGGAGCGGGCGCTCCGCGTCGAGCTCCAGCGCGTGGCGGCCGCGCTCACGACCGCGTGGACGCAGACGCGCCACCAGTCCGACCCGCCGCCGCGCTCGCTGACGGGCACGCACCGGCTCGTCGGCCGCCCCGCGGAGGAGCCGAGCCGCTGGCGCGAGCGCTACCCGAGCCTCGTCGGCAGCTCGGTCGCGATCCACCACATCTACGGCCTGCTCGACAAGGTCGCCGCCGCCGACGCGCTCGTGCTCGTGCGCGGCGAGAGCGGCACCGGCAAGGAGCTGATCGCCGAGGCGATCCACCACAACTCGCCGCGGCGCAACAAGCCGCTCGTGAAGGTCAACTGCGCGGCCCTCGTCGAGACGCTCCTGTTGAGCGAGCTCTTCGGGCACGAGCGCGGCGCCTTCACCGGCGCCGCCGCCCGCAAGAAGGGCCGCTTCGAGCTCGCCGACGGGGGCACGCTCTTCCTCGACGAGATCGGCGACATCTCCGCCAAGACGCAGGTCGCGCTCTTGCGCGTGCTGCAGGAGCGCGAGTTCGAGCGCGTCGGCGGCACGCAGCCGATCAAGGTGGACGTGCGCATCATCGCGGCGACCCACCGCGACCTCGAGGCGATGGTCAGCGACGGAACGTTCCGCGAGGATCTCTACTACCGCCTCCGCGGCGTCATGGTGGAGATGCCGCCGCTGCGGAGCCGCCTCGCGGACCTCCCCGAGCTCTGCGCGCACATCCTGGGTCGGATCGCGGAGGAGCGCGGCGAGCCGCTCCGCCGGATGAGCCCCGAGGCGCTCGAGTGCCTCTCGCGCCACCGTTGGCCGGGGAACGTACGCGAGCTCGAGAACGTGCTGCGCTCGGCCACGCTCTTCGCCGACGGCGCGTCGCTCGTGCCGGACGACTTCCGCGCGTTCGCCGAGAGCTTCCAGCCGCCCGATCCGGCGGAGGTCGCGCCGGCGCACGCGCCGCCCGCGCCGCTCGGGGCTGCTCCCGCGCGCGCGGTTGCACCGCTCGAAGCGCAGGTCTACGAGCGAGTGCGCGACGGAGAGACGTCGCTGCTCGAGATGAAGAAGCTGATGGAGCGCGAGTGCATCGTGCGCGCGCTGGGGGAGACCGAGGGGAACATCACGCGGGCGGCCGCGCTCCTCGGGATGAAACGACCGCGCCTGTCGCAGTTGGTCAAGCAGTACGGGCTGAGTGCGAAGGCGGGAGCCGACGAATGACGAACGGGATGATCAGGGTTCTTTGCCTCGCCGCGCTCGCGGCGAGCACCGGCTGCATCGGGGCGCCGGTCGACCACGAGCACGACGGCGTGGCGGTGGTGCCGGAGGGCACGCAGCCGCTCGAGGAGTTCGAGTCGGACGCGTGGCAGAGCGCGCCGCGCTCGTGCCGCGACCGACTGCCCGAGGACGTCGAGTTCCGCCTCGTCGGGCAGAGCCTCGTCGTGGCCATCGACGCGAGCGGCGCGCCGATCTGCACCGACGAGATCGCGGACGTCGAGGACGAGCTCGCGTCGTCCGGCCGCGCCGAGGAGAGCCGCCGCCTGCGCGAGTCGTACCTCCTCAGCGTGGGCCTCGCGGTCCCGGTGCGGTGGGGCGACCCGTCGCCGCAGCCGAGCACCGAGGCGTGCAAGGTCCGCGCGGCGTCGGACGGCCACGGCCGCGTCCGCGACGGCAACACCCTCGCGGCCGATCCGTCGCCACAGCCGAGCACGCAGCCGCGCGAGCAGTGCCGGACCGAGATGCCCGCGCTCCCCTGAGCGGCGCCCCTCGCGGCGCCGCGGCGTCGCTCGGGAGCGGGTTCCGCCCGAGAATTCCGGTGGTTTCGACCGGCCCGGCGCTCTAGCTTGGAGGTCGCGTGGATCTCCGTACCCAGACGTCGCTGCTCGCGGCCGTCCTCAGCTTCGCGATCGCGTCGACGGTGCTGCTGCGCGCGCGACGCCGCCGCGTGCATTGGTTCTTCGCGCTCTTCGGCGCGACCGTCGGCGCCTGGTACCTCTCGACGTTCCTCGTGCGGTTCCTGGGCGGCGGCCCACTCTGGGAGCGCCTCAACGTGATCTGCGCCGTGCTGCTGCCGCTGAGCGCGGTGCAGTTCTTCCGGACGTTCCTGCAACCCGAGTCGCGCCGCGCGAACCAGCTCCAGCGCACGACCGTCGCGCTCGCGCTCGCCATGATCGGCGCGAGCTTCACGCCCGTCTTCCACCAAGTCGCCTTCGCCGGGCTGATCTTCACCTACGTGTTCGTGCTCATGGGCGCCGCGCTCGTGATGCTCTTCCGCGCGTCGCGCGTCGCCGCCTCGCGCTTCGAGCGCGCGCGCCTCACCTACCTCTTCGTCGTGCTCGCGCTCGCGGCCGTCTTCACGCTCGCGGAGTACCTGCCGTACGCCGGCCTCGAGATCCCGCCGGTCGGCGCGATCCTGATCCTGGTGTTCCTGTACGTCCTGTCGCAGTCCATCCTGCGCTACCGGCTGCTCGACCTCTACGAGCTCGCCGGCCGCCTCACGCTCCTGACCGCGCTGTCGTTCTCGCTCGCCGGGATCCTCTGGGTCCTCGTGCTCCTCGACCCCGGCCACTTCTTCCTCCACTCGGTCGTCGCCGCGCTGGTCTTGTTCCTCTTGTTCGATCCCCTCCGCGCGCGCCTCGAGCAGCAGATCGCCCTCTTCTTCTTCCGCGAGCGCTCGGACCTCGAGCGCCTCATCGGCGAGATCCGCGCGCAGCTCGCCCACACGCTCTCGATGGACGAGATGACCCAGCTCGTGATGAGCGCGCTCGGCGGGTCGCGACGCCTGACCGACGCGTCGATCTACCTGCTCGACGAGCGCGGGAGCGGGTTCGAGCTCGGCACGCACATCGGGCGCGAGCCCATCGGCCGCCTCGAGCTCGCGTTCGCTCGCCCGCTCGTCGATCGGCTCCGGCGCGACGAGGAGCTGGTGATCGAGCAGCTCGAGCGCGAGCTCGACGCGGCGCACGAGCTCGGCGAGGAGCTCGAGGTCAAGGTGCTCGAGGAGATCATCGCCACGCTCGAGGCGATGCACGCCTCCGTCGTCGTCGCGCTGCGCGGGCACGACGAGACGTACGGCCTGCTCTGCGTCCGGGACGACCGCCTCCGCGACGCGTTCAGCCCCGAAGAGGTCCAGCTGCTGCGCGGCCTCGCGGCGCAGGCCTCCATCGCGATCGAGAACTCGCGCCTCTACCAGCGCCTGCGGCAGCGCGACCGCCTCGCCGAGCTCGGTGGCATGGCCGCCGGCCTCGCCCACGAGATCCGCAACCCGCTCGGCGCGATCAAGGCGAGCGCGCAGTTCCTCGCCGAGCCCGGCGGCGAGCCGGGGGCGCGGGAGTTCCTCGACATCATCGTGGAGGAGACGGACCGCCTCAACCGCGTGGTCTCCTCGTTCCTCGACTACGCGCGACCGAGCCCTGGCGACGCGGCACCGACCGACATCAACGCGGCCGTGCAACGGACGCTGACGCTCCTGGGGCCCGACCTCGGCGACGTGGAGATCCGCCTCGAGCTCGCGAGCCCGCTGCCGCGCGTGCGCATCGACGCGGAGCGGCTGCGCCAGGTGCTCATCAACCTGTGCCAGAACGCGGCGCAGGCGATGGAGGGCACGGGACAGCTGACCGTCCGGACGGTGGAGCGCACGCAGCGCAACTTCGCGGGAGAGGTCCGCCACTGGATCGAGCTCTCCGTCGCGGACACCGGACCCGGGATTCCGCAAAAGATCTTGTCCACCCTGTTCGTCCCGTTCGTGACGACCAAGGACCGCGGGACGGGCCTCGGGCTCGCGATCTCGCAGCGGATCGTGAGCTCCGCGGGCGGCGACATCGAGGCGCGCAGCGCGGAGGGCGTCGGCTCCACCTTCGTCGTGCGCCTGCCGGTGGCCGAGGAGCGCGAGCCGACCGGCGAGCTCGCGGCGGCGGCGCGCGGAGCGCTCCCCGCGTCCTTCGAGCCGAGCCCGAGCGAGCCGAGCCCGAGCGAGCCGAGCGCCAACGAGCCGAGCACGAGCGAGCCGAGCACGAGCGAGCCGACCGCATCCCTCGCCACGCCCTGAGCGCAGCGACTCGAAGCCTCAGCGGAGCTCGTCGAGATCGCCGAACGGCGCGAGCAGCGCGTCGGGCCCCTGCTCCTCGCCGGGCGCGGGGGCGCTCGCCGTCGGGGGCGAGGTCCCGACCTCGCGCGCCACCATCCGATACGCGCGCAGCTCGTCGCGCCCGAGGCTGTCCGCCGGCAGGCCCGCGTCGTCGAACAGCTCGGCGTACGCGCGCATCGCCGAGCCCTCGCCGCGCTCCGCGGTCGCGCGAGGCAAGAGGTAGTGCCAGCTCCCGCGGTGCTCGAACGCGACGCCGTGGTCCTCGGTGATCACCCGCTCGACGAACGGCGCCGAGACGTCCCCGAGCGTTCCGTCCTCCTCGAGCAGGTAGACGCGCACGGTCATGCGCGGCAAGCGCTCGTCGAGCTCGCCGCCCATCGCCTGCTGCCGCTCCGTCCAGCGCTGGCGCGCGACCGACGCGGCCGTGACGAGCGCGCGCGCGATCGAGCCGCCGCGCGCCGAACGCCAGAGCCGCGGCCGATCGCCCTGCTCGAGCAGCACCATCACCTCGACGTTGCGGCCGCGCCGCAGCGGCTCGGGGAACGCGCGCACGAGCGGCGTGCTCGAGCCGCCCACGATCTGGCGCGCCGCGCGGGCGAGCACGTCACCCATCGCTGGCTCGAGCCCGTACACGGCCCCGCGCCGGACGTAGAGCGCCGCGGCGGGCGTGAGGTAGACGCCGCGGAGGCTGTGCGTCGTCGCGTACGCGCGCAGCCGCTGCTCGAGCGTGGCTCCCTCGGAGCGATCTGCGCCCGCGCGCCCGTCGACGAGCAGCCCCGCGACGCCGGCGCGCGCGAGCGCCGCGTCGAGCGCCTCCTCGTCTCGGCCGGCGAGCGCCTCGACGAGCCCGGGCACCTCGCGCGCGGGCATCAGCTCCGCGCCCTCGGCCTCGATGCGCAAGAGCTCGTCCGCCCCGATCACCGCGATCCGCCCGCGATCGCGCAGCTCGACGGCGAGGCCCTCGGTCCCCGGCACGGTCCGGCCGAGCCAGAGGGCGAGCCCCGTCAGCCCGAGGATCCCGACCGCCGCGGCCGCGGTGATCGGGATCCACGGCCGCGACGGACCACCGGCCAGGTGCGGGGGCAGCTCGCTCATCCTGCGCCCGTGATTAGCAGGCTCACCCCCCGCGCGCTCCCGCTGGCCGGGTTCCGCACGCGCCGCCCGCGCGGACGTGCTACTCGGACGGGCGCGCCCGAGGCGCCCGGGTTCCGTCGCCGCTCATGCGAGTCGCCCTCGTCACCGTCTACGCCCACGCCGGCTGCACCCTCAAGGACGTCGCCGGAGGATACGGGACCGTCTTCGCGGTGGGCTCCTCGTGGCGCGCGCGGCTGCTCGAGCGCGCGAAGGCGCGCGTCGCCGCCCTGCCCTCGCTGACCCTCGGCTACCTCGCCGCACAGCTCGCGCGCGCCGGCCACACCGTGAGCGCGCACGAGGTCCGGGGCGCCGACGCCCTGCCCGCCGTCGACGCGGCCGTGATCCTCAGCTCGATGGTCGACGCGAGCGCCGAGCGCGACCTCGCCGCGCGCCTGCGCCGCCGGGGGATCCGCACGATCGTGGTCGGCGCGTTCGCGTCGGCCCGCCCCGAGCTGTACGCGGACGGCGCGGACGTCGTGGTCGTCGGCGAGCCGGAGGCGCTCGGCGCCGCGCTCCTCGACACACCCGACGGCGTCGTCCGGGCGGGCGATGCGCCGGATCTCGACGCGCTGCCGTTCCCCGACTGGAGCGCGTTCGACGTGGCGGGCTTCCGCTACGCCTTCCTCGGGTTCTCGGCCCCGACCCTCCCGATCGGCTCCGCGCGCGGGTGCGCGTACGGCTGCGGCTACTGCCCGTGGCGCGTCACCGCGCGCTTCCGCGAGCGCGATCCGGAGCGCGTTGGGCGCGAGGTGGCTCACCAGGTCGCGCGGCACGACGCGCGCGGCTTCGCGTTCCGCGACCCGCTCTTCAACCTCGACCGCGACCGCACCCTCGCGCTCGCCCGCGCCCTCGCGCCGCACGGGGTGCGGTTCAGCGCCGAGATGCGGGCGGACCGCCTCGACCCCGCGCTGCTCGACGCGCTCGCGCGCGCCGGCCTGCGCAGCCTCGAGATCGGCGTCGAGAGCAGCGACCGCGCCTTGCTCGCCAAGGAGCGCCGCAACCCGCCCGAGGCGCGCGTGATCGAGGAGGTCGTGCGCGTCGCGCAGCGCCGCGGCGTGCGCGTCATCTGCAACTTCATCCTGGGCCTGCCCGACGACGATGAGGCGAGCATGCGGCGCACGCTCGCGTGGGCGCGCCGGCTCGACTCGTTCGCGGTCCAGTTCACCGTCGCGACGCCCTACCCCGGCACGCGCCTCGCCGACCAGGTCCGCGCCCTGCCGCTCGCCCCCGACGCGCACACCGGCTTCGCGCCGACGTTCCGGCACCCGCGCCTCGGCGGCGCCGAGCTGACCACCCTGCGCGAGCATGCATACGTGCAACACTACTTCCGTCCGCGGTATGCCGCGCGATTTCTCCGCCACGCGGTCCCCGCGCTGCTCGAGGACGTCCTCGGCCGTGGCGGGCGCGGTGACGTTCCGCACGCCTGACGCGACGCGTCAGCTCAAAAGCGCTCGCCGGCGAGAGGCCGCGAGCTAGGCTCGCGCGCTGCGTCGTCGGCGACGGCGCGAGGAGGACGACTGTGATCATCGGCGTACCGAAGGAGATCAAGCCGCGGGAGCACCGCGTGGGCATCAACCCCGGCGGCATCGCGAGCCTCGTGCGCAGCGGTCACCAGGTCCACATCGAGAAGGGCGCCGGGCTGGGCTCGGGCCTCACCGACGCCGAGCTCACCGCGGCGGGCGCGCGCATCGTGCCGAGCGCCGCCGACGCGTGGGCCGCGGACATGGTGATGAAGGTCAAGGAGCCGCTCGAGCCGGAGTACCAGTACTTCCGCGAGGGGCTGATCCTCTACACCTACCTCCACCTCGCGCCGCTCCCCGTCCTGACGCGCAAGCTGATGGACACGAAGGTGCGCGCCATCGCGTACGAGACGGTCGAGAACCCCGACGGCTCGCTCCCGCTCTTGCGTCCGATGAGCGAGGTCGCGGGCCGCATGGCGACCCAGGTCGGCGCGACCTCGCTGGAGAAGGAGCGCGGCGGCAAGGGCATCCTGCTCGGCGGCGTGCCCGGCACCCGGCGCGGCAAGGTCGTGATCCTCGGCGGCGGCATCGTGGGCTCGCACGCGGCGCGCATCGCGGTGGGGCTCGGCGCGCAGGTCACCGTGCTCGAGCTCGATCACGAGCGGATGGCTTACCTCGAGGACATCTTCCAGGGTCAGATCGAGACGCTCTACAGCAACCCGCGCAACGTCGAGGAGGCGTGCTGCGAGGCGGACCTCGTGATCGGCGCGGTGCTCGTCGCCGGCGCCAAGGCGCCGCGCCTCGTGAGCGAGGAGCTCATCAAGAAGATGTCGCCCGGCAGCGTCGTGGTCGACGTCGCCGTCGATCAGGGCGGCTGCATCGAGACCTGCCGGCCGACGACGCACGACGAGCCGACCTTCGTGCTCCACGACGTCGTCCACTACTGCGTGCCCAACATGCCGGGCGCGGTCGCGCAGACGAGCACCTTCGCGCTCACGAACGTCACGCTGCGCTACGCCGAGCAGATCGCGAACCTGGGCGTCGTCGAGGCGGTCAAGGCCCACGCGCCGCTCGCGCTCGGCGTCAACTGCTGGGACGGCGCCTGCACGTACCAGGGCGTCGCCGAGGGCGTCGGCGTCGACTACACCCCGCTCGGCGCCCTGCTCTGACCCACTCCGCGCGTCAGGTACGCTCGACGAAGGTGTCGGCGAGCCGGCCGCTGCGGCGCAGCCCCTCGTAGAGCACGATCGCGGCGGCGTTCGAGAGGTTGAGGGAGCGGACGTCGCCGGCCGTAGGGATCGCGGCCGTCTCGAAGCGCGCGAGGAGCGCGGGCGGCAGGCCCACGGACTCGCGACCGAAGACGAGCGCGTCGCCGGGCGCGAGCTCGGCGTCGAGGTAGCTCTTCGTGGCGCCCGCGGTGAAGAGCACCGGGCGCGCGTCGGGGAACGCCGCGACGAACGCGTCGAAGTCGTCGTGCCGGTGGAGCTCGAGCTTGGGCCAATAGTCGAGCCCCGCGCGCCGCACCGCGTGATCGGACAGGTCGAACCCGAGCGGCCCGACGAGGTGCAGCGGGGTCTTCGTCGCGACGCACGTGCGCGCGATCGCCCCGGTGTTCGGCGGGATCTCCGGCTCGACCAGGACGATGCGAAAAGGGACGGGCCCCGCCCGGTAGCGCAGCTTGTCGCCGGTCGGCATGGACCACGGACCTTGACCCGGATCCAGCGAGTTGGGTAGCGTGTGACCCCGGTAGCCAAGGTGACCCTGCGCCGCACCTCCGCGCTCGTCTTGCTCACCGCGCTGTGCGCGCCGTCCGGCGCGCAGGCGCAGACGATGAACATCGCGGTCTCGCGCCTGCGCATCGAGTCCCAGGACCAGATCGCGTTCCCGGAGACGCCGTGTCCGTCCACCTTCACGGTCGACGGGCGCGCGCTCACGCGGGATTGGTGCCCGGACGAGGACGCGTGGCGCCGCGTGATGACGCAGTTCGGCGCCTCGCTCATCCCGCCGATCCTCACGCAGGCGGGGACGCGCGGCGTACGCGGGATCTACGTCGGGTTCGAGACGTGGCTCACCGGGATCGACAACGGGCAGGAGTACTGGCACCGCGCCGTCGAGGGAGACGGAGGGAGCGCCGACCACAGCCGCTCGCGCTTCGTCGACGGCGTGCTCGGGTGGGGGCGGCTGAACGTGCGCAAGGGCCTGCCCTTCGGGTTCGAGCTCGGCACCAACATCGGCTACCTCGCGAACACGACGTACTGGACGCTCGGCCTCGAGGTGCGCTGGGCGCTCTGGGAAGGGTTCCGCGACGGCGTCGGCTGGATCCCGGACTTCGCGGTGCGCGCGGCCGTGCAGACGCTGCTCGGCGACGGAGAGTTCAACGTCACCGTGCCCAGCGTCGACCTGATCCTCAGCCAGCCGATCGTCGTCGGCAACAGCGTCGAGATCACCCCGTCGGTGTTCGCGCAGATCGCGTGGCTCTTCGCCGACTCGGAGCTCGTGGACCTCGACCCCGACACGAGCGCGTTCGACACCTGCATGCCCGAAGCGGAGACGCCGGCAGCGGGCAGCCCGCCGTACTGCCGCGGCGAGGGGATGCAGCTCAACCACAACGTGGTGATGCCCTCGATCCGCTCGACGCGCGTGCGCGTCGGCGGGGGGCTCCAGCTCCGCTACGAGTGGTTCACGCTGATGGGCTCGTTCCTCGCCGACGTGGCGCGCCCGGCCGACCTCGACGGGAACCTCCCCGGGGACCTGCCCGCGCAGTGGCAGGTCAACATCGGCACCGGCCTCACGTTCTGAGGGGCGTGCAGCGGGCTGCACACGCGGGGAGCGACGCCCCGCGGTGAGCCGCGCGAGCCGGCTCGCGCATCCCACGACGATGACCCACCGACGGACCCCTCCGCGGCCGGCACGCGTCGTGCGTTGCCAGCCGACCATGCGACTCCTCCCCATGCTGAGCGTCGCCGCCCTCGCCTTCTCCGTGGGCTGCACGCAGACCGACTCCAACCTCCCCGAGCAGGGCCCGCCGCCGGTCACCGGCGGCACCCTGCACGTCAGCCGCGACGGCCGCTGGGCCATCGCGAGCGACCCCGACCGCGCCGCGATCCACGTCGTCGATCTGGCCGCGCGCGCGCAGACCGCGCGGATCGATTTGGGCCCGCAAGACGAGCCCGGACGCGTCGGGGAGGACCTCGACGGAGGCCTCCACGTCGTGCTGCGGCGCGCCGGCGCGATCGCCACCGTCGACCCGGGCCGCGGGCGCATCGTGCGCCGCACCGCGGTGTGCGCGGCGCCCCGCGGCATCGACGTCGACCCGCGCGACGGGAACCTCGTCGTCGCGTGCGCGGAGGGCGACCTCGTGCGCCTCACGCCGGCGGGCGAGATCGTGCGGCGTGTGAGCCTGGAGCACGATCTGCGTGATGTGGTGGCACAAGATGGCCGCCTCTACGTGAGCCGCTTCCGCTCCGCGGAGGTCCTCGTCGTGGAGGACGATCGCGTCGTCGAGCGGGTCCGTCCGGCGCCCGGGCCGGGGAGCGGGTTCGGGATCGAGCGCACGGCCACCGTCGCGTGGCGCATGCGCCCGCGCGAAGGCGGCGGCGTGCTGCTCGTCCACCAGGAGTCGGCCTCGAGCCAGCTCGGGAGCACCGCGTTCCCCGGCGCCGTCTACTACGGCGGGGACTGCGACATCGGCGTGGTGCGCTCGGTCGTCACCGAGGTCCGCCCCGACCTCGGCACGAGCACCGTCGCGCTCGAGAGCGCGAGCCTCGCCGTCGACGGCGTGCAGACGGGGGGCCGCACCTACGTCGCGGCGGCCTCGGAGCCCGGCGTCGCGCTCGACGCGTGGGGCTTCGTCCAGCGCAACGGCGTGCGCGTGGTCGGCGGCACGTCGTTCAGCGGCTGCCGCGGGACCACCGACGCGTTCGAGGGCTCCGGCGGTCCGCGCCCGCGCGCGGCGATCGCCGTGGAGCGGCTGCCGGACGGCCGCGTCGTGGGCCAGTACCGCGAGCCGGCGGAGCTGGTGTTCGAGGACGGCGGCCGGATCCAGCTCGACGCGGGCTCGGCGCTCGACTTCGGGCACGCGCTCTTCCACGAGGGCGCGGGCACCGGCACGAGCTGCGCCTCCTGCCACCCCGAGGGCGGGGACGACGGGCACGTCTGGGTGTTCGACATCGGCCTGCGCCGGACGCAGACGACGGCGGGCGGCATCCTCGCGACCGCCCCGTTCCACTGGCGCGGTGACGTGCGCGACATGGGCCACGTCCTCGAGGGGACCCTCGTGGGTCGGATGGCGGGCACGATGCCTCGACCCGACGAGGTCGACGCGTTCGCGCGCTGGATGGACGGCGTGCCCGCCACCCCGGGCCGCGCGGTCGATGGCGCGCTCGCCTCGCGCGGCGCCGCTGCGTTCGCGGACGCCGGGTGCGGCTCGTGCCACGCGGGCGCGCTGAGGACCAACAACGCGACCGTCGACGTCGGGACCGGGGGCGCCTTCCAGGTGCCGGCGCTCTACGAGGTAGTGTACCGCGCCCCGTACTTCCACGACGGCTCGGCGCCGACGCTCGAGGACGCGATCGCCGCGCACGGCGGCGGCGCCGCGCTCTCGCCCGAGCGCCGCGCGGAGCTCGCCACCTACCTGCGCAGCCTGTGATGCGCGCCGCCCTCGCCTTCCTCCTCGTGCTCGCCGGCGGTTCGCTCGCCGCGCGGGCCGAGGAGGCGCCCCCGCCCGACCCCGACGGGTTCGACACGACCGAGGCCTTCCTCGGCGCCGACCGACCGACCGGCCCGTGGCGCCTCGACGACGGACTCGGGGTCGAGCAGGTGCCGTGGGACGACTTCGACCCGAGCCTCGGCTACTTCCCGCGCGGCGACGTCCACCTCGGGCTCGAGGGGCGCCTGAGCGGGCTGTTCATGGACTCGCTCCAGACGGACATGCGGCCTCAGCTCGAGGTCCACGGCTTCGTCCACATCCGCTACGCGTCGCGCTCCCCCTGGCACCTGCGGCTCGGGCTCGTCGTCGGGTGGGAGCCCCACCAGACCACGTACCTCGGCGGCGGCACCCTCGTCACCACGAGCGCGGTGTACGTGCGCGCCCGCCTGCTCGCGCTCGCGTTCGACCTCGGCTCCAACGCCGCGCTCCGGGTGGGCCCCGACCTCGGCATCCAGATCGCCCCGAGCCCGGACGGCGCTCGCGTGCTGTTCTCCGGCGCCGGCCTCGCCCACCTCGCGTTCCACACCGACGACGGGCGCTTCGAAGCCGGGGTGCACGGGGGCTTTCAGCTCACCGGGGTCGCCCGGGTGGAGCGGCCGAACACCGGCTTCCCCTTCAGCGATAGCAGCGGCGTCACCTACGTGCCGGACCCGGTCCTCGGTGTCACGGCGGGGTATCTGTTCTGATGCGACACCTCCACCACATCGCGATCGTGGTCGCCGCGCTCGCCAGCGGCGCCTGCCACCACCGCCCGATCGGGCACTTCGGGGACGGCGCCTTCTACCACTCCCACGGCCACTACCGGATCCGCTACGGCGACGGACCGGACCTGCTCTCGGAGCGCTGGGAGCTCACGAACTACACCACCGACGCGGCGGGACGACCCGATCGCGAGATCCGGCGCGACCTCGCCCTCGACTCGAGCCGCGTCGCAGGCCGCGGGCGCAGCCGCCCGTTCCGCGTGCCCGCCGCAGACCTGGTGTATCGCCAACGAGATGGATCCGCAGAGATCTGGGCGCGGACGCTGGTCCTTCCGGCGGCGTGGGACGGGGATCACGCGAGCACCGCGTCGGTCCTCCATGGCTGGGCCCGCGTGCTCGCGGACGGGCACGACGAGGCCGGCCCGCCCAACGCGAACCTCCAGGGCGCGATCCTCGCCAACTTCGGCGAGGCGGTGATCGACGGCCTGCCCGCCCACTGGGTCGAGCTGGACGTGGTCCGCGACGACCACCTGGAGCGGGTGACCCTCGTGGGCGTCCGCCCCGGGGGGCACCGCTGGCGCTGGGGCCGGCGCCGCTCGGTCCCGATGCTCTTGGTGTTCGGGTTCTCCTCGACCCCCGGCGCGCACGACGAGGTGCGGCGCGACTTCGAGCGCTTCGTCGCGCGCGTCGACATCCGCCCGCGCGGCTGACCCGCCCGCGTCCGCCCGCGATCCGGCCCGAGGCGCGCCCGCCTCGGGCCGGTCTGCGTTTGCGTGACGCCGCGACCCGCCTCGTGAAGATCGGGTCTCGACTGCGCGCGAACGTCCGTGAACCCTCGTTTACAAGCGAGCCGTCATCACCGACGATCCCTCGGCCGCGAGCGCGTTGGCGCCCGTGGCACGGTCCTGGCACCCTTTGGCGTCGGCCCACTGGAGGAGTCGAGCCCAATGACGAAGAACCTTCCCGTATTTCTGCTCGCGGCCCCGCTGACGCTGCTGCTCGGCGGCTGCCCGATCTACGTGGACGGCGGCTCTCCGCCGACGACCCCGACGTGCAGCTCGGACGACGACTGCAACCCCGACGAGATGTGTCGACGAGGCGAGTGCGTGCCGCTCCCGCCGGAGTGCCGGCTCGACACGGACTGCACCGGCGGCGAGCTCTGCCTTAGCGGTCGCTGTCGGCCGGGCGCGCGCTGCACGGCGGACACGGACTGCGGCACCGGCGAGATCTGCACCGCGGGCCTCTGCGGCCCGGGCAGCCGGACCTGCCGCACGCACGGCGACTGCGACGTCGGCTCGTACTGCGCGAGCGGCGCCTGCACGCCGAGCGGCACCTGCACCGACGACGCGGGTTGCACGGCGCCCTTCTGGTGCGACTTCCGCGGGACCTGCGTGCCGCCGGGTGACGGGGAGTGCCGCAGCGACACCGACTGCACGACCGACCAGGTGTGCGTCGAAGGAGGCTGCCGCAACCACGGCGACACCTGCCAGTTCGATCGCGAGTGCCCGCCCGGCACGGTGTGCCTGAACAACGCGTGCTCGCGCGTCTGCACCGCCGACACCGACTGCGTCGGCGGCCAGAGCTGCCAGGGCGGGTTCTGCCGTCCGAACCCGAGCGAGTGCACCCGCTCGAGCCAGTGCGCGACCGGTGAGCACTGCGTCGGCGGCCGCTGCCTCGCGGACTGCCGCGGCGGCCTGAGCTGCGACACCGACGAGTACTGCGCGACGGAGGACGACTTCTGCCGCGGCGCGTGGCAGCCGGAGCCCTTCTGCACGCGCGACAGCGACTGCAGCACCGGCCGCGTCTGCCGCTCGTCGGTCTGCCGCACGCCGTGCCCGACGATGACCAACACGGAGTGCATGCGCTTCGACTCGCAGGTCCCGATCTGCCGCCAGGAGGGCACCGAGTACCTCTGCCACGCCGCCAACGAGGTGATGCCGGCGTGCAGGGTCGCCGCCGACTGCGGCGCGGATCGCGACTGCGTCGACGGCGCCTGCCGCAACCGCCGCTGAGCTCCCGCGAGCTCGTCTCCTCCAACCCACCGACGGCGCCCCCACCCGGGGCGCCGTCACCTGTTTCGAAGGCGCGACGCCGCGAGCGCGCGCTGCCGGGCTCGTCTCGGGAGCGGAGCCCCCTCGGCCGACTCACCGCTCGTGCTCGACCGCGCGCACCGTCTCCTCGAGACCGAAGCGCGGCCGGAACCCGAGCACCTCGCGCGCGCGCGTGTCGTCGACCATGCACACGTAGCGGATGTGGTCGAGCTCCGGCGTCGGGAACGACGTCATGCGGTAGCGCCACAGGCGGTCGAGCACCGCGGTCGCGACCGGCCCCGGCACCGGCTGCGTGCGCTTGCCGAGGATCTTCATCACGCGGCTCATCGGCACCTCGCCCGGTCCGCGCAGGTTGAAGATGCCGCGGACGCCGGGCGCGAGCGCGAGCTGGATCGCCTCGACGACATCGCGCTCGTGGATGACCTGCACCATCGGGTCGAAGCCCATGACCGTCATCGGCCGCTCGAGCCGCAGGTAGTTGCTCGGCGCGTTCTTCACGCCGCCCAGGATGTGACAGGGCCGCAGCACCACGGTCTCGGTGTCCGGGTGCCGCCAGAAGAAGCTCTGCGCGAGCATGTCGACCTCGACGAGATCGCGGATCGCGCTGAAGTGCTGCGCGCCGAGCAGCGGCGCCTCCTCCGTGAGGAACTGCGGGTTGTCCGGGCTCGGCCCGTAGACGTTGGCGCTCGACAACACGACGAGCTTGGGCACGCCGAACTGGATGAGCGCGTCGAGGAGCTTCTGGAACGCGACGACGTTCCACGAGTGGTGCTCCTTCGCGCTCGCCCGCGGGTCGTGCATGATCCCGAGGTGCACGACCGCGCGGATCCCGCCCGCGCGGAAGATGTCCCGCGTCTTCTTGCGGCGCAGATCGACCTGGTGGTGGACGACGTCCTTCGGCCGCCCGTGGAACGGCCGGCGGTCGATCCCGATCACGCGGTCGTGGCGGTGGAGCCGGCGCGCGAGGAGCTGCCCGAGCCGCCCGCAGATGCCCGTGACGAGGACCGCGCCGTCGCGCGCCTCGGCGTGCGCGTCGCGCGAGGCCGCCGGACGGCGCGCGCGCGGCTTGGGCGGCGAGCTCACCTGGACCGCGCGCGCCTTCGCCGCCGGCGCGCGCCGCGCGCTCGCGCGCTTGGCCTTGGCTTCCCCCGCCTCGGCGGACGTCGCCGTCGCGCCGTTCGACGGCGTCTTGCGAGCGCGCGCGCTCGGTCGCTTGGTCGAGCTCCCCACGCGCGCAGTATACCCGACGCGCTCAGCCGCCGGCGCGCGTGCTCGGCGTGCCCATCAGCTCGACGCGCGCCTCGAAGATCTCGCCCGCCGCGATCGTGAAGTGCGTGACGCCGGTGAAGGGCGCGGTGAGGCGCGGGTCCATGTACTCCCACGTCACGATGTGGTGCGTGCTGCCACCCTCGGTCGGCTGCTCCGTGATGCTCAGGATCCGCATCGCGCGCCACGGCGCGCTGCCGAACGTCTCCTGGAACCACGTCAACACGGCTTGCCGTCCTACGTGGCGGTACGGCTCGCCCGTCGCCGTCCGCGTGAACGGCTCGAGGATCGAGCCCTGCTGGGCGAAGAGCCCGGCCGCCGCGTTCGCGTCGCCCTGGTTCCAGAACGCCACGTAGCGGCGCACGATCTGGTCGTCCCCGAGCTGCCCGTCCGGGGCGCGCTCGTAGACCATCCGCACCTCGAGGCCGTTGCACCACTGCGAGCGCTGGACGAGCACCTCGAGCTGCGTCCCGCGGATCCGCAGATCCCCCGGGCGGCGCGGCTCGGGCACGCCGACGCACTCCGGCGTGGCCGGGACGGCGACGCGCACGGTCTCTTCGATCTGCCAGTCGGGGTTCCCCGGCGCGGCGGTCGTGAGCAACGTGTGCTGACAGCGCTCGGTCGCGAAGACCTGGTCGGTCAAGAGGGTGAGCGAGTCTCCGTCTTGGCGGACCTGCAGCGTCGCCGCGTAGCCGCGGCCGAGCAGATCGAGGGCGCCCTCGGTGCAGTGCGCCTCCACCCAGCGCCAGCGCGTGCCGTCGATCCCGGGCGGGATGCCCTCGGTCCGCCGACGCGTCTGTGCGGAGATGTCCGACGACTCGTCGGGCGTCGTGCGCGTCTGAGGCCCACCGCACGCCGCGAGCGCGACGGCCGAGCCGAGGAGGAGGATCACTCGCATGGCGGCGTAGCCAAACGCGCGGCGGGCGCGCAGTCAAGCCGGCGCGATCACCAGAAGATGGCGCGCCGCTCGCCGAGCCCTCGCTCGAGCATCCCCTGGATGGTCTGTTGGACCTCGGAGACCTTCGCCGCGATCACCGCGTCGTCGTCGTCCGGATCCCCGTCGAAGCGGAGCGGCTCGCCGAAGTGGATCCGGTACCGGGTCGGGAGCGGGAACGGCATCCCGAGGAAGATCTGCGGGATGATCGGGAACGCCGGCATGCCGAGCACCTTCGCGAGGCTCTTCACGTTCGCGACGCTGACGAGCTGCTCCTCCCCGCCGACGACCGCGACGGGGACGATCGGCGTGCCCGTCTCGAGGGCGAGGCGCATGAAGCCGAGGCCGAACGGCTCGAGCTGATACGCCCGATCGTACGTCTTGCTGATCCCGCGCGAGCCCTCCGGGAACACGACGAGCGCCTCGTCGTTCTCGAGCAAGCGGCGCGCGTTGTCGGGCGAGCCCACCACCTGCCCGCAGCGCGGGAAGAGCACGCTGACGAACGGCAGCTCCGCGCTCCACCGCTCCACCATCGAGCGCGGGAAGCGCGGCGGGTTCGCGTCGAGCATCAGCGCCGTGCCGATGAGCAGACCGTCGATCGGGATCTGCCCCGAGTGGTTCGCGATCACGAGGACGCGCCCCTCGGGGAGGTTCTCGGTGCCGAACACCTCGCTGCGGAAGTAGAAGCGGTGCAGGAACGCGGCGAGGGAGAGCGCGTAGCGAGCCGTCGACGGGTCGAATCCGAAGGGATCGACGCCGGCGTCGTTGGGGTGCGTGCGGATGCGCGCCATGCGCGCGTCGAGCTCCTCACCGAGCGCCTCCTCGGCGAGGCGGACCATCTGATCGCCGACCTTGCCGGCGAGATCACGCACGGAGCCGAGCTCTTGCGGGGCGGTGGCGAAGGGGACGACGGGGGCGGGCTTGTCCAACGGGGCGATCCTGGCGCCCGAGCGGCGCGCGCGTCAATCGGCGCGACGCGCGCCCGGTCACTCGCGGCCGGGGACGCCGACCATGTGCGCGAGCGGATCGACGGCGCGTCCGTCGACGCGGAGCTCGACGCGCGCGCTCGACGTCGCGCGCCCGATCCACTCGCCGCGCCGCACCGGCGCGCCCGCGACGACCGCGAGGTCCGTCGCGCCGCGGTAGGTCGTGACCCACCCCATCGGGTGCACCACGACGACGGTCCCGTCCTCGGCGTACACGCAGCGTCCGTCCGAGGCCGCGCGCAGCGGGAGGCCCTCGGCGTCGAGCGCGAGCGCGCGCGCGCCGCTCGCGCGCACCGCGCCGCCGCGCGCGGGCCAGAGCAGCGTTCGGAAGTGGCGCCCCTCGACGCTCGCGATCAGCGCCGCGGCCGGGCGGAAGCGCTCGAGGCGACGCGCGAGCGCGGCCGTGCCGATCCCGAGCGACGCGTCGGGCGAGCCCGGGCGCGGCTCGCCGAGCGGGGCGAGGGGCTCGGGCGGGAGGGGCTCGGACGCGGGCGCCGGCACCCGGCCCGCGCGGTGCGCGCGCTCCGCGACGCGCTGCACGAACGCGGGGCCTCCGTCGAAGAGCGCGAGCGGATCGGCGTGCGCGCCCGCGTCGAAGAGCTCGAAGTGGACGTGGGGGCCGTGCGAGATCCCGGTCGAGCCGACGAGGGCGATGCGCTCGCCGCGCCGCACGCGCCAGCCCGCCTGCACGGTCGTGCGCGCGTTGTGCGCGTAGAGCGTGACCCACCCGTTCGGGTGCGCGAGGATCACGCAGTTGCCGAAGCCGCGGATCCCGTTGTCGCTGTAGACGACGATCCCGTCGGCCGCGGCGCGCACGACCGCCCCGGCCTCGGCCGTGATGTCGACGCCGTCGTGGCGCAGGTCCGGGCGCGTGTGCCGCACGAACCCGAAGCCGCGCGCGAAGCGGCCGTCGTCGACCGGCCACAGCAGGCGCTCGACGGGCTGGCGACGCCACGCCGCCGCGCGGAGCCACGCCTCGGGGAGCGCGCCACGCCGAGCGCGCGTCGCCGCCTCGCGCGTGCCGAGGCCGAGCGCCTGCGCGCGCACGAGCGACGCGCCACGCGGCGCCGGGACGTTGCGGGGGCCGTCGCTGAAGCGCGAGTAGTCGTGGACGTCCGGCTCGCCGCGATCGGTCGGGTCGGCCCGCACGGGCGAGGCCGCCGACGCGATCCCCAGGACGCCGATGGCGATGATGTAGGTCCGAGGCACACCCACCCAAAGCCACGAGCGCCGCGTCGTGGTCAAGAAATCGCGCGCCGCGTTCGCTATCCTGCCCGGCGAACCTCCACGAAGGGTCGGGGAACGGATGCGCGCACGGCGGCTTGGCTTCGGGTTGTCTCTTGGGATGGCGCTGCTCCTCGCGGCGGGTTGCGAGTGCTTCCAGAGCACCGCGACGGACGCGGGCCCGCGCGGCGGCGGCATCGGCGCGATCTGCATGGCGGACGCCCACTGCCGCTCGGGGCTCGTCTGCGCCGACGGCAGCTGCCAGCCGCCCGGCAACGTGACCGAGGGCGGCGCGTGCGCGCTGACCGGAGACTGCGCCGAGGGCCTCTACTGCGCCCCGAACCGCACGTGTGCGCCCTCGGGCGATGGAACCAACGGGGCCGACTGTCAGTCCACGGCGGAGTGCGAGCGCGGCCTGATCTGCACGCTCGAGGGCTTCGGCTTCCGGTGCCGGGCCTCGGGCAGCGGCGACATCGGCGCCGGCTGCATCTCCGACCGCGACTGCTACGCGGGGCTCGCGTGCCTCACGAGCGAGAGCGGGCAGCGCTGCCTCAACCCGCCCGTGTTCCACGGCGACGGCGGGATCGGCGGCATGCTCCCGCCGGCGGTCCCGAACTGGCAAGGCGAGAGCTGCCAGGACGACGAGGGCCCGCCGACCGCCTACTTCCGCATCCGCCGCGGCGACGACGGCGACCGCGACTTCTACCGGCTGCCGTTCCCGAACGACGTGCTGCGCCGGCCGGGCGGCGGGATCGATCTGACCGCGCATCCGTCCCCGTCGACCGCGCTGGCCGTCGACGTGCTCGGCCGCCACATCGCGCAGGCGCAGACGGACCTCGACGGCTTCGCGACCAACCCGGTGATCTACTTCCGCTTCTCGCGGGCGTACGAGTGGGGCGACATCGACGGGGAGCGCGTGATGCTCGTCGATCTCTCGCCGGACTCGCCGGACTACGGCAACAACATCGGGCGCTCGTGGCTCACGACGTTCGGGCGCATCACGCGCTACATCTGCCCGAACTGGCTGAGCATCCGCCGCGGGCACGGCCAGCCGCTCCGGCCGGGGACGACGTACGCCGCGATCCTGCGGCGCGGGATCCGCACGCACCCCGACCACGGGAGCGCGGAGTTCATGCGCGCGGCGGATCTCGACGCGCTCCTGTCGAGCACGGCGCCCTCGGGCGAGCCGCTCGCGGGCGGCTGGCGCGCGTACCAGCCGCTGCGCGACTGGCTCGCCCTCGACGAGACGATCTCGGCGGACGACGTGCTCAACGCAGCCGTCTTCACGACGCAGGACCCGACCGCGATGGTCCCCGCGCTGCGCCGCGTGATCCGCGCGCGCCCGATCCCGGCGCTGAGCGACGTGACGGTGTGCGGACCGGGCGTGACGAGCCCGTGCGACGACGGCGGCCGGCGCGTCTGCGGCGGCGCGAGCGACGCGATCTGGGAGGTGCACGCGCGCATCGCGTTGCCTCGCTTCCAGCGCGGCACCGCGCCGTACGAGGAGCCGTCGGACGGCGGCGACATCGAGACGAGCGCGGCGGGCGACCCGATCGTGCAGGGCGAAGAGCCGGTCTGCATGGTGATGGCGATCCCGAAGGACGTGCCCGCCCCGGCGGGCGGGTTCCCGGTGCTGATCTTCGGCCACGGCACGGGCGGCGCGTTCACCGGACCCATCGAGAACGGCTACGCCGCGCAGCTCGCGACCGAGGACGGCGGCGCGGGCCCGCCGCGCGCGGTGACCATCGCGATCGACATGCCGCTGCACGGCTCGCGCGCGAACGGCTCGACGCGCTCGACCAACGAGCTGGTCTTCAACTTCGTCAACCCGCTCGCCGCGCGCGACAACTTCCTGCAGGGCGCCGCCGACCTGCTCGCGCTGGTGCACTGGGCCCAGGGCTACACGCTCGACGCGGCGGCCTCGCCCACCGGCGCCGCCGTGACGTTCGATCCGTCGCGCATCGTGCTGTTCGGCCACAGCCAAGGGGCGCAGCACGGGATGCTGATGATCCCGTTCGAGCCGGGCCTGCGCGCGGCGCTGATCTCGGGAGGCGGCGGCGATCTCACCGAGTCGCTCCTGAGCAAGACGAGCCCGGTGAACATCGCCGCGGCGGTGCCGCTCGCGCTGCTCGACCCGGACGAGTCGGGGCGCCTCGTGGCCGGCGACCAGCACCCCGCGCTCGCGCTCTTCCAGATGTTCTACGAGCGCGTCGACGCGGTGAACTACGGGCGGCACTACTACCGCGACCCGATCGATCTCACGGGCCGCCACGTCTTCATGACGTACGGGATGGGCGACACCTACTCGACCGAGCGCACGATGCAGGCGTTCGCGCGCTCCGCCGGGCTGCCGCACGTGATGCCGGTGATCACGGAGGCCGGGCTGGGCGATCCGATCCCCGCGCCGGCGATCGGCAACGTGTCGGTGAACATGCTCCCGTACTCGGTGGGCATGCGGCAGTACAGCCCGGCCGCCGGCGAGGACGGGCACTTCGTCACCATCGGCGCGCCGCAGGCGCGCGCGGACGTCACGCGCTTCGTGCTGCAGGCGCTCGCCGGCGCGGTGCCGCCCATCGGGAACTGATCGGCGGAGCTCGAGCGGCGCGGAGTGGGCGCGGGCATCACACCCGCGCATCGCGCTTCACACGCGGCGCAGGCGTGTGAGCGCACGCGCGCGGTGGCATCGGGCGTGCGAAGTCGGGGGCATGTCCACCCTCGCCCTCACCCGCCACGCCGCCGAGACCGCACGCCGGCGACGCTCGCACCTCACCGCGCGGGCCACCCTGTCCGGGGTGGCCCGCCTCGGCGCGTGCCTCGCGCACGCCTCGTTCCGCATGCGCGCGCGGCTCGACCCGCGCGGCGGCGCGTTCGATCGCGCGCTCGCCTGACGATCACGCGCGCTCGAACAGGCCGGCGGCGCCCATGCCGCCGCCGATGCACATCGTCACCACGGCGCGCTTGCCGCCGCGACGCTTCAGCTCGTGCAGCGCCGTCGCGGTCAGCTTCGCGCCCGTGCACCCGAGCGGGTGACCGAGCGCGATCGCGCCGCCGTACACGTTGAGCTTCTCGTCCGGGATGCCGAGCTCGCGCTGGCAGTAGATCGCCTGGCTCGCGAACGCCTCGTTCATCTCGAACAGGTCGATGTCCGCGATGGACAGCCCCGTCTTGGCGAGCAGCTTCTGCACCGCGGGCAGCGGGCCGATGCCCATGATCGACGGGTCGACCCCGACGGTGACGAAGCTCTTGATCGTCGCGAGCGGCGTGAGCCCGAGCTCCTTCGCCTTGGCCGCGCTCATCACGAGCGCGGCGGCGGCGCCGTCGCTGATCGGCGAGCTGTTGCCGGCGGTGACGGATCCGGTCGTCGAGAACGCGGGGCGGAGCTGCGCGAGCCCCTCGAGCGTGGTCTCGGGGCGCGGCAGCTCGTCGATCGCGAAGTCGCGCTCGACGCGCGCGCCGTCCGCGTACGCGGTGGCCTTCACCGTCACGATCTCGTCGGCGAAGGCGCCCTTCTCGAGCGCCGCCTTCGCCTTCATCTGGCTCGCGTACGCGAACCGATCCTGCGCGTCGCGCGCGATCTCGAAGCGCTTGGCGACGTTCTCGGCGGTGATGCCCATCGGCGTGTAGACGCTCGCGACGCGCTCCATCGCCGCGGGCGACGCGCTCAGCTTGTTGCCGGTCATCGGCACCATCGACATCGACTCGACGCCGCCCGCGATCGCGACGTCGTGCGTGCCGAGCAGGATGTGCCCGGCGGCGTTCGCGATGGCCTGCAGGCCGCTCGAGCAGAAGCGGTTGATGGTGAACGCGCTCGTCGCCTCGGGCAGCCCCCCGAGCATCGCCGAGACGCGCGCGATGTTGAGCCCCTGCTCGCCTTCGGGCATCGCGCAGCCGAGGACGACGTCCTCGACGAGCTCCGGCGCGACCTTCGGGTTGCGCGCGAGCAAGCCACGGATCACCTGCCCCGCGAGCTCGTCCGGCCGCGTGTGCGCCAGCGCCCCCTTGTGCCCCCGGCCCACGGCGGACCGGACGGCGTCCACGATCACGACTTCGGTCATCTTCGTCACCTGTCCCGCTAGTTCCGGAGGGGCTTGTTCGTGGTCAACATGTGTTGCATGCGCGCGATGGACTTCTCCTCGCCGCAGAGCGAGAGGAAGACCTCCTTCTCGATGGCGAGCATCTCGTCCTCGGTCACCGGATGCGTCGCGCCGGCGGCGCCACCGCAGAGGACGCGCCCCAGGCGCTTGGCGATGACGCCGTCGTACTCGGTCGCGAAGCCGCCGGCGACCAGCGTGTCGACCATCATGGCCAGCGTGGCGATCCCGCTCTCGCCGGGGAGCACGTGCGCCTGCGGCTGCGGCGGGTGGTAGCCGCCGCGTGCCAGGCCGATCGCGCGCTGCTTGGCCTCGTACAGGTGCCGCGCGCGGTCGAACGAGACGCCGTCCGAGAAGCGGAAGTAGCCCTTGTGCTGGGCCTCGACCGCGCTCGTCGCGACGCTCGCCATCGCGATGTTCTTGAAGACCTGCGTGACGACGTCGTAGGTGTTGCGCGTCGCGCCCTCGGGCCAGCCCTCGAGCGCGCGCCAGAGCATGTTCATGCAGCCGGCGCCGCCGGGGATGAGGCCGACGCCGACCTCGACGAGGCCCGCGTACGTCTCCGCCGCCGCCTGCACCGCGTCGCAGCCGAAGCAGAGCTCGAGGCCGCCGCCGAGCGTCATCCCGAAGGGCGCGCCGACGACCGGCACCGTCGCGTACTTCAGCCGCTGCGTCGCGCGCTGGTAGCGATCGACGAGGCGGCCGAGGTCGTCCCACTGCTTGTTCATCGCCGCCATCACCACCGAGCCGAGGTTCGCCCCGACGGAGTAGTTGGCGCCCTGGTTGAAGATGACGATCGCCTCGAAGTCGCGCTCCGCGCGGTCCGCCGCGTCCCAGAGGATCTGCACCGAGCCGGTGTCGATCGTGTTGTAGGGCGTGGTGAACGTGACGCCGAGGACGCCGTCGCCGAGGTCGAACGCCTTGCCGCCGTCCGTCTCGAGCACCGGCGCGTTCGAGCGCGTGAGCACCTCCCAGGTCACCTCGCGCGGATCCGCCGGACGCGCGACGTACTCGCCCTTCGCGAGGTCGTATACCGCGCCGTCCGCGCGGTAGAAGCCGGTCGCCCCCGACTCCTTCATCTTCACGACCGACGCCGGCAGCGCGACGCCCTCGGCGAGCATGCGCGCGGTCGTCTCCGCGAACCCGAGCGCGTCCCACGTCTCGAACGGGCCGAGCTCCCAGTTGTAGCCCCAGCGCATCGCCTCATCGATCGCCGCGACGTCGTCGGTGATCTCGCCGACGCGACGCGCCGAGTACGCGAGCGACTTCGAGAGCACCTTCCACGCGAAGTCGCCGACCTTGCCGTCGGTCGCGACGAGCTGCTTCACGCGCGCGGCGGGGTCCGCGACCTTGCCGATCTTCTTGGCGGCCTTGGCGATCGCCTCGTCCCCGCCCTTGGGGCGGTACTCGAGCGTCGAGAGGTCGAGCGTGTCGACGCCCGCCTTGGTCTTCTTGTAGAAGCCGGCGCGCGTCTTGTCGCCGAGGAGCCTCCTCTCGACCATCTGCTCGACGAACGCGGGGACGCGGAAGACGTCCCGCTCCTCGTCGTCGGGCAGCGCGTCGTAGCAGTTCTTCGCGACGTGCACGAAGGTGTCGAGGCCGACGAGATCCGCGGTGCGGAACGACGCGCTCTTGGGGTGCCCCATCGGCGGCCCGGTGATCGCGTCGACGTCCTCGGGGGTGAGCCCGTCGGCGACCATCTGGTGGATGGTCGTCATCATCGAGTGCACGCCGATGCGGTTGCCGACGAAGTTCGGCGTGTCCTTGCCGACGACGATGCCCTTGCCGAGCGAGTCGCGGCCGAACCGCGTGACGCGCGCCATCACGGCGTCGGAGGTGTCCGGGCCGGGCACGAGCTCGAGGAGCTTCATGTAGCGGACCGGGTTGAAGAAGTGCATCACGAGGAAGCGCTGCCGGAAGCCGGCGCCGCGGCCCTCGAGCATGTCCACGATGCGCAGGCCGCTCGTGTTCGAGGCGACGAGCGTCTCGTCGCCGGTGATCGCCTCGAGCTTCTCGAACAGGCTCCGCTTGATCGCGAGGTTCTCGATGATCGCCTCGATGATCAGGTCGCACTCCGCGAGCTTCGCGAGGTCGTCCTCCGTGTTGCCGACGGTGACGCGTGCGGCGTGGCTGGGATGGAAGAACAGCGCCGGGCGCGCCTTCACGGTCGCGGCCAGGTTGTCGGCGGCGATGCGATCGCGCGCCTTCTTGCTCTTCTTCGCTTCGTCCGACAGGTCCCGCGGGACGATGTCGAGCAACAGCACGTCGAGCCCGGCGTTGGCCATGTGCGCGGCGATGCCGCTGCCCATGACGCCGGAACCGACGACGCCCACGCGCCGGATCGGCTTGGTCATCGAGAGAGTCCTCCTTCTTCGCGAACGGGGTGCGCCCTCGCCAGGGCGCGAAACGCGTCAGTGGGCGTGGTCGTGCCCGTCGTGGTCGTGACCGTCGTGACCATGTCCGTCGCCACCATGGCCGGCCGCCGCGGGGGCGTCGCCCTCCGCCGCCTCGCCCTCGCCGCCAGCCTCGCCGTCGGCCTCGACCACCTCACCCGCGAGCGCCGCCGCCGTCTCGTCGTCCGTCGCGCCGCGCCAGATCATCAGGATCGCGCCGAGCAACAGGATCACGAGGCCGACCGCCGGGAGCCAGAGCGGCGAGTCGGCCGCCTCGTCGTGGATCGGGGGCGGCTCGCCGGGCACGTGGTGCGCGTGTTCGTGGGCCATGCGGCGCGCACCTTAGCAGATCGTCGTGCGCTGGGAAGCCCGCGTCAGCCGTCCGGGCGATCGCGCACCTCGAGCCCCGTCCACGAGAGGTGCACCGGCGCGCCGCTCGCGCCGCGCGCGAGGGACACGAGCGACCACGGCAGCGCGATCGGCCCGAGGGCGAGCGCCGCGAGCCCGCGCAGCGCGCCCGCGGGGCGCCCGGCCGCGTCGCACACGGTCACGCGCAGGCTGCGCGCCCCGATCGAGCTCCCCGTCGCGAGCCCGCCCCACGCGTGCCCCACCGCGACCCCCACGAGCTGTGGCCCAGCGAGCGCGCCCCAGCCCGCGCGGTCGGCGCCGAGCCAGCCCTCGATCGCGAAGCTCACCCCCACGAGCGCCGCCGTGACCGCGCCGTCGGCGAGCGCCGCGCCGTGCGCGCGCCGGCCGGCGTGGCGAGGTCCTGCCGCCCCGCCGCGACGCGAGAGGAACCAGAGCAACCACGCCGGCGCCGTGATCCACGACACCCGCGAGGCGGCGTCGCGATCCGCGAGCGCGGCGGCGTAGTGACGCTCGCTCGCCGCGCGATCGTAGTCGGCGCTCCCGAGCCGCGCGGCCTCGGCGCTCCAGCGCGCGCGCGCCGCGTCGTGCGCGATCGCCGCGCGCGCCGCGAGCGCGAGCCCGACGCCGAGCCAGAGCCACGCGAGCGCGCCGAGCGCGCGCCGGATCAACCCGGCTCCGGCTCGCCGGACAGCAGCCCGAGCAAGGCGTCGTGCACGCCGCCGTTCGAGGCGACGAAGCACGTCCCGCCGTGGATGCTCTCCTCGCCCTCGACGTTCGTGAAGCGCCCGCCCGCCTCGCGCACGATCACCGCCGCCGCGCAGACGTCCCACGGCGCCACGCCGGGATCGATCATCGCGTCGACGCGCCCGAGCACGAGCTGCCGGTAGCCGTCGAAGTCCGCGAAGCCCCGCTGCGTGTAGGTCGCGCGCGCGAGGCGCGGCAGCCACTCGCCGCGGCTCATGTCCGTGAACTGCGAGAGCGCGCCGTGGCTCACGACGCAGTCCTCGAGCGACTCGACGCTCGAGACGCGCAGCGGCCGGCCGTTGCAGAACGCGCCGCGGCCTCGCGTCGCGACGAACAGATCGTCGGCCGCCGGCATGTACGCGATCCCGACCACCGGCTCGCCGTCCGCCTCGAGCCCGAGGAGGATCGACCACGTCGGGATGCCGCGGATGAACGCGCGCGTGCCGTCGATCGGGTCGACCACCCAGCGCAGGCCCGAGCCGTCCGGGCCGCTCGCGCCGGTCTCCTCCCCGAGGAACGCGGCGTCGGGGTAGCGCTCGACGAGGAAGCGCCGCAGGCGCCGCTCGACGGCCTGATCCGCCTCGGTCACCGGGCTGCGATCCGGCTTGCGCTTGGTGCGGTTCGCGGCGCCGCCGCGGTACAGCGCGAGCGCGTCCTGCCCGGCCTCGAGCACCTCGTCGATGAGCGCGGCGAGCGCGGCGCGGCCGCCGATCCGCTCGAGATCGAACTTCCCTCCCGTCACGCGCCGAGCATGCCCTGCCGGCGCGCGGAGCGGAAGTGGTCGGGCCCCCGGGGCGCGAGCGCGCTCACGCTCCGCGGCGCGCGTCCCGAGCGGATCTTTCGAGGTCCACCTGGAATCGGCTCACCCTCTTGGCGTAGACTCACGCCGTGCATGGATCGGCCGGAGCGTGGGGTCGATGGGTGATCGCGGGCGCGCTGCTCGCGCTGGGCTGCGAGCCCGGCGGCGGCGCGTTCGACGCCGGGACGCCGGAGGAGGTCGACGCGGGCCCGGGCACGCCCGACGCGGCGCTGCGGGACGCGGCGGTCCCCGACGCGGGCCCGCCCGCGCCGGCGGGGCAGCCGTGCCAGAACAACGCGGGCTGCGAGAGCGGCTACTGCGTCGACGCGGCCGGCCTCGGCGGCGTCTGCACGCGTGAGTGCGGCGCCGGCTGCGACGAGGACTGGTCGTGCCGCGACGTCGACGTCGCGGGCGAGACGGTCGCGCTCTGCGTGCCGCTGCTCGGAGATCACTGCGTGCGCTGCGTCACGGACGACGAGTGCGTGGGCGGCGGCTGCCTGCCGATCGACGGGGCGCGCCACTGCGCACCTTCGTGCGCCAGCGACGCGGCGTGCCCGCGCGGCTACCAGTGCCGCGCCGTCGAGGGGCGCGCCGACATGCACTGCCTGCCCGTGAGCGGGAGCTGCTCGTGCGACGCGGCGATGGCCGGCGCGACGCGCACGTGCTCGAACGCGAACGCGCTGGGCACGTGCTGGGGCACGCAGACCTGCGACGCGACGTCGGGCTGGAGCGCGTGCGACGCGCGCGAGGCCGCCGCCGAGGTCTGCGACGGAAACGACAACGACTGCAACTTCGTGATCGACGACGGCGTCGACACGGGCACCGCCTGCACGATCGAGGTCGTCGGCGTCGGCGCGTGCCCGGGCGTCGAGGTGTGCGCGGGCGCGTCGGGCTTCTCGTGCCAGGGGCAGACACCGCGCGCCGAGCAGTGCAACTACATCGACGACGACTGCGACGGGACGGCCGACGAGGACTTCCCCGACGTCGGCACGGTGTGCGAGGTCGGCGTCGGCGCGTGCTTCGCGTTCGGCGCGGTCCGCTGCCGCGCGGATGGCAGCGGCACGGAGTGCTCGGCGAGCGCCGGCGCGCCCTCGGCCGAGCGCTGCAACGGACGGGACGACGACTGCAACGGCGCGATCGACGAGACGTTCCCGACCCTCGGCGACGGCTGCTCGACCGGGCTCGGCGCGTGCGAGCGGTTCGGCACCGTGGTGTGCCGCGCCGACGAGTCGGCCGCCGCGTGCTCGGCCGTCGCGGGCGCGCCCGGCGTCGAGAGCTGCAACTACGTCGACGACGACTGCGACGGCGTGGCCGACGATCCGTTCCGCGACGCGGTGACGGGACTCTACAATCGCAACGATACTTGCGGCAGCTGCGACATCGACTGCGGCACCGTGTACGCGGGCCTGCCCAACGCGCTCGGCACCTGCTCCACCGCGAGCGGCTCGCCGCTCTGCGTGCTCGGGTGCACGGCCGGCGCGTTCGACCTCAACGGCTCGGCCCTCGACGGCTGCGAGTTCGTGCTGCCGACGAACGTCATCTTCGTGTCGCAGACCGCGCCGAGCGCGGCCGACGACGCGAGCTGCGGCCTCGGGCCGCCGGGGACGGGCGCCGCGAACCACCCGTGCCGCACGATCGGACAGGGGCTCAGCCGCGCGGTCGCGCTCGGCCGGCGCGCGGTCTGGGTCGCCGACGGCAACTACGAAGAGGCGGTGACGCTGCGCAACGGCGTCGACCTGCTCGGTGGCTATCGCCCGGACACCTGGGAGCGCGAGGCCGACGTCACCGCGACGGTCATCCAGGGCGTGTCCATGGCCGACGTGCACGCGCGCACCGTGATCGCGACGTCGATCACGACGGCGACGCTGTTCGAGGGCTTCATCGTGCAGGGCGCGTTCAACGCCCAGCCGAGCGGGAACTCGTACGCGATGTACGTGAGCGGCTCGCCCGCGCTGACCATCCGCCGCAACGCCATCTACGCGGGGCGCGGCGGCTCGGGCGGCCCGGGGATGGTCGGGACGAACGGGATGCGCGGCACGAACGGCGCGGGGCGCAACACGTCCGCGAGCGGCCCGACGGATTACGACGCGCGCGAGGCACTCGGCACGGGGGTGTGCAACGCGTCGAACAACCGGACGTTCACGAACGGTGGCGCGCGCCTCTGCGGGACGGACGACGTCAGCGGCGGGCGCGGCGGCGGCGTGACCTGCCGGCCCGTCGCGGACACCGCGACGAGCGCGAGCGCTGGCGTCGCAGGACAGCCCGGCGCGGGCCCTGGAGGTGGCGCAGGCGGCGCTGGAGCGCGCGGGTGGGATGGGGAGCTGGTGCTCTTCGACGGAGACCACCTGTGCCGCGTCCCGCCCGGCCCGCGTTTCGGCGACGACGGCGGGAACGGGATCGCGGGAGTGAACGCGGGCCCCGTGATGGGCTGCGGCGCCCCCGAGGGCGCGGTGATGGCGGGCCACTGGCGGGGTGCGGTCGGGGCGAGCGGGGCGCCCGGGAGCCCGGGCGGCGGCGGCGGCGGCGGCGGCGCAGGCGGTGGGGGCCAGTGCGCCGGGTCGTGCACGCTGGGCAAGGACCGCCTCGGCGGAATCGGCGGTGGCGGCGGCGCCGGCGGCTGCGGCGGCGCCGGCGGGGTCGGGGGAGCCACCGGCGGCGGCGCGTTCGGCATCTTCGTGGTCGGGGGGGCGCCGACGATCCGCGACAACGTGATCCTGCAGGGCGACGGCGGGGTCGGCGGGCGCGGCGGCCAAGGCGGGGCCGGCGGCTTCGGCGGTGTCGGGGCAGAGGGCGGCGCGGAGACGGGCTGCGGTGGGCGCGGCGGGCGCGGCGGCGACGGCGGGCCCGGCGGCCACGGCGCGGGCGGCGGCGGCGGCTGCGGCGGACCGAGCTTCGGGATCTACACGTCGGGAGCCGGCAACCCCGGGTACTGCGGGGCCGCGTTCAACAACACCATCGCGGGCGGGAGCGCCGGGCCGGCCGGCCAAGGCGGGCTCTCGCCCGGAGCGGCGGGAGGCGCCGGCACGGACGGCGTCCTCGCGCCGTGTCGCTTCGATTGAGGTCACGCGATGCGCATGCCCATCAAGATCACGCTCGCTTCTCTCGCCATCGCGCTCGCCGGCTGCGCCGCCGATACGCCCGGGACGATGCCCGATGGCGGCGCCGGCGCCGACGCGGGCGGCGGCATGGACGCCGGGATGATCATCACGATGCCCGACGCGGGGCCGGGCGAGACGTTCGAGGGGCTCGGCGATCCGTGCACGACCGGCGCCGACTGCCCGAGCGGGTACTGCGCCGATCGCGGGGGGCGCTCCGTCTGCACCGCCCGCTGCACCGGGACCTGCCCGGACGGCTGGTCCTGCCGCATCATCGACGTGCGCGGTGAGCTCGTCTCGCTCTGCGCGCCGATCGTCCCGCGCGCGTGTACGCCGTGCTCGAGCGACGAGGAGTGCATCGGCGGCGCGTGCTTGGTGCTCGACGACGAGCAGGGGTACTGCGTGCCCTACTGCTTCGAAGGATCGTGCGCGGACGGCTCGTCCTGCGCGCCCGATCCGCGCGGCGAGACACCGGGGCTCTTCTGTCTGCCGGACTCGGGCAGCTGTACGTGCACGGAGGAGACCCGCGGCACGCAGCGCTCGTGCTCGCGGACCAACGCGCTCGGCACCTGCTTCGGCGTCGAGACCTGCGAGCCCGGCATGGGGTGGTCCGCGTGCGACGCCCGCGACGCGAGCGTCGAGGTGTGCGACGGAACCGACAACGACTGCAACGGCCTGGTCGACGACGGCGTCGACGGGACCCCGTGCGACAACACCGTCGCCGGCGTCGGCACCTGCGAGGGCGTGACCCTGTGCCTCGGCCCCGCGGGCCTCGTGTGCCAGGGGCAGACGCCCATGGCCGAGATCTGCAACTACGTCGACGACGACTGCGACACGATGGTCGACGAAGGCTACTCGGGCCTCGGTGACGTCTGCTCCGACGGCGTCGGCGCGTGCCTCCGCTACGGGGTCGTCGGCTGCACCGCCGACGGAGCGGGCACCGCGTGCTCCGCGACCGCGGGCGCGCCGACGACGGAGCTCTGCAACGCGCGCGACGACGACTGCGACGGATCGACCGACGAGGACTTCACGGACCTCGGCGCGTCGTGCACGACGGGGGCCGGGATCTGCGAGCGGATCGGCGCGCGCGTCTGCCGCGCGGACGGCATGGGGACGCGGTGCTCCGCGGTGGCGGGCGCGCCAGCGCTCGAGGTCTGCAACGGCCTCGACGACGACTGCAACGGCTTGGTCGACGACGGCTTCCGCAACGCCGCGGGCCTCTACACCGCGCACACCGCGTGCGGGAGCTGCGGCGTCGACTGCACGGTGATCTACGGGCTGCCGAACGCGTTCGGCACCTGCGTGGTCGCGGCGGGCACCCCCGGCTGCCAGTTCAACTGCAACGCGCGCGCGTTCAACCTGAACGGGGCGCTCTCGGACGGATGTGAGTTCATCCTCGAGGACGTGATCTACGTCTCGGCGAGCGATCCCGCCGCGTCCGACGCGGGCGCCTGCGGCCTCGGCCCCGTCGGCACCGGCCCGAGCCACTACCCGTGCCGGACGATCGCGCGCGGCCTCGCGCGCGCCTCCGCGACGAGCCGCCGGCGCGTCTACGTGGCCAACGCGATCTACGACGAGGCGGTGACGCTCACGAACGGCATCGACCTGCTCGGCGGCTATCGCTGGGACACCTGGGAGCGCGACGTCAACGCGACGAGCACGCAGATCGCCGGCGTGGTCGCGATCGGCGCGCACGACGCGACGGTGCGCGCGATCGGGATCACGCAGCCGACGCTGTTCGAGGGCTTCGTCGTGCGTGCCTCGATCAACGGCCGCGCAGGTGGCAACTCGTACGGGATCTACGTCTCGGGCTCGACGTCGAGCCTGACCCTGCGCGACAACGTGATCTTCGGAGGCCGCGGCGGTCCGGGCGCGGCCGGGATGGCCGGCGGTGACGGCGGTGACGGATCGGACGGAATCGGGCGCGGCTCACCCGGGGTGAGCGACGCGGAGTACGACGGCTTCATCGCCACCGGGAGCGGCACCTGCAACTCCAGCAACGATCGCTGGTACGTGAACGGCGGTGTGACGAGCTGCGGCGGGACGTCGGTCAACGGAGGGCGCGGGGGCGGCAACCGCTGCACCCCGATGCCCGGGATGGTCTACAGCGGCCGTAACGGGCTCGACGGTGTGCCGCCTCCGCGAGGCGGCGCAGGCTCGAGCGGCGGCCTCGACGCGCTGCTCAATCTGCAAGCGGACGGCTCCACCGTGTACCTCATCTGCGCCGGCGCCCAGAACGCCGGCGATGGATCGCCGGGGGAGCGAGGCGTCGATGGGACCCCGGGGGCCGGGTGCGGGATGGCGCAAGGCTCGGTGACGGGCGGTCACTGGGTCGGCGGCGCGTCCGCGGCCGGGGCGAACGGCGCACACGGCGGCGGCGGCGGCGGCGGCGGGGGCGGCGGGGGTGCGATCTGCGACCCGACATGCATCCGGGTCGGAGGCGTCAACTACTGCGGCTGCGGGAACGGGAGCAACAACCACCGCATCGGTGGCCACGGCGGCGGCGGCGGCGCCGGCGGCTGCGGCGGTGCGGGCGGCCTGCCCGCCGGCGCCGGCGGCGCTGCGTTCGGCATCTTCATCACCGGCGGCGCGTCCGCGCCGACCTTGACGCGCAACCACGTCGTGCGCGGCGAGGGCGGCGCCGGCGGCGTCGGCGGCTCCGGCGGGATCGGCGGCACCGGGGGCACGGGCGCGCAGGGCGGCACGGCGCCGCTCTTCTGC
>JAHBWG010000003.1 GCA_019637095.1 Sandaracinaceae bacterium | reverse complement strand
GTTCCGTCCGCCGGCGGGCGCGCCGCCGAGCGGCTCGTTCCGTCCGCCGGCGGGCGCGCCGCCGAGCGGCTCGTTCCGTCCGCCGAGCGGCGCGACCCAGAGCGGCTCGTTCCGTCCGCCGGTGGTGACGCGCGCCGAGCCGGCGGCCCCGGCGCCGAGCGCGCCGCCGAGCGGCTCGTTTCGCCCGCCGGTCGTGACGCGCGCGGAGCGGGTGAGCCCGGGGCCGCGCGCGACCCAGAGCGGCTCGTTCCGTCCGCCGGTGGTGGCGCGCGACCCGGAGCTCTCGACGCCGGAGCGGCGCGCGCGCCCGTCCGAGGAGACGCGCGCGGCGATCCGCCCCGACGGAGACGTACCCCCGACGCCGCCGCTGGACGCGCCCGCGGTCCCGAAGGGCGCGGCGCGCGCGCTCGGCCTCGACAGCGGCTCGTTCCGGGCGCCGCGCATCACGCCGGCGCAGCCGAGCCCCACGCCGCCCAAGGGGCCCTCGACGCCGGCGCCGCACCTCTCGGCCTCGGGCGAGGCGGTCACGGACTACAGCGCGAGCCGCGCCGCGGGCTGGCGCGACGCCGACGACGACGCGGTCGAGCGCTCGATCCAGGAGCACCTCGCGGCGGGCCGCAAGGGCGCGGCGGCTCGCGTCGCGCGCGACGCCGGCCAGATCGGCCGCGCGCTCGCGTGGTTCTCCGAGCTCGGGCTCCACGCCCAGGCCGGCGCGTGCCTGCGGCAGCTCGGCCGCCCCGCCGAGGCGCTCACCGAGCTGCTCCGCGTCGAGCCGGGGAGCCCTGGATACCGCAAGGCGTGTTTCGACGTGGTCGGGCTCGCGTCCGAGCTCGGCAAGCTCGGCTTCGACGTCGACCGCTTCTTGACCGGCTTCGTCGCCGAGGGCCCGGCGGACAAGGACGAGGTCCCCACGTTCCTCGAGCTCGCCCAGCTCTACGTGGCGGGCGGGTTCGCCTCGGGCGCGAAGCGGTGTCTGCGCAAGGTCCTCGAGCTCGCGCCCGATCACCTCGAGGCGCGCGAGCTCGAGAGCAAGCTCCGCCGCGAGCGCCGCGCGCGGACCTCGTCGGCGCCGCGCGTCGTCGGCGCGCCCGCGAGCGCGCGCGGTCTGCCGCCGCTGCCGCCGCTCGAGGAGTACCGCGCGCTCGCCCGCGCGCACCTCCCCCGCGGCGACTAGATCTCCCCATAGAGCACTGCGCGCGCTACTCGGGGACGCGCATCCGCATGTCGAACATGCCGTGCGCGAGGTACTCGCAGCGCCCCGAGCCACCGCACGCCCAGCGGCCGTGGGCGTCGGCGACGCGCTCGTCGTAGACGACGTACTCGGGGAGCACGTCGGGCAGATCGTTCGCGCGCCACGTCCCGAGCGGGCGCGGCCCCGCGATCACGAGCACCTGGCGGTCCGGGTGCGCGGGGCTCGGCGCGACGAACGCGGCGCCGAGCTGCTCGCCCGCGTACGTGGCGCGCCCGACGCGCACGCCGTCGGCGCTCACGCGGATGGGCAAGCGATCCGCGAAGCGCGCGTGCACCGCGTTGCTCGACGGCGGCCCGATCAGGACGAGCGTGCGCGTGGCCATCAGCTCGTCGGTGACGTCGACGTCGTCGACGATCGGATAGTCGACGATCCAGCCCTTGGGGCGCGACCAGTGCGCGGCGACGAGCCGGTTGATGAGCGTGTGCTCGGGGTCCTGCGTGCCGACGACGAACACGAGCGGGTCGAGGAACGCGTCGCGGATCGGACCGCCGACGCCAGGGCGGCGCGTGTCGGGCTGCGGCCACGGCTGCGTGGCGGCGCGCCAGCCGTCGTGGCCGTGCCGCTCGATCGTGAGCGGCGCGCGCCCGCGGATCTCCGAGTCACCGACCCGGACGACCAGCTCGGCGTCGGCGGGGACGAGCTCGGCGGGCGGCGCGAACGTCACCGCGTCGGCGCCTTGGATCGAGGCGCGGATCACGTCGGCGTCGAGCCGCGCGTCGACCTCGGCGAACGCGTCCGGGGCGCTGCGCTGCTCGATCGTCACCCACCACGCCGCGCGCGTGCGCTCGCGCGCGGTGCGCAGGCGGACGCGGCGCGGGTGATCGGGCCGCCGGTAGCGCTGCATCCAGCGGAAGATCGCGCCGTTCGCGTAGGTCTCCGTCCACACGTTGTGGCCGAGCTCCGGCTCGCGGTGCTCGTGACGGTAGCCGAGCTCGCCGAGGCGGCTCACGAGCGAGCGCGTCCACGAGAGCGGGCGATCGCGCGTGCCGCGCACGAGCAACATCGGGAGGTGGAGGCCGTTCTCGGCCCAGTCGACGTCGCTGCGGTAGGCCTGGACGAAGCGCTCGGCGTCGCTGAGCTCCGCGTGGTTGGTGTCGGAGCGCAGGCGCTGGTCGTGGTAGCCGGCGAGCGCGGCGCTCGCCGCGAACACGTCGGGGTTGCGGTACGGGACGTACGCGGCGCCGGTCCCGCCCATCGAGCCGCCGGTGATGTAGATCCGGCTCGGATCGATCGCGACGCGGCGCCGCACGTCGTCCATCGCCTCGAAGATGTCCGTCTCGCCCGCGTGTCGGTAGAACGACTGTCCGCGCCCGGTCGGCGCGATCACGACCATCGGCCCGGACGTCGGCGCGACGCCGTAGCGGCCGTGCGCGTTCAGCGACTCGCCGGCGCCCGCGGCGCGCGCGAGGCCGAAGGTGTTGCGGAAGTAGTCGCCCGCGTTGCCCTTGAAGCCGTGCAGCGTGACGAGGAGCGGCATCGGTCGGCTCGCGCGGTGCTGGGGCGGCACGAACAGCTCGTAGAGCTGCGGCGTGCCGTCGAGGCGCGAGTGGAACGCCATCCGCTCGTAGCCGCGGATCGCGTCGAACGGGTCGCGTCCGGAGGCGAGGGCGCTCGCGACGCGCGTCGCGTCGCGCTCGAGGACCTGGCGCCAGCGCGCGTCCGCGTCGCCGTCCGCCACGACGCGCAGCGCCTCGCGCAGGCGCCAGTCGATCGGGGCGCGTGCGCCCTCCGGCGCGACGGCGAGCGAGGCGCGCAGCGAGGCGGCGGCGAGGAGGGTGGCGCGGTCCGTCGCGATGCGTCGACCGAAGCGCTCGGTGCGCGCCCCCGCGCTCGCGGGGACGTCGAGCGCGCCGCGCTCCGGCATCGGCACGCGCACCTCGAAGCGCGACGTGTGCAGGCTCCCCTCGGGCGAGAGCGCGCGCGTCTCGTCGCCGATCGTCACGCGCGCCTCGCGCGCGAGCCCGCCGCCCGGGAGGTCCGCGCGCACGAGCAGCGTCGGCGCGTCGCCGTCGAGCACGTGCCGATCGACGAGCCGCACCGCGGCGTGGGCCAGCCGATCGGCCTCCTCGTCGGGGAGGCGCCCGACGGCGATCGCCACGTTGCCCGGGCCCGGCTGCATGCGCTCGCTCAGCCAGCGCACCGTCGCGCGCCAGCGGCCGCGCTCGGGCGCCTCGAAGCGCAGCACGAGGCGATGCTCGCCCGCGCGCAGCGCCAGCGGCGCGAGCACGCGGTCGCGCCGGAACCGATCCGGGCTCGCGGCGCGCGCGATCTCCTCGCCGTCGAGCAGGACGGCGGTCGCGCCGCGCACGCCCACCATCACGTACGCGCGGGTGTCGGCGGGCACGAGCAAGCGCGCGCCGAGGTAGACCACGTCGTGCGCGTCGCGGCGCCGGACGTCGCGCAGCTCGAGGCGCTCCTCGGGGAACGCGACGACCTCGGGGCTCGGGCACGCCTCGCCCTCGCACGGCGCCCCGAGCGCGGCCTCGGCCGCGGGGTCGAGGCGCCCGCTGTGCAGCAGCTCCCATGTCGTGAGGAACCCCGCGCGCCCGGGCAGCGCGAGCGCGCGCCCGTTCGCGAGCGTCGCGGCGTCGACCGGCGCCGGCACGATCTCCGCCTCGACCGCCTCGCGCCGCTCCGCGCCCGAGAGCAGCGTGACCGGCGCGGCCGTCGCGGTCGGCGCGCGCGCGCTCGCCGTCGGCTCGACCAGCGAGCACGCACAGAGCCCCGCCATCGCGACTACGATCGCGCTCGACTGGACGATCTTCGGTGCGGCTTCGATCGCGACCCCCGGAGCGTGAGAGGGACTCTTCGAACAGGATGAGGACGCTCGGGGGTTCCGTCGAATTCGCCGCAGCCGTCCCCGAGCGCGGACGATGATCCGCGTCGCGAGGCTCGCTACCATGGAGCCTCGTTCGACCTGGTTCGATCCTCGGGCTCGCTTCACTTCGCTTCATCGGACGCGCCGAGGGCACGGCGCGAGAGGGAGGCGAGCATGGAGGGGCGAGTCAACGAGCGCAGGGACCACGTCGACCTGAGCGCGACGGCGACGCTGCTGCAGCGAGGCGAAGCGGTCGGGCGGTTCACGGTGCAGAACCTCTCGGCAGGCGGGGCGCTGTTGACCGGCGGCCACGACGTCGCGCGCGCCGCGCCGCTGCGGCTCCTGCTCGAGCTGCCGGGCGGCGAGACCCTCGCGGTCGGCGCCCACGTGCGGCGACGCGCTCGCGCGGGGGACACCGTGGCGCTCGCCGTCGCGTTCCGGCACCTCGACCCGGGCTCGGAGGACCGCATCCAGGACGCGGTGGTGCGGCTCCTCGATGATCATCGCCGCGCCGAGCACCCGCCCGTCGTCGTGCTCGACACGGACGAGACGGTCCGGCTCGAGCTCATGGCGCACGTCGCCGCGCTCGGCCGCCGCCCGGTTCCCTGCGCCGCGCCGCTCGACGCGATCCGCGTCCTGGAGTCCGACGAGCGCGTCGAGGCGGTCGTCGCCCGCGAGGGCGGCGGGGGCCTCGAGCTCTTGGCCTGGGTCGCCGACAACCACCCGGAATCGAAGGCGATCCTGCTCGTGGAGGATCGCGCGAGCGATCCCGCCGTCGGGCACCTCCGCGTGGTCCGGTGCTTCCCCGAGCACCTCTCTTCCGTTCTCGCGTGAAACCTTTTTGAATACGGGAACCGAGCCGCGGTCTGATACCGTCGCCGGTGGAAGGCTGGCTTACGACCTGGGGGCCTGCCTGCCGGAGGAGGAGAGAGGGACGATGACCGAGAAGAAGAGCCTCGACGAGAACGAGATCGAGAGCGAGCGCCCGATGAGCCGCCGCTCGAGCCTGGCGGCGGTGGGTGCGAGCGTGCTGGGTGCGGCGGCGCTGGTGGCGGGGGCCGCGGCGGCGCCTTCGAAGGCGTCGGCGCAGTCGGACAGCGACAGCGGGCCGAACTCGGATCCCGCGGGCCGCGGGCGGACCGGTCGCACCGACAGCGACAGCGGCGGGAACGCGGATCGCGCGGGCCACGGCCGTGGCCGGAGCTGCTCCGACAGCGACGGTGGCCAGTACGGCGACCCCGCGGGCCGCGGCCGGCGCTGCTGAGCGCGAGCGCGTCTCGCCGCGAGGGCGGTCTCTCCCTGTGAGAGGCCGCCCTCGTGCGTTCTCGCGGTCTTGACGCGCTCGTCGGGGGACGGCACAACGCGGCGATGCCGAAGACCCCCTACCACCTCGTGCTCCTGCCCGGCGACGGGATCGGCATCGAGATCGCCGTGCAAGCGCGGCGCGTCCTCGACGCGGTCGAGGCGCGGCTCGCCGAGCGCTCGTTCACCATCGAGGAGATCCCGTGCGGGGGGCAGTACTACCTCGAGCACGGGCGCGACTGGCCCGAGGGCTCGGACGCGCGCTGCGCGGCCGCCGACGTGGTGTTGCTCGGCGCGGTGGGCTGGCCCGCGCCCGACGGCAACGGCCCCGTGACGATGACGAACGGCAAGATGGCCGGCTACTCGCCGGTCATCGGGAACCGCTTGCAGCTCGACCTCTACGCGAACATCCGACCCGTGAAGCTCTACGAGGGCGTGCGCGCGCGCATCGGCGGCAAGCACAAGCAGGTCTGGGAGCCTGGCGAGGTCGACATGGTGTTCCTGCGCGAGAACACCGAGGGGCTCTACGCCGGGATGGGCGGCGTGCTCGCGCCCGGCGGCAAGAAGGTCCTCGCGACCGACACGCGCGTGATCACGCGCGCCGCGTCGGAGCGCGTGATCCGGAAGGCTTTCTCGATCGCGATGAAGCGCGACGGCGCGCCCGCGGACGGCAAGCGCCGCGTGACCGCGATCGTGAAGAACAACGTGCTGCACGGCTGCCGCCTCTTCGCCGAGGTGTTCGAAGAGGTCGGCCGCGAGTTCCCCGAGGTCGAGAAGGACGTCGCGATCGTCGACGCGTTCACGCAGTGGCTGATCGGGCAGCCGTCCTACTACGACGTGCTCGTCACCACGAACATGTTCGGCGACATCGTGACCGACCTCGCCAGCGTGCTGCAGGGCGGGATGGGCATGGCCGTCGGCTGCAACGTGGGCGACCGGCACGCGATGTTCGAGCCGATCCACGGCTCGGCGCCCAAGCACGCCGGCAAGGACAAGGTGAACCCGATGGCGATGATCCTCGCGACCGGCGAGGCGCTGCGCTGGCTCGGGGAGCAGAGGTCCGACCCCGCGCTCGGGCGCGCGGGCGACGCGATCGAGGCGGCGGTCAAGCGTGTGCTCGCGGCCGGCAAGCCGCTCACGTACGATCTCGTCGGCTCCGACGCGGCGGCGAAGATGTCCGAGGTCACGACCGCGATCCTCGACGCGCTCGAGCTCTGAGCTCCGCCCGCCGCGGTGCCGGCTTCGACGTGACGTGTCCATGGAGACGTCCTGCGCGCCGAGTCCATACGCCATCGGGTTGCGAATGCAATCTGATTGCGGTAACGGTTGCGCGGAGGCGAAACAGAGCATGGGCACACAGATCGACGCGGGCACGAGCCCCAAGCTTCCGGTGACGGTGCTCTCGGGGTTCCTCGGGGCTGGCAAGACGACGCTGCTCAACCACGTCCTTCGAAACCGCGAGGGTCGGCGCGTCGCCGTGATCGTCAACGACATGAGCGAGGTCAACATCGACGCCGCGCTCGTCGAGCGAGGCGGCGCGGCGCTGAGCCGCACGGACGAGCGCTTGGTGGAGATGAGCAACGGCTGCATCTGCTGCACGCTGAGGGACGACCTGCTCGAGGAGGTCGCGCGCCTCTCGAAGGAGGGGCGCTTCGACTACCTGCTGATCGAGTCGACGGGCATCTCGGAGCCCATCCCGGTCGCGCAGACGTTCACGTTCGAGGCGGAGGACGGGACCAGTCTGTCGGACGTCTCGCGGCTCGACACGATGGTCACGGTGGTCGACGCGGCCTCGTTCCTGCGGGAGTACGCGCGGGGCGACTCGTTGCGCGAGCGTGGCGAGGCCCTCGGCGACGAGGACGACCGTACGGTGACCGATCTGCTCGTCGAGCAGGTCGAGTTCGCGGACGTGCTCGTGCTGAACAAGACGGATCTCGTCGACGCCGACGAGCTCGCGCAGGTGGAAGGCGCCTTGCGCGCGCTCAACCGGCGTGCGCGGATCGTGCGCTCGGTCCGCGGCGACGTGCCGCTCGGCGCCGTGCTCGGCACGGGCCTCTTCGACCACGACGAGGCGGCGCAGTCCGCGGGCTGGATGCGAGAGCTCGCGGGCGAGCACACGCCCGAGACGGAGGAGTACGGGATCTCGAGCTTCGTCTACCGCGAGCGCCGCCCGTTCGACGCCGAGAAGCTGTGGGCGCTCTTGCACGAGGAGGGCCGCTGGGACGGCGTGCTGCGCTCGAAGGGCTTCTTCTGGACGGCGGCGCGACACGAGGTCGCCTACGAGTGGTCGCAAGCGGGCGGGGTGAGCGAGGTGCGACCGGCCGGCCGCTGGTGGGCGGCGGTGCCCCGCGAGGCGTGGGGCCACCCCGACGGCGAGCGACCGGACCAGCAGCCCCAGTGGCACGCGCGCTACGGAGATCGCGGGCAGGAGCTGGTCTTCATCGGGACGGCGCTGGACGAGGCGCGCTGGCGGCGCGACCTCGACGCGTGCCTGCTCGACGAGGCGCTCGCGCGACGGAGCAGCGAGGTGTGGCGCGCGCTCCCGTCGCCGTTCCCCGAGCTCCCCGTGTTCGCCGACGACGAGCCCCAGACCGAGCGCGTCGCGTCGCCGCCGTCCTGAGCTCGGCGAAGAGCGCGACGTCGCCGTCGCACGTCGAGACACTGCGCGCGCGGCGAGTGCGCGACGCCGCGCGTGTCGCTCGCGAGGGCTTGGCGCGGGCGAGCGGGACGCGCGGCGTTGGTGACGGCAGACGCTCAGCTCGCGCGCAGGAACGCGCGGCCGCCGGCGAGGCGGAGGATCGCGCGCCGCGGGGTGAACGGCGAGAGCACCACCGCGACGCGCAGGCGCCCGCCGTCCGTGCGCCCGAGCACGAGCGTCTGCCGCGCCTCGTGCCGGGAGCCGCGCGCGTCGAGCGCGTCGATCGCGCCGAGCCACGCCGGCGCCGCGTCGCTCTGCGCCGGCGCCTCGACCTCGAGGTGGGCGACGCAGCGCGCGGTCGGCTGCTCCTCGGTCGGCTCCATCGCGCGCGCGTTCGCGCCGCAGGCGAGCCGTCGCACGAGCACGGCCCCTCCGTCCGGGGCGCGGGCGTCCTGGCCCACGCGCGGGGCGCTCCGGTGCGCGGCGGCGACCGCCCGGGTGAGCGCGGTGGTGAACGCGCGCTCGCCGAGCTCGAGCCGCAGCCGCAGCCCGGCGACGCCCGGCTCGCGCCAGCTCCCGAGGGCGGCGGCGTGCAGCAGGTGGCGCCGCGCCTCGCCGAGCGCGGCCGTCGGCCGGCCGAGATCCTCGCGCGCGAGATCCGGCGCCGCGTCCTCGACGCGCGCGACCGCGCCCTCGGCGTGCCCGCGCGCGGCCGCGAGCCGCGCGTCGACCCGATCGGGCGCGACGCGCCGGCACTCGCCGCTCACGTACCGCGCGCTCAGCGTCAGCGGGAAGCGGCCCTCGTAGCGCGCCTCGAAGCGCGCGATGGGCTCGTCGCCGGTCACGTCGCGATCCGCGATCGCGAAGCGCAGCGCGTCGCGCGGGCCCAGATCCACGCCGGGCAACGAGAACGCGTGCTCGTAGGCGTTCTCCGTGCCCCACACCTCCATCCGCCGCCGGCCGCGCTGCACCACGATGCGCAGGTCCGGCGCGGCGAACGTGTCCCAGAACCCGTTCTCCGGATCGGTCACGCGCAGGCGACAGACGAGCAGCGCGCCGCTCAGCGGCCCCGGCTCCTCCTCGGGCGCCCGCGCGAGCTGCGCGGCCGGGCTCTCGAGCTGCGGCTCGCGCCGCCCAGCCCACGCCGCCGGCTCGCGCTCGAGCCACTCGGGGAACTGCGCCGTCGCGGGCGCGGCGAAGCACGACGAGGCGAGCGCGAGCGCGGTCCAGCGCATCCGCGCAGCCTACCGCACGCGCGACCTCGCGGCGCCAGCGTCTGCGCACCGTCGACGCGGGTCAGCGCGCGCCCGGGAGCATCAGCACCGCGCGGTGGCTCGTCGGCGGGGTCGCGAAGCGTGTCCGGGGGAGGCCGCGGACGATGCACTCGGCGAACGGGGTCCCGCGCCATCGCTCCGGCAGGCGCACGTTCGCGACGCCGCGTCCGTCGGCCGTCGGGATCAGCTCGACCTCGAGGCGCGTCGGCCCCGGCGCGTTGCGCACGAGCTCCTCTTGCCAGCAGGGCCCGATCGTCCCCGCGTAGAGCGCGCGGCTCGTCGCGTCGTCGCGCGGCGCCGGCGGCGCCGGTGCCGGCGGGCGCGCTCGCGCGGGCTCCGATGCGGCGTCGACGGCCGCGTCGGGGGACGCCGCGTCGCTCGGCGGGGTTGGGGGCTGGGCTCGCTCGATCGCCGGCTGGCTGGTGATCGGGGTCGGAGGCGTGGGCTGGGCCTCGCTCAGCCCGTGGGGCCCGGCGAGGCCGCGCGACACGACCGCGTCCTCGGCGCGCTGAGCGGTGAACACCGCGTAGCCGCCGAGCCCGCCGAACACCGCGAGCAGCGCGATGAGCGTGGTGCCCGCGATGAGCGCGGCGATCTGTCCGAGCCCGAGGCTCCCCTTCGCGCCCTCGCGCGTCGGCGGCGCGTCCCTTCGCACGATGGGCTCGTGCTCGCTCGCGTCGATCGGCACCGTCGGGCTCTCGGGATCGATGGCCGACGCGCGCGAGGTGATCGCGGCGGCGCCGTGGCCGAGCGAGGCCTCGTCGTTCGCGCGGAAGTCCCCCGCGTCGATCACGCGCGCGAGCTCGTCGAGGCACGCGCCCGCCTCGGCGAAGCGCGCCTCGGGCGACCGGTTCACGCAGCGCGCGAGCCACGCGTCGAACGCTTCGCCGGGCACCACCTGCGCGCGCAGCTCCTCGGCGCGCAGCGACGCGGGCGCGAGCGGGTCGACCAAGATCTCCACCAGCAAGCGCGTGAGGTGCAGCTCGTCGCCGGCGGCCGCGCGCCAGTAGGGCTTGCCGGTGATCGCGGCGAACGCGATCAGCCCGAGCGACCACACGTCGGTGGCGGGCGAGATCGTGTGCGCGTTCGCCTGCTCCGGCGCCATCCAGAGCGGAGAGCCGAGCGACTGCGTACCGCCCGAGTGCCGATCGCGCGCCTGCTGCACGAGCTTGGCGATCCCGAAGTCGAGCACCTTCACGGTGAACGGGACGCCCGCGCGCCGCGGCCGCTCGAGGAAGAGGTTCTCGGGCTTGAGGTCGCGGTGCACGATCCCGCGGGCGTGCGCCTCGGCGAGCGCGTGCCGGAGCTGCGCCGCGATCTCCTTCACCTCGGCGAGCGGGATCGCGCCGCGCTCGAGCCGCGCGCCGAGCGTCTCGCCCTCGAGCAGCTCCATCGCGAGCCACGGCATGCGCGTCGCCTCGTCGACGCCCGCCGCGATCACCTCGACGACGTGCTCGCTGTCGACGAGCGCCCCGACGCGCGCCTCTTGGACGAAGCGCTCGCGCGCCTTCGCGTCGTCCGCGAGCATCGGGCTCATGATCTTCAGCGCGCGCCGCTTGCCCGTGCTCGCCTGCTCGGCGACGTAGACCGCGCCCATCCCGCCGCGCGCGAGCGGCGACAGGACCCGGAAGTCCCCGGCGAACACCGTCCCTTCGTCGAGCTCGAACGGGACCACCGCGCGGCCTCACTCGCTCGCGAGGTCTTCGGCGAAGGCCATCGCGAGCGCCATGATCGTGTGCTGCGGGTTGACGCCGAGGTTGCTCGGGATGACCGAGGCGTCCGCGACGACGAGCCCGTCGTAGCCGTGCACGCGCCCGCGCGCGTCCGTCACCGCGTCGCGCGGGTCCGTGCCCATCACGCAGCCTCCGAAGAGGTGGCTCAGGATCGCGATATACGCGCGCGGGTCGAGCGGCGCGTCCTCGAGCAGGCTCACCTGATCGGGGCCGAGCTCGTACGGCATCCCGTGGATCCCGGGGAGGATCTTCTTGGCGCCCGCGGCGAAGTGCGTCTTGGCGAGCAAGATCATCCCCTGCCGGAAACGCAGCATGTCCTCGCGGTCGAGGCCATAGCGGACGACCGGCTTGTCGAAGAGGCCGTTCCTCACGGTGCCGACGGACTCGGCGCGGACCGCGTGGCACCACATGCAGAGGTGGCGGTACTCGCGCAGCCGCTCGATCAGGCGCGCGCCGCCGCCGGAGAGCCGGCTCGCCACCATCTCGAAGGGGATCGAGAGCGTCTCGAGCTTCAGGCCCGGGTCGGCGCGGAACGCGGTCGAGGCCCAGCCCTGCGTCGCGCCCGTGTTCGTGTCGACCGGCTCGTCGTAGATGCCGAACACGCCCGTGCCCGGGTGCGCGCGGAAGTACTTGCCGAGCGCGGGCGAGCGCACGCCCGAGCGCTCGAGCAGGGCGGGCGAGTGCGTCACGCTCGCGGCGACGACGACCGCGCGACGCGCGCGTACGAAGAAGTCCGCGCCCCATGCCTTGGTGCGCGGGTGCTCGAAGCGGCCGCGCACGCCGATCGCGCGGCGGCCTTCGATCGCGACGCGCTTCACCGGCGCCGAGCTCACGACGTGTCCACCGCGCGCGAGGACCTCGGGGACGTAGTTGAGGTTCGTGCTCTGCTTGCGCGTCTTCTTGCAGCCCTGAAGGCACTGGCCCGTGCCCTCGCACCCGGCGACGTAGCGGCGGATCCAGTGGCTGTCGTAGCCGGCGCGGCTCGCGCCGAGCATCGCGAGGCGGTTGCTGTTGCCGCGCGCGGGCTCGGGCACCTCTTCGACCCGGAGCTCGCGCTCGAGCGTGTCCTGGTGCGCCCACACGCGCTCGGCGAGCCCCTCGATCCCGCGCTCGCGCTGCCACTGCGCGAAGATGTCGCCCGGCGTGCGCACGCAGATCGCCGAGTTGATCACCGTCGTGCCGCCGACGGTCCGCGCCTGCACGATCGGCCACAGGGCGCGCCCGCGCGCGAGCTGCGTGCCCCAGTCGTCGAACAGGTCGCGCATCGCGCCGTAGGTCGAGCTCGGGTAGTCCTCGGGGTCGCGCCACGCGCCGGCCTCGATGATCGCGACCTCCGCGCCGCTGCGCGCGAGGGTCACCGCCGCCGCGGCGCCGCCCGCGCCGCTGCCGACGACGACGTAGTCGGCCTCGAGGCGCAGGTCCTCGCCGCGCTCGCGGAAGGCGACGTGGCTCACGAGGCCCGCCAGGTGCCCGGGTCGGGGGCGTACGGGGCCATCGCGAAGTGCGCGCGCACGGCCGGGTGCGCGCCCCAGCAGAGCCCCGCGGCGAGCTTGATGAGGAAGATCGCCTGGCGCAGGAGGTAGAGCTGCGAGCTCGTCACGCGGTGCGCGTGCTCGTCGAGGACGCGCGCCGGCAGCAGGAACGACGGCAGCGGCCAGTGGACGGTGAGGATCGGGCTCGCGATGAACGCGAAGGCCCCCGCGATCAGCCCGAGCCACATGAGGAGCGTCGACTCCTCGCGGTAGCGATCGAGGAACTCGGAGATGCCCGCGTCTTCGATCCCGGGGAGCGCGTCCGTCCGTGGATAGAGCGCGATCATCGCGTGCTCGATGAACGACTTCACGGTCGCCTTCATACCGCAGATCGAGCTGGCTCGCCGGGCCGGCGCGTTGAGCGCGCGGGCGCGCGGGTGTATGCCGAGGGCGTCGTGTCTCGCTCGATCCGCTTCGCGTCGCTCGCGCTCGCCCTCGCCGGCGTAGCGTCGATGGCGCGCGCGCAGCCGGCGCCGGCGCGCACCGACGCGCCCGGGGCCACGCCCGCGATCGAGGGCCACCGCGCGCTGCGCCCCTTCTTCGAGGCGCTCGCGCGCACCCGCGACGCGGGCACGATCGCGCGCGTCACCCACCTCGGCGACTCGTCGATCGGGCTCGACGATCTCCCGCACCGTCTGCGCGGCATCTACCAGTCGCGCTACGGCGACGCGGGCCCCGGCTTCGTGCTCTTGCAAGCGTCGAGCGGGAGCTATGCGAACCGGCTGCTCTGGCTGCGCACCGAGGCGGAGTGGGACCTCTGCTTCATCATCCACCGCTGCGCGCGCGACGGCCGCTACGGGCTCGGCGGCGTGACCGTCACCTCTTCCGGCGGGGCGATCTCGGAGATCGTCCTGCGGCCTGGGCGCCGCATCTCGCGCGCGGAGCTGTGGTACGCGGCGCACCCGGGCGGCGGCCGCATCGCGTTCCGCTTCGGCCGAGGCGAGGCGGCGTACGAGCGCCTCGCGACGCGCGCCGACGTCCTCGAGGATCGCTGGCACGCCATCCGGCGCGAGCCGGGTCAGCACACGGTGCGCGTCAGCGCCGACGGCGGCGGCATCGCGCGCGCATACGGCGTCGTGCTCGAGGGCGAAGGCCCGGGCGTCGTGTGGGACTCGATCTCCATGGTCGGCGCCTTCACGCCGCGCATGCTCGCCAGCGACGAGGCCCACTTCGCGGGGCAGCTCGCGCACCGCGACCCGGCCCTCGTCGTGCTGAGCTTCGGCGGCAACGACCTGCGCCGCTTGATCGGCGGGGTGGTCGACGAGCCGCGCTTCACCGGCGAGACGGCGGAGGTGCTCTCGCGCGTCCGGCGCGCCGTCCCGAACGCGGCGTGCTTGCTGCTCGGGATCACCGATCACGCGCAGTCCGGGACGGCCACGGTGGAGCGCCACCACGTCGAGACGATCGTGCGCGCGCAGCGCGCGGCCGCGGCGCGCGCCGGCTGCGCCTTCTGGAGCTCGCTCGAGGCGATGGGCGGTGCGGGCTCGTTCGAGGAGTGGCAGCGGCTCGGCCTCGCGTCGACGGACGGAAAGCACCTCTCCCCGCGCGGGCGCGAGGTGATCGCGCGCCGCCTCGTCGCCGCGCTCGATCACGCCGAGGGCGCGTCCCGCGCCTCCCGCTGAGCGAACTCGCGGGCCGGCGCGTCGCGAGATCGCGCGCGGAGCCCGAGCGCGACGCCGCCGATCACGAGCGCGCCGGAGACGGCGAGGCGCGCCGTGATCGCCTCGTCGAGGAGCGCGACCCCGAAGCTCGCGGCGAGCACTGGCACGGCGAGCTGGACGAGCGCCGCGCGCGGGGCGCCGAGCGCCGGGAGCGCCGCGTACCACGCGACGTAGCCAACGCCGGAGACGAGGACGCCCGAGGCGAGCGCGAGCGCGAGCCCTTCGCGCGTCGTGTCGACGAGGCGCGGCAGCGCCAGCCACGCGAGCGGCGCGACGAGGAGCGCCGCTCGCCAGAAGCTCGCGGCGAGCGCCCGCGCTGGCGCCGCCTCGCCGGCGCCGACGCGTGAGTACGCGCCCCAGCCCACTCCCGAGAGGACCATCGACGCCGCCCCGGGACGATCGACCGCTGATGCGCCTGGCCAGGTGAGGAGGACGAGCCCGACGAGCGCCCCGGCGGAGCCGAGCCACGCCCTCGGCGTCGGCCGGTCGCCCGTCGCGAGCCCGTGCGCGATCATCGTCACCTGCACGGAGGCGAACAGGAGGAGCGCGCCGATGCCCGCGTCGAGCCGCGCGTAGGCGAACGAGAAGGGGACGGCGTAGAGCGCGAGGGCGACGGCGCCCCCCCAGGCGCGCCAGCGCGACCCCGGCGCGACTGGCCTCGACGGACCCGTGGTGAGTCGCGCGAACGACGCGAGGGCGAGCGCGCCCGATCCGAGCCGCACGAGCGTGAAGGTCGCGGGATCGATGGCGTCGGTCATGAGCGCGCGGCGTGTGATGAGGGAGCTCGCCGCGAACGCGACGAGCGCGCTCAGCGTGAGGAGCGCTGTTCGTGGCGGGCCGCGGAGCTCGGGCGCGCGTGCAGGAGGAGGCATACGGCGACGTTGGGCGCAGCGCGTGGGACGGACCGTGGGTGGGCGCGACGGAACCGCGGCGAGCGCTCGCGAGCGACCTCCACGCGCCCTCACACGCCCATTCCCACGGGGCGCTCGCACATCCATTCGTGGCCGCGCCGTGCGGCCCCGAGACCCAGGAGACACGACGTCATGCAGACCTACCTGATCCTCCGCCGCGGCGCCTTCCGGGACGCCGATCACCTCGCCGAGACCGCGATCCGCTCGAGGCGCGTCGGCGATGAGGAGATGCCCACCGACGTGCGCTGGATCCGCAGCTACGTCCTGCGCGAGCCGGACGGCGCGCTCGGGACCGCGTGCGTGTACCAGGCCAGCAGCCCCGAGGCGATCCGCGAGCACGCGCGGCGCGTGGGGATGCGCGCGGACGAAGTGCTGCCCATCGACGGCACGGTGGTGATCCGCCCCGACCCGCGCGAGGGGGAGGCGTGAGCGTCGTCGAGCGAGCGGCACCGGCGGTCGTGGCCGGCGCCGGTTGGTCGGGCCCCGCGCCATCGGTGGGCGCGCGCGCGCGCCGATCTCGTCGTGTGGAGGCGGAAGACATCGCGCGCTTCACCGAGATCAGCGGCGACCGCAACCCGCTCCACTACGACGAGGCGGCGGCGCGCGCGTCGCGCTTCGGCGAGATCGTCGTGCAGGGCGGCGTGACCACCGCGCTGCTCAACGCGCTCGTCGCCGAGCAGCTCCCCGGTCCGGGCAGCGTGTTCCTGCGCACCGACTATCGTTTCGAGGCGCCCGTGCGTCCCGGCGACACGCTCACTGCCGAGGCCGAGGTCGTCGCGGTGCGCGACGACGCGCCCATCACGACGCTGCGCGTCCAGATCCTGCGAGACGACGGGACCCGCGTGCTCTCTGGCACCGCGGTCTGCTACACGATGACGCTCGGCTGATGGGCCTCGCCCGACTGGCAGCCCCCGACCTCACTGCGCGTGCGCCACCGAGAGCGTGGCGTCGCGCGCGCCGGACAGCATCACCTCGCTGACCGCGCGCAGGCCGCGGCTCCACGCGGCGGCGTGCGCCTCCGTGAAGTCGTCGCCGAGCGTCACCTCCATCGCGAAGAGCATGGCGCTGGTCACCGCGTGGTAGTGCGGCGCGCGCGCGCCGTACGCGACGTGGCGCGCGCCGAGGGCGCGCAGGTTCTGCTCGAGGAGCGCCGGGTTGCGGAGGTTGTCGATCGCGAGCGTCAGCGCGTGCAGGAGGTGCCGCTTCTGCTGCGTCATGTCCGTCCGGGCGAACAGCGGGCGCACGGACGGGTGACGCGCGAAGAGCTCGTCGTAGAAGCGGTCGGCGAACGCGTCTCCGTGCGCCGCGAGGCCCGCGAAGCTCTCCTCCATGCGCGCGATGGCCTGCCTCGACAGGCTGTACACGTCCACGCGACCGGTGCGCTCGTTGTTCGACAGGTCGAGGCGCGACACGCGCCCGAGCCCTCCCGCGCCGAGGAGCACCATCGTCCCGGCGAGGCCGATGCCGTTGCCGGCGAGCGAGAGCGTCGTCAGCGCGCCGAACGTGCTCGCGCGGGCGAGCGCCTCGGCCCCGGCGTCCCCGAGGCGGTCGTGCGAGAGATCGAGGCGCGCGAGGTGCGGTGCCAGCGCCGACGCGGCGAGCGCGTCGACCGCGCGCGGCCCGAGCGCGTCGCCCGCGATCGAGAGGTCGGTGAGCCGCGCGAGCCGCGGCGCGTGCGCGACGACGACGTCGATGCCCTCGTCACCGAGCCCGCACCCGCTCAGCGCGAGCTCCGCGACCTCCTCGAGATGCGGGAGGAGCGCGGCCACGCCCGCGGGTCCGAGGGGCGCGCCGGCGAGCTCCAGGCGCGAGAGGCGGCCGAGCGCGCCGCTCGCCGCGAGCACCTGCGCGCCCGCGGCGTCGAGCGGGCACTCCGACGCGTCGAGCGCGACGACGCGTGCGCCCTCGAGCGCGCGCGCGAGCCCGACCCCGTCGAGGCCCGAGCCGCTCAGCCCGAGCGAGCGCACGCCGAGCCGCGCGAGCGCCCGACCCAGCGCGCGCGCATCTCCGCGCCCGAGCGGGTTGCGATCGAGGGTGAGGTGCTCGAGCGAGAACGGCGCCTCTTCGAGCAGCCCGACCGCGTCGGCGTCGAGCGCGTCGTTGGAGAGATCGAGCGCGCGGAGCCGCACGAGCCCACCCGCGCCGAGCAGCGCCGCGAGCCCGCTCTCGCGGAGGTCTCCGTCGCCGAGGGCGAGCCGCGTGAGCCGGCGCGCGACGGGTGCGCTCGCGAGCGCGATCGCGCCGGCGGCGCCGAGCGTGTTGCCGCCGAGGTCGAGCGAGTCGAGGCGCTCGAGGCCCGTGGCGGCGAGGAGGCTCCGCGCGCCGTCGCGATCGATCGCGTTCTCCGCGAGGCCGAGGTGCGCCAGCCCGCCACGCCACGGGGCGCTCGCGATCGCGCGCGCGCCCGCTGCGCCGATCAGGTTGCGCGCGAGCTCGAGCGAGGCGAGGCGTCCGAAGGGCGCCGACGCGATCGCGCGCGCCCCCTCGGGTCCGACGCGGTTGCCCTCGAGGCGCAGGACCTCGAGCCCCTCGAGCGCGGGCCCGGCGGCGAGCGCGAGGGCGGCCTCGGCGCCGAGGTCGGTGCGCGAGAGGTCGAGCACGCGCAGCCTGAAGCGGCTCGTCGCGATCGCGCGCGCGCCGGCCGCGTCGAGGCGGTTCTCCGCGAGCTCGAGCGCGCGGAGGCGGAGGCAGCCCGCGCGCGCGGCGAAGTCCGCGACCCCGCGCGAGGTGATCCGGTTCCGCGAGAGGCAGAGGACCTCGAGCGAGCCGAGGTGGGGCGAGGACGCGAGCGCGGCGAGCCCTTCGCTCGTGATCGCGTTGCGGGAGAGGTCGAGCGCCGCGACGGTCGACAGGGCGGGGCTCCTCGCGAGCCGGGCTACGTCCTCGTCCTCGAGCTCGCGGCCCGAGAGATCGAGGGAGCGCACGAGCGGCCAGAGGGCCGACTCGGGGCCGCCGTCGACCCAGCGGAGCGCGGCGAGCGGCGCGGGGCGCAGCGCGTCCGGCCACCGCTCGAGCGCGCGGACCGCCGCGGCCACCAAGTCCGTGCGCGCCTCGCCGCCCGCCGACACGTGCGCGAGGAGCGCGAGCCACGCGCGCTCTCCCGGAACGGCGGCGAGCGCGCGGACCAAGCTCTCGCCCGCGTCGGCCGCGCCTCGATCGGAGAGCGCGTGCTCCAGCCGCGCGAGCTCGGCGCACAGATCGGCGGCCGACGAGGGGCGGACGTCGGGCTCGCAGGCGAGGAGGCCCGCGACGAGCCGATCGAGCGCGGGGTGCTCGGCGAGCGCGGGGACGAGCGCGCTCGGCAGCGGGCCGGCGTCGCGGTGCCGGGCCTGCGCCGCGAAGATCGCCCCGAGGGAGGCGCCGGCCGAGTCGAACGGCCCGGCGCCGGTGAGCATCACGTAGAGGACCGCGCCGAGCGCGTAGAGATCGGTGCGCGCGTCGAGGGGGCGGCCCTCCTGGAACTGCTCGGGCGCCATGTAGGACGGCGTGCCGACGATCCCGGAGCTGACCGCGGCCTCCGCCTCCGTGCCGAGGACCTTGGCCACGCCGAAGTCGAGCAACTTGGCTTGCTCCTCGCGAGTCCCCGGATCGACGATCAGGACGTTGTCGGGCTTGAGGTCGCGGTGCAGCACGCCCACGCGGTGCGCGGCCGCGAGGCCCGACGCGATCTGCTTGGCGAGCCGCACGGCGCGCCGGGGCTCGAGCGGGCGACGGGCGCGCGTGGCCGGGTCGCGGACGATCGACCACAGCGGCACGCCCTCGACGAGCTCGAGCAGGAGGTAGAGCTCGCCCGCCCGCTCGAGGTGGCCGGCGGCGTAGCAGCGCACGACGTTCGCGTGGTTGATCTCTTCGAGGATGGAGGCCTCGTCGCGGAAGCGACGCTGCAGCTCGGGATCGCTCGCGCCGCGGGCGTTGAGGACCTTGAGCGCGCGGCGCAGCCCACCGACGAGCGTCTCCACCTCGTAGACGACGCCGAAGCCGCCCTCGCCGAGCCGGCGCAGGACGCGGTACTGCGCGCCGGCGACCAGGGTCCCGATCCGCGGGTCGATGCCGAACCCGCGCTGGGGGCACGGCGTCCCACAGCGACCGCACGCCTCGGCGTTCGGCGAGACGCTGTGACCGCAGCGCTCGCAGAACGTCTTGTCCGCGCCGGCGCCCGGGAGCGTCGGATCGTCCTCACGCACCGCCGACCTCCGTCGCCGCCGCGCGCGCCTCACTCGAGAGCGCGTCGAGCGGGCTCGCGCGGATCCGCGCGCGGTGCGCTTCGGCGCTCGCGCCGTCTCCGAGGGCCTCGCTCGCGAGGGCGATGCGTGCGCACGCGAGCGTCACGTCGCTCGGCCGCTCCATGAGCTCGGCGAGGGCGAGCGCCTCGCGCGCGAGCTCGAGCGCGCGGGCCGCGTCACCACGCCTCGCGTAGGGCTCCGCCGCGGCGAGGGCGAGCCGGATGATCCGCCGCTTCGCGTCCTCGCCCCGGAGCACGTCGAGCGCCTGCGCGAGCTCCTCCTCGGCGCCGGGGCGGCCGAGGTGGAGGCGGGTCACCGCGGCGAGGCCGCGCGCGAACGCGACCTCGCTCTGCGCGAGCGGCTCGCGCTCGATGCGCCTGACGAGCTCGTCCGCGTGGAGCGAGGCGTCGAACACCATCCCGCGGCGCAGCGCGACGAGCGCGAGGTGCTCGATGGCGCGCGCCTCGGTGCGCAGGTCGCGCTCGCGCCGCGCGAGGTCGCGCGTGCGCACGAGCAGCGGCTCGGCCTGCTCGAGCTCGCCGCGGTGTACGTGCAGCATCGCGAGCGCGTCCGCGAGCGCCAGCGGCTCGAGGCGCTCGCGTCGGGCCAGCGCGTCGGCTTCGCGCAGCCACGCCTCGCTCTTGGCGAGGTCGCGCTCGAGCAGCACGAGGCACCGCGCCGCCTCGGCGAGCGCGAGGGCGCGCTCGCGCGGCTCCGACGCGCGGCTCACCTCCTCGGCCCGCATCATGATGCGGGCCGCGTCGAGCGGGAGGTCGTCCTCCCAGCGCAGGTAGCTCGCGACGTGGAACGCGAGGCGCGCGTGCTCGAGCAGCCCGAGGTCGAGGGCGCGCTCCGCGAGCTCGTCGACCGCGGGCGCCGCGGCGGCGAGGTCGTCCCCGCGGCGCCGCGCCGCGAGCAGCGCGGCGTGGAGCTCGATGGACAGGCGCGTCCGCTCCGGCTCCGAGAGCTCGGCGGCGAAGCGCAGCCCGCGCTGGGCGATGCGGCTCGCCTCCTTGCGCGCGAAGACGCGCACGTGCTGCTCGGCCGCGACGAGGCAGCCGCGCGCCGCGCGCTCCGCGTCGCCTGCGAGGGCGGCGTGACGGACGATCTCGGTCGCGTCCTCCGGCCGCCCGCGCGCCTCGAGCGCCTGCGCGGCGCGGGCGTGCATGAGGCGCCGCATCGCGTCGCTGAGCGTCGCGTACACCGTGCGATGCACCACGCCGTGCGCGAACACGAGCGTGCCCTCGGCGCCTCCGGGCTCGGAGAGCCCGACCAGCGCGCGGCGCTCGAGCACCTCGAGGGCGCGCATGTGCGCCTCGGCGTCGAGCCCCGAGAGCGCGGCGACCGCCATCGGATCGAACACGGGCCCGAGGACCGCGGCCCACGAGAGGACCTCGCGCGCGCTCTCGGGCAGGGCCTCGACGCGATCCGCGACGAGCGCGCGCACCGAGCGCGTCTCGGCCGCGCCCGCGCCCGCGCGCGCGAGCTCGAGCGCGAAGAGCGGGTTGCCGCCGCTCTGCGCCGCCGCGTGATCCGCGTCGGGCGGCTCGCCGCCGATCCGGACGAGCGCGCGGGTGTCGTCGGGGCCGAGCGGCCCGAGCGCGAGCTCGGACAGGCGGCCGTCGCGCCGGAGCCCTCGGACGACCGAGCGGACGTGGTCTGCGTCGGGGAGCTCGCCGCGGCGCGCGGCGAGGCCCAGGACGACGCGCGCGCGCCGCAGGGCCCGCGAGAGGTAGTGGAGCAGCTCCGCGGAGCACTCGTCGAGCCACTGGAGGTCGTCGACGATCAAGGTCGTCACTGGGGCGCGCTCCGCGAGCCCCGCGAGGACCTCCGCGGTCGTCCCGAAGAGCTGCTCGCGCGTGAGCTCGTCCGCGGAGCTCCCGGACGCGAAGGCGCTGGCGAGCGAGCGCACCTCCACGGGCATCTCGGGACGACCGAGCGCGTCGAGGATCGGGCCGAACGCACGGCGGCGCTCCGCCTCGTACGCGCAGGCGTCGACGATCACGCCCCGCTTCGCGCGCGTCGCGACGCGGAGCTCGTGCAGCAGCCGGCTCTTGCCGATCCCGGGCTCGCCGGTGACGAGCACCGCGCTCAGCCGGCCGTCGCCCGCCGCCTCGTCGACCAGCGCGCGCAGCTTCGCGCGCTCCGCGTCGCGTCCGACGAGCGCGAGCCCGTGCACGCTGGTTCGTCCCGCGGGCGCCGGCGCGAGCGCGAGCGGCGCCGCGGCAGGCGCGGCTGCGCGCGCGCGCCGGGTCGCGCGAGCTCGTGCCGAGCTCGCGCGCGCTGAGCGAGGGGCGCTGACCGAGGTCCGCGAGCGCGCGAGAGAGCGCCTCGAGCTCGAGGCGCGCCTCGTCGACTCGGCCGAGCGCGGCGAGGTGTCGCGCGAGCCCGAGGCGCGGCCCCTCCGCGTAGGGGTCCAGCCGGGCGAGGCGCTGCGCGGGTCCGAGGGCTCGCTCGGGGTCGTCCGAGTGGCGCGCGACGAGCTCGCCGAGGATCGTGGTGTGCGCGCGCCTGGCGTCCTCGCGCTCGGCGTAGATCCACGCGTTGAGCTCGTCGAGCTCTGCGAGCTCGAGATCCTCGAGCGGCTCGCCGCGGAAGTGGGCGACCGCGGCCTCGAGCTCGGCGACGCTCGCCCCGCCCGGCGCACGCGCGACGCGGCGCACCTCGGCGAGGTCCGAGGCGAGCCCCTCGAGCGCGACGGACTCGCGGTCGGCCACGATCGCGGCGCCGTCGTCCGCGCCGAAGAGGGGTCGCAGCTTGCTGAGGCTCCAGCGCAGCGCGCCGCGCGGGTCGTCCGCGACGTCCCAGAAGAGCTCGGTGAGCCGCGCGCGGCGGTGGGCGCGCCCGGTGAGCGCGAGGAACGCGAGGATGGCGCGCGTCTTCTTCGAGCGCGGGAGGGGTACGGCCTCGCCGCCGCGGCAGAGCTCGATCGGGCCCAGGACGAGCAGCGTGAGGTCGGTCGAGGCCACCTCGCGCGAGCATACCAGAGCCCGCCCGCGGCCTCGCGCGCGGGGCTCGAGCGCACGCGTCACGGCTTGGCCGCGACGAAGCTCATCCCCCGGACCCGCAGGTCCTTCGAGACCTTCTCCGCCGCGCTCGTGCCGGCGAAGCAGTCGAACCAGGCGACGGTGCGGCACCCGACGAGGCCCGCGTCGCGCGCGAGCGCGTGGAGCTCCGCCTCGGTCAGCGCGCCGCCGACGCACGCGGCCCACAGCTCCGCGTTCGAGCGCACCGGCAGGGTGAGCTCTCGCGCGACGATCACGTCGGCGAGGTGCAGGCGGCCGCCCGGGCGCAGGACACGGGCGATCTCGCGCAGCACGCGGCCCTTGTCCGGCGCGAGGTTCACCACGCCGTTCGAGATCACGACGTCCACGCCCGCGTCGGCGACGGGGAGCTCCTCGTACAGCCCGTCGAGGATCGAGACGCGGCCCTCGAGGCCCGCCTCGCGCGCGCCTTGCCGCGCCCGGGCGCGCATGCCCGGCGTCATGTCGACGCCGATCGCGCGGCCGCGCGGGCCCACGCGCCGCGCCGCGAGCAGGAGATCCATCCCCGCGCCGCACGCGTGATCGAGCACCGTCTCGCCCGCGTGGATCGGGCCGACCGCGATCGGGTTGCCGACGCCCGCGAACGCGTCGGTGCTCGCGGCGGGCAGCGCGGCGAGCTCGTCGGCGTCGTAGCCGAGGCGCTCGGCCGCGAAGGCGGCGCCGCGGTGGAAGTGGAACTCGCCGCGCGGATCTCGCGCGACGTGGTCGTAGGTCTCGCGCACGCGGTCGCGCAGGCGGGCGGTGTCGAATCCGATCGGAGCAGTGGTGGCCATGGTCGTCTCCTGGGGTTGTCGGTGTCGGGGTCGGGTTCTCTGCTAGGCTCCATCGCGCTCGCAGGGGAGAGACGCGATGGAGCTGGTGGTCGTGGAGCGCTCGTTCGACGAGCCGAAGGAAGTGAGCGAGCTGGCGGCGATCGAGGCGCAGTTCGCCTGGTGCCTCGCGCAGCACCGCGTGCGCTGGGTGCGGACGTTCGTGTCGAACGACAAGCGGCGCATGCTCTGCTTCTACGAAGCGCCCGACGCGGAGAGCGTCCGGGAGGTCCAGCGCACGGCGGGCATGCCCGTCGAGCGCGTGTGGTCGGCGACCGAGCTCACCGGCTGATGTCCTCGTAGGGGTTGTTCCAACCCGTCCGCCCATGCGGCAGAGCCCCATGGGGCCCCCCACCCACGACGAACGCGGCAGCGCCGCGTTCGTCTCCATCGCGGGGCGATGGGGCCCCCTCGACCGACGGCCCTCGCTGCGCGATGGCCTGGCCTCGAAGGGCGCCGTCGGCCGCGCCCGCGCTCGACTCGATCGACTGTCTTCGAGTCTCTGCGAGCGCTTCGATGGTGGCGAGCTCGCGCCGGGACTCGGCGGAGAACGCGCGGTGAAGCTCGCGCAGCTCGTCGAGTGACCACTCGAGCGAGGCGATCCGCGCGGTCACCTCGAAGAGCCCGAGCGAGAGCGCGTCGCGCTCTCGCGCGTAGTCGGCGAGGGCGCGGTCGGTCCCGGTGAGGAGCGCGCGGGCGAGGAGGGTCGCGTCGCGCAGCGCGGCGGTGATCCCGTGCGCGGTGGCCGGGTCCTTGAAGTGCGCGGCGTCGCCGACGAGCGCAAAGCCGGGGCCCGAAGGCGCGCGGAGGAACCCCGGCGCGCCGGGGAACGAGCGCAGCGCCCCGACCGGAGCCTCGCGCGCGAGCCGCGCGGCGAGCGAGGGCGCGCAGGTGGCGAGCGCCGCGTCGAAGAGCGCGCGCGTCCCGGCGGCGCGCGCCGCGGCGAGGCGCGTGGGCGGCACGCCGACGAACACGCACGCGGCGCCGTCGTTGGTCGGGAAGACCCCGGCCGTGGTGCGCGGCGCGTAGTGGAACTCGATCGCGTCGAGGTCGGCACCGGGGAAGTAGCCGTAAACGTACGCGCAGGCGGCGTCCGAGCGCCGGGTCGTGCGTGCGCCGGTGAGCCGCGCGACCGTGGACCGCGCGCCGTCGGCGCCGACGACTCGGTCGGCGCGGAGCGTGCGGACCTCGCCGCCGACGCCCTCGACGACGACGCCGCGCACGCGGCCGCGGTCGTCTCGCGAGAGGTCGCGGACCTTCACGCCGTGCCGCGCTCGTGCGCCCGCCTCGCGCGCCGCCGCGACGAGGATCGGATCGAGCACGGTGCGCCGCGGCGCGTACAGCCCGTCGACCCCGCGGCTCGCGCGGATCGGGACGTGGACCGGATCGCCGCCGTAGTGGAACGACGTCCGGCGCACGACGGGCGTCCCGGCCGCGCGGACGCGATCGAGGAGCCCCCACGCCTCGAGCAGCGTGACCGCGCCGCGCTGGAGCGCGTGGGTCGAGAGCGTGTCGCTCCCGAGCCGCGCGCGGTCGAGCGTCAAGACGCGCTGCCCGCCGCGCGCGAGGAGCATCGCCGTGGTCGCGCCGGCGGCGCGCGCGCCGACGACGATGGTGTCGTAGGCCTCGTGCTCGATGTCGTGCATGGCGCGCCTCCTTCTCGCTCGTCTGCGCGATCACGCGGCCAGGGTGGCCGCACGCCCCGAGCGCGCGGCGATGTGCAGGGCGAGGGCGCGCGCGTCCGCGCCGACGCCGTCGATGAAGCTCGAGCGCCGCGTCCGCAGCAGGTGGAGCCCGATCACGTAGAGCCCCGGCGCGCGCGTGACGCCGCCCGCGTGCACGATCTCGCCTGCGGCGTCGAGCACGGGCACGCGCAGCCACGGGTAGCGCCGGGCGAAGCCCGTCGCCCACACGACGGTCTGGATCCCGTGCCGCGCGAGGTCGAGCGTGGTCGCGGGCGCGTCGAGTTCGAGCGGCCCGGGCGGGTCGGGGGGCGCGACGTCGAGGCCGCCCGCGTCGACGTGGCGATCGATCCGCGCGAGCAGCCGCGCGAGCTTGTGGTCCGCCGCGCGCGTGGTCGCGGCGAGGTCGCCCGCGAACGCGGCCCGCGTCGCGTCCGTGCCGAGCAGGCGCCCCATCACGCGCACCCCGCGCGCGGCGAGCACCCCGAGATCGAGCGGCTCGGAGGCGGGCCGGCCGACGAGCTGCAGCGAGGGCTGCCGGCGCGAGGCGTGCGGGTCGGGCAGGTCGTCGAAGCGCTCGTCGAGCACCCCGGCGCGGTCGAGCCAGCGGAACACGTCGGCGCCGCGATAGCGGCGCGGCATGCGCGTGTGCCTGCCGACCGCGAGCGTGACCGGCCGGCCCGACGCGTGGATCTCTTCGGCGAGCTGCGCCCCCGTCGCGGACGCGCCGACCACGAGGACCCCGCCCGAGGGGAGCTCGCTCGCCCGCCGGTAGCGCGACGGCACGAGCTGCAGGATCCGGGGCGAGAGCCCGCGCGCCGCGCGCGGGACGAGGGGCTCGGCGGCGTGCCCGGTCGCGATCACGACCTGACGCGCGCGCCACTCGTCGCTCGCGGTGAGCACGCGGTAGCCGCCGGGCACGCGCTCGACGCAGCGCACCTCCACGCCCTCCTCGACCGGCGCCGCGAAGGAGCGGGCGTAGCGCTCGAGGAGCGCGATCGTCTCGCCCATCGTCAGGAACGCGTCGGGGTCGGGGCCGTCGTCGCGATGCCCCGGCAGGCGCGTCATCCACGCTGGGGTGAGGAGCCGCAACGAGCTCCAGCGCTCGGAGCGCCACCGCTCCGCGAGGCGCCCGCGCTCGAGCACGACGTGGTCGAGCCCCAACGCGCAGAGGGTGCGGCTCGTGGCGAGCCCTGCCTGGCCGGCGCCGATGATGATCGTGTCCGTGCGTCGCATCGCTCCGTCTCCCCGTGAATCTCCTCGCGGCAGCGCGATCGCGCTCGACCGGCCCGCGCGGAGCGAGCCGGTCGGGCGCGTCTCAGCCGGCGTCCACGGCGATGTCGATGGCGGTGCCGTGGGTGAGGACATCGAAGACGGCCGAGCGCCGGCGGGACTGCTCGACGATCGCGCGCAGCGTCTCGGGCGGCGCGTCGCCCTCGATCCGGAACGCGATGCGCATCGCCTCGTAGCCGTTGCGCACCTCGTCGGTGATCCCGAAGATGCCGCGCAGATCGATGTCGCCCTCGACCGCGGACTCGACGCGGTGGAGGGTCACGCCGCGCGCCGCCGCGATGTTCGCGATGCCGGCGGTCAGGCACGACGCGAGCGCGTAGAGCAGCAGCTCGACCGGCGTCGGGCCCTCGTCCTCGCCGACCAGGACGGCCGGGTGATCCGCGTCGACCTCGACGGCGTGACGGTGCGCGTGCTCGGCGCCGGCACCGGAGAAGCGCTCCGGACGGCTCTTGGAGTGGGTCCCGCGCACCCAGCGGTTCGTCGCGCGGAAGCGGAACTTCCCGAGCTCGGGCTGCTCGCGGACGACGGCGATCGTGGCGAACACGCCGTCGGTGCGGACGCCGTTGAGCGTCGAGGGCTTGGTCTCGCGGGTCGAGGGCTCGGTCTGGGGGCTCGTCATCTCGGTCTCTCCTTCGTCTCGCCTGGGACGACGTGTCCCCGGCACGAGAGAGACTGAGCGCGGGGCGTGTGCGCGCGCGTGTGTCCCGCCGTGGGAACGCGCGTGAGGCTGCGTCACACGCCGCGGCGGCGGAGCCAGCGGCGCACGCGGGCCTTGCCCGCGAGGTTCATCCCGAACGAGATCGCGATCAGCGAGAGGTCGAGCCCGAGCGTGGCGCGCCGCGCGTAGAGCGCGTCGAGCGCGCGCGTGTGCCGCGCGCTGCGCCCGCCGTAGACCTGCGCGAGCCCGGTGATGCCGGGGCGCACGCGGAACCGTCCGTCGTGCGCGGGCCCGCTCCAGCCGAGGCGCGCGACGTCCTCGGCGGTGAGCGGTCGCGGGCCGACGATGCTCATGTCGCCGCGCAGCACGCACCAGAACTGCAGCGTCTCGTCGAGCCCGGTCGCGCGCAGGTACCGGCCGACGCGCGTGACGCGCCCGCCCCGCATCGTGCGGAGCTTGAGGATCTCGAACGGGACGCGGTCCTTGCCGAGCCGGACTTGCCGGAAGACGACGGGGCCGCCGTCCTCGAGCCGGATCGCGCACGCCGCGGCGAGCTGCACGGGCGAGAAGACGTGGAGCGCGCCGGCCGAGAGGAGCAGGTCGAGGCCGCGCCGCGCGTCCACTACTGCTTCTGGCCGACCTGGCGCGCGAACTCGAGCAGCCGCGCCGCGAGGCAGTCGGGGTGCGACATGTGCGGGACGTGCCCGTACTCCTCGATGCGGTGGACCTCCGCGTGCGCGGGCAGGTGCTCCTCGAAGAACCGGCGGTGCTCGGGCCAGAGCACCCGGTCCGCCTCGCCCCAGAGCATGAACACCGGCATCTCGAGCCCCGCGAGCTCGTCCGGTCGCAAGAGATCGCGCGGCGTGATGCTGCGCAAGAGGTCGTCGATGCCCGAGCGGCCGAACTGCTGGCGCACGCCCCACGCGAGCACGTGCCGCATGGGGTGCGGGCGGTGGAAGAGCTTGTCGACGAAGTCGAGCGCCTTCTTGTGGTCGTGGAGGCGGAAGCCGTCGACGAACGTCGTGAGCTCCTCGTCGTCCATCGGGGCGCCGCCCGGCGCCGCGAGCATCAGCCCGAGCACGCGCTCGGGGCGCTCCGCCGCGTAGCGGACCGCGGCGATCCCGCCGAGCGAGTTGCCGAACACGATCGACGGCTCGGTCAGCAGCTGGTCGAGCCCCTCGCGCAGCCCGGCGCCGAGCGTGTCGTGGTTCAGCCCGCGAGCGGGCAGCTCGCTGTAGCCGTGTCCGGGCAGGTCCGGCGCGACGACGCGGCGCACGTGCGGGCGCACGCGGCTCATCAGGTTCTCGTAGTACTGGCCCGCCGCGCTCAGGCCGTGGAGCACCACGATGGGCGGGAGGTCGCCGCCCCCTCGCGCCTCGATCGCGTGGAGCTTCCCGACCGACGTCGGGACGCGCACGCTGCGATACCCGCGGAGCTTGAGCCCCTCGAGGAGCACGCGATCGGCCAGGCGTGGAAGTTGGGAGAGCACGGACGTATGCCTCCTCGGGGCTCGTCCGCGTTGGATACCATCGCTCGTCGTCTGGGACTGCATTCTCGTCACGTGCTCCGCGAGGGTGGCCTCGGGCTTCTTTCGATCGTCGGCCAAACCACCTATAGGTTAACCGCGGATCGGCGGCTGGCACCGTGGCTACACTCGCGGGACGGATGGATGGGCTGAACGAGGGCTCGCGCGCGCCGGCGCCGAGCCCTGCGAAGAGCAAGCGACCACGGCGCGGCCGCCAGAAGGGGAGGCTGCTGCGGTGGCTCTATCCCGAGGGGGTCGCGTGGGGCGACGACGAGGCCGGCTTCGACCCCGGCGCGGTCGAGCGCGCGCGGCGCTGGCTCGGGATGTTGTTCGGGCCGCGGCGCTACTTCCGCGTCGAGGTCGCGGGCTGGCATCACCTCCCGCCCGCGCCCGCGATGCTCGTCTCGAACCACTCGGGCGGGACCCTCTTCCTCGACAGCTGGGGGCTGCTCTGGTCCTGGTACACGCACTTCGGGACGGAGCGTCCGCTCCACCCCGCCGCGCACGAGATGATCCTCGGCAACCCGCTCGTCGGTCCGTTCATGGCGAAGCGCGGCGTCGTGCGTGCGGACCCGCGGCTCGCCGTGCAGGTGCTCCAGCGCTGGGGGGACGACCTGCTGGTGATGCCAGGCGGCGACCTCGACGTGTGGCGCCCCTACTCGAGGCGCTTCGAGGTGCAGTTCGCGGGTCGGACGGGCTACGCGCGCGTCGCGCTCGAGGCGGGGGTGCCGGTCGTGCCCGTCGCGAACGCGGGCGCGCACGAGACCTTCGTCGTGCTCACGGACGGGCAGAAGCTCGCCGACCTCCTCCGCCTGCCCGAGCTCGCGCGGGCGCACATCTGGCCGGTGCACCTCTCGCTGCCGTGGGGCCTCGCGATCGGCCCGTGGCCGCACATCCCCGTGCCGGCGACGCTGCGTTATCGGTTCGGGACGCCGATCCACCCGTCTGCCGTCGGCCTCGGTCCGGGCGAGCCACCCTCGGACGAGCAGGTCGCCGCGTTCGACGCGCTGGTGCGCGCGGGCGTGCAAGCGGAGCTCGACGCCCTGCGCGACGAGCGTTGAGGCGCGCGCCTCACCGCGGACAGAGGCCGCCGAGCATGAGCTCGACGAGGCGCCGCGTCTCGTGCGCGATGCCGGGCTCCTCGGAGGCGAGCCAGCGCTTCACCCACGCGTAGAGGATGCCTTCCATCACCAGCGCGGCCTCCGCGGGCGTGCGATCGCCGAGCTCGTCCGCGTGCAGGGAGAAGACGTGCTCCCAGTAGCGCGACAACATCGCGTCCTCCTCTCGGCTCCCGCCGAGATCCGGGAGGTCGTACGGTCGCAACAGGAACAGGTGGAAGAGGTCGCGCCGGCGCTCCGCGAGCTCGAGCAGATCGCGCACGCGCAGCTCGAGGCTCTGCGGGAGCGTGAGCCCGCCCGGCAGCGGCCGCCCGAGCACGGTGTGCAGGTCCGCGAGCAGCTCCTCGACGAGCGCTTCGAACAGCCCCCGCTTGCTGCCGAAGTGGGCGTACACGGTCGGTGGCGTGAAGCCCGCCTCCTGCGCGATGAGCTGCACCGTCGCCGCCCGATAGCCGTGCCGCGCGAACGCGCGCCCCGCCGCGGCGAGCAGCAGCGAGCGCGTCGGGGCGTCTGGGCCGGGGTTCGGCGTCATCCTTTGCCTGACTCCTTCATATAGTCGCCTTGACTCTCGAGTAAAGTGGCTTAGATCCCGCGGAGCGATGTCCGAGCCCGCGCTGCGTCCGCCGCCCCCGCTCGCCAAGCGCATCGCGGCGCTCCTCGTGGCGTCGGTCGTCGGTGCGCTCGGCTTCTTCGTCGTCGGCCGTCTCGGCGAGGCGATGGAGGCGCAGGCGGCGCTCGAGACGGAGCGCGAGGCGGTGGCCGAGCGCGCGGGCGAGGTCCCCGAGGTCGCGGTGATCGCGCCGCTCCCCGTCGAGGCGGCCCCCGTCGTGATCCTCACCGGGACGCTCGAGCCGGCGCAGGCGGCGGACCTCGCGTTCGCCGTCCCCGGCCGCGTCGCGTCGGTCGACGTGCGCCTCGGCCAGCGCGTCGCGGCGGGCGACGTGCTCGTGCAGCTCGATCGCCGCAGCGTCGGCGCGCAGTCGGCGCAGACCGCGGCGGCGATCGGCGTCGCCGAGGCGAACGTCGAGATGGCGCGCGACCGCGTGCGCATGCTCGAACCGCTCGTGCGCGCGGGGTCCATGGCGGAGCGCGAGCTGACGACCGCGCGCCAGCAGCTCGCGATCTCGGAGGCGCAGCTCGCGCAGGCGCGGGCCGGCCAGCGCCAGATCGCGGCGACCTCCTCGGATCACGTCCTGCGCGCGCCGTTCGCGGGGCTCGTCACGCGCGTGCCGAGCGGCGTCGGGGTGCCCGCGACGCCGGGGGTCGCGCTCGTGCGGGTCGAGGACCTCTCGTCGCTGCGGCTGCGCACCACGGTCAACGAGCGCGATCTCGACGGGCTCGAGGTCGGCGCGCCGGTGACGCTCGAGGGCGCCCGCGGGGCGGGCACGATCGAGGCGCTCGTCCGCTCGCTCGACGCGCAGACGCGCCGGGCGCCCGTGGAGGTGCGGGTGGACAACGCGGCCGGCGCGCTCGTCGCCAACGCGTTCGTGCGCGCGCGCATCCCGCGCGGCGCGCGCCGCCCGGTGCTGCGGATCCCGGCGACCGCGATGCGCGTCGGCGGCTCGGTGCTCGTGGTCGGGGAGGGCTCGCGGCTCGTGGCCCGCGTCGTGACCGCCGAGGCGGACGAGGACGGCGCGTGGCTCGTCTCGGACGGCCTGAGCGTGGAGGATCGCGTCGCCGTGCGCGCGGCGCTCGCGCGCGAGGGCGCGGTGATCCGCCCCGCGCTCGTCACCGCCGAGGGCAGCGCGCCGACCGCGGAGCTCACGCGGTGACCCTCTCCGACGTCGCCATCGAGCGGCCCGTCTTCATCACGATGGTCTCCGTGGCCATCGTCGTGCTCGGCCTGCTGGGCCTGCGCACGCTCGGCGTGAACCTGTTCCCCGACGTGAGCTTCCCCGTCGTGACGATCACGACGGTCTATCCAGGCGCGAGCCCCGACGAGGTCGAGCGCGAGGTCACGGAGCGGATCGAGGACGCGATCGCCTCGGTCGCCGGCGTCGATCGCATCCAGAGCGCGTCGAGCGAGTCGGTCTCGAACGTCATCATCCTGTTCGAGCTCGACGTCGATCCGATGGAGGCGGCGACGCAGGTGCGCGAGCGCGTCGCGCAGGTGCGCGCGAGCCTGCCGCGCGACGTCGAGGACCCGACGGTGATGCGCATGGACATCGGCGCCGCGCCGATCCAGCTCTACACGCTGCAGGGCGGACAGAGCGCGCAGGCGCTGCGGCGGTTCGCGGAGGATCGCCTCGAGCCCGCGCTCGAGCAGGTCACCGGCGTCGCGAGCATCCGCGTGCTCGGCGGCCGCGAGCGGCAGGTCAACGTCGACGTCGACCTCGATCGCGCGCTCGCGCTCGGGCTCACGCCCGCGACGGTCGCCGAGCTCGTCCGCCGCGAGAACGTCACGATCCCGGGCGGCGGCTTCGACGAGGGCGAGCGCCGGATCGCGGTGCGCACCGTCGGCGCGTTCGCGAGCGTCGAGGAGATCCGTCAGCTTCCCTTGCGGACCGCGGCCGATGGCTCGATCGTGCGCCTCGCCGACGTCGCCGAGGTGACCGACGGCTTCGCCGAGGCCACCGAGATCGTGCGCTCGAACGGCGAGCCCGCCGTGGTCTTCGAGGTCATGAAGACGTCGGACGCCAACACCGTGGAGGTCGCGCGCGGCGTCACCGCCCGGCTCGCCGAGCTCGAGCTGCCCGAGGGGGTGACCGCGAACATCCTCATCGACCAGGCCGAGTGGGTGCTCGAGAACGTGCACGAGGTGCAGATCGCCCTCGTGTTCGGCGGCCTGATGGCGGTGCTCGTCATCCTCGTGTTCCTGCTCGACCTGCGCAGCACCTTCATCACGAGCCTCGCGCTGCCGACCTCGGTGCTCGGCGCGTTCTTCCTGATGTGGATGCTCGGGTTCACGCTCAACATGATGACCCTCCTGGGTCTCTCGCTGGCGATCGGCCTCTTGATCGACGACTCGATCGTCGTCCGCGAGAACATCATGAAGTACCTCGAGCGCGGCTTCTCCCCGAAGGAGGCGGCCAAGCGAGGGACGCGCGAGATCACGCTCGCCGTGCTGGCGACCACCGCGGCGATCTGCGCCGTGTTCGTCCCCGTCGCGTTCACTGGCGGCATGGTCGGCCAGTTCTTCCGCGAGTTCGGCCTCACCATCGCGGGCGCGACCGTCATCTCGACGTGGGTCGCGTTCACGCTCGACCCGATGCTCTCCGCGCGGATGGCGCGCTCGGGGCCGGCGAAGCCCGGCTGGACCGACCGCCTCAAGGCGCCGTTCCTCGCGTTCTACCGCCTCAACGACGGGCTCTACGCGGCCTTGCTCGGCTGGATCCTCTCGCGCCGCTGGGCGATGGCCGCGGTGCTGATCGGCGGCGTCGGCATGCTCATGGGGAGCTGCGCGCTCATCCCCCTCATGGGGAGCGAGTTCGCCGCCCCCGAAGACCGCGGGATGTTCAACGTGGACATCGAGCTGCCGGCGGGGACGCGGCTCGAGGAGGCCGCGCGCCTCTCGCTGCCGGCGGAGCTCGAGCTGCAAGCCGACCCGCGCTTCGTGACCGTCTACGCCCAGGTCGGCGTCCAGCAGCGCGCGAACCGGATCACCTACCGGGTGGTCGCGGTGCCCAAGACCGAGCGCGACGTGAACCAGCTCCAGCTCCGCGCGATCACGCGCGAGGTGGTGCTGCGTCACATGCCGGAGGCGAAGATCTCGATCACCGACCCCTCGATCATCGAGGGCGCGCGCGACTACCCGATCCAGATCGACATCCTCGGCGAGGACTACGCGACGCTCGAGCCGGTCGCGCGGCGCCTGCACGAGCTGATGGCGACGATCCCCGGCACGACCGACGTCGATCTCCAGTACTCGCCGGGGAGCCCGGAGCTCGAGGTGCGCGTCGACCGCGACCGCGCCGCCCAGCTCGGCGTCCCGCTCGCGGCGGTCGCCGGCACCGTGCGCGCGTCGATCGAGGGGCAGATCGCGGGCACCTACCGCGACGGCGACGAGGAGCTCGACATCCGCGTGCGGCTGCGCGAGCAGGACCGCTCCGACGTGCAGCGCATCACCGACCTGCGCGTCGCCTCGCCCGCGGGCCTCGTGCCGATCTCCGACCTCGCGACCCTCGAGCGCTCGGACAGCCCGGCGGAGATCCAGCGCGCGAACCGGCGCCGCGTGATCATGCTGACCGCCAGCCCCGGCAGCCGCGCGCTCGGCGACGTCGTCGCCGAGTTCCAGCGGCGCGTCGAGGCCGAGGACCTGCCCCACGGCATCTCGTGGACCCTCGAGGGGCAGGCCAAGATGATGAACGAGAGCAACGAGAGCCTCGGCGTCGCGCTCGTCCTCGCGATCCTCTTCATCTACCTGGTGCTCGCCTCGCAGTTCGAGTCGTTCCTGCACCCGGTCACGATCATGATGGCCCTGCCCCTCGCGATCGTCGGCGCGATCGTCGCCCTGTTCCTGCAGGGCTCGACGTTCTCGATGGGCGCGACCATCGGCATCATCTTGCTGATGGGCCTCGTGACCAAGAACGGGATCTTGCTCATCGATCACGCCGCGGTGCGCGTGCGCGTCGACGGCTGGGATCCGAAGCGCGCGATCCTCCACGCGGGCCCGGCGCGCCTGCGGCCGATCCTGATGACGAGCGCGGCGATGGTGCTCGGCATGCTCCCGACCGCCCTCAACCAGGGCCCGGGGAGCGAGTTCCGCTCGCCGATGGCGATGGGCGTGATCGGCGGCGTCATCAGCTCGACGATCCTCACGCTGCTCGTCGTGCCGGTGGTCTACCTCGCGATGGAGGCGCTCCGGCGCGGCTTCGCGCGCTGGGTGCTCGGCCGCGCGACGCCGTGGCCGCAGCCGACGCCGGATCCGTTCGCGCTCGAGGACGACGAGCCCCCCGCCGCGGGGCTCGACGCGGAGGCCGCGCCCGCCGAGGAGTGAGGGACGCGCGGGCGCGTCGCCTGGTACCCTCCGTGACGGGTCGGTGACGCGTCGTTGCGAGTGGGGTCTCGTCGGGGTCGTGCTCCTCGCGGCGTGCGCGGAGCCGCCCTCGGTCGCGCTCGACGAGTGGAGCCTCGTGACGGAGGCGGGCGAGGTGCCGCTCACCGTGCCCGCGCGCGTGCCCGTCCCCGACGCGCCGCACGAGTACGCGCTCCGGCGGCGCGTCACGTTGCCGGTCGCCCTCGCGCGCGAGCCGCTCGAGCTGAGCCTGCCGTACCTCCCCGCGCGCGCGCGCCTGCGCGTCGACGGCCAAGACGCGGTCCTGCTCGAGGGCGCCGACGACACCTACCGGAGCCGCGGCCCGACCCGTTTCCGCATCCCCGCGAGCGCCGCGGACGACGGCGTGCTCGACCTCGAGCTGTGCGTCGAGCACCGCTGGCGAGGGAGCGGCCGCCTCGACGTCGCGCCGCGCCTCTTGCCCGCGGATCGCTCCGACCGCGCGACGCGGCGCGCGCGCGTGTTCCACCTCCACCTCGCGGTCGCCGCGCTCGCGCTCCTCGCGCAGGTCGGCCTCACCTGCGTCGCGATCTTCCTGGTCGACCGCCGGCGCCGGTCGTACTTCTGGTTCGGCATCCAGGCGCTCTTCGGCCTCTACTACCCGCTCTTCGTCGCGGGCCTGACGAGCGGGCTCGGCCCCGTCGACCTCCCGCTCTTGCCGACCGCGCTGGTGGGCGCGACGCACGTCGGGCTCTTGTTCACCCACTCCTACTTCTCCCTGCCGCCGCCCTCCAGGCTCTGGTGGATCACCGGCGCCGGCGTGCCCGCGGCGACGTGGGTCGCGTGGCTCGCGCTCGACCCCTTCCTCATCGTCGACGTCATCGCGCCACCGACCGTGCTCGCGCTCGGGCTCGCCATCGGCTACCAGCTCGTCCTGTGCGCGCGGCTCGTGCGCGAGGGCCGCGACCCGCGCGGCGCGACGCTCCTCGCCGCGTGCTGGGGCGCGGTCGCGCTGACCGCGTGGGTCGACTTCGGCGGGTGGCTCGGGATCGGCGAGGTGCTCGAGGGCACGCACCCCGCGACGCTCGGGCTCGCGCTCTTCGCGCTCTTCCTCTCGCTCCTGCTCGGCCGCGGACACATGCGCTCGCTCGCGCGCGCCGACGATCTGAACGTCGAGCTCAGCGCGCAGGTCGAGACGCTCGAGTCGCGCCGCACGGAGATCGAGCGGCTCAACGTCGAGCTCCAGCGTCAGCTCGACGAGCGCTCCTCGCAGATCCTCGCGGCGCTCGCGCAGGCCGGATCGAGCGAGACGCAGCTGACCGAGCTCGCCCCGGGCGAGCGGCTCGCGGAGCGCTACCGCGTCGTCGGCCCGCTCGGCCGCGGCGGCATGGGCTCGGTGTACGAGGTGGTGCGCGAGACCGACGGCGCGCGGCTCGCGCTCAAGGTCGCGCAGGAGGTGCGTGGGCTCGCCCTCGCGCGGCTCGCGCGCGAGGCGCAGATCGCCTGCCGCGTGAGCCATCCCAACGTCGTGCGCGTCTACGACGTCGACGTCGCCGAGCCGGGCTTCGTGTTCGTGGTGATGGAGCTCGTGGAGGGCCCGAGCCTCGCCGAGCTCTCGATGAGCCAGCGTTCGCGTGGCGAGTGGCTCGAGGTGCTCGCGCAGATCTGCGACGGCCTGGGCGCGCTCCACGCCGCGGGCATCGTGCACCGCGATCTCAAGCCGGCGAACGTGCTCGTCTGCGACGCGGGCGGCGGGCTCTCGGTGAAGCTCGTCGACTTCGGGATCTCGCGCATGCTCGACGACCCGGCCGCGCTCGAGGAGGAGACGCAGGTGGAGATCCCGCGCGGCCGGCGGCGCGCGCCGGACGAGTCGATGCCGTCGATCGTGCGCGCGCTGACGAGCGGGCTCGGCGAGCCGCCGACCCCGGAGCGCGCGCGGTCGAGCTCGCCGCCGCTCACGCGCCCGGGCGGGGTGCCGGGCACGCCGCCGTACCTCGCGCCCGAGCTCGTGCTGCCGGACGCGGCGATCACGCCGGCGGCCGACGTGTTCAGCTTCGGCGTGCTCGCCTACCAGCTCCTGACCGGCGTGCGCCCCTACCTCGAGCCGGCCGCCTTCGCCGTGCTCGAGGGGCGCGAGGTGCCCGCGCCGCCGCCGATCACCGACGGCTGCCCCGGGCTCGACCCCGCGCTCGCCGCGCTCCTCGAGGCGGCGGTCGGGATCGATCCGCGCATCCGGCCGTCGGTCGGCGAGCTCGCCGCCGCGCTCCGCGCCGCGCGCGCGCCTACGCGGTGATCCGCGCGCGGTCGGCGGCGTCGAGCGCGGCCGCGAAGCGCCGGACGATGTCGCCGGCCGGCTCGATCGCGTGGATGCCGCCGACGCTCTTGCCGGCCTGGAAGTAGTCCCGGTACGAGGTGCCGCGCAGCGACGCCTGGCGGAGCTGCCACACGCTCACCGCCTGGTAGATCATCCGCATCCAGTGCTTCGCGCGCGGGTGGCGGAGCATCCGCTTGGCGAGCCAGCCCGCCTCCGTGCCGACGCGGCGCACGTAGTCGGTCTCGATCACCGCGACCGGGATGCCGCTGATCTTCTCCGTCAGCACGATGTCGTCCTCGCCCGCCGCGAGGATCGCGCGCTTGTAGTCGTCGTGGGCCGCGCATTCGGTGGTCGCGATGAAGCGCGTGCCGAGCTGCGCGCCCGCGTAGCCCATCTCGATCGCCTCGACGAACGCGCGCTCGTCACCGATGCCGCCCGCGCACACGAGCGGCACCCCGAGGTCCGAGAGCTCCTCGAGGAGCGCCTCCGGCGCGCGGCGGCCGGCGTGCCCGCCCGCGCGGCGGTTCACGCAGATCAAGCCGTCGACGCCGTGGTCGAGCGCGAGCTCGGCCCAGCGGCGCTCCGTCACGTCGTGATAGACGACGCCGCCGACCGCGTGGACGCGGTCCACGACCCAGCGCGGGTTGCCGAGCGCGGTCACGAAGAAGCGCACGCCCTCCTCGAGCGCGACGTCGACCCAGCGCTTCATCCGGTCCATGTAGACGTCGGAGGACTTCTCCACGAGCGCGTTGAAGCCGATCGGCTCGTCGGTGATGCGCCGGATCAGCCGCAGTCCCTCGCGCAGGTCGTGGCGGTGCACGAAGCTGAGCGAGATCGGCTGTACGATGCCGATGCCGCCCGCCGCGCTGACGGCCGCGACGAGCTCCGGGTTCGAGCACGGGTACATCGCACCGCAGATCAGCGGCACCTGGATCCCGGCGTGGGCGGTGAAGGCGGTTTGCATGATTCAGACGTCCATGTGGAAGCGCCGCTCCTTGGGCGCGTCCGAGGGCTCGAGCTTGCCCTGCTCGGCCGCGCGCAGGAGGCGCAGGATGTGCGGCCCGAGCACGTCGATCTCCGTCGAGACGTAGCTCTCGCCGCCGAAGCGGTGGATGTTGTCGGTCTGCCGCCGCAGCACGCGCGCGTCCTGGCTGAAGATCGCGAGCGCGATCGGCTTCAGCAGCGGGACGAGCGGCCAGCCGGGGATCGGCAGCTTGAAGCTCACCACCGCGTAGAGGTGCGTGCGGTAGTCGCTCTCGGGCGTCATCGCGGCACAGACGAAGACGTGCGCGGCGTCGAGCTTGTACTCGACCTGCACGATCGACGGCAGCAGGAACCGATCCCAGTGCTCGACCACGCCGGCCTTGGGCGAGAGCAGGCGCCCGACGAGGCCCTCGGGGCGCGGCTCGCCGACGTACTCGGCCTCGACGCGGTCGTGCCAGCGCCGCACGACGACCTCGACGCGGTTGCGCGCGCGCGCGTCCGAGCGGAACAGCCCGGCGTGCAGGAACGCGGTGTGCGGCACGTCGAGCGCGTTCTCGGCGACCGCGTGCACCGACGCGTCGGCGACGACGTGCTGGCGCACGCTCGTGTAGCCCTCCGCCGACAGCAACGGGAAGCGGAACGGCTGCGCGCTCGGCGCGACGCCCGGCTCGCCCCACACCCAGACGTACCCGTCCTGCTCGACGCAGGCGAAGGAGACCGCGTCGCGCGCGCTCGCCTCGGCGACGCCGCAGAGCGCCGGCACCTCGAGGCACCGCCCGCCGCGATCGAAGCGCCACCCGTGGTAGCCGCACTCGAGCGCGCCCCGGTCCGTCACGCGGCCGAGCGTGAGCGGGACGTTGCGGTGCGGGCAGCGGTCGAGGAGCGCGCCCGGCGCGCCGCCCTCACCGCGGAAGAGGGCGATCGGCTGGCCGAGGATCGTGCGCGCGACGGGGACGCGGCGGCCGAGCTCGCGCGACGTACACGCGACGTACCAGGCCGCGCTGACGCGCGCGACGGAGCTTCCCTTGGCGCGCGGCGGGACCAGCTTCGGCTCGGTCGGCACGGCCTCGTTCTTAGCGCAGGCGGCAGACGTACGCGAGCGAGTCCCCGATGTCCGCGCTGCGTCGCTCGACGACGAGCCCGAAGCCCTCGAGCATCCGCGCGGTCGCGGCCGGGTCCCACTCGCGCAGCGCGAGCGACAGCACCTGCACCTCGCCGCTCTCGCGCTCGACGAGCCGCGTCTCGATGGTGCGCACCTCCGTCGACGGGTCGAACGCGGTGCGCTCCTCGAGCCGGCACACGCGGCCGGTGCGCGGGTGCACGACGCGGGGCACGAAGGAAGTGGATCCCGCGCGGTGCGCGGGGTCGGGGATCGTGACGTCGAAGGCGAAGACGCCGCCGGGCGCGAGGTGCGCCTCGACGGTGGCGAAGAAGCGCGCGCGGTCCTCGTGCGCGTGGAGGTGCGCGAACGCGTTGAACGGCGCGATCACGAGGCCGAAGCGCTCGCCGAGCCGCACGTCGCGCATGTCGGCCTCGTGCGTCGCCAGCGCCAGCGCGCCGCGCTGCGCCTCGAGCGCGTCGAGCATGGCGCGCGCGCGGTCGACCCCGACGACCCGGTGACCGTCGCGCGCGAGCGCGAGCGCGACGCGTCCGTCGCCGCAGCCGAGCTCGAGGATGGGCCCGCCGTGCTCGGCGGCCAGCGCGCGGTAGAACGCGACGTCCGCGGTTCGCTCCCGGAACAACAGCGCGTAGAGCGCGGACTCCGCGTAGAGCTCGGCCGGCGCGCTCACGCGTGACGCGCCATCCCGCCCTGCCTCCAGGCGAGCAAGATAGCTTGCTCGATCGCGCGCACCATCGACGCGCGCCCGCTGCCCGTGCAGGCGATCCACGGGAGCTCGAGCTCCGAGCAGCGCTTGCGGATCGCGCGGCCCAGCATCGTGCGCACGTAGCGCATCAGCACGACGGCGCGCGCGCGCGTCAGCTCGGACTCCATCACGCGGAGCTGCTCGCCCCAGTTGCTGCTCCAGCCGGTGCGCTCGAACACGACCGAGACGTTCGGCCACTGCTCCTTGATCGTCGCCGCGATCGCCGCGTCTTGCGCGGCCTGCGTCTCGTTGCCGCCGATCACGAGGACCAGCCCGTAGAAGTCCTCGGGGTCCACCGTCGGCGGGATGACGAGGCCGGACTGCGAGCGGCGCTCGAACACCACGCGGTACTGCGCGAGCCGCGCCTCGAGGCCCTCGACCGCCTCGTCGCCGCCGAGCGCGCGGATGTCCTCGAGCAGGGCCTCGGCCTTGCCGAGCGCCCACTCGTCGTCGGCGTCGAGCGTCTCGTGGAACGCGCCGACGAGCTCGCTGGCCGCGTTCGCGAACGCGCCCGCGTCCTCGAGCAGCGCCGCGCGCACGACGCGTCGGTCCGTCGGATCCATCGCCGCGCGCCACGCGCCGTTCGGGGTGTCGAGCAGCTCGAGCAGCCGGCCGCGGAAGGGCTCCTCGTCGGCGAGCTCGACGAGGACGTCGAGCGCCTCGGTCGCGCGCTCGGTCAGGTTCGGGGGCCGCTCGGCGCTCGGCGCGTCGCGCATCGCGTGGCTCTCCGCGAGCACCACGCGCGCGGCCTCGAACCGGCGCTCCTTGCTGTAGCCGTCGCGGCCGGCGAGCTCGAGCAGCTCGTCGAGCGCCTCGGGCAAGTAGCGGATGAGCCGCGTCTCGGCGAGCACGCCGAGGCTGCGTGAGTTGCGGCTCGCGTAGATCTCGCGGGCGATCTCCACCGCGATCTCCGGGTCGGTCAGCTCGACCGCGACGAGCACGCGGCGGGGGAGGTAGTCGGGCACCTTGTGCTTGGAGTCGAGGACCTGGCTCATCAGGTCGCGCGCGTAGGGGACGCGCGCGAGATCGGTCTGCTCCGCGAGCGCGACGGCGAGCGCGAGGCGCGCGGTGTCGAGCGGCCCGAACTGCCCGTAGCGATCGGGGTCCGCGCCCATGCCCGCGACGGCGCGCTCGAGGTACGGGATGGCCTCGTCGGTCTGGCCGCGCGCGAACAGGGCGAGGCCGATGCAGAAGTCGCCGTGGCTGCGCCCGCCCGCGGCGACGCGGCTCGACTCGAGGAAGCGCGGCCAGCCCTTCTCGAACTGCGCGCCGAACTCCGCGAGCATCGACTCGTCCGGCGGGAGGCGGACGTCGGCGAGGCTGCGCAGCCCGCAGTCGATCAGGCCGAGGTCCGCGAGGATGTCCGAGCGCACGTCCGCCTCGGCCGCGGTGAGCTGCGGCAAGAGGAGCTTCTTCGCGCCCTCGAAGTCGCCGCGCAGCCGCGCGCAGTGGGCGCGCCGCCGCGACAGCAGCACCTCGAAGTCCTGCGGGAGGTCCGGGTCCTCGCGCAGCGCGGGCAGGGCGGCGAGCAGCACGTCGAGCAGGCGGCGCGCGTCGGCCTCGCGGCGTTGGCGGATGAGCCCGGACGCCGTCTCGAGGATCTCCTCGGCGAGCTGCACGCCGGCGTAGCCGACCACGGCGGGCGAGAGGAAGCGCGCGACCTCCGCGTAGCGGCCCTTGGCGCAGAACGCGGAGAACACCGTCGAGACGACGCGCTCCGCGTAGCCGGTGCCCGGCCGCGCGAGCTCCCGCGCGAGGTCCTGCCGCTCCGTGAGCAAGCCGACGATCGCGTCGAGCATGCCGCGCCGCGCGAGCCCGAGGATGGCGCCGCAGGCGTACCAGCCGCGCCGCACGTCGCTCGCCTCCGGGAAGTCGAGCTCGAGCGGCCGGCCGAGCAGCACCGCCAGGAACCCCCGATGGAAGTAGCTCTGGTGTCGCTCGAGGTTGAGCTGGACCACCTCCTCGACGAGGTCCTCCACCTTCTCGGGCGAGAGCGCGCCGTGCACCTCGGCGACGGACGCGATCACGGAGCGGATGAGGACCTGATCGAGCGTGGTGAACGTCGGCGGCGTGTCGTCTGCGGCGGCGGCGGGCGCGGGCTCCTCGGGCGCGGTGGGCTCGCTCGAGAAGTCCGCGTCGAGCTGGCCGCCGAACGTGTCGAGGCTCGGCGTCGCGCGGCGGATCACGGCGTGCTCGCTCGGGAGCGCCTCGAGCCGCGCCGAGTCGAACTCGCGGAAGACGGCGAACGACGTCTGACAGGAGACGACGTCGAAGAAGAGCGACACGTGCGCCGGCGGGAAGAGCGTGCTCATCCGGCGGATGGCCGCGATCATGCGGCTGCGCGCGGGCGGCTCCACGGTGTCGATGTCGCGGATGACGCCCGCGTCGTGGGGGACCTTGAGGAAGTCGAGGAACGAGACGACGAGCCGCTGGCGACGCGTGAGGTGGAAGTGCGTGAGGAGCGCGGCGGCGAGCTTCGCGTTCGGCAGCCGGCGCATGCGCGCGACGTGCAGGGCCTGCTTCTCGAGGTCCCAGCGCTCGACCGACTGGCGGCGCACGCGATCGTGCCGCGCGACGGCGATGACGAGCGCCTTCGCGAGGTGCGGCGCCTCGAGCGAGGCGGCCGCGACCTCCCGCCTCGTCGCGGGGTCGAGGTCCCTCCAGATTCCGAGCCAGGTGTGGCCGTTCGGCCCCCCGCGAAGCATCCCCGTCTCATACCATCTGGCGCGATGGGCGAGAACCGTGAGCGCGGCCCCTTCGGCTACGACGCCGTCCCGTACCGCGGGCGCCCGGTGCCGTGGGCGACGCCGGCCGCGCTCGCGCTCACGTCGCGCGCGCACGGGGGCCCGGCGCTCGACCCGACGCAGCGCACGCGCGTGCTCGAGCTCGGCTGCGGGGACGGCGCGCACCTGCTCTCGCTCGCGTGGTTCCGGCCGCACGTCGCCGCCGTCGGGATCGACGCGAGCGCGCCGGCGATCGCGCGGGCGCGCGAGGCGGCGCGCGCGCTCGGGCTCACCAACGTGCGCTTCGAGCTCGCCGATCTCGCGGCCTACGCGCCTGCCGCGCCCGACGAGCGGTTCGACGTCGTGCTCGCCCACGGCGTCTACTCCTGGATCGACGCGGACGCGCGCGCGTCGCTGCGGCGCCTCACCGCGCGGGCGCTCGTCGATGGCGGGCTCGCGTACGTGAGCTTCAACGCGGAGCCGGGCTGGTCGGTCCGCGGGCTCGTGCGCGCCGCGCTGCTGCGCGCGCGGCCGCGCGGCCTCACCGAGGCGCGCGCGACGCTCGATGGGCTCGCCGCGCTCGCCGGCGCGGTCGGCGATGGCCCGTGGCCCGCGCTCTTCGCGCGCGAGCTCGCTCGCGCGGCGCACGCCGAGGACGGCTACCTCGCCCACGAGTACCTCGCGCCCGTCAACGAAGCGTTCTGGCTCGAGGACGTGGCGCGCGCGTTCGCCGACGAGGGCCTCGCGTACGTGGGGGACGCCACGTTCGATCGCGCGGAGGGCTTCGTCGACCCGGAGCTCGCCGCGGCGGCCGCTCGGCTCGGGGGCGGCGCGGGCGCGGCGGACGCTTGGATCGACCTCGTCGCCTTCCGGCAGCTCCGCGCCGCCGTGCTCGCCAAGACGGGCGCGGTCGGCGCGCCGCCGAGGCCCGCGCTGCTCGTCGCCGACGCGTGGATCGCGTCCGCCCTCGCGCGGCGGAGCGATCCGTTCGACGCGCGCGAGGGTGTCGAGGAGACGTTCGACGGCGCGCTCGGTCGCGAGGTGCGCGTGCGCTCGGCGACGACGAAGATCGCGCTCTTGCTGCTCGCCTCGCGCTACCCCGAGGCGCTGCGCCTCGAGGCGCTGCACGCCGAGTGCGCGGCGCGCCTCGCGCCGCTCGGCCTCGCCGCCGATCCGCCCGCGCGGCTCGCCGAGGCGCTCGGCGCGCTCTACACCGAGATGCAGGTCGAGCTCCGCCTCGAGCCGGCGCGCCTCGGGGTCGCGGTCCCGGAGCGGCCGCGCGCGCTCGACCTCACCCGGCTCGAGGCGCGCGAGCGTGACGTCCTCTCGACGCCCACCGGCGGGATGCTCCCGCTCGGGCCGCTCGAGCGCGCGCTCGTCGACCACCTCGACGGCTCGCGCGACTTCGCTCAGCTCGTCGCCGCGCTCGCGGGCGATCCGGTGTCGGCGGAGGGCTCGCTCGACGCGCGGATCGCGGAGGCGCTCGCCTCGCTCGCGCGCTGGGGCCTCTTGGCGTAGCGGCGCGTCGCGCGCTCCGCGCCCCGCGCGGCGCGCTCCGTGCTCGCGCTCGCGCTCGCTGCGCCGGGGATCTCGCGCGTGGCACGTGCGTTGCGGATTCGGGTCACGAGGCCCCAGATGAGCGCACCGCACGCCTATCCCGCCGCCGCACGAGGCTACCGACAGGATCTGGACGACGACGACGACGACGACCCGACGCGCATCGTCAGCCGCGCCATGCTCGACGAGGTGATCCGGCTGGATCACCGCGTCGATCTCCTGGAGCTGCCGGGCGCGGCGACGGGCCTCTACGACGCGGTGCCCGTCGCGGACGACGCGCCGGGATGGGGGCCGCGCGAGCGCCCGGCGGAGCTCGGCAAGACGACGTTCTGGGAGCGCACGGCGCTCACGTCGCGCCGCGAGCCGCCTCGCGAGGCGCCGCGCGCGCGCGCAGCGATCCCGAGCGAGCCCGCGCCCGCGGCGCGGCCGGCGCCGCGGCGCCGGCGCCACGGGCCGATCATCGGCGCGATCGGTGGTGCGATCGGCGTCTTCGTCGGCGTCGGTGTCGGGCTCGTCGCGACGCAGATGCCGCACGCGTCGGAGCGGGTCGCGACCGAGCCGCCGAGCGCCGTCCACGCCGAGCCCGCGCCCGCCGTGCCGAGCGCGGCCGCGCCCGCTGCGGCGTCGGCGCCCGCGGTCGCGGCGTCTGCGGTCGAGGCGTCTGCGCCTGCGCACGTCGAGCCGGAGCCCGAGGTGCCTGCGGTGGCGGAGGCGCCGGCCGAGGCCGAGGCGCCGCCCGAGCCGACCGCCATCGAGCTGCTCGCGCAGGTCGAGGACGCGCTGCGCGACGCCGACCCAGAGTCGGCCGCGGCGCTCCTCGCGCGGGCTCGTGCGGCCGGCGTGGACCGCCTCGCCGCCGATCGCCTCGACGCCGCGCTCTCGGTCCTGCGCGGGGACGGCGCGCCTGCGATCCCGCGGCTGCGCTCGCTCGCCGAGCAGCACCGCGACGCGGCGGTCTGGAGCGCGCTCGGTCGCACGCTCGAGCAGGCCGAGCGCGACACCGAGGCGCAGCAGGCGTTCGAGGCGGCGATCGCGCTCGACCCGCAGAGCGTCGACGCGCACGTCGGGCTCGCGTCGATCGCCGCGCGCGCCGCCGCGATCGGCGCTGCCCAGCGCCACCTGCGCATCGCGGAGGAGGCGGCGCACGCGATGGGCGCGCGTGACCCCGTCCGCGACGCGCGGCTGCGCGTGGCGGCGGGGATGATCCAGCTCGAGCACGGCCGGCTCTCCGAGGCGGCGGAGGAGGCGGCGCGGGCGCGCCTGTCGGACCCGCGCTCGGCGGAGGCCTCGCTCCTGCTCGCGCGCGTCGCGCTCGCGCGCCGTCACGACGCGACGCCGCACCTGCGCGCCGCCGTCACCGGTCGCGCCCCGCCGCCGGTCGCGCTCGGGCTGCTCGCGCCGCGCGTGCGCAGCGACGAGGCGTGCGAGCTCGCCTCGCGCTACCTCGACCGCGCGCCGGAGGGCTGGGACGCGCGCGCGATGCGCCGGATCCGCTCGCGCTGCTTCTGATCCGCGGGGAGCGAGACGGGCTGGTCGGGGAGGAGCGAGACGGGCTGGTCGGGGACGATCCTCGTCATCTCGTCATTCGCAGAGCGAGACGGGCTGGTCGGGGACGATCCTCGTCATCTCGTCATTCGCGTTTCGAGTGACGGACTCGCGCTGGTCGGAGCGAGACGGACTGGTCGGGGACGATCCTCGTCATCTCGTCATTCGCGCTCAGGCGAGCCGGACTGCTCGGGGACGATCCTCGTCATCTCGTCATTCGCGGAGCGAGACGGACTGGTCGGGGACGATCCTCGTCATCTCGTCATTCGCGGTTCATGAGCGAGCCGGACTGCTCGGGGACGATCCTCGTCATCTCGCATTCGCGTTTCGAGTGACGGACTCGCGCTGGTCGGGGACGAGGACGAGGACGAGGACGAGGACGGGGACGGGGACGAGGACGAGGACGAGGACGCTCAGGCGAGCCGGACTGCTCGGGGACGATCCTCGTCATCTCGTCATTCGCGTTTCGAGTGACGGACTCGCGCTGGTCGGGGACGAGTACGAGTACGAGGACGAGGACGAGGACGGGGACAGGGACGAGGACGAGGACGAGGACGGGGACGGGGACAGGGACGAGGACGAGGACGAGGACGGGGACGAGGACGAGGACGGGGACGGGGACGAGGACGGGGACGGGGACGGGGACGGGGACGGGGACGGGGACGAGGACGGGGACGGGGACGGGGACGAGGACGGGGACGAGGACGGGGACGAGGACGGGGACGAGGACGGGGACGAGGACGGGGATGACGCGGCCGCTGCGTCGTCGACGATGCGCGAGAGGTGGACCCAGCGTCGATGTCCCAAAGGGGTACGCGCGGCGGGAGCGCGAGCGTACGATGACGCGCATGCGGAGCTTGTCCTTCCTCACCGTGGCGTTCGCCTTCATGGGCTGCGACGAGCCCGCCACGGAAGTCGACGCCTCGCTCGCGCGCGACGCGGCGAGCGCAGAGGACGCGGGACCGCGCGACGCGGGGCTCGTCGACGCGGGGCTCGTCGACGCAGGAGACGCGGCCGTCGCCCCGCGCGACGCGGGTCCACCGATGGGCGCGCTGCCGCCGGCGAACGGCCCGCTCGACTACCAACTCGGCGCGTCCTATCCGCCGCCCGCGGGCGTCGTCGTCCTCGCGCGCGACCGCGAGGCGCGCCCGGCCGAAGGCCTCTACACCATCTGCTACGTCAACGGCTTCCAGACGCAGCCGCACGAGCGCGCGTTCTGGGAGCGCGAGCACCCGGACCTCTTGCTCCGCGACGGCTCGGGCGCCCTGGTGATCGATCCCGACTGGGACGAGATCCTCCTCGACGTCAGGACGCCCGAGCGCCGCGCCGCGCTCGCGACGGTCGTCGGCGGCTGGATCGACGGCTGCGCCGACGCTGGCTTCGACGCCATCGAGATCGACAACCTCGACACCTACGCGCGCTCGAGCGGCCTCATCCGCGAGGACGACGCGGTCGCGTTCATGCGCCTGCTCTCCGATCGCGCGCACGCTCGCGGGCTGCCGATCGCGCAGAAGAACTCCGCCGAGATCGTCTCGCGCCGCGCCGCGATGGGCACCGACTTCGCCGTCGTCGAGGAGTGCAACCGTTGGGACGAGTGCGACGTGTTCACGGGCGCGTACGGCGATCACGTCTACGTGATCGAGTACCGGCGCGCGGACTTCGATCGCGGCTGCCGCGATTTTCCCCAGCTATCGATCGTGCTCCGCGATCTGAACCTCGTCGCGCCGGGCAGCGCGGGCTACGTGTACGACGGATGCTGAACCTCCGCCGCCCCGCGCTCTTCGCGCTCCTCGCGCTCGTCGGGGCATCGACACCCGTCGGGGCGTGTGCCCAGGAGCCCTCCGACGCGACGGCGGCTCCCTCGAGCGAGCCGCTGCTTCCCGAGGCGCCACCGAGCGAGGCACTCACCGTCCCACAGGGCGCGGTCGTCGCGCCGCAGGGCTACGGCGACCTCACCGTGCCGGTGCTCCGCCCGCGCCCCACGGGTCGCCGCGCGACGCTATACGCGCTGAGCGTGGGCTCCGCGCGCCCGCTCACGCTGCACGCGCGTCGGACCGACGGCGGCGAGGACGTGCGCTGTGCTGCGCCATGTCGCCTCGACGTCGACTACGGCCGCTACGTCCTGTCCGTCCAGCCGCGAGGCGGCGGGCCACGCGCCGCCGACGACATGCCGGTGTGGCTCGAGGGCGATCGGCTCGCGGTGACGATGAGCTACGACAACCGCGGCGCGCTCCGAGCGCTCGGCTGGGCCTTCTTCAGCGGCGCGCTCACCGCGTTCTCGCTGTCGTGGATCGGTGGCATCTTCGCGGCCGTGCTCATCGGCACGCCGATCGCCGCGGCGCTGTTGATCCCGTTCCTGCCGCTGGTGTTCCTCAACGACTCCGCGCGCGTCGAGGTCACCCCGCTGCCCGAGTGAGCGGCAGCGCGTCCCACGCGACGAACGCGTCGAGCCGGTGGAAGTCGGGCGCCGCGCCCGGCACCGGCGCGAACGCGAGGTGCCGCCGCGCCGCGCCCGCGCCGTGGATCGAGTACGCGTTGAGGCGCCATGGTGGATCGGGCAAGGGAACTTGCGGACCTGTCTCGGCTCGCGCGCGCCACCGCGGGCCGTCGCGGCGCACCTCGAGCGAGAGCGGGAGCCGCTCGCGGATCGGGCGCCGCACGCCCTCGAGCCAGAGCACGAGGTGGTGGCCGTGGGGGCCGATCTCGAGCTCGAGGTAGCGCTGGTCCACGCCGGCCACGAAGAGCTCGACGACCTCGTGCTCCCAGAGGGCGTGTGTCGCACCGGGTGGGGCGCTCGGCGGTGGGTCGCCGTGCCACGGCGCGTCGACTGCGATCGCGAGTCCCTCGGTCGTGCGCGTCACCTCCACGAAGGCGTGCTCCCCGGCGGGCGCCGGCGCGCCGTCCCACGTCCGCGCGATCGCGAGCCGCCGCGTCATCCCCGCGCGAGAGCTCAGGACGGGGCGCCCGGTGCGTCGTCGACCAGCGTCTCCACGTCCTCGTCCCACTCGGAGGCGGTCGCGGCGAGGCCCTCGAGGAGGGCAGCGGGTGTCGACTCGTCGAGCGTCACGAGCTCGCCTCCCGGTGAGGTCGTGTCGCCGAACTCGAGGTCGTCCGCGCTCACGGGCGGCCGCTCGTCCGCGCGGGCGGCGGGCGTCTCGAGCAGCTGTGTGCCCGGGAGGCTGGGATCGCGCGGCATGGAGAGCGCGTGGAGATCGTCGTCACCGTCGGAGTCGGGAGGAGTGCCCACCGGATCAGCTTAGCGCATCGGCTCCGGCATCGGCATCGGCGTCCTCATCATCATCCTCATCCTGCGGGGCGGGAATGACGAAATGACGAGGATCGTCCCCGCGACTCCCCCGCGACTCCCAGCGCCTCCGCGGTCGCTCGACGCGTGAACGCCGAGCGGCCGCGACCGTGCTCGGGTCAGCTCGTCCTTCGGACGAGCCGGATCAGCGTCGCGCGCACGTGCTGCAGCTTGTCGTGCGTGGCTTCGTCTCGCTCGACGTAGCCGAGGGCTTCGGCGACATCGAGCGCGGCGATGCACTCGTTCGTGCTCCCGAGCGCCGTGTCGTAGCGCAGCGGCCGCGTCCGCCCGCGAGCGTTCATCCCCTCGGCGATGTTGAGGTGCACCGAGCAGAGCGCCCGCCGCAGCTGCCGACCGAGATCCGGATCGGAGTGCGCGATCGTGTTGGCGAGCGGACCGACGAGGCGCGCCGCATCGAGCGAGAGCGTGTAGAGGCGAAGCGTGAAGGTCATGAGAGGCTTCCTTTCGTGGGAGGCGACCCGCCGTCGGGTCGCGCGTTTCCACCCCCCCCAGCCGCGCGCGCAGGCGTGTCGAGGGTTCGCGCGGAGCCGCGCGCAGCTTTTCGGCGCGGCCGAAAAGCGAGCACGGCGAGCACGAGCCCTCGACGCGCCGAGCACGCGGCTACGTTCGAGAAACGCGCGAACCGACGCCTAACCCCGACCCCGCGGTGCCAACACGAGGACGGCGACGAGAACGAGTCCTCGTCCTCGTCCTCGTCCTCGTCCTCGTCCTCGTCCTCGTCCTCGTCCTCGTCCTCGTCCTCGTCCTCGTCCTCGTCCGCGTCCGCGTCCTCGTCCTCGTCCTCGTCCTCGTCCGCGTCCGCGTCCGCGTCCGCGTCCGCGTCCTCGTCCTCGTCCTCGTCCTCGTCCTCGTCCTCGTCCTCGTCCTCGTCCTCGTCCTCGTCCTCGTCCTCGTCCTCGTCGTCCAACGCCACCACACGCTGCTCCGGTGCGGCGCTGTCGGATCGTCGGAGCGCGGCGCGAGGCGTACGCCGCGAGGCCGACGGACGCTCGCCGTGCTCGCCTCGCCCGGCGTCCGCATCCGCGGCTCGCGTCAGCGGGCGCGCCTCGTGACCGCCTCGAGCAGGTCGGCGTCGATCAGGTCCTGCGGACGAGCGACCGCGCGCTTGTTCGCGATCAGGTGCTCGAGCGCGATCACCCGGAGCGGCTGGCCGTCGAGCGAGGTGGAGATGGCGCGGTCGAACAGCTCTGCCTCGCTCACGCCCGCGATCGTCCGGAGCAGATCGATCCGGAGCGGCGGCTGCCCGAGGTAGACCACTTCACCTTCGGCCAGCGTCCGGATGGCGCCGATGACGTTGGCCGGCGCGCCGAACGCCGCGAGCGCGCGCGCGGCTCGAGCCAGGTTCTCCGGATCGCCGGCGAGGACGAGGTCGATGTCCTTGGTCGCCCGAGGCCGACCGTGGAAGGCGACCGCGTAGCCGCCGACGAGCACGGCCTCAACCGACTCGCGGGCGAACGCCTCCAAGAGATCTCTGAAGTCGGGGGGGAGGTCCATCGTCACCCACCAGGTGCGCGAGCTCGAGGTTGAGGAGCCAGACCGCACGCACGCGCTCGGCCGGCGAGGCGCGCATCCAGAACTCGAGGTCGCGCTCTTCCATCTCCTCGAAGGAGCGCGCGACGCCACCCTGCCAGGTGCGCCGGCGGAGCGCGGCGCGCTCCTCGAAGGACGAGCTCGACACACTAGGAACATACCACGAGAGTCGAGAGCCCGGCCCGCGGTGGAGGGGTGCGGAGCACCTCTGGGCAACTCGAGGTCTGTCCATGAATCTCCCGTCGCCCCGCGGCCGATGCGGGCCCATCCGCGGCGTTGCCGCGGCTCGCCGTGCTCTTCGCACGACTCCTCGCGTCGCCTCGAGGCTGGACCCACCTCGACCCCGGTGCTCGGTCCGATTCATCGACAGACCTTCAGCGCGGGTAGCGCGGGTAGCTGCCCAGGACGGTGACGCCCTCGCAGCGCTCCTCGAGCCGCGCGATCGCGGCGGCGACGGGCGGGTCGTCGGCGTGACCCTCGACGTCGACGACGAAGAGGTAGCGCCACGCCGCGCCGCGCCGCGGGCGCGACTCGATGCGCGTCATGTTCACGCCGGCCTCGTCGATGAGCGCGAGGATGCGCCGCAGCGCGCCGCGGCTCTCCTCGTCCTTGATCGCGAACACGATCGTGGTCTTGTCGTCCCCGGTCGGGCGCGCGCGCTCGGTGCCGATCATCACGAACCGCGTCTCGTTTCCCGCGTGGTCCTGGATGCGGCTCGCGAGCACGTCGAGGCCCTGGAGCTCGGCCGCGACCGTGCTGCCGATCGCGGCGCCCGCCGTGTCGCGCCGCGCCTCGCGCGCCGCCGCCGCCGTCGAGTCGGTGTGCACGAGCTGCGCGCGCGGGACGTTGCGGTGCAGCCACTCGCGGCACTGCGCGAGCCCCTGCGGGTGCGAGTACACGCGCTCGACCTCGAGCAGCGACGTCGCGCGGCCCATCAGGCAGTGCTCGATCGGCAAGACGACCTCGCGCCGGATGAAGAGCCCGCCCACGAGCAAGCCCTCGATCACGCCCGCGACCGAGCCCTCCGTCGAGTTCTCGAACGGCACCACGCCGTAGCTCGCGCTCCCGGTGCGCACCGCGTCGAACACGCCCTCGATCGTCACCGTCTCGAGGTAGCGCGGCGCGTAGCCGAACAGCGTGCGCGCCGCGAGGTGCGAGAACGTGCCCGCTGGGCCCAGGTAGGCGACGGAGACGCTCGCCTGCAGCGACACCGACGCGCTCATGATCGCCCGGAAGACCGCGACGATCGCCTCGCGCGGGAAGCGCCCGGCGCCGCGCTCGAGCACCTTGCGCAACAGCAGGTTCTCGCGCTCGGGGTCCACCGTGGAGAGGCCGCTCGCCCGCTTGGCGTCCGCGATCGCGGCCACGAGGTCCGCGCGCTCCGCGAGCAGCTCGAGCAGCCGCGCGTCGACGGCGTCGATCCGCTCGCGGATGGGGGCCAGATCGCCCACGTCGGGCGCGCTGCGTTGCGTCATCGAGAGCCTCCGACTCGTGCGATTGCTCACCGTTGCCCTGACGCGGCGCGTTGTCCAGCGGAAATCGAACCTGGAAAACGCAGCGATTTCGGAGTCCCGTACGTTTTTGTTTGACACGCCGCGTCACCAACGCCAGTCTCCAACCCGTGACGCAGCTCACGCACCGGCTCCCGGCTCTCCCTGCCGCCCTCGTGGTCGGCCGGGGCGCGGGCGCCGCGCTCGAGCGCCTCCCCCTCGCCCTCCTCCTCCTCGTACTCATCGGCCTCGTCCTCATTACGGGCGGCGGGCCACCTCTCCCATAGTCCAACCCCACGGACCCTGGAAACGAGAGAGCCCCCGCCGCCCAGAGAGGCCGCGGGGGCTTCGTCGTTTCGGAGCTTCCCCATCATGAGCACCCCCCGACGCCGTTGGTTCCTCCCCGCGCAATACGCCTTGCGCACCGCGCTCGCCGCCGCCGCCGAGGCGGAGCCGCGCGAGCCCGCGCCCGCGCCGGTCGCCGCCGCGCCGCCGCGCAAGGTCCCCTCGCCGCGCTCCTCGCGCATCAAGAAGGGGACGATCCGCGCGCCCCACCGCGCGCTCCTGCGCGCGACCGGCGTCGGCGAGGACGACATGGACCGCCCGTTCGTCGCGGTCGTGAACTCGCACGTCGACATCGTGCCGGGTCACGTCCACCTCGCGCGGCTCGGCGGCATCGTGAAGGACGCCCTGCGCGCGGCGGGCATGGTGCCGTTCGAGCTGCACACGATCGGCGTCGACGACGGCATCGCGATGGGCCACGAGGGGATGCGCTACTCGCTCCCGAGCCGCGAGCTCATCGCCGACTCGGTCGAGACGATGGTGCGCGCGCACTGCTTCGACGCGATGGTGTGCATCGCGAGCTGCGACAAGATCGTGCCCGGCATGCTGATGGCGGCGGCGCGCCTCGACGTGCCGGCCATCTTCATCGCGGGCGGCCCGATGCCCGCGGGGCGGCTCTCGGATGGAACGCCCGTCGACCTCGCGAGCGTGTTCGAGGGCGTCGGCGCGTTCCAGGCCGGCAAGATCGGCCTGCCGCGCCTCGACGAGCTCGAGAAGAAGGCGTGCCCCTCGTGCGGGAGCTGCAGCGGGCTGTTCACCGCGAACAGCATGAACTGCCTGAGCGAGGTGCTCGGCCTCGCGCTCCCGCTCGGCGGCACCACGCTCGCGATGACCGAGGACCGCGACGCGCTCGCGCGCGCGACCGCCGCGCGCGTCGCCGACCTCATCGAGCAAGACCTCACGGCGCGCAAGATCCTCACCGAGGCGGCGTTCGACGACGCGTTCGCCGTCGACCTCGCGCTCGGCGGGAGCACGAACACCGTCTTGCACCTGCTCGCGATCGCGCGCGAGGCCGGGCTCGACTACCCGCTGCGGCGCGTCGACGCGATCAGCGAGCGCGTCCCGCACCTCTGCAAGATCAGCCCCTCGGGCCCGTGGCACATGGAGGACCTCCACCGCGCGGGCGGCGTCCCCGCGGTGATCCGCGAGCTCGCGGCGGTGCCCGGCCTGTTGAGCCTCGACCGGCCGACGGTGAGCGCGGAGCCGCTGAGCGCGCTCGTCGAGCGCTCGCCCGTCCGCGACCGCGAGGTGATCCGCTCGGCGGGTACCGCGCACTCGCCGCGCGGCGGGCTCGCGGTGCTCTACGGCAACCTCGCCCCCGAGGGCGCGGTGGTGAAGGTCGGCGCGGTCGCGCCCGAGATGATGAAGCACCGCGGGCCGGCGCGCGTGTTCGAGGGGCACGACGCGGCGGTCGACGCGATCCGCCGGCGCAAGATCAAGGAGGGCGACGTCGTGGTGATCCGCGGCGAGGGCCCGGCCGGTGGCCCCGGCATGCAGGAGATGCTCGAGCCGACGAGCGCGCTCACCGGGATGGGCCTCGGCGCGAAGGTCGCGCTGATCACCGACGGACGCTTCAGCGGGGCGACGCGCGGCGCCTCCATCGGGCACGTGAGCCCGGAGGCCGCGGTCGGTGGGCCGATCGCGGCGGTGCGCGACGGCGACGAGATCGCGATCGATCTCGAGCAAAAGTCGTTGACCCTGTGCGTGCCCGAGCACGAGATCGCGCGCCGCCTCGCCGACTGGAGGCGGCGGCCGCCGCCGACCGACAGCCCGTGGCTGCGCCGCTACGCGCACTTCGTGGGCAGCGCCAGCAACGGCGCCGTGATGAAGGACCCCTTCGCGGACGAGGAGAGCCGATGAGCGACCGAGGCGAGCGAGTGGACAACGGCGCCGACGCGATCTGGCGCACGCTGGGCGAGGAGGGTGTCGACGTCGTCTTCGGCTACCCGGGCGGCGCGATCATGCCGGCCTACGACGCGCTCACGCGCTGGCCGATCCACCACGTGCTCACCCGACACGAGCAGAACGCGGCGCACATGGCCGACGGCTACGCGCGCGCGTCCGGCAAGGTCGGCGTCGCGGTCGCGACCTCGGGCCCCGGCGCGACGAACCTCGTCACCGGCATCGCGACGGCGATGCTCGACTCCTCGCCCACCGTGTTCATCACGGGGCAGGTCCCGAGCTCGCTCATCGGCACCGACGCGTTCCAGGAGACCGACATCACCGGCGTCACGCTGCCGATCACGAAGCACAACTACCTCGTCTCGCGCCCGGAGGAGGTCGCGCCGACGCTGCGCGAGGCGTTCGAGGTCGCGCGCTCCGGGCGCCCGGGCCCCGTGGTGGTCGACATCACCAAGGACGCGCAGCTCGGGCCCGCGCCCGCGGGCGCGCCCTCGGCGCCGCGGCGCGGCGTGCGGCGGCCCGAGGTGCCGGTCGGGCGCGCGGCGCTCGAGCAGGCGGCGGCGCTGATCGCGCGCGCCGAGCGCCCGCTCGTCTTCTGCGGCCACGGCATCGTGAAGGCCGGCGCGAGCGAGCGGCTGCTCGAGCTCGTCGCGCGCGCCGACCTGCCGGTCGCGTCCACGCTGCTCGGGCTCGGCGGCTTCCCCGCGACGCACCCGCGCTCGCTCGGGATGATGGGCATGCACGGCGAGGCGTGGGTGAACGCGGCGGTGCAGCGCGCGGATCTCATCATCGCGCTCGGGATGCGCTTCGACGACCGCGTCACGGGCAACCTCGCGACCTACGCGAGGAACGCGAAGAAGATCCACGTCGAGCTAGACCCCGCCGAGGTGGACAAGAACGTGCGCGTCGACGTGCCGCTCGTCGGCGACGTGCGCGAGGTGCTCGGCGAGCTCTTGCCGCTCGTCCCCGAGCGCCGGTGCGAGGCGTGGAACGCCGAGATCGACGCGATGCGCCAGGACGCGGCGCGCCGCGACGTGCTCTCGCTCCCGGACGACGGCCGCCTGCTCGGCGCGCACGTGATCGCCGACCTCTACGCGCTCACCGGCGGCGAGGCGCTCGTGGTCTCCGACGTCGGGCAGCACCAGATGTGGGAGGCGCAGTACTACAAGCACGATCGGCCGCGGAGCCTGCTCACCTCGGGCGGCCTGGGCACGATGGGCTTCGCGCTGCCCGCCGCGATGGGCGCGCGCTTCGCGCGGCCGACGGACGACATCTGGGTGATCGCCGGCGACGGCGGCTTCCAGATGTCGGCGCCGGAGCTCTCGACCTGCCGTCAAGAAGGCTTGAAGCTGAACATCGCCATCATCAACAACGGCTACCTCGGCATGGTCCGCCAGTGGCAGGAGCTCTTCTACGAGCGCCGCTACGTCGCGACGCCGATCCTGAGCCCCGACTTCGTGAAGCTCGCCGAGGCGCACGGCCTGACCGGCCTGCGCGTCGAGCGACGCGCCGACATCCCCGAGACGGTCGCGCGCGCCCGCGCGACCGAGGGGACGGTCGTGATCGACTTCCGCGTCCAGGCGGAGGACTTCGTCTACCCGATGGTTCCGGCGGGGAACGACCTCGCCGACATGATCCGCCGTCCGCTCCCGCCCTCCGCGGGGTCCGGCGCGATCGAAGGAGGAGAGACATCGTGACGAACGAGCCCAACGAGCTCCGAACCTTCTCCGTGCTCGTCGAGGACGTGCCCGGGGTGCTGAACCGCATCGCGTCCCTGTTCCGGCGCCGCGACTTCAACATCCTGTCGCTCAACGTCGGCGGCACCCACGAGGCGGGGGTCTCGCGGATGACCGTGGTCGTCGCCGCCGACGAGCGGACCGGCCGCCTCATCGAGGCCAACCTCTACAAGCTCGTCAACGTCCTGGCCGTCGAGGACATCACCGAGCGCGCGTCGGTCACCCGGCACCTCGCGCTCATCCGCGTCGCCGCCGACGCCGAGCAGCGCGCGACGATCCGCGAGATCTGCGAGATGTTCCGCGCAAAGGTCGTAGACGTCGCCCACGACTCCCTGATGATCGAGATCGCCGGCACCACCGAGAAGATCGAGGGCCTCTTCCGCCTGCTCTCGCCGTTCGGCATCAAAGAGATGGTCCAGACCGGCGCCGTCGCGCTCACGCGCGGCGCCGGCGTCCCCAGTGCTCGCACCGAGAGGGCCTCGCGAGAGGCCGCCTGAAGAGGAGAGAAGAGATGACCCAGATGCGATACGACCGCGACGCCGACCCGACCCTCATCCGGGAGCGCCGCGTGGCGATCCTCGGCTTCGGCTCCCAGGGGCACGCGCACGCGCTGAACCTCGCCGAGAACGGCGTCGACGTCATGGTGGGCCTGCGCGAGGACAGCGCGCGCTGGCAGGAGGCCAAGGCGGCCGGGCTCGCCGTGGGCAGCGCCGAGGACGCGGCCAAGTGGGCCGACGTCGTGATGATGCTCGTGCCCGACACGACGCAGCCGGCGGTCTTCCGCGACGCGGTGCGCCCGCACCTGCGGCCGGGCGACACGCTGATGTTCGCGCACGGCTTCAACATCCGCTTCGGCACGATCGAGCCGCCGCGGGACGTCGACGTCTCGATGGTCGCGCCCAAGGGCCCGGGCCACCGGGTGCGCGAGACGTTCCTCGAGGGCGGCGGCGTGCCGGCGCTCCTCGCCGTGCACCAGGACGCCACGAAGAGAGCCGACGCGCTCGCGCTCAGCTACGCCTCGGCGATCGGCGCGGGCCGCGCGGGCGTCCTGACGACGAGCTTCGCCGAGGAGACAGAGACCGACCTGTTCGGCGAGCAGTCGGTCCTGTGCGGCGGCGTCTCGGAGCTCGTCAAGGCGGGCTTCGACACCCTCGTCGAGGCCGGCTACCAGCCGGAGGTCGCGTACTTCGAGTGTCTGCACGAGCTCAAGCTCATCGTGGACCTCATGTACCGCGGCGGGCTCGGGTACATGCGCTACTCGATCAGCGACACCGCGGAGTGGGGCGACTACGTCTCGGGCCCGCGCATCGTCGACGAGGGGACGCGCGCGCGGATGCGCGACGTGCTCGCCGAGATCAAGAGCGGCGAGTTCGCCAAGCGCTGGGTCGCCGAGAACCAGGCGGGCCGCCCCGAGTTCGAGCGCCGCCGCGCGGCCGAGCGCGCGCACCCCATCGAGGAGGTCGGCGAGCGCCTGCGCGCGATGATGCCGTTCGTCGGCCCCGTGAAGGTGCCCCGATGAGCCGCGTCATCGTGTTCGACACCACGCTGCGCGACGGGGAGCAGTCGCCCGGCGCGTCGATGACGAGCGCCGAGAAGCGCGAGATCGCGCGGGCGCTCGCCCGGCTGCGCGTCGACGTGATCGAGGCGGGCTTCCCGGCCGCCTCGCCCGACGACCTCGAGGCGGTGCGCGCGATCGCGCGCGACGTCGGCAACGACGGCGACTCACCGCCGATCATCTGCGGGCTCGCCCGCGCGCGCGCGGAGGATCTGGCCGCCGCGTTCGAAGCGGTGAAGGACGCGGCGCGCCCGCGCATCCACACCTTCCTCGCGACGAGCCCGATCCACCGCAAGCACAAGCTCGGGATGAGCCGCGCGGAGGTGATCGAGCGCGTGCGCGACGCGGTCGCGCGGGCGCGCGAGCTCGTCGACGACGTCGAGTTCAGCGCCGAGGACGCGTGCCGCACCGAGCCGGGGTTCTTGTGCGAGGTCCTCGCGGCCGCCATCGAGGCGGGCGCGACCACGCTCAACGTCCCCGACACGGTCGGCTACGCGACGCCGCTCGAGATGGACCGGCGCATGCGCACGATCCGCGCGAACGTGCCCGGCATCGAGGACGTCGTCTTGTCGGTGCACTGCCACGACGACCTCGGCATGGCGACGGCGAACACCCTCGCCGCCGTCGGCGCGGGCGCGCGGCAGGTGGAGGTCACCATCAACGGCGTCGGCGAGCGCGCGGGCAACACCGCGCTCGAGGAGGTCGTGATGGCGCTCCACACGCGGCAGGCCTTCTTCGGGCTCGAGACGGGCATCGACACGACGCAGATCCACAAGACGAGCCGCCTCGTCAGCACGCTGAGCGGCATGCCCGTGCAGCCGAACAAGGCGGTCGTCGGCGCGAACGCGTTCGCGCACGAGGCGGGCATCCACCAGGATGGCATGCTCAAGGCGCGGCAGACCTACGAGATCATGCGGCCCGAGACCATCGGGCGGCCCGAGAGCGAGCTCGTGCTCGGCAAGCACTCGGGGCGGCACGCGCTCAAGGTCCGCCTCGCCGAGCTCGGCTACCCGCTCGACGACGACGCGCTCGAGGCGACCTTCGCGCGCTTCAAGGCGCTCGCGGATCGCAAGAAGCACGTCACGAACGCGGACCTGCTCGCGCTCGTGTCCGCGCGCGAGGAGGTCGGCTCGGGCGTGTTCCGCCTCGCCGGGCTCGACGTGCGCTGCGGGACGGGCGCGGCGCCCTCGGCGACGGTGAAGCTCCTCGATCCGGCGGAGCGCCCGCTCGCGCACACCGCGAGCGGGAGCGGCCCGGTCGACGCGTGCTTCCGCGCGATCGACGAGATCGTGGGCGTGAGCCCGCGCCTGCTCGAGTACCGCGTGCACGCGGTGACCGAGGGCATCGACGCGCTCGGCGAGGTCAGCGTGCGCGTCTCGGGCGCCGACTACGACGACAAGGCGCACCCCCAGTGGGACGACGCCACGCGGCCGCGGGTCTTCCACGGCTACGGGGCGGACACCGACATCATCGTGGCGAGCGCGCACGCGTACGTCGCGGCCCTCAACCGATTGATCGCGGCCGAGCCCGCGCTCGTCACCGCGAAGGCGAGCTGAGCGCCATGCAGAACAAGACGCTGTTCGACAAGGTCTGGGACGCGCACGTCGTGCACGAGGCGCCGGGCCGGCCGACGATCCTCTACATCGATCTGCACCTCGTCCACGAGGTGACCTCGCCGCAGGCGTTCGCGGGGCTCGAGGCGCGCAAGATCGGCGTGCGGCGGCCGGAGCGCACGCTCGCGACGATGGATCACTCCACGCCGACGCGTCCCGGCGGGCTCGCGATCGTCGGCGACGCGGGCAGGAAGCAGCTCGAGATGCTCGCCCGCCGCTGCGCGGAGCACGGCATCGAGATCTACGACCTCGACTCGCCGAACAACGGCATCGTGCACGTCGTCGCCCCCGAGCAGGGGCGCACGCACCCGGGCATGACGGTCGTGTGCGGTGACAGCCACACCTCGACGCACGGCGCGTTCGGCGCGCTCGCGTTCGGCATCGGCACGACCGAGGTCGAGCACGTGCTCGCGACGCAATGTCTCTTGCAGTATCGCCCCGCGTCGTTCGAAGTGCGCTTCGATGGCGCGGCGCGACCGGGCGTCACCGCCAAGGACCTGGTCCTCGCGTTGATCGCCGAGATCGGCGTCGGCGGCGGGACCGGGCACGTGCTCGAGTACACCGGCGAGGCGATCCGCGCGCTGTCGATGGAGGGCCGGATGACCCTCTGCAACATGTCGATCGAGGCGGGCGCGCGCGCCGGCATGGTCGCCCCGGACGACGTCACGTTCGAGTACCTCGCGGGGCGCCCCGGCGCGCCTCGGGACTTCGACGCGGCGGTCGCGCGGTGGCGTGAGCTCGCCACCGACGAGGGCGCGACGTTCGCGCGCGCGATCACCCTCGACGCGAGCGCGATCACCCCGCGCATCACCTGGGGGACCACCCCGGCGATGAACGTCGCGCTCGACGAGCCGATCCCCGCGCCCGACTCGGACGCGGCGCGCCGCGCGCTCGAGTACATGCGCCTGACGCCGGGCAAGCCGCTGCTCGGCCAGCCCGTCGACGTCGTGTTCATCGGCTCGTGCACCAACTCGCGCCTCGACGACCTGCGCCTCGCCGCGTCGGTCTTCGACGGTCGCGCGGTGAAGGGCGGCGTGCGCGCGCTGGTCGTCCCCGGCTCGCGCGCCGTCAAGCGCGCCGCCGAGGCCGAGGGGCTCGACCAGGTGTTCACCCGCGCCGGCGCCGAGTGGCGCGAGCCCGGCTGCTCGATGTGCCTCGCGATGAACGGCGACGAGGTCCCGCCCGGGCACCTCGCCGTGTCCACCTCCAACCGCAACTTCGAGGGGCGCCAGGGGCCGGGCAGCCGGACCTTGCTCGCCTCGCCGCTCACGGCCGCTGCGTCCGCCGTGACCGGCGTCGTCACCGACGCGCGAACCCTCGCAGGTCTCTCATGAAGCCTTTCCTCGAGCTCACCTCGCGCGTCGTGCCGCTCTTGCGCGACGACGTCGACACCGACCAGATCATCCCCGCGCGCTACCTGACCGTGACGGATCGGTCCGGCCTCGCCGAGGGCCTCTTCGCCGCGTGGCGGAGCGACCCGGCCTCGCCGCTCGCCGATCCGAGGGGCGCGCAGATCCTGCTCGCCGGCCACAACTTCGGCTGCGGCTCCTCGCGCGAGCACGCGCCGTGGGCGCTCCTCGCGGGCGGCTACCGGTGCGTCATCGCGCGCTCGTTCGCGGACATCTTCCGGCAGAACGCGCTGCGCAACGGGCTCTTGCCGGTCGCGCTCGACGAGCGGCCGCACGCGCGGCTCGTCACGAGCCTCGAGGAGGACCCGCGGCTGACGGTGCGCGTCGACCTGTTCGCGACGACGGTGAGCTGGCGCGACCACCTCGCGCGCTTCCCCATCGACGGGTTCGCGCGCGAGTGCCTGCTCGGCGGCGTGGACGCGCTCGGCTACCTCCTCGCGCGCGACGCGGAGATCGCCGCGTTCGAGACCCGGCGAGGTGCGGCGTGACCCTGCTCTACGACACCACGCTGCGCGACGGGACACAGCGCGAGGGGCTGAGCCTGTCGGCGAGCGAGAAGCTGCGCATCGCCGGGCTGCTCGACGCGCTCGGCGTCGCCTACGTCGAGGGCGGCTGGCCCGGCTCGAACCCCAAGGACGCCGAGCTCTTCGCGCGCGCGCGCGACGTCGAGTGGCGCCACGCGAAGCTCGTCGCGTTCGGCGCGACCCGGCGCCGCGGGCTCGGGCCCGAGGACGACCCGTCGCTCTCGGCGCTGCTCGCGTGCGGGACCGACGTGGTGACGCTCTTCGGCAAGAGCTCGATGCTCCACGTCCGCGAGGTCCTGCGCGTGAGCCCGGACGAGAACCTGCGCATGATCCGAGAGAGCGTCGCCTACTTCGTCGCGCACGGACGCGAGGTGATCTTCGACGCCGAGCACTTCTTCGACGGCTACGCGCTCGACGCGAGCTACGCGATGCAGTGCCTGGTCGCGGCGGTCAACGGGGGCGCCTCGACGGTGGTCCTCTGCGACACCAACGGCGGGAGCTTCCCGTGGGACGTCGAGCGCGTCACGCGCGAGGTCGTCGAGCTCGCGGGGCGGCCGGTCGGCATCCACGCGCACGACGACACGGGCTGCGCGGTCGCCAACAGCCTCGCGGCGGTGCGGGCGGGCGCTCGGCACGTCCAGTGCACGATGCACGGCTGGGGCGAGCGGTGCGGCAACGCGAACCTCTGCGCGATCGCGCCCGCGCTCGAGCTCAAGCTCGGCGTGCGCGCGCTCGCCGACGGCGCGCTCGCGCGGCTCACCGCGACGGCGGCGGAGGTCGCGCGGATCGCGGGGCTCGCCGACGACCCGCACGAGCCGTACGTCGGCAAGAGCGCGTTCGCCCACAAGGCGGGCGTCCACGTCTCGGCGATCCGCCGCACGCCGCGCGCGTACGAGCACGTCGACCCGAGCGCGGTGGGGAACAGCTCGCGCGTCGTGATCAGCGAGCTGTCGGGCCGCGCGAACGTCATCTCGTTCGCCGAGCGGCTCGGATGGAACGCGCAAGACACGTTGGCGCGCGAGGTCCTCTCGGAGATCGAGCGCGAGGAGGCGGAGGGTTACAGCTTCGACCGCGCCGAGGGCTCGGTCGCGCTGCGGCTCGCGCGGCGGCAGGCGGGCTATCGTCCGCCGTTCGAGGTGCTGCGCTACCGCGCGCAGCTCGGGCAGGGCGAGGGCGAGCAGCCGTACGCGGAGGTGACGGTGCAGACGAAGGTGGGCGAGCGGGTGTTCCACACGGTCGGCGCGGCCCGCGGGCCGGTCGGCGCGTTCGACGAGGCGCTGCGCAAGGCGCTCGAGCCGGTGATGCCGGAGGTCGCGCGCATCTGCCTCACGGACTTCGCGGTGCGCATCGTCGACGGCGACGCCGGCACCGACGCGCGGGTGCGCGTCTGGATCGAGCACTCGGTCGGCGGCCACGCGTGGGGGACGGTGGGCGTCTCCGACAACGTGATCGAGGCCGCCAAGGGCGCGCTCGTCGACGGGCTCGAGCACGGCCTGGGCCTGCTCGCGCGCGCGCGCTCGGAGGCGTCGTGAGGGTCGCGCTGCTGCCCGGCGACGGGATCGGACCGGAGGTGGTCGAGGCCGCGGTGCGCGTGCTCGAGGTGGTCGCGCCGGACCTCGAGTACGAGACGCACCTCGTCGGCGGCGCCGCGATCGACGCGACGGGCGCGCCGCTCCCCGACCAGACCCGCGAGGCGTGCCTGAGCGCCGACGCGGTGCTCCTCGGCGCCGTCGGCGGCCCGAAGTGGTCGGATCCGCGTGCTCCGGTCCGTCCCGAGCAAGGCCTCTTGGCGTTGCGCGCGGCGCTCGGCGTCTACGCGAACCTGCGCCCGGTCCGCGTGATCGAGGCGCTCGCGGCGCGCTCGCCGCTGCGGCCGGAGCGCGTGCTCGGCGTGGACTTCCTCGTCGTGCGCGAGCTGACGGGCGGGATCTACTTCGGCTCGCCGCGCGGCCGCGACGAGGACACCGGCGAGCTGCGCGCGTTCGACACGATGGTCTACTCGCGCTCGGAGATCGCGCGCGTGGTCGAGCTCGCGTGCCGCTTCGCGGAGGGGCGGCGGCACCACCTCACGAGCGTCGACAAGGCGAACGTCCTCGAGAGCTCGCGCCTCTGGCGCGAGACGACGGAGGCGGTGTGCGCGCATCACCCGTCGGTGCACCTCGAGCACCAGCTCGTCGACTCGTGCGCGATGCGCCTCTTGACGCACGCGCGCGACTTCGACGTCATCGTGACCGCGAACCTCTTCGGCGACATCCTCACCGACGAGGCGGCGGCGCTCACCGGATCGCTCGGCGTCCTGCCGAGCGCGTCGATCGGCGACGGCCCGCGCGGGCTCTACGAGCCGATCCACGGCTCGGCGCCGGACATCGCGGGCAAGGGCGTCGCGAACCCGGTCGGCACCATCGCGAGCGCGGCGCTGATGCTGCGCCACAGCCTCGGCCGCCCCGAGGCGGCCTCCGCGATCGAGCTCGCCATCGACCGCGCGCTCGGCCGCGGGGCGCTCGGCCCCGACCTCGGCGGGGAGCTCGGCACGGCCGCGATCACCGACGCCATCCTCGACGCGCTCGAGTAGCGGCGACGGATGGGACGCGGGCGCCTCACGTCGAGGCGCCGCGCGTCCCGATCCAGAGCACGTGCGTCTCGCCGCGCCCGCGCCGCTTGCGTCGCCCGGTGCGCGCGGCGACGCGCACCTCCTCGGTGGCGAACCCCGCCGCCACCAGGCGCTCGCGGAACAGGTCGTCCTCGCCGGCCGACCACACGACCAGCACGCCCTCGGGCTGCACCGCCGCGCGGAGCGCCGCCAGACCCGGCGCCGCGTAGAGCCACCAGTTCTCCACCACCGTCATCGGGATCGGCCCGTTGTCGACGTCGAGCAGGATCGCGTCGAACGGCTCGTCGGCCGCGGCGGAGATCACCTCCGCCACGTCCCCCACGACGACGCGCACGCGCGGGTCGTCGATGGCCTGCCGAGCGAGGGGCCCGAGCGGCCCGCGGTGCCACTCGACGATCGCGGGCAGCAGCTCCGCGCACACGACCTCGGCGTCGGCGGGCAGCCGATCGAGCGCGGCGCGCAGCGTGAAGCCCATCCCGAGCCCGCCGACGAGCACGCGCGGCCGCGGGCGCGCGCCCACGTGGTGACACGCGATCCGCGCCATCGCCTCCTCGGAGCCGTGCGTGCGGCTCGTCATCAGGATGCGCGCGTCCGCGTAGAGCACGAAGCCCGACGCCTCGCGCACGAGCTCGACCACGCCGCCCTCGGGCGTCGTCGCCCGGCCGATCACCTCACGCCGGATCACGCTCGCCTGGTCGCGGGGATCGTCATCGCGCGAACGCTATCGCGCCGAGCGGCGCGGAGCGAGCCCGCGCGCTCGGGGTCACCCTGGTGCTCGGCGCGACGCGGGCGCAGAGTGCGGCTCGCGATGGATGTGTGGTCGATCGCCGGGGTGATCGCCGGGACGGCGCTGACCGTCGGGGGAGCCGAGCTGCTCGTGCGCGGCGCCGCGCGGATCGCGCGCCGCTTCGGGATCTCGCCGCTGGTGGTGGGGCTCACGGTGGTCGCGTTCGGCACGAGCGCGCCCGAGATCGTCATCGGCCTCGTCTCGGTGCTGCGCGACCAGCCCGACCTCGCGGTCGGCAACGTGGTCGGCAGCACGACCTTCAACATCCTGGGGATCCTCGGGGTCTCGGCGCTCATCGCGCCGCTGGTCGTCGCCCAGAAGGTCGTGCGCCTCGAGGCGCCGATCCTGATCGCCGCGGCGCTCGCGGTGCTCGCGATGGCTCGGGGCGGCACGCTCGATCGCCTCGACGGTGCGCTGCTCTTGGCGGGCGGAGTCGGCTACACGCTGTTCCTCGTGCGCCGCTCGCGGCACGAGAGCGCCGCGGTGGCGGCCGAGTACGAGGCCGAGCTCGGCGCGGCGCCCGCGGGGTGGAGCGGCCACGCCGCGTTCCACGTGCTGCTGGTCCTCGTGGGCCTCGCGCTCCTGGCCGGCGGCGCGGAGCTGCTCGTCGGCGGCGCCGCCGCGCTCGCGCGCGCGCTCGGCATCAGCGAGCTGGTGATCGGCACGACCGTCGTCGCGATCGGCACGAGCCTGCCCGAGCTCGCGACCTCGACCGTGGCCGCGCTGCGCGGCGAGCGCGACATCGCCGTCGGCAACGTGATGGGGAGCTGTCTGTTCAACCTGTTCGTCGTGCTCGGGATCAGCGCGCTCGCCTCGCCGGTGCCGCTCCCCGTTGCGGCCGACGCCCTGCGCTTCGACCTGCCGATCATGGTCGCGGCGTGCGTGAGCTGCCTGCCCATCTTCGCGACCGACCGGCGGATCGATCGCTGGGAGGGGGGCACCTGGCTCGTGTTTCAGCTCGCCTACCTCGTGGTGACCACCGCGAGCGCCGTGGGCAGCGCCTACGCCCCCACGCTCGAGCTCGCGCTGATCGGGCTCGCCGGGCCCCTCGTCGCGCTGACCTTCGGCGTGCTCGGGCTCCGCTGGCTCCGGCGCAGGGTGCGCGAGCGAGGGTCCGCGTGAGCCGCGCCTCGTCCCCGCGGGCCAGGGGTGACGGACGCCCGGCGACCCATCAGACTCTGGGCTTGCGCTGCATCGCCACGCTGCTGTCCGCCGCCCTCGCGCTCGGCTGCGACGGCCCTGCGGCGACGGACGCGGGCACGGACGCGGGCGCCGACGCGGGCACCGACGCGAACGTCCCGGACGCGGGCCCGCGGTGCGCGCCCGCGATCGGGCTCCCCGAGCCGCTCGCGTGCAACGGCCACGCGGCGCTCTGCGATCGCACCTTCGACGGCGTCGCCTTCCCCGCGACGCACAACGCGATGAGCAGCGAGGAGGAGGGCTGGATCCCGCCCAACCAGGGCTTCCGGCTCTGGCGCCAGCTCGAGGACGGCGTGCGCGGCTTCATGCTGGACACCTACGAGCAAGACGGCGAGACGCTGCTCTGCCACTCGATCTGTCCGCTCGGGAGCCGCCCGTTCGTCCACGCGCTCACCGACCTCCGAGAGTTCATGGACTGTCACCCCGCCGAGGTGATCACCCTCATCCTCGAGGCCCACATCGACGAGCCGAGGACGGCGGCGGCGTTCGAGGCCGCGGGGCTCGACCCGTACCTGCACGCGCAGCCGCTCGGCGCGCCGTGGCCGACGCTGCGCGAGCTGATCACGAGCGGACGCCGGATGGTGGTGTTCACCGAGAGCGCCGACGTCTCGCTCCCCTGGCACCACTACGCGTACGCCTACGCCTGGGACAACCCGTACAGCGCGCGGATGCCGAGCGATCTGTCGTGCCGGCGCGGGCGCGGGAGCACCGACAACCCGGTGTTCATCCTCAACCACTTCCTCACCGCGCCCGTCGCGATGCGCGCGCTCGCCGAGATGATCAACCACGAGCCGTTCCTCGGCGATCAGGTGCGGCGCTGTCGGACCGAGACCGGGCAGCTCCCGAACTTCGTGACGGTCGACTTCTACGACGTCGGCGATCTCTTCGCGGTGGTCGACGAGCTCAACGGCCTGTGAGCGCCGAAAGGGGTTGGAGCGTTGGAGCACCCCTCGGCAGACTCAGCGCCTCCGGATGCCCCAGGAGCCCAGCTTCGCGAGCCGCGCCTCGTCCTCGAAGGTCGCGGTGGTCGAGTGGAACGCCCACACGGTGCCGATGAGCGCGAGGTCGAGCTCGAACGCGACCACGTACCCCGCGACGACGGCGTAGGCGGCCCAGCGCTCGCGCGCCGCGAGGAGACTCAGCCAACGCGGCGCGTGCGTCGCGCGCCGGGCGAGCGCCTGCGCGGCGCTGACGAGCGCGAGGGCGCCGCCGAGGTACGCGAGCGCGGGCAGATCGAGGTTGTCGGCCCGCACCGTCCAGAGCGCGAGGTAGCCGCTCAGCGCGAGCGCTGCGACGAGCTTGCCCGGCGTGAACATGCGGCCGGCGAGGATCCACGCCGCGAGCGAGGCGAGCCAGAAGCCGCGCACTCCGTCGAGCGAGAGCCAGAGCATCCCGACCCCGAAGAGGCCGGTCGCCGCCCCGAGCGCGAGCGGGGCGCCGCGGAACCAGCGGTAGCCGCGCCGCTCGAGCAGCTCGCCCAGGCCGAACGCCCAGCCGAACGCCATCGCGAGCGCGAGCTGGAGGATCCCTTCGAGGTAGGTGAAGAGCACGCCGCAGTATCGGCACGGTCCGGGCGCGCCGCCAGACTCCGCGACGTCTCCCTCGCGCCGCCACGACCTCGCCACACGCGCCGCGCACTCCTTCGTGCATGACCCACCACGTCCTGCTCTCGCTGTGCCTCCTCCTCCTCGCCGGCTGCGGGTTCGGCGCGCGCGCGGAGCCCGCGGCCCCCGCCGTCGCCTTCGCGGGCGAGCCCGCGTCGAGCGACTACCTGTGGAGCCGCGGCGCGGCCGCCGCCGCGCCCGACGCCTCCGACCTCGAGCGCCAGCTCCACGGCGGCGCCTTCCTGGTGCCACCGGATCGCGCGCTCGTGCGCGTCGACGTGACCGGCCGCGCGCCGACTCGCGCGGAGCTCGCCGCCCGGATGGACGACGCGACGCGCGCGATGCGGGCGACGCTCGCGGTGCCCGGGGCGTGCGCCGCGGCCGTCGTCGCGCTCGGCGCGCCGCGCCGCGAGGGGGAGCGGTGGAGCGCGACCGCGACCCTCTCGATCGACGTGCCGCTCGCCGGGCTCGACGACGTCGCCGCGCGCTTCGCGCGCGTCGAGCGCTGCATGGAGCGCTTCGACGCGATGGGCGCGGAGCTCGCCGGCCTCGAGCTCGCCGTGAGCCACCCGCTCCCGACGGTGGACCGACCGCACCTCCACCGCGCCGCGCTGCTCGAGCGCGCGGTGGGCCCGCTGCGCGAGGTGGCGGCGTTCGACGGGCCGCCGGCGTTCGATCCGAACGGCGTGCGGTGCACCTCGCGCGGCGAGGTCACGATCGTCGAGCGCTCGCTCGCGGGGATCGCGCTGCGCGTCGACCTCGAGTGCGCGCCGCGCCCGCTGCTCGCGCCCGCCGCCGCGGGCTGAGCGCGCGAGTCAGAGGCTCTCGAGGTACGCGATCAGCGCCGCGCGCTCGTCGTCCGACAGCGACGTCCCGAACGCGTGGCCCTGGTTGCCGTTGCCCTCGACCGTCGTGTCGACGACGAAGCCGTCGCGCTCGAACGTGGCGGGCCGCTCGGCCGGCGGGCGCAGCAGCGCGTCGAGCGTGGGGACGCTGCCGTTGTGGAGGTACGGCGCCGTGACCCACAGCCCGCCGAGGTCGGCCGCGCGGTAGCCGTCGCTCGGGCGCGCGCTCAGGCCGTGGCGGGAGATGAACGCGATGAGGTCGCGGTAGCCGGTGTCGGAGCCGGCGCCGCCCTCGCCGTCGCCGTCGACGAGCACGCGGTGGGCCCGGCTCGTCGCGATCGAGCCGCGCGGCCACGCGGCGTCCTCGCCGGGGGCGCGCTCGAGCTCGTCCCACGGCGTGACGCCGAGCGCGCTGGGCTCGCCGGCGTGGTGGCACGCGTCGCAGCCTTCGCGCTCGTAGACCGCGCGCCCCTGCGCGATGCGCGCCGCGTCGCCGGCCGGCGCGGACGGGGCCTCGAACGCGCCCATCGCGGCGATCATCGGGTCGAGGCGCGCCTCGGGCGGCCACGGCACCACGGCCTCGCGCGGGTTCGGGCTGCCAGCGCCGGAGGTGAAGACGGAGAGGTAGACCTCCGTGCGGAGGTTGCCGCCGGTGCCGAGGTAGTTGAGCGCGGTCCGCGCGCCGAGCCGGAAGTACGGCGGGAAGTCGGCCGGCACGGCGCGGGGGTACGCGCTCGAGGCGGCGTTCGTCCGTCCCGGGCCGAGGGTCGTGAGCTTCTCGCGCTCCGCCGGCGTGAGCATCGCGGCGTTCCCCTGGGCGATCCACCGATCGTCGACCGCGAGGCGGAAGGCGCCCCAGTCGAGCCGCGTGCTCGGCGCGCCGAGCCAGAGGCGACCGTCGGGGAGGCGCGCGACGTGGCAGAGCGCGCACGTGCTCTGCACGTGCGTCGGGTCCTCGAGCCCGCGCTTGAAGCCGATCGGGAGATCGTCGTTCGGGTCGTCGAGGAAGCCGAACCGATCGAAGAGCCCCGGCTCCTCGGCGAGCCACGCCTCGAAGAACGCGGTCGGCGGGAAGTCGGCGACGCGCTCGGTCCCCATCGCGTCCCAGAGGAACCGCTGCTGGCCCTCGAAGAGGGGGTGACCGGGCGCGACCGCGTTGGCGGCGTCGAGCGCGGGCAAGCCGAGCACGTCGGGGATGGGGGCGCCCGCGTCCTCGCCCGGCTCGGCCGCGTCCTCGCGCGCGCCCGCGTCGGCCGGCGCGGCGCCGTCGCAGCCGCTCGCCAGGGGGCAGAGGGCGAGCGCGAGCGTGAGGGCGACGCGCACGCCGCGGCGGGAGGGAGCGATCACAGTCCTTCGGGGAGCAGGAGCGCGAACTCTACCACCACGGGCTGGACGGAGCAGCGCAGCGGGTAGCCCCCGATCGGGATCGAGACGGGGTCGCCGGGGCTGGGCTCCTCGGCCTCGCCCGCGTTTCCGTCGACGTCCATGAACGACAGGACCTGGTACTCGCCGGCCGGGAGGACCGTGTCGAGCAAGTAGACTTGCTCCGAGATCCCCGCGCGCACGTCGACGTCGGCGAACGCGAGCTCGGCGACCGGCGACGAGCCCGCGCGGGGCCCGTCGATGCTCACGTCCGCTGCGCGGTAGACGCTGCCGTAGACGGCGCCCCGCAGCTCGTGGGTGAGCCGCGCGCTCCGGCGCACGGTGCGTGACGCGTCGAAGCGCAGCGCGAACCGCCCCTCGTCGGCCGCGACGCTGCCGTGCTCGGCGCAGGTGGCGGCGGGCGGCGGCGGCGGCGGCGTGTCGGCGAGCGGGTCGCCGACGTAGGGCACGAAGTCCGTGTCGCGCAGGGCGTGGACGGGCGAGTCGACCGCGTACGCGATGCGGAAGACGCCGCCCGCGCCGCGCGCGATCACGCGCACCACCCCGCCGCCGACGGGGTCGTCGTAGTGGAAGGGCACGGTGAAGGGGCGCGCGCTCCCCGGCGCCTCGCGCTCGCGCGCGAGCATGTTGTCCACCGCGCGGAAGACGTTCTGCCGGAACTGCTCTCCCGCGACGTACGAGGCCGGCGCGTGCGCGAACGCGACGCGGCCGCCCTCGCGCGTGACGACCTCGAAGGCGACGTCGACGACGCCGTCGTCGATCTGCGGGGTCACCGTCAGGCGCAGCCAGTCGTGCGGCTGGAGGCGGAAGTCGGAGAAGTTCTGCTCGCGGCCGTGGCTCACGCCGTACGCGCGCGAGGTGAAGAAGTCGAACTCGTCGCGCGACAGCTCGAAGTGCACCGTGCCTCCGATGACCTCGTGCGGCGCGCCCTCGAAGGCGGGCTGGTTGACCTCGCCGCGGCGCAGCGAGGTGCGCGGGCTCTCCGTCTCGAGCGTGAGGTCGGCCGCGGCGCCGTCGTGGGAGACGCGCGCCACGAGCGCGCCGCCCTGCGGGCTGATCACGCGGTACTCGAGCTGCCACGGCTGCGCCGCGCGCGGGTCGTTCGCCGCGAGCTCCTCGGCGCGCGCGAGCGCGGCTCGCACCGTCTCGAGGAACACGCGCCCGTACTCGAGCGAGACGGGGACCCGCAGGATCGTGCGCGCCGCGCCGCCGTCCGCCGGGTCCATCGCCAGCGTGACGACCGCCTGCTCGGGCGTCCGCGGATCGGGGGCGCTCGTGACGCGCAGGCCCGGCTCGAGCACATAGGCGTCGTGGAAGCGGCCGTCGCGGCCGAAGAGCGGACCGAGCACGTCGAGGGCGTCCGCCTCGGCGCCGACCGCCCGGCTCGAGCTCATGCCGACGTGCTCGATCGGCGCCGACCGCGGCCGCAGCACCGCGAGCCCCGGATCCTCGGGGAGGGCTCCGCCCGCGTCGTCGCACCCGAGGCCGATCACGAGCGCGAGCGCCGCCGCGCCCCAGCGCCTCACGCGTGGCCCCGCGCGCGCGCCCGCTTCGGCGGCGTGCGCACGGCCGCGTCGGCCCGGGCGCGGGCGTCTCGCTCGGGCGCGGCCTCGAGGGACGCGCGCGGGAAGAGCCCGGCGGCGACGCGGTACATCGCGTCGTAGTGGGGCCAGCCGGGGCTCGCGGCGCCGCCGTCCCGCGCCCCCGTCACGCCCAGACCCCCACGAGCAGGAGCGCCGCCGAGAGGCGGAAGGTCGTGAGGAACGCCCACACCAGGTCCCGGTCGGCGGGGTGCGTCACGGGAGCCGCCCGCGTCGGGCGCGGCGACGCCTCCGGGGTGGCCGACGTGCGGGCGACGGCCGGCAACGGCTTCTCGGGGAGGGGTGTCTTGGCCATGTCGTCATGAGTTCCACCGGCGCTCCCGGGCAGCCAATCACATCCGCTCACATCCCATCTCGCGCGGCGGCGCGTGGCCCGCCCCGCCGGGTGGTACGCTCGGCGGGATCGAAGATGGGGCGCGCCGTCGAGAGGCCGCGGGAGATCCTCGTGGGCCGGGAGGCCGAGCTCGCGCGGCTCGACGCCGCGGTGGCGAGCGGGGCGGCGCTCGTCGGCGTCCACGGCGTCGGTGGGTGCGGCAAGTCGGCGCTCGTGCGCGCCTTCTGCGCGGCGAGCGCGCGCTGCCTCGTCGCCGACGTGCACGACGCGAGCGGGCTCGACGAGGCGTGGGCGCGGATCCTCGAGTCCGCGGGGGTCGGCGGCCGAGGCGGCCCCGACGACGACGCCGAGAGCACGCTCCGGCTCGCGCTCGAGGCGGCGGACGCGACCGCGCTCGTGCTCGACGGAGCGGACGCGGTGCTCGACGCGGCGGGCCGCCTCGCGGCCCTCGTCCAGCGCGCGGGGGGAGACACGACGCTCGTCACGAGCCGCCACCGCCTCGCCGAGCCTGGCGCGGCGCGCGTCGAGGTCGGTCCGCTCGCGACCCCGGCGACGGAGGCGGAGCTCGACACCGCGCCCGCCTCGCGCCTGTGGCTCGCGCACGCGGCTCGCCTCTCGCCCGGCCGCGTCCTGTCGGAGGCGGAGCGCGCGGACCTCGTCGCGATCCTGGCCGCGATCGACGGGCTCCCCCTCGCGATCGAGCTCGCGGTGCGGCGCGAGCACCTGGTCGGGACGGCATCGCTCCGCGCGCGGCTCGAGCTCGCCGGCGCCTCGGCGACCCTCGACGCGGTCGGGCGCGCGTTCGACGCGACGTGGGCGGCGCTCGATCCGGCCGCGCGGCGTGCGCTCGCCGACCTCTCGGTGTTTCGCGGGCGCTTCCCGCTCGAGCTCGCCGAGGCGGTGCTCGGCGCGCGCGAGCCGCCCGTCGTCGAGCTGGTCGAGGTGCTGAGCGCCTTCTCCTGCCTGCGCGTCGAGGCGCTGCCCTCGGGGGCGCGCGTGCTGCGGCTCCTGCGGTTGATCCGCGAGCAGGTCGGCGCGCGCATGCCCGCGCACCCCGACGCGGCCCTGTCCGAGCGTCACGCGCGCGTCGTCGTCGAGCGCGCGGAGCAGACGAGCGGCGCGAGCCTGACGACGACCGGCTCGAGGCGCCGCGCGCTCGCGCCGTACGTGCCCGAGCTCGAGGCGGCGTTCGACTTCGCGATCGCGGCCGGGCACCTCGAGCTCGCGGCGCGCGCGCTCCTCGCGCTCGATCGCGTGCGGTGGTCGGGCGGTCCGTCGCGCCCGCACCTCGCGCGCCTCGCGGACCTGGCGCCTCACGCGGACGCGCTCGACGCGGCGCTGGCCTCGGCGCTGTTCGAGACGCAGGCGCGCTGGAGGGCGCGGCAGGGCGCGCTCGAGACGGACGCGCTCGATCGCGCGGAGCGGCTCGCGCGCGAGGCGGCGGCGCCGGATCGGCTGGCCGCCGCGCTCCGGACGCGCGCCCACGCGCTCAGCCAGGTGGGGCGGCCGAGCGAGGCGCTCGCGGCGATCGACGCCGCGCTGCGAGAGGCGCGCGATCCGGCGCTCCGGGCGAGCTGCCTGCGCGTGCGCGCGACGTTGCTCCGGCGGGCGGGCGAGGCGGAGCTGGCGGACGAGGCGTACCGGAGCGCGCACGACGCGCACGCGGCGATCCCCGACGACGAGGGGCGCGGCGCCACGCTGGCGGAGTGGAGCATGCACCTGCTCGAGATGGGGCGGCGCGCCGAGGCCGAGGTGGCGCGCGATCGCGCGCGGCCGCTCCTCGCGGCGGAGGAGCCGTCGTACCTCTCGGCGTACCTCGACGCCGAGTGGGCGATGCAGGCGCACGTCGAGGGAGATCTCGAGGCCGCGGTCGCGCTCCACCGCGTCGCGACCGCCGCGGCGCTCGCGTGTGGCGCGGTGACGCTCGTGCGCATCTCGCGCGCGTACGCGGCGCTGGCCGGCTTCGAGCGCGGCGACGTCGCCGCCGCCGGCGCCCTCGAGGCGCTCGACGCGCTCGGCCCCGCGCTCGCCGTGCCGTTCCGCGCGATGCTCGGCGCGATCTTCGCGTTCCTGCTCGCCACGCGCGAACAGGCGGAGCTCGCCGAGCGGGAGCGCGCGCGCGCGGCCGCCGCCGCGTTGCCGCCGTCGAACTTTCGCCACGCCGTGCGCCTGCTCGACGAGGCGACGACGCTCGCGCTCGACGTGGCGGCGGGCGGCGGCGCGCCGGACGCGCGCGCGCGCGTCGAAGCGCTCGCGGCGGCCGAGCCGACGGCGGCGCGCGCGGGCGATGGGGCCGCCGGGCGGCGAGCGACGTGCGGCTGGCCGCGCGCCTGATCCGCGCGTGGTCGGCGCGCGCGCTCGCGCCGGCGCAGATCCTCCACCTCGCGTCCGACGGCGCGCTCGCGCGAGTCGAGGGCGGCGTCGCCATCGACCTGCGCGCGCGGCGGCTCCTCGCGCGCCTCCTCGCGCGGCTCGCGGAGCCGGTGCTCGCGCGCGCGAGCTCGCGCGCCGTCTCCGTCGACGCGCTCCTCGAGGCGGGCTGGCCCGGCGAGCGGACGGTCGGGGCGTCGGGCCAGCGGCGGCTGCAGGTGGCGATCAGCCGCCTGCGCGAGCTCGGCCTGCGCGACGTCGTCGAGACCGCCGACGGCGGCTACGCGATCGCAGCGGGGTGGGAGGTGCGCGCGGCGGATGCCACCGCGCGTTGACTCGGCGCTACGGCGGGTGCGCGTGCCCCTCCTCGTACCCCCGCGGCAGGCTCGACAGGACCGCGAGCCGCCCGGTGTGCGTGTCGATCCTCGCCTCCTCGACGATCAGCTCGCCGCTCTGGATCCGCGCGGCGATCGCGGGGCGCGCGAGCAGCTCCGCGCGGTGCGCGGCTCGTCGGTCGACCCCCGCCGTCAGGTGCGGATAGCGCGCGCGCTGCACCGGATCGGCGGCGGCGCGCTCGGCCGCGCAGTCGGTGTGCGTGGTGAGCAGGATGACCTTCACGCCGCCCGCGACGGCGAGCTCGAGCATCTCCTCCTCGCGCTCGCTCAGCAGCGAGCCGGCGGTGCGCAGCACGTAGTAGTACTGGCGCGTGTCGCCGAGCAGCTCGTTGGTGTCGAGGCGCGAGTCCATGCACACGACCATCGCGACGAGCGGGTGGTGGTGCGTGCGCGGGAAGTGCTGGCGCAGCGACGCGGCGAGCTCGTTGTGCGCGTGCACCTCCGAGAGGACCTCGGACGGCGTGATGTCCTCCGGCTCGTCGATCGGATCCTGCACGAAGTAGCCGACGTCCACCAGCGCCCCTCCGAGCGTGAAGCGCACGTCCTCGCCCGCGCCGAGCACCGCCACCCCGAGGAGCAGCAGGGCAGCGGCGATCGCGAGCTTGGCGCGCTTGGACATGGGAGGGAGCGGTCAGGGGTTCGGGAGCACCAGGGCGTGGCAGGGGGCGCAGGTCCGCGTCACCGACGCGGGCTGCTCGGCGGCGGCGGCGAAGCCGGACGTGCGGTAGCGGTGGCTGGCGAGATCGCCGAGGTAGTACTGCACGGGAGGGGCTCCGACGGGGCGCTCGTCCAAGAGCCCGCGCCGCGCCGCGCCGCCGAGCGCGGTGGGCACCATGTGGCAGACGGTGCAGACGAGCGCGGCGTCCTCGAGCCCGGCGTGCGCGCCCGCGGGGGTCCGCGCCTCGACGTGCGCTCGCGGCTCGCGGTACTGCGCCTCGCCGTGGCAGCTCGTGCAAGCCGCGTAGCGGCGAGCACGGCATCGGCTAGCTACTCACCCGGTCCCTGGGCGCCACGCACGCGCGAAAAAAACCACAGGGCGCGACGGGACGATCCCTCCACGCGCGCGGCGGCCGCGCGACGGCTCGGTCCGCGTCGCGAGCGCCGTGCCCTGCGCTCGGGTTGCTTTCGCCGCGTCTGGGGGTATCTCGAGCAGCGACGCCGCGTCGTCGTCCGGCCCTCCGAGGCCGCCGGCGCTCGGGCGAGAAAGGGAGCGCGCTCGTGTCCGCAACCTCGATCTGCAAGACCGTCCTCCTGCTCTCGGCGGTGCTCGCCCTCGGCTGTGGCGCCGAGCCCACGGCCTCGGCGAGCGAGCCGCTGGCGCAGGCTGAGCGCGATCCGGGCAGCCCCGCGCCGTCGCTGGCCGATTGGCTGCCGGAGGGGCACACGCTCGGGCCGGCCGCCGCCCACGGCGGCGGGTACGACGAGCACACCGAGCTGCCGCCGGGCCACCCGCCGGTCGGGCCGGCCGCGCACGGCGCGGGCGGGCTGCCGCCCGGTCACCCCGCGGTCGACGGCCTCCCCGCGGCCGACCGCGGGCCTGCGCACGACGAGCCTTCGGCCGGCGCGACCGTCTCCGGCACCGTGCGCGAGACGATGGACGCCGCGGGCTACACGTACATGAGGGTCGAGACCGAGACCGGGATGCAGTGGGTCGCGGTGAGCCAGAGGGCGATCGCGATCGGCGAGCAGGTCGAGGCCACGGGCTCGGTGATGCACGGCTTCCGCAGCAACACGCTCGATCGCACGTTCGACCGGCTGGTCCTCGCGCCGTCGGTCCGCGTCGGCGCGCCGAACTGACCGTCGCCGCGCGACGCGTCGCTAGAGTGCGCAAGGCGCGTTGCGGGTCACGCGCCGCCGCGCCTCGCCACGACGCTCGTTCCGTCGCGCTCGACCCGCAGCTCGAACACCGGCAGGTCGACCGCGAGGTGGCCGAGCGTCGCCTCCAGCTGGCGCGCGGCGCGCGCGTGCAGCTCCGTCTCGAGCGCCTCGGGCGTCACGCCGTGCGCGCGCAGCGCCGGGACCTCGTGGAACAGGAAGCGCGCGTGCTGGCCGCGCACGAACGCGGCGACCTGCGGGTGGCTCACGAACACCGAGTGTCCGCCGAGGCTGGGCGGGATCGCCGGGACGTTGGTGAACGCGTGGACGTCGTCCTCGAGGCGCACCTCGACGATCGCCTCCTCGTGGTGCTCGCCGACGAGGATCACGAAGTCGACGAGCTCGGGCCGCGTGAACAGGGCGCGGTAGAGCTGCCCCGCGACCGCGCGCCAGAGCGCCGGCCGCACGCCGTACTCGTCGGGGCGCGTCAGCACGAGGCGCAGGTGGCCGCACCCGACGTGCGCCGGCTCGAGCAGGTGCTCGAGCAGCGCGTCGCGCAGCGCGACGGGAGGATGGCGCACCAGCGCCTCGATCCCCTCGACGTCGGCGTCGCGCACGAGCGCGGCGAAGCGCGGGTCGGCGTCGAGCGCGTCGCCCAAGCGCCGCAGGGCCTCCTCGTCCGTGTGGAAGTAGACGCGGCCGAAGCTCGCCACGTAGGCGTCGAACAGCGCGGGGATCGAGCCCGGTCCGTGCGCGGCGGCGTCGAGCTCGAACGGCGCGCCTCGCCGCTCGCTCACGAGCGCCTCGATCGTCGCGAGCGCGAGCAGGAGCTCGCCCGCGTCGCCGCCGGGCGTGCCGAGCACCGCGTGCCCCTCGCGTCCGTCGATGCACGACTCGGTGCCGTGGAGCAGGAGCGCGGCCGCCCGCACCGAGCGCGGGGGCGCGAGGCGCAGCGCCTCCTCGAGGCGCGCGCTCGAGAGCGGGCCGGCGGGCAGGGTGGGCGTCGGAGCGGCGCGTCGCGTCGGGATCGGGACGAGCGGCGCGCCCGCCTGCTGCCAGCTCAGGACGCCGCCGGTGAGCGACGCGGCGCGGGTCAGCCCGAGCTGCTCGAGCGTCGCGACCGCGCGGGCGGAGCGGCGACCGGAGCGACAGACGACGACCACCGGCGCGTCGCGCGGCCAGTCGCTCGCCGCCTCGGCGAGCTCCGCGAGCGGGACGTGCTCGGCGCCGTCGATCGAGCCGGACGCTCGGATCTCGGGCTCCTCGCGCACGTCGACGAGCCGGACCCGGCCGGCGTACGCGCGAAGCCACGCGACGTCGACCTCGGGGGCGCCGCCCGGGCTCGTCTCGAAGTGCAGGGCGTCGAGGTGGACGTCGGCGCCGTCGTCGCGGCGGGCGCGCGCGCGCGACACGCCGGGCGCGCCGCTCTGGCAGCCGACGGAGACGGCGACGAGGGTGTAGAGCGCAGCTCGCATGCGAGGCCCTACGTCAAGGCGCGCGCCAGGGGCCTCTCTGCGAGAATCGCGCGGCGGCGCACGCTGGTGCAACACGCTGCAACGGCCGCCGAACGGCGGCGCGTCACGCGCCGGGGGGAGGTTCGGCCGCGGGCTCGGCGGGCGCGACCGCGAGCTCGTGCCGCTTCATCCGGCGATCGCGCAGCTCGATCGCGAGGGCGCGCAGGTCCGCGACCCGGTCGAGCTCGTCGAGGATCTCGCGCCCGAGGATGGTCTCGACCGCGTCCTCGAGGGTGACGAGCCCGCTCACCCCGCCGAACTCGTCGACCGCGAGGGCCATGTGCTCGCGCCACTCGAGGAGGCGGTGGAGCAGCTCGGCGAGCTTCCACGTCTCGGGCACGAACTTCACCGGGCGCAGGTGCGCGCGCAGCGGCCTCGTCCGATCCTCGGTGCGCGCCGCCTCCGAGAGGACCTCCCGCGCGATCACGTAGCCGCGGACCTGATCGGGGGTGCCCTCGTAGAGCGGCACGCGGCTGAACATCCCGCGCGACTCGTCCTTCAGGAGGTCCTCGACCGTCGCGTCGATCGGCTGCATCGAGAGGACCGTGCGCGGGGTCATGATGTCCGAGACGCGGACCTCGTCGAAGCGCAGGAGGTTCGAGAGCGCGGTCGAGATGTCCTGTCGCAAGGTGCCTTGTCGCGCTGCGATGCCGATCAGCGCGGCGACCTCGCGGTGGGACACCTCGTCCTCCTTCTTGCCGCGGGTGAGCAAGCGCGTGAGCAGGCGCGTGACGAGCAGGAGCGGCGTCGCGGCCTTCATCATCAGGGCGGTCGTGAGCCCGACGAAGCCGACGAGGCGCGAGGCGTGCACGGTCCCCAGGGTCTTGGGGATGATCTCGGTGAGGACCAGGACCAGGAGCGTGAGGACGCCGGAGAACACGCCGACCCAGGCGTCGCCGAAGACGAGCGCGGCCTGCGCGCCGGCGAGCGTGGCGCCGACGGTGTGCGCGATCGTGTTCACGGTGAGGATTGCGCTGATGGCGTCGTCGATGCGGTCGCGCTTGATCGCCAGGAGGCGCGCCGCGCCTCCGTCGCCCTGGTCCGCGCGCTGGAGCAGCTCGAGGTCGCGGACGGACAGGAGCGCCGCCTCGAGGATCGAGCAGAGGAAGCTCGCGGACAGCGCGCTGGTGACGTAGACGACGAGCAGCACCGCGTCGGTTCCCATAGGGGCGCCGGCTACCATGGACGGGCGATCGGGTCGACCAGACGGCCGCCCGACAGCGCGACGAGGCGCGCCCCGAGCCGCGCCGCGTCCTCGCGGTGGTGGGTCACGAGCAGCGCCGGGATCGACAGCTCCGTCACGAGCGCGCGCACGTCGTCGCCGAGGGCCTCGCGCAGCGCCGGATCGAGCGCGGAGAACGGCTCGTCGAGCAGCAGCGCCCGCGGCTCGGACGCGAGCGCGCGCGCGAGCGCGACCCGCTGCGCCTCGCCGCCGGAGAGGGTCGCGGGGAGGCGCTCGGCGAGCGCTTCGGCGCGGGTGCGTGCGAGCCAAGAGAGCGCGCGCTCCCTCCGCGCGCGGCGCGGCGCGTCGATCCCGTACGCGACGTTCTGCCACGCACAGAGGTGCGGGAAGAGCGCGAGCGACTGGAACACGAGGGCGACGCGCCGCCGGTGCGCCGGGACGAACACACGCGGGCCCGCGTCGAAGAGCGGGAGGCCGTCGAGCACGATCCGTCCCGACGACGGGCGCACGAGGCCTGCGATCGCCGCTAGCAGCGTGCTCTTGCCGGCGCCCGAGGGGCCCACGATCGCCGTCACGCCCGCGTCGAAGCGGAGCGCGACGTCGAGGCGCGGGCGCGCGGGGTGCGCGCCCTCGACCCGTGCCGTCACCGCGAGGCGCGCGTCGCCTTCAGAACGCAGGGGTCCTCCGCCGCACGAGCTTGGTGCCCGCGTAGAGCGCGACGACCGCGACGGCGCTCATCACGGCGGCCATGCCCGCCGCGTCGGCGTCGCGCCCGGCCTGGACGGCGTCGTAGATCGCGAGCGCGCCGGTCTGCGTGTGGCCCGGGAGGTTGCCGGCGACCATGAGCGTCACGCCGAAGTCGCCGAGCGCGCGCGCGAAGCCGAGCGTGAGGCCGGCGAGCAGGCCGTTGCGGCTCAGGGGGAGCACGATCGTGAAGAACACGCGCAGCGGCGAGGCGCCGAGCGTCGCCGCCGCGCCGGTGAGCGCGGGGTCGACGTCCTCCATCGCGGCGCGGGCGCTCTTCACGACGAAGGGCAGCGCGCCGAGCGTCGCGGCGAGGACCGCCGCCGCCGGCGTGAACACGAGCGGCGCGCCGAGCACCGCCTCGTACACGCGGCCGAGCGCGCTCTCGCGCCCGAGCACGATCAGGAGGTAGTAGCCGAGCACCGTCGGCGGCAGCACCATCGGCGCCGTGATCGCCACCTCGAGCAGATCGCGCCCCGGGAAGCGCGCGCGCGCCATCGCGCCCGCGAGCCCGGCGCCGAGCGCGCCGGCGAGCAGCGTCGCGATCGCCGCGACCTCGAACGAGAGGATCAGCGGCGCCCAGCTCACGACCCCTCGTCGAGCCGCTCGCCGGGCAGGAGGAACCCATGGCGCCTCATGATCGCGCGCCCCTCCGGTGACCCGACGAAGCGCGCGAACGCCTCGCCGCCCGCGCGGTCCGCCCCGCCGTCGCAGGCGACGAGCGCTTGCTCGATCGGCGCGTGGAGCGCCTCGTCGACGAGCAGCCAGGGGTGCTCGCGGTCCGCGCTCACGAGCGAGAGGGCGACGATCGCGGCGTCGGCGTTGCCGGTGGTCGCGAGCTGGAGCGTGTGTCGGACGTTCTCGCCCTGGACGAGCCGCGGCGCGACGGTGGCCCACACGCCCGCGCGCTCCAGCGCCTGCTTCGCGGCCTGGCCGTACGGCGCGTGCTCGGGGTTGGCGATCGCGACGCGCGCGAAGCGCGGGTCCGCGAGCTCCTCGAGGCGCGCGGGCGGCGCGACCCGACCGCGCCGCGACCACACGGCGATGCGGCCGCGCGCATACGGTGTCTGCGTCCGGCCGTCGCACGCGCCCCGCGCGACGACGCGGTCGACGAACGCGACGTTCGCGGCCGCGAACAGGTCGAACGGTGCGCCCTGCTCGATCTGCGCCGCGAGCAGGCCGGTCGAGCCGAACGAGAAGGTGACGCGCGCGCCGTGCTCGCGCTCGAACGCGCGCCCGAGCTCCTCGAACGCGAGCGCGAGATCCGCCGCGGCCGCGACGCGGATCGGCGGCGGCTCGGGTGCGGGCTCGCCCCGGCAGGCCGCCGCGAGGGCGAGCGCCAGGGCGCAGCGCGCCGCCACGCGGCCCGCGCTCACGCGGCGCCTACCTCGGCGACGCGCTCGCCCGCCGGCCCGACGTCGTAGCCGAGCGCGGCGAGCTCGCGCCGCACCGCGCTCCACGTGAGCGCGTCGAGCAGGCGGGCCAGGCGAGGGTCTGCGATCAGCGAGCGCGGGACGGCGAGGTCGTAGCGCTCCTCGGTGATCGGGAGGAACCGCAGCCCGTACGCGATCGCGGCGTCGCGGCTCGCGACCCCCGCGTCGGCGGCGCCCATCGCGACCGCGCTCGCGAGCTCGAGGTGGCCGTCGGCGCGCAGCGCGCCGCGCCGCGCCCTCGCGAGCGGCACGCCCGCGGCCCGGAGCGCGCGCTCGAGGACCCGCTGCGCGCCCGCCCCCGGCTCGCGCGCGACGAGGCGCACGCGCGGATCGGTGAGGTCCGCGACGCCGCGCACGCGCCGCGCGTCGCCTGCGCGCGTGACGAGGCCCAGCTCCCAGCGCGCGAGGGTGACGAGCACGAGCGCCTCGCGCGCCGCGCGCCGCGCGTCCTCGACGTTGGCCTCGCCGGTCCTCGGGTCGACCAGGTGCACGCCGGCGACGTGCGCGCGGCCGCTCGCCACCGCGTCGAGGGCGGCCCCGCTCGACGCCGGCAGCCACACGAAGCGACCCGCGCCGCGCGTCGCCTCGAGCCGGTCCGTGAGCAGGCCGAGCCCCGCGGCGCAGCCAGCGACCAGGAGCCCGTCGCGCGCGGGCTCGAGCCGCGAGAGCGGCGAGACGCCGCCCTCGACCGCGACACCATCGGCCGCCCGCGCGAGCCGGTCACGCGTCAGCGCGTGCGCGACCCAGCGCCCGCGGACGTGCCCGAGCGCCACCCGCGCGCCCGGCGCCACGCCGGCGGGCAGCGCCGCGCGCAGCACCTCCGGCGCGGGCGCCGGCCCCGCGAACAGCTCCTCCACCGTCGCGTCGAGCGCGCGGGCGAGTCGCAGCGCGGCGTCGACGGAGGGCACCGCGCGGCCCGCCTCGATCGCGCCGACGCTCTGCCGCGTGAGCTGCGCGCGCTCCGCGAGCGCGATCTGCGAGAGCCCGCGCGCTTCGCGCCGCGCGCGCAGCCGGCTGATCGTCGCGTTGGGCATGACGCGTATACCTTACACACGGCACGCCAGCTTTCCACCACGTCCGCCGACGCGCCGCCCGCGGGCCGAGCATCGACGAGCGCGCTCGGGCGCGTGTCGATGAGCGCGTTGAAGCGAGCCCCGCTTCCCGCGTACCTTGCGCGGGTGCGCGTCGCCGTCGCGGTGGTTTGGATCGTGCTCGTGGCTGGGCCGTCGGTCGCGCTCGCGCAGCCGCTCTCGGAGCAGGACCGGCGGATCGCACGCGAGCACTTCGACCGCGGCACTGCCGCCTTCGAGCGCGGCGACTACACGGAGGCCGCGGCGGAGTTCCGCGCCGCCTACGCGCTGACCCGGCACGCGGACCTGCTCTACAACATCTACTCGTCGCAGGAGCGCAACGGCGCGCTCGCCGAGGCGGCCGAGGCCCTCGAGGGCTACCTGCGCGACGGGAGCCCCGACGCGACGCGGCGCGAGGCGCTCGAGCTCCGGCTCGAACGCCTGCGGCTGCGGATCGAGCAGGACCGCCTCGCGGACGACACGCGCGAGGCCGAGGCGCGGCGGGCTCGCGAGGCGGCGGCCGCGGAGCTCTCCGCCGAGCGCGCGCAGCGAGAGGCGGCCGTGCGCGCCGCCGCCGCGGCCGAGGCCGCGGAGCGTGCGCGCCGCGAGGACGCGCGAGCGACCTCCGACGCGCTCTGGGTCACCGGGATCGGCGCGCTCGTCGCCGCGGCGGTCGCCCTCGCGGGGTTCGGGGTGCTCGCCGGGCTCGGCGCGGCCGAGGACGCGAGCCTCGCGGAGCGCTGCGGTCGCGACGCCGGCCGGGTATGTCGCGAGTCGGACACCGCGACGCTCGCCGCGCTCAACACCGCGGCGGACGCGAGCTGGATCGCGGGCGGGGCGCTCGCCGTCGCCGGGCTCGCGCTCGTGCTCGCCGCCCAGAGCGCGCGACCGCCGGACGATGGCGTCGCCGCCTATGTCGGGCCCCTGGTCGGGCCCACGCTCGCCGGGATCGTGGCGGGGGGGCGCTATTGAGGGCGGCCTTCGCGCTCGCGCTCTGCGCGACCGCCGGCTGCGCCGTCGTCCACGCGCCGGAGGCGCACCGGGCCGAGCCGGTCGGCGCCGACGCGTTCTGCGGCGTCTACGCCGCCATCCTGTGCGACGGCGTCGCCGGGTGTTGTCCGAGCTCCGAGCTTCCGTCGCGCGACGCGTGCATCTCCCTGCTCGGCGCGTACTGCGCCCGCGTGCTCGTGCCCCTGCTCGGCGACGGGCGGACGGGGTACGACCCCGTCGAGGCCGGGCATCAGCTCGCGGTCGCGCGGCGCATGGTGGACACCTGCGATCCGGCGATCGTGCGCTGGCAGAACGCCGACGACGGCCTCACCGCGCCCCTGCGCGGCACCGTCGCCGAGGGCGAGCTGTGCAACCCGCTCTTCCCGGAGCGGTTCGCCGAGGGCGAGCTCGACGTGCCTCGGTTCTACTCGTGCGTCGGGGACCTCGCCTGCCGACCGACCACGAGCCTGATGGAGTGGCGCTGCCTCGCGCGCGCGTCGGCCGGCGGGGCCTGTTTCGGCTTCGCCGACTGCGCGGAGCCACTCGCCTGCGTCCTGACCATGCCCACGCGCGCGGAGTGCGTCGAGCGCCTGAGCCCGGGCGCCCCCTGCGGCGCCGACGTGCAGTGCGCGTCGTTCGACTGCGACTGCCGGACCGATCCCTGCCGGTGTGGGCCGGCGGGCAGCGCCCAGGACGTGTACTGCGCGCTGCTGCGCTGACCTCCGCGCTCGAGACGTCGGTCCGAGTCATCGACGGGCGCTTCACTCGAGCAGGACGTCGATGCGCCGCAGGTGGGCGGAGCGCGGCCAGCGCGCGCGGAACGCGTCGGCGCGCGCGCGCGCGTCGGCGGAGCGGCCGAGGCGCACGAGCGCGTCGATGGCGACGACCTCGCGCTCCTGCGCGAGCGTCGCCGCCGGGCCGAAGCGCCGCTCGTGCTCGCGCGCGAGGGCGAGCGCGCCGCTCGGGTCGGTGCGCAACGCGTCTTGCGATCGTCGAAGCACGTCGAGCTCGGCCGCCGGGTCGACCTCGTAGGCGGGGCGCGGCCGCTCCGCCCTGGCGCGGGCCACGGGCTCGGCGGGCTCGTCCGCCGCGAGGTCCTCGGGCACGTCGAGCCCGGGCGGCGGCGCCGCGGGCTCCGGCGGGGGCGGCTCCACCGACGCGACGGGCGCGGGGCGCGGGGGGGGCGGGGCGGACGCGGGCTCGGGCGAGGCGACCCACACGGCGACCGCGGCGAGCCCCGCGGCGAGCCCGAGGCCGACGAGCGCCTTGGCGGCGAGCGCGGCCTTGGTGCCGGCGAGCGCGGGGCTCGGGTCGATCGGCGCGCCCTCTGTGCCGCCGCCGTCGCCGCCCGGGCCGCCGAGGAGCGGGCCGAGCCGCGCGGCGAGCGCCTCGAGCTGCGCCTCGGTCGGGTGCTCCGCGCGCCCGGCGGCGAGCGCGTCGCGGAGCGCATCGTCCGTCGTCGGGTCGTCGAGCAGGCGCGGCGGATCGGTCATCGCCCCTCCTCCGCGATCCTCGTCACCTCGGCGGCGACGACCTTGCGCGCCGCGTAGAGGCGCGAGTAGGCGGTCTGGAGCGGGCAGCCGAGCGCCTCGGCGACGTGCGGCATGTCGAGCTCCTCGATCTCGTAGAGCACGAAGACGGCGCGCTTGTCGTCGTCGAGCGCGTCGAGCGCGCGGTCGAGGAGCGCGCGCGCCTCGCGCCGCGCGAGCGCCTCGAGCTGCGGCGCGCTCTGCCGCTCGTCGGGCACGCGGTCGGTCGGCTGCTCGCGGCGCACGTGCGCGCGCTTGCGATGGTCCGACGCCACCCGCACGCAGATGCCGTAGATCCAGGTGCTCAGCGCCGAGCGCCCCTCGAACTCGGGGAGCTTGCGGTGGACGATCACGAACACCTCCTGCGACAGATCCTCCACGTCCGCCTCGCGCACGCCGAGGCGGCGCAGCGCGCGCCAGACGAGCGGCGCGTGCGCCGCGAAGATCGCGGCGAACGTGGGCGGCCCGGGCTCGGCGGCGGCGTGCATCGAAGGGTGAGTGGGGGCGGCGCGCGCTCGTTCTGATCCGTCGCGCGCGGGTCAATCGAAGTGCAGGCCGACGCCGAGGTCCAGCATCGCGGCGACGGGCTCCGGGCGGTACACCTGCGTGAGCACGCCGCCCGCGCTCGCGACGAACGGGTCGTGCCGGAACGGGACGAGCAGGTGCAAGGCGGCGCGGATCGTCAGCGGGCCGATCACGTCCCAGTGGCCGCGCACGGCCGCGTGCGCTTGGCCGATCAGGCGCTCGCGCTCGGCGATCGCGAGGTCGCCTCCGACGACGATCACCGCGCCCGCGTCCGCGCCGACGCAGCCGTGCAGCGCGAGGCCGCGCTCGCGCACCCAGAGCGGGCAGATCTGCAGGCCGGCGTGCACGTGCAAGAAGTCCGCGTGGCCGTTCGCGGTGTCCGCGCGCGAGAAGGGGAAGAGCGCGCCCTCGATCGCGATCGGGACGAAGCCCGGCGGCTCCACGAGGAGGGTGCTCAGCCCGCCGACCATCGGGGTCGGCACGACGCCGACGCTGCCGACGAGGGTGGCGTCGACCTCCACGCGCCAGCGCGGCGCCGGCGTCGAGACCTCGACGGGCACGGGCACCTCCACGGTGCGCACGATCACCCGCGGCTCCGGCTCCGGGTCCGGCGCCGGCTCGCGCGCGGGCTCCGGCTCCGGCGCGGTGAGCGGATCGATCATCAGCGCGATGGTCACCGCGGCGAGCTCGCCGAGCTGCGCGCAGGTCGGCTCCGCGCTCTCGAGCGTGCGCTCGCCCAGGCGGGCGCCGTCCGCGTCGACGACGTCGATCACCGCGCGCCAGCCGCCGCTCGTGCGCTCCGCGCGGCCCTCGACGGCGACGCCCGCGCCGGCGGCGGACACGAACACGGAGCGGCCCAGGCGCGCCTCGACCGCGCGCGCGAGCGCGCTCGACGCGACGCACTCGCCGGCGCCCTCGAGCCGCACCCAGCTCAAGGACGAGGTGCGCGCCTGCTTGGCCTTGCCGCGCGCCGCCGCCGCGACCTCGACGACGAGCGAGGCCTCCGCGCGCACCGCGCGGCAGCGCGCCGCGCACGCGTAGCCCGCGACCCGCACGCGCACCACCGCGGTGCCCGCGTCGCGCGCGACGATCGGCACCCGCAGCTCCAGGACCTCGGCCCTCGCGTCCGCCGCGTCCGCGCGCATCAGGCGGCCGCGCACGACCTCGATCGCGGTGCCCTCGCTCGACGGCGTGACGAGCACCGGGTGCTCGCCCGCGCCGCGCACGCGCACGACGATCTCGGTGCGGTCGCCGCGGCGCAGCGCGGGCGGCGCCTCGAGCTCCACCTGCAACACGTTTTGTGCGTCTCGCGCGTCTTGTGCGCTCGCGAGCGGCGCGGCGAGCGCGGCCAGGGCGAGCCCGCCGAGGGCGACGAGCGCGGCGCGCGTCACGGCCGCAGCGTGACGTACACGCTGACGACCTCGGGCGAGAACGCGTCGTCCGCGGGCAGCGTCTGGTTGGAGAACGCCTCGGACGACGCCGACACGAGGCGGACGAACAGCCCGATCTCGGCGCCCGCGCGCACGCCGAGGTCGGCGAGCGCGATCTCCGCCTCGCACACCTCCGGCCCGCACGCGGACGCGCCGGGCAAGACGGTGAAGCGCGTCGGATCGTCCAGCGAGCGGAAGCCCATGCGGCTGTCGCTCGGGCCGGCTACGCGGTCCATGTCGAGCGTCCCCCACGCGGCGTCGAGGCGCAGGTCCGGCGGCGTGAGGAGCGCCTTGCTGAGCGCGACGTGGAGCGGGCTCGCGAGGTCGTCGAGCGGCGTCGGGCTCGCGAGGCCGTCGGGGCCGCCGACGTCGTCGTCGATGTACACGACGAACGCGTGGCCCGCGCCGAGGGCGCCCACGATGGCGAAGCGCAGCGAGCTCGCGGTGCGCTCCACGAGGAGCGTCTCGGCGCGCGCGCCCGTGAACGGCGCGATCGCGACGATCGACTGATCGTAGCGCGAGGCCCCGTCCCACTCGCCAGCGGCGAGCTGGCCGTCGATCACGACGCCGCCGGGCCCGCCGCCGTCGGCCCGCCCCGCGTCCGGCACGCCCGCGTCGGGCATCGCGGCTCCGTCCTCGAGCGTGTAGAGCGCGCTCACGCGGCCCGGCATGTCGGGCATGTCCATCGGCAGGGTCTGGTTCGCCCAGCCGCCGCCGGCGCGCACGAGGCGCGCGAAGAGCGCCAGCGTGCGCGGCCGCGTCCCGCCGAGCGTCGCGAGCGGGATGCTCGTCTCGCACGCGCTCGCCGTGCACACCGTCGGCGCGTCCGCGGCGTCGATCGACGTGAAGGCGGCCGCGTCGGCGAGGCGTCGCCAGCCCGCGGCCTCGTCGAGCCCCACGCTCCCGTGGGGCATCACGGTGGTGCCCCACGCGAAGTCGGCGCGGAACCCGGTGGGCGTGCCCTCCGCGCTCGCGATCGCGGCGTCGAGCGGCCCGTCCCGATCGCTGAGGGTTCGCAGGTCGTCCACGCCGCCCGGCTGCCCGAGCGAGTGGTCGACGTAGAGCACGATCGCGTCGCCGGGCGTGAGCGAGCCGGCGACGCCGACGTAGAGCGCGCCGTCTCGCACGCGGGCGACGAGGCGCCGCAGCGCGCTGCCCTCGGCGTCGCTCGGGTGCTCGGAGCGCGCGTCCTCTGCGCCCATCCACTCCCAGTCCTCGAGCACTCCGTCGATCGTCGGCGGGCTGCCCGCGTCGCGGCTCGGCGCGACGCCGGCGTCGCGCGGCGTCATCGGCCCCGCGTCGTGCCGCGGCGGCGGGGGAGGGCGCTCGCGCTCGTCGCACGCCGCGAGCGAGAGGACCAGGCACCCCGTCACGAGCGCGCGCACCGGACGTGCCTACTCGACCACCGAGTCGGTGACCACGATGGGCGTGTCGTCGTGCGCCGAGATCTGCGGGTACTGCGTGTACCACGAGCCGCCGCGGTTGTTCGTGATGCGCGAGCGGTCGATGCGGATGTCGCCCGAGTGGTCGTTCGACACGAAGAAGATCGCGCTGCCGTGCTGCACGACCTCGTTGTCCTCGATGCGCGTGCCGCACAGGGACAGCGTCATCGTGTTGCCGTCGTTGTAGATCGCGCCGCCGCTGCCGCCGCCGGGCGTGCCGGGCATGCTCGGGTTGCCGCCGCGACCGACCGCGCGGTTGTGCGTGAAGAGGCTGTTCAGGATCGTCCAGGACACGCCGATGCTGCTGACACCGCCGCCGTTGGAGCAAGTGTTGCCGAAGCCCTCGGCGCCGCCGAAGGTGCTGTTCACGACGTAGACGGGCTGGTCCTCGTACTGCGAGAACACGCGCACCGCGGCGCCGCCGACGTCGGGGCCCTCGTCGTGACAGACGTTGTTGAAGAAGCGGGAGTTGACGATCTTGAAGCGCCCGCCGCGCACCCAGATCGCGCCGCCGCCGTCGTACTCGCCCTCGCTGCGCGAGTCCGCGTCGATGAACGTGAGGTTCTGGACGGTGAGCTGCGGGTGGTCCTGGTTCTGGCAGTGCGGCGTCGTCCAGCGCTGGGCCTCGTCGCAGGTGTTCATGTAGAGGATGCGCGTGCGGCCGCCGCCCGAGAGGGTCACGAGGCCGCCGCCGTCGATCACGATCCGCGGGCCGGTGTCGTTGAAGATCCGCGCCGGCCGATCGAGCGTGATGGTGACGGGCTCGGGCCCGCAGTCGAAGACGATGACGCCGCCCTGCGCGACCGCGGCGATGAACGCGTCCGCGGTGCAGCTCGCGGCGGTGCCCGTGCCGACGACGCGGTCGGGGCGGCTCACGTCCTCGGGGCCGGCCTCGACCGGGATCGTGCAGCGGCCGTCCGGGTTGCCGGCGGGCGGTCCGTCGTCCGGGTTCGTCAACGGGTTGTTCGCGTCGACGCTGCCCGCGTCGCGCGGCGCGGTGGTCCCCGCGTCGCGGCGGGCGCGGCCTCCGTCGGTCTCGGGGTCGACGCCGCCGTCGTCGCATCCGCCGAGCGCGAGCGCGAGGCCCATGAACCAAGGCAAGTGACGCTGCATGGCGCGAGTCTACCCCAGGCCCACGCGCGCATCGAACCGTCTGACGTTCAGTCCGCGTAGGGGATGACCTCGTAGGGCCGGCGCGTCCCGAGCCAGCGCAGGAGGCTCACGGTCGGGCGGCCGTCCTCGTCGTACTCGATGCGGCAGTAGGTCAGGCCGCTGTCCTGCCCGAGGTGGTGGATGTCGAGGTTGATCATCCGCATCCACGTGCCCGTGTTGATCAGCAGCTTTCCGTCCGGGAGCTGCCGGTAGCGCGGGCCGTGGCTGTGGCCGACGATCAGCGTGTTGACGCCGCGCAGCTTCTTGAGCGCGCGCACCGCCGCCTCGTCGAACCCGCCGAGCGCGAAGATCTCCTGGCGCAGCATCTCGGGCACCGAGCGCAGGCGCTCCCGCCATGCCTCCAGGTTGAACAGCCGCCAGCGCAGCCAGTAGCGCGCGGAGTGGTAGAGGAAGCGCAGCACGAACGTCGTGTCGAAGAGCAGCGCCGCGACGAGGAAGCGGCTCAGCGGCTGGATGCGGTCCACGTAGGAGCGCATCGCCTTGGCCGGGTTCATCACCTCGAGGATCCAGAGCGTGCCCCAGGGCAGGTCGAGGATCTCGGTCCCGTCGCGCTTCTTGCGCGTCATGCGGTCGTAGTCGACGCGGTGGATGTGCTCGAGCTGGTGCCCGTGCCGGATCTGGATCCCCTCGGGCAGGTAGTAGGTGTCGCTCGACGTGATGAACGTGACGCGCTCGCCGGCCGCCTCCGGGGCGATCATCCTGCGCAAGAGCTCTTGCGGGCCCGGGAACCACATGTCGAGATCGTGGTTGCCCGGCAGGAACACCATCCGCCGCCGCTCCTTCGCGAGGAACTCCCGAAGCGCGTGGACCACCTTCGGGTGTCCGTCGAGGCACTGGCGCAGCTTGTCGGTCGCGATCGCGTCGGTGATCTCGGTGGGCCAGACGCCGGCGATCTTCACCTTCAGCAGGTCGAAGATGTCGCCGTTCATGATCAGCTCGATCTCACCGTCCGGGCCGGCCTCCGCGTCGTAGTGCGCGAGCAGCTCGGCGAGCGCGTCGTCGTGGTGGAAGTCCTCGAACACGTTGCCCTCGCCGAGTCGGCTCCCGGTTCCGAGGTGCAGATCGCTGAGGACGAGGCGGAGCAGCTTCATGCGGGCGCGGGCGGCAGGGTAACGCGTCGAGGGCCAGCGCGCGGCCCGGCTTGACACCGTATCCGGCTGTTCGATACTGGCGCAGGCCGGATGGGTCTGCACGGGGGCGTGCGTCCATCGGCCCGCGATGCGGTTCGATGGCGGCGACCGTACCCGTTCCAGGAGATTGAGCTCATGTCCCGACGATTGCTTCCGGTTGCTCCGGCCTTGCTCCTCTCGATCGTGGTCGGCTGCGACGGCGGGCCGGGCCTGCCGGACGCCGACGTCGTGCTGGTCGACTCGGGCCCCGTGATCCCCGACGGCGGCACCGGGCTGCCCGACACCGGCATCGGGGAGGGCTCGCTCCTGCTCGACCGCGTCGTGCCGCCCTACGGGCCCTACTCGGGCGGCAACCGCGTCGTGCTGCGCGGCCGCGGCTTCGATCGCGAGTCGCAGGTCCGCTTCGGCGGGCTCGACGTGCAGCCGGCCGACCACCGCCTCATCGACGACCGCCGCCTCGAGGTCGTCGTGCCCGCCGGCGAGGTGGGCGTGGTGGACGTCGAGGTCACCGTCGCGGGCGAGACGGTCACGCTCACGGACGGCTACGCGTACGAGCCGATCACGGTCGATCCCAACTCCGGCGCCGTCGCGGGCGGGACGTTCATCACGATCACCGGCCGCGGGACGAGCTTCGCCGCGGGCGACCGCGTCACCGTCGGCCGCGGCGCGTGCACCGACGTGAACGTCGTGTCGCCCGCCGTGATCACCTGCCGCGTCCCGCCGGCGGTCGCCGGCACGGTCGACGTCACGGTCATCGCCGCGGAGGACGCGCGCGAGACGACGGCGACGGACGGCTTCACGTACTTCGACTCGACGGATCCGTTCTCGGGCGGCCTCGGCGGCGGCCCGATCTCGGGCGCGATCAACCTCACGGTGATCGACGCGATGACCGGCGCGCCCGTGAACGACGCGTACGCGATCGTCGGCGAGGACCTGAGCACCGTCCACCAGGGCCTCACGGACAGCCTCGGGCAGATCACCTTCTCCGGGCCGGACGTCATGCCCCCGGCCACCGTGCACATCTCGAAGTTCTGCTACGAGCGCACGTCGGTCGTCGCCTTCGACGCGCGCGACGTCACCGTCTTCCTGATCCCGTGGATGGATCCGATGTGCGGCGAGGGGGAGCCGGAGCCGCCGCCGCCCGGCCGCGGCCGCAACGGCGCGTTCATCGAGGGCGAGCTGATCTGGTACGGCCCCAACGAGATGGGCCCGAACCCGTGGGGCAACGTGCCGGAGGCGCGCGAAGGCTGGACCCGCGTCGCCTACGTCTACACGACGTCGATGAACATCTACGCGGTCACGCGCGACCCGCGGTACGCGAACCCCGATCCGGGCGCGGGCGGCTCGATCCACCGCGTGCTCGAGTCGCCGACCGGGCGCTTCGGCTACCCGTACTCGATCTTCGCGCGTCCGGCGGGCCTCGCGGTCTACGCGCTCGCGGGCCTCGAGAACGATCGCGACGGACGGTTCATCCCGTACGTGATGGGCGTCGCGCGCAGCGTCCTCGCCGGGCCCGGGCAGACGGTGACGGGCGTCGACGTCGTGATGAACATCCCCCTCGACCACTACCTCGAGGTGGAGCTCACGGAGCTGCCGGAGGCCACGCGCCTCGGGCCGGACCGCTTCCGGCTGCGCGCGGACCTCGACCTCGGCGGCGAGGGCGTGATCGTCAACGTGGTCAACGACGTGGACCTCAACACGGTGCGCCGCCGCGACGCGTCGCGCGCGATCCGGTTCATCCCCGAGCCGAGCCTCGAAGGCGCGCTGGTCGACGGGCGCTTCCGCGTGGAGGCGGGCTGGTTCACGGGCAGCTTCGACAGCCAGCCGTACACGGTGGCGGTCGAGACCGGCGTCACGGCCATCGACGCGACCCTGCGGATCGGCGGGTTCGTCGGGATCCCGGTGCCGACGGCGCCGGCGAGCGGTGAGCGGCTCCCCGCGGACCGCGTGCTCCGCTGGACGGCCGACGGCGCGACGCCGGACCTCAACATCATCATCCTGGTCGACGCGACCGGGAACCCGGGGTGGCGCATGTTCGTGCCCGGCGACGTCCGCGAGGCGCCGATCCCGGACCTGAGCAGCATCGAGGGGATCGACGACCTCACGCCCGGCTTCATCACCTGGGCGGTGTTCGCCGTCTCGATCCCGGGCTTCGAGTTCGACAACTTCCGGTACGACTACCTCGACAGCCGGTTCTGGAGCCGCTGGGCGGTCGACTTCTACACGGCGCAGCGCTGAGCCGCGCGCGATCCGCCGAGCGCGCGCCGCGGCGGTCGCCGCGCCCTGCGGGGCGGGGTGGGTCCGCGGCGCCGCGTCGGCTATGCTGAGCGCGATCTCGCGGCTCACCCACGGGGGTTCACTTGAAGGTTCGCTACTTCGCTTCGCTGGTTCTCGTCGGGCTCCTCGCGCTCCCGGGCTGTGACACGGGCGGGCCGCCTCCTGCGCGCGACGGCGGCCCGACGCCCGTGCGCGACGGCGGCGGGTTCGTTTGCATCGACCTCGACTCGATGACCTGCCAGGGCAACGTCCACCTCTCCTGCGTGCGGGACGCCGAGTTCCTCAGCGCGGTCGCGGACGACTGCGACCGCCGCACCGACGGCAACAACCTCTGCGTGCTCGGGCTCGGCTGCCGGGTCTGCCGGCCCGACGAGATCTTCTGCCGCGACGGCGACGTCGTGCAGTGCAACTCCGACGGCACCGGCTTCACCGTCGTCGAGGAGTGCGACATCGCGGCGGGCGAGGTCTGCGACCTGGGCCAGTGCCGCAACCTCTGCCAGCTCGCGATCGAGGCCCGCTCCTACCAGGGCTGCGAGTTCTTCGGGGTCGACCTCGACAACGCGGCGCTCGGCGTCGGGCGCGACGCGGCGGGGCAGCAGTACAGCATCGTCGTCTCGAACCCGAGCCCGTACCCGACCGAGGTCGTCGTCGAGCAGAACGACGCGCCGGTCGGCGCGACGCCGGTCTTGCGCGAGGTCGAGCGCGTCACCGTGCTCCCGGGCGATCTCGAGGTGCTCGATCTGCCGCGCCGGGAGGTCGACGGTTCGAGCTCGTTCGCGCCCTGCGGGGCCTCGAGCGAGTGCAACGTCGGCGAGGCCTGCTGGTGCGCGGGCAGCGCGCGCGTCGAGGACCCGCCGCCCGTCGGCGGCATGCACCGCGACTGCCGCTGCCGCAACCGCGCCGGCACCAACGGCATGAACGACGGCACCCACTCCGCGCTGACGTCGAACGCCTACCGCGTCCGCTCGGTCCTGCCGATCATCGCCTACCAGTTCAACCCGCTCGACAACGTCGGCGTCTTCTCGAACGACGCGTCGCTGCTCCTGCCGACCTCGGCGATCGGCAGCACGTACACGGTCGTCGGCTGGCCGCAGACCATCGCGCACAGCACCAACCCGAACGAGGACTTCGACCCGACGCGGGACGACGAGGACCTGCGCGCGTTCATGACGATCGTCGGCGCGTCGGTGGGGACCCAGGTCCGCGTCACGTTCGGCCCCGCGGTGCGCAACGTGGTCGGCCTCGGCACGCGCCCCAACGCGGTGGAAGGCGACGTGTGGGACTTCGACATCGGCCCGTTCGACGTCATCAACATCGAGACGCAGGGCTTCAACGCCGACTTCACGGGCACGCTCGTCGACGCGACGCACCCCGTGGGCGTGTTCGTCGGCTCCGAGGCGTCGGACGCGCCGCGCTTCAACACGCTCGCGAACCGCCAGTGCTGCGCCGACCACCTCGAGGAGCAGCTGTTCCCGAACGACACCCTCGGGCGCCGCTTCTTCATCGGCCGCATGCCGCCGCGCTCGGTCGCGCTGAACGCGTCGTTCGTCGACCCGACGCGCGACAGCGTCGGCGAGTTCAACGAGCCGGAGTTCGTCCGCGTCGTCGCGGTCGAGACGGGCACGACCACGATCCAGACGACGCTCGCGCCGCCCGACGACATGGTCACCCTCGAGCAGTTCCAGAGCGTGATCCTCCTGGCGAACCAGGACTTCGAGATGACGGCGGACCGCGCGGTCGCCGTGCTGCAGGCGCTGCCGAGCCAGGAGGCGGTCGGGATCATCAACCAGTACCCGGGCGGCGACCCGGCGATCATCGCCGTCCCGCCGGCCGAGCAGTACCGTCGCGAGTACGTCTTCTTGACGCCCAGCCTCTACGCGTTCGACTTCGCGACGATCGTGGCCCCGGCGGTCGCGACGGTGATCCTCGACGGGCGCGACATCCAGATGTGGCTCGCCGAGGGGCGCTGCCGCCTCGGCCCGGCCGACGGAATCCCGCGCCGCATGGGCGACCCGCCGCCCGACTGGCTCGTGTACCGCTGCCAGTTCTCGTTCCCCGAGGTCATCGGGCTGCCCAACGTCCGGGTGCTCGAGGGCGAGCAGAACGACGGCTACCACACGGTCGTCGCGAGCGAGCCGGTGGGCCTGACCGTCTACGGGTTCGACGCGTTCGTCAGCTACGCCTACGCGGGCGGGCTGAACCTCCAGGAGATCCGCTGACGCGTCGCCCCGAGCCGCGGAGAATCGCGGCTCGGGTGCGCGCGAAGCGAGGCATACTCGCGCTCATGAACGCGAGGGTGTGGACGGTCCTGTTCGCGGTCCTGTTGTCGCTGCTCCTCGTCGGCGGCGACGCGGTGGCCCAGTCTTCGGGCGGCAGCTTCGGCGGCGGCAGCTTCGGGCGCTCGAGCGAGTCGAGCGGCTCGAGCGGGAGCTGGGGCGGCGGCTCGAGCGGCTCGAGCGGGAGCTGGGGCGGCGGCTCGAGCTCGAGCTCGAGCTGGGGCGGCTCGAGCAGCTCCGGCGGCTACTCGTCGTCCGGCGGCGGCGGGGGCGGGGGCGGCGGCCTCATGGGCGGGCTCTGCTGCTTCCTGTTCATCGGCGGCATCGTCGGGCTCGTGATCGTCGCCAACCTCTTCAAGAAGAAGGGCGGCGGCGCGGCGGCCGCGCCCGGCGCGCCGCCCGGGCCGGCCGCCTACCACGGCCCCGACGCGATGTACGTCTCTCGCCTGAGCATCGGCATCGACTGGCGCGCGAGGCGTGATGTGCAAGCGACGTTGACACGTCTCGCGCAGAGCGGCGACACCTCCTCGCCGCAGGGGCTCGCGAACCTCCTGCGCGAGACGGTGCTCGCGCTGCGCCGCGCGGAGATGAGCTGGCTCTACGTCTCGCAGGAGTCGTTCGGGCCCATCGCGCCGCAGTCGGCCGAGCAGCAGTTCCGCCAGATCGCGATGTCGCAGCGCTCGCGCTTCCAGAAGGAGACCGTGCGCGCGGGCTGGGGCGGCGGCGTCCAGCAACAGGACGCGGGGCCGATGCAGGCGCACAAGAACGAGGGCGAGGGCACCGTCGTCGTGAGCGTGATCGTCGCGGCGTACCGGGCGCTCCAGCCGATGCAGGGCGCGGACGCGAACCAGCTCCGCGCCGCGCTCGACAACCGCGCCGCCCTCACCGCCGATCAGCTCGGCGCGCTCGAGGTCGTGTGGTCGCCCTCGGAAGAGAACGACCGCATGAGCACGGCGGAGCTCGAGCAGAACTACCCGGAGATGCAGCTCGTCGACCCGAACAGCATCGCGGGCCGCATCTTCTGCACGTACTGCCAGGGGCCGTTCGCGATGGAGCTCTTGAGCTGCCCGCACTGCGGCGCGCCCGCGGAGGCGAGCCGCGACAACCGCGCGCCCCGCCGAGGGTGAGCTGGCCTCGGAGCGCGCGCGAGCGCGTGGGCGCCCGAGCGTCGACCGTACGCGAGCCGTCCGGGGCGCTGCGCTTGCGGGCACGCGCGCGCGGCGTCAGGTTCGGAGCCGCGATGTCGAGTGCCCTCCGAGCGTTCCTCGCGGCCGCCGCAGTGTGGTGCGCGGCCTCCGCCGGGAGCGCGCAGCAGCGAACGTACGTCGTGCGCCCCGGCGACAGCCTCCTGCGGATCGCGCGCCGTCACGGCGTCACCGTCGAGGCGCTCCAAGAGGCCAACCGGCTGCGCAGCACCCGCGTGCGGGAGGGAGCGCAGCTCACGATCCCGGGCCCGCCGGGCCGCGGCCGCTGGGCCGACGGGCGCGGGCGCCGCCATCGCGTGCGCGAAGGAGACACGCTGACTCGCATCGCCCGCCGCTACCGCGTGAGCGTCGACGATATCCGCGCCGCCAACCGCATGCAGGGCCACTCGCTGCGACCCGGCGCGGAGCTCCTCATCCCGGCGCCTGGACAGAGCGGCGCGGCGCTGCGCGCGATCACCACGCAGGGCAACCCCGTGACCGTCGCCGACCCGACGCCGGAGACCGAGATCGCGGCGCCGGCGGCGGAGCAGGCGCAGGCGCTCGGCGTCGGCGGCGAGCGCGTGGCGCAACGTCTCTTGCGAGAGACGCCGGACCCGGCGTGGGTCACCGCGGCCGGCGCGCTCGACGGGATCGAGGGGACGCTCCTCATGCCCGTCGACGGAGGCCGCTACCTCCGCGGCTGGGGCTCGGGCGCGGGCGGCTACCACCTCGCGGTCGACATCGGCGCGCCGGAGCGGACCACGGTGCGCGCCTCGGAGCGCGGGCTCGTCGCGTACGCGGGCCACGAGGTGCGCGGCTACGGCAACATCGTGATGATCGTGCACCCGACGGGTTGGGTGACCGCCTACGCGCACAACCGCGTGAACCTCGTCGTGCCGGGCCAGCTCGTCGAGCGCGGCCAGGCGATCGCCGAGGTCGGACAGACCGGCTTCGCGCGCGGCCCGCACGTCCACTTCATCCTCGTCTACGAGGGACGCCACTGCGACCCGACGCCGCTCTTCTCGCCGCGGATCGTGCGCGCGAACGGGACCGAGCCCGAGGGCCCGGAGGCGGTCTGGGACGGAGAGCGCCGGCCCGCCGCGGTGCAGTGCCTCGCGCGCGACGACCGCCGGCACCCCGGGTACGCGCGCGAGCACCGCCGCCGCGGCCGCGCGCGCTGACGCGAGGCTCAACGACAGTCGAACGCGGCGTCGATCGCCGCGACGGCGGCGGCGACGTCCGCGTCGGCGGCCGTGCTCGGCGCGAGCGCTGCGGCCAGCGCGTCTGCCGCGCTGGCGTCGCGCGCGCGGACCGCGCGGTCGAAGAGCGGCGCGAGGGTCTTCGCGAACGCCCAGTGGTAGGCGAGCTCCGCGGCGCCCGCGGCACACGCGCGCGTGAGCCGGTCGCGCAGGATCGCCGCGACGCCCTCGACGACTGCGCGGTCGAGCTGCTCGCGCGCCCGATCGCGCAGCGCCGTATCGGTCGCCGTGTCGGCCGGATCGAGATCGCGCCAGCAGCGCACCGCGAGCAGCCCATCCCACGCGCGATCGTGGGCGGCGGCGTTCACCCGCGCGACCTCGCCCGCGAGCCCGATCCCGCCGCGCGCCGGCTCGCCGCCCGCGTAGTACGCGTACCCGGAGTCGCAGTCGCGCGCGGTCGTCGTGCAGGTGAGCGTCTCCTTGTACGTCGAGACGGCGAGGAACCAGAGCAGCGCCGCCTCGATCCGCGCGGCGTGCGCGCGCGCCGGCTCCGCGGCGTCACCGGAGATCCCCGCCGCGAACGACGCGAGCAAGAGGGGCCCCAGGCGCGCGGGCCCGACGCAGTAGTCCGGGTGGGCCTCCGGGACGCCGTCGATCGCGCAGTCGGTGCCGTCGGGGACGGCGTAGTGCGGGTCGTACCGGCGCACCACGCGCGAGTCGAGGCCCTCGTCGCGCTGGTAGATCAGGCGCGCGTCGAGGAACTGCATCGGGCTCGGGTCACGGCGCGGATCGAAGAGCAGCGCGCGGATCTCTTCGTAGGCCATCACCCGCGCGATCGAGCTGACGCCGGGCTGGATGCGGACATACTCGCCTGCGTCCGAGACGCACGCGGGCCACGTCCCGGCGCCCGGCGCGTAGTCCGTCGCGGCGGGCGCGCACTCCGTCGCCGGCGGGTCGGCGGCGAGCCCCTCGCACCGCGCGCCCTCGCCGCCGCCGTCGACCCGATCGCCGCCGTCGGTGCTCGGGCCCGCGTCGCTGGCCGCTCCGGAGTCGCCGAGGCCGCCGTCGCCGCCCGGCGGCGGGGTCTCGCAAGCCGTGAGGGACGCGACCCACAGCGCGCCGATCGCCAGAAGAGGAGCGAACCGAGAGCTTGAGAATGACATCGATTCTCATTCTATGCGAGGGCGCTCAGAACGGCCAGAGCCGAACCGTGGCGGCGGCCATCACGCCGACGCCGGGCGCGTTGATGCTCGAGCCGTGGATCCGATACGCGACGTCGAAGAGGTTCTCGACGACCAGGCTCAAGAGGACGTGATCGTCGAGCCGCCACCCGCCCGCGAGGTCGACCGTCGCCCAGCCGGGCGTGCCGCCGAGCGGGATGCGCGCGTCCGCCACGTCGCTCGGCGCGAGCCGGTCCTGCGTCGCGGCCCAGCGCAGGATCGCGCCGGCGTAGATCCCCGTCTCCGCGTGGCGCCAGCGGCCCTCGACGGTGCCCATCAGCGGCGGCACGCGCGACATCGGCACGCGCCCCGCGTCGCCCGGATCGGGCTCCTCGCCCCACGCGTACGCCACCGTCGCGCGCGCGGTCACGCCCTCGGGCAGGTGCAGGGTCACGCCACCCTCCGCGCCGAACATCGTCCCGAGCCCGCGGGCGTTCACGAGCTGCAGGTGGACCCGCGAGGCGCGGCACGCCGGCGTGCTCGGCGGGCAGTCGTCCGCGGTCCGCAGGGCGCGCACGATCCCGTCCTCGATCAAGAGCGCGAACGCGTGCGCGTCGATGCTGATCGATGGCAAGCGAAGTTGCAGGCCGAGATCGAAGCTCGTCGAGCGCTCGGGGCGCAGCTCCGGGTTCTCGAACTGGAAGCCCGGCCCCGTCTGCTGCCGCGAGGTGAGATCGTCGAGGTTCGGCGCGCGGAAGCCCTGGTCGACCGACACGAGCACGGCGAGCTCGCGGCTCGGCCGGATCTCTGCGCCGAGCCGGCCGACGCCGACGCCGAAGTCGTCGCGCACGGCGCGCGTGCCGGACTCCGCGTCGCCCGACGCGCGCACGCCCACGAGGCCGAAGCGGCCGCCGCTGCGCAGGATCAGGCCGCGCACCGGCTGCGCCTCGAGCGTCAGGTGCGTTCCGAGCGTCGCGTACGTGGAGCGGTCCGCGTACTGCCCGCGCGAGAGCGGCAGCACGAGGTCGAGGTCGGTGAGCGTCTGCCAGGCCTGCGAGCCGACCTGATCGCGGTAGGCGTCGAAGCCGTAGCGCAGGCGCAGCCAGGCCTCGTCGCCGAGGTGCGCCACCGGCGTGGCCGCGCGCGCGGCGAAGCCGTAGGTGTCGACGTCGTCGATCCAGTCGAAGCGCACGTTCGAGCGCGGACGCACCGTGTCGCGGCGCTCGTGGTGCCGTTGGAAGCTCACGTTCACGTCGAGGTCCTGGATCTCGCGGCCGGCGTCGCCGCGCAGCGCCACGTAGCCCAGCGTGCGGAACTGCTCTCGCACCGTCGAGCACTCGTCCGCGGGCGCCTCCGGCGGCGGGCACTGATCGGTGCGCGGCGCGTTCGCTTGCCGGTAGCCGTAGAGCGCGCCGACGAGGCGCAGGCGCGGCGCGATGCGGTAGACGAGGCGGCCGTCGAAGGTGAGCTCCTCGAAGCCGGTGCCGACCTGCGTGCGCCACTCGTCCATCGGGCGCCCCTCGAGCTCCTCGGTGAAGCGCGGGACGAGCGCGCGCCGCCCGTCGATCGGGCTGCCGACCACGCCGCCGCTCGCGAGCGGGGAGACGGATCGGAACGCGACGCCGCCGAGGAACGAGACGCGATCGCCGAGATCCGCGCCGAGCTCCGCGCGCCCGCCCCACTCGAGGTCCGCCGAGCGGAAGCGCGTGGTCAGCGCGGGCTCGAAGTACACGCCGTCGAGGCTCGCGTTGGGGCGGCGCTCGCGCGGCACCGCGAGGATCGCGCCGCCGAGCGCGTCCGCGCCCCACACCGTCGACGCGCTCCCGCGCACCACCTCGAGCCGCTCGAGCGTGAGCGAGTCGACGGTGAAGAAGTACTGGTTCGGGCCCTGGCGGTAGATCCCCGTGTTGAGGCGGATCCCATCGAAGAGGTGCACGACGCGTTGCCCCGTCAGCCCGCGCAGGTAGGGGCTCGCCTGACCGTGCGAGGTCTGCTGCACGCTCACGCCGGGCACTGCGCGCAGCGCGTCCGGCGCGGAGCGCGGGAGCGACTCCTCGATCTCGTCGCGGCTCACCGTCGTGCGCGCGCGGTCCGCGGTCGGATCGTCGGGCGCGGCGAGGCGCGCCTCGACGCCGAGCTCCTCGCCGGCTGCCTCCTCGGGCTGCGCGGCGGCGGGCGCGGCGAGCGCGGCGAGCGCGAGCGCGGCGAGCGCGAGCGCGGCGGTCACGCGCCTCACGGGGCGGGCTTCGCTCCCATGAGCCAGAAGGCCTCGACGCGGCCCCTGCCTCGCAGCTCGATCGGCCCGCGGGGCTCGAGCGCGTAGCGGTCGCGCAGGCGCGACGCGGTCGCCTCGGAGACCTGGATCCGGCCCGGCTCGCCGTGCGACTCCATGCGGCTCGCGGTGTTCACGGTGTCGCCCCAGAGATCGTAGATGAACTTGCGCCGGCCGATGACCCCCGCGATCGCGGGGCCGGTGTGGATCCCCACGCGCAGCGAGAGGCGCTCACCCGCCTCCGGAGCGAGCTCGGCGAGCGCGTCGAGCATGCGCAACGCCATCTGCGCCATCGCGCCGGGGCCGTCGGGGTGCGGCTCCGGCAGCCCGGCGGCCACCATGTACGCGTCCCCGATGGTCTTGATCTTCTCGAGCCCGAGCTCATCGGCGATCGCGTCGAAGCGCGAGAAGATCGTGTCGAGCTGCGCGACCAGGGCCTCCGGCGCGACGCGCGTGGTGTAGCGGGTGAAGCCGGCGAGGTCCGCGAACAGGACGGTGACCTCGTCGAAGCGGTCGGCGATGGTGCCGTCGTTCGAGCGCAGGCGCGCGGCGATCGACGCCGGGAGCACGTTCAACAGCAGCCGCTCCGACGTCTCTCGCTCGCGCGCGAGCTCGTCGAGCTGCCACTCGATGATCTTCTCCTTGTGGAAGCTCCGGCGGGCGGCGACTTCCGCCTGGTAGGTGGCCCACGCGCCGAAGCCGCAGCCGACCACGAAGAAGAGGACGACGAACACCCGCTCCTCCAGCGGGCGGGGGGTCACGAGCGCGTCGAGCAGGATGAGGTAGCCCAGGACGAGCGCGCCGACGACGAGGCTCGGCACGACGCCCAGGCGCGTGAGCTGCGGGACCAGCAGCGGGAAGAGCACCGCGCCCCACAGCGTGTAGAGCAGGCCGCCCGGGTCCGCGGCGAGCTCGCCCACGGTGAGAAAGAGCGCGGGCCCGAGGAGGCTGTGCAGGACGCCGATCGGGATCAGCGCCCGCTCCGCGTAGCGGGTCGAGGCGAGGATGGCGAGCGCGATCGCGACCGGCGCCGCGACGCCGTAGCGGAGCGTCCACGCCAGCGACAGGACGTCGGGGACGACGAGCGCGTCGAGCGCGCCGAAGAGGAGGTAGATGAGGGCGGCCGCCCAGGCGGAGATGCGCAGGGTCCGGCGGAGCTCGTTCTCGAAGCGGGAGGCGCGCAGCTCGCGCTCGCGTCCCGGGTCGCGGAGCGCGCCGAACCACGTGAGCTCGGGCTCCGCGCCGTGGCCGGCGTCCGGCGATCCGCGCGGTGCGACCCTCGAGGGCCTCTCGTCGCCGTGGCTCAACGGAGCGCGAGGGTACCAGCGCGCGCGATCGGTTGCAGGCCGGCGCCGGCGCGCTTGCGTCTCGGGCGGCGCGGCGAAAGACTCGCCCCGTGCTCCGCGTGATGGCGCTCGCCGGCTCGCTCCTCGCCTTCGCGGCCACCGCGACCGCGCAGTCGTGGGGCCTCGAAGACGACGAGGCGCCGGAGCACGCCGAGCCGGACACGAGCCCGGACCGTGACGCCGCCGAGGCCGCGCCGGACGCGGAGGCCACGCCCGAGGCCGACGCCGACGCCGACGCCGACGCCGACGCCGACGCCGACGCCGCGCCCGAGGCCGACGCCGACGCCGAAGCCGAAGCCGACGCCGAAGCCGACGCCGACGCCGACGCCGACGCCGACGCCGACGCCGACGCCGGCGCGCCGGAGGCGCCTCCCGCCTACTCGAACTGGAGCGACGCGCGCGTGATCGCCTGGGCGCTCTTCGGCGCGTCCGTCGGCGTCGGCGTGGCGGGCGGCGTCCTCACCGCGGTGGGCGCCGACGACGCGAGCTCGGTCGAGAACGCCTCGGACGGCACCCGCTGGGCGGACGTCGCCGAGGCGTACGCCCGCTCGCCCGGCCTCGTGGCGGGGGGCCTGGTCCTCTTGGGCGTCGGGGCCGCCGGCCTCGTCGCCTCGGCGGTCACCCTGGCGATCCACGCCTCGGACGGAACGTGGATTCGCGCCTCGCTCGGCCCGGGCGAGCTGCGCCTCGAGGGCCGGTTCTGACGCTTCTGGGCGCGACGGCTTCTCAGCGCGACGGGCTTCGGGCAATCTCGCCGCGATGAACGTCATCGCGCAAGGGGCCAGCGACGTCGGCAGTGTCCGCAAGCACAACGAGGATCACTTCCTCGTCGACCCGGAGCTCGGCCTCTACCTCGTCTGCGACGGAATGGGGGGGCACGCCGCGGGCGACATCGCCTCCAAGACCGCGGCGGACACCGTGCGCAGCTACCTCCTCCAGCGGCGTGATCTCCTGCGCGCCGTCGCGGCGGGCAAGGCGTCGCCCGACGAGGCGGCCACGTACTTCCGCCAGGCGATCCAGGCGGCCTCGGCGGCCATCTACGACATCGGCCGCAACGACAAGAGCAAGCGCGGGATGGGCACGACCTGCGTCGGTCTGCTCGTCCTGGGCGGCAAGGGGATCATGGGGCACGTCGGGGACTCGCGCCTCTACCTCTCCCGCGCCGGCGCGGTCTACCAGCTCAGCGAGGACCACACGTTCATCCAGGAGGCCATCCGCCGCGGGATGCTCACCCCCGAGCAGGCCGAGGCGAGCCCGCACCACAACCTCGTGACGCGCGCGGTCGGCCCGAACGCGTCCGTCCTCGTCGACACGCTGGTGTTCGACATCCTGCCCGGCGACACGCTCCTGCTCAGCTCCGACGGCCTGCACGGCTACGTGAAGGACCACGGCGAGCTCTCGAACGCGATGCGCCGCCCCGAGGACCTCGCGACGATCTGCAAGGCGCTGATCGACACGGCGAACGAACGAGGCGGCGCCGACAACATCACGACGCTGCTCATCCGCGCGGTCGCCTCGGACGAGAAGCAGGCCGACGAGCGCGCGACCCGCGTGACGGCCGAGCTCGCCGCGCTCGGGCACATCGTCCTGTTCAGCGAGCTCGACATGAAGGAGCTCGTGAAGGTCAACAACGCCTCCTCGCACCGCGACTACGCCAAGGGCGACGTGGTCGTGCGCGAGGGGGAAGAGGCCGAGACGCTGTTCGTCATCGTGCGCGGCGCCGCGGCGGTCACGCGCGGCGGGACGCAAGTCGCGTTGCTTCGTGCGGGTGACCACTTCGGCGAGATGGCGCTCTTGAGCCGCCGCCCTCGCTCGGCCACCGTCCACTGCCTCAAGGACTCGCAGATGCTCGCGCTCGAGCGCGACGCGTTCTTCCACATCATGCGCTCGGATCAGATCATCGCCGGCAAGTTCCTCTGGCGGCTCGCGCAGACGCTGAGCCTGCGCCTCGACGACCTCTACGCGCTGCAGGCCCTCGCGGGGGTCGCCGGCGACACCATCGTCGACCGGCGCGACACGAAGAAGTACGGCCTGTTCCCGAGCCCGTTCGAAGGGCGCTGAGCTTGCGCAGGGGTGCTTCGCACCCTCGACGGTCCTCGAGCGGTGGGCGCGCGCTCCTCGTGCCCTCGTTCGACGGCGGCGCGCGCCAGCGCTAGAGCACGCCGCCGATGGAGGGTCTCGTCCACGCGCTCGTGATCGCGTTCTACGTCGCGATGTCGCTGGCGCTGGCGTTCTTCGTCCACAAGGTCGCGTGGTTCGTCCGGTTCCGGCGCCTGCAGGGGGAGCTCGTCACGGCGGCCGAGCGCAAGGTCCGCGACGCGACGAGCGAGGCGCTGAGCGCGTGGGCCGAGCGCGCGAGCGCGAGCTGGTCGGAGGCCAGCGAGGGTGGGGACGACGCGGATCCGGTCGCGTTCGTCCGGCGCACCGAGGCACGGCTCGAGGCGATGGACCGCGCCCTTCGCGAGCAAGTCGTCGTGCGCGAGTGGTTCCTCGAGCGGCTGCGCGCGATCGAGACCGGCGGGAGCGCGGGGCGGCTCGCCGTGCTCGCGATGCCTCGGGTCGAGGGCGAGCCGGTCGAGGTGGCCCTCGAGATGACGTTCCCCGCGCTGCGCCCGCCGCGGCCGCCGGCGGAGGACCTCTACACGCTCGAGGTCCGGTCCCGGTACGGCTTCTGGCGGCGCGCGCTCGTGTTCGTGCTCGGCGCCGCGGACGTCGTGTACAGCGCGCACCACGTGGCGCGCATGAGCCAGAACGCCGAGGTCCCGATCGGCGTGATCCTGCGCCGGCTCTCGCTCGTCGTCGTGATCCTCGGGGCCATCGCGATCGACATCGCGCTCTCGCTGCGCGTGCGCCTCATCGACTGGACCGAGGCGCTGCTCGGCCCGCCGCCCCACCTCGCCACGCGGCTCGGCGCGATCGGCGAGGCCATCGACCCGCACCTCGCGACGACGCTCGCGCTCGGCGGCTGGCTCGCCGTCTACGGCGCCATCTACTTCGGCCTGTACCTGTTCCTGCGGCGGCGCTCGCAGCTGCACATGCGCCGGCTCGAGGAGCTGCGCGCGCACCGGCAGGCGGATCTCGACGCGATCCGCGCGCACCACGTCGAGGAGCTCTTCCGGTGGGCGAGCGAGTACGCCAAGACGATCGACGACGCGGTCGACATCGCGCGCCGTCAAGCGCGCTTGCTCATCGCGCGCTCCGCGCGCCGGCTCCGGCGCCGGCTCGCGAGCGAGACGCTCGTCGAGCGCGCGCGCGTGATCGCGGCCGAGCTCTTCGAGCGGCTGCCCGAGTCGAGCGCGGGGCTCGAGGACGTGGCGACGCGCCAGGAGCACACCTTGCTTCACATGCTCTGGCCGCGCGTCGAGGAGATGGACTACCAGGTCGCGCTCGCGCGGACGCGCGCGGCGTGGCGCCGGCTCGAGACGGGGCTCGCCGCGCTGCGCGCGGAGCGCCCGGATCCGGCCGCGGCCTACGGGCTCTGGCGGACGGTCGCGGTGATCGCGAGGATGTTCCCGGACGTCGTCGACGAGCCCACGCGTGCGTCACTCGACGACGCCTACGAGGCGGCGGTGCGGGCGCTCGTGGCGCGCACGCGCGCCGAGCTCGTCGAGCTCGACCGCCGCCTCGACGAGCTCGCCGACGGGCTCGAGGAGCAGCTCGCGCTCGCCGCCGCGCTGCTCGAGACGCAGGTGGAGCTCGCCGAGCAGGGGATGGAGGCGGAGGTCGCCGAGCTCGCCGCGGAGCTGCTCGAGGTGCGCGAGGGCGCGCGGCTCGAGGCGATGGCCTTCGAGATATGAGCCATGATCCAGGGGCGATGACGCGGATCACGGTGCTCGACGGTCCGCTCGGGACCGAGCTCGCGCGGCGCGGCGCGTCGACGGCGCTCCCGCGCTGGAGCGCGTCGGCGCTCACCGAGGCCCCGGCGCTCGTGGCGGCGATCCACCGCGACTACGCGGCCGCGGGCGCGACCGTGCATACGGCCAACACGTTCCGCGCGAGCCCGCGGGCGTACGGCGCGGGCTGGGTGCGCGCGGCGCGCGACGCGGTGGCGCTCGCGCGTGGGGCGGTCCCGCGCGCGCACCGGGTGGCGGGCAGCCTCGCGCCGCTCGCCGACTGCTACCGGCCCGACCTGTCGCCCGGCGGCGGGCCCGCGGTCGAGCGCGAGCACGGCCGGCTCGCCGAGGTCCTCGCGGACGCGGGCTGCGATCTCTTGCTCTGCGAGACGTTCCCCTGCGCGGACGAGGCGCTCGCCGCGGTGCGCGCGGCGCGCGCGACGCGGCTCGAGACGTGGCTCGCGCTCAGCGCGGGCTACGACGCGACGCTCATGAGCCCGGCCGCGATGGCGGACGCGGCGCGCCGCGCGGTGGACCTCGGCGTCGCGGCGGTGCTGGTGAACTGCACGCCGAGCGCGCGCACGCGCGCGTACGTCGAGGCGATCGCGGACGCGGGCGTGCCGTTCGGCGCTTACGCCAACGGCGGCGTCGCGAACGACGAGGACGGCTTCACGCCGCGGCCGGACACACCCGAGGCCTACGCGGCGCACGCGCGCGCGTGGGTCGCGGCGGGGGCGACGATCGTCGGGGGCTGCTGCGGCACCGGCCCCGCGCACGTCGCCGCGCTCGCGGCGGTCCGCGACGAGTCGACCGCGCGGCGGTGAGGCGACGCGCGGGGCGCCGCTGCGGTACGCTCGGGCCATGGGCATCCGTCCGCTCGCGTGCGTGGTGGTCCTCGTCGTGACGGGGTGCGGCGGCGCGGAGCCGAGCGGGGCGGCGCCCGCGGCGGCGCCGGTGGAGCCCGAGGGCGCGACCGAGACGGCCGAGACGGCTGAGACGGCTGAGACGGCCCCGCGGGCGCCGGCGCGCGTCGAGGTCGCGTCGGTCGCGATCCACGTGCAACCGGCGGACGGGGGCTCGGCGTACTGTCGCTTCGACGCGTCCGGCGCGATCGAGGGCGGGCACGCGAGCGGTGGGCCCTCGCCCTTCGTGCACCAGGCCTCGGGCACCGCGTCGCCCGAGGCGCTCGCGGCGATCCTCGCCGCCGCGGAGGCGATCCTCGCGGGGCCGCGACCGACGGGGGTCGCGCAGGGCCCAGGCACCGAGGCGCTCGAGATCGCCGGCGCAGACGGCAGCCGTCTGCGCGTCGCGTGGCCGTTCGGCGCGGCGCACGAGGACGCGCGCGTCGTCGCGCTCGCCGCGCTCCTGCGCGAGCACCGCGTCGGCGGCTGGTGAGGGCCGGGCGAGCCTCACGGCGGGGCGCAGTGCGCGGCACAGAACGACCACTCGGCGCGGTCCGCCGCGCGTGGTCCGTGCCGCTCGAGGAACGCGATGAGCTCGTCCGGATCGTCGCTCGCGATCACGCGGTCGCCCCAGCCGCCCCCCTCCGCGAGCGCGCGAAGGAGCGGCAGCGCGGGCAGGCGCTCCGTCCAATGCGCGACGTCGTAGAGGGCCATCGGCGAGACGAGCCCGCGCACCGTCCCGTAGTGGTTCTGGCACGCGTCCTGGAAGATCTCCTGCAACGTGCCCGCGCTGCCCGGGGCGAAGACGATGCCGTGGGAGGCGAGGCTCACGAGGCCCTCCTCGCGCGTGCAGTTGGCAAAGTACTTTGCGTGGTGCGTCGCGAACGCGTTGGGCGGCTCGTGGCCGTAGAAGAAGGTCGGCACCCCGAGGCTCGTGCGCGAGCCGTCGGCGAGGACGTCCGCGAAGCGGGCGCGCACCTCGAAGGCCGCCGCGAGCCAGCGCTCGCTCTTGTAGCTCGGCGCGCCGGCGAGCATCCCGATCGCGTCGTCGAGCGCGCTCGCCGCGTCGCCGAAGCGCGCGCCGAGGTTCGCGGCCTCCATCGCGCCCGGCCCGCCGCCCGTCGCGATCACGAAGCCGCGCGCGGCGAGGCGGCCCGCGAGCCGCGCGACCTCGCGGTAGCGGGGCTCGCTGCGCAGCATCGAGTGGCCTCCCATGAACGCCACGACGCGCGCCTCTGCGCCGAGCAGCGCCTCGAGCGCCTCGGAGATCCCGTGATCGTGGAGGCGGCGCGCGAGCGCCTCGAGGAGGGAGGGCTCGTCCGCGCCGCCGCTCTCGCGGAAGTGACGGTAGATGCGCGCGTCGACGCAGTCGCAGTAGGTGCAGGGCTCGCGGGGATCGAACGCGTCGAAGAGCTCCTCGACCGCGTAGAGGCGCGCGCGCCACGGCTCGTACGGCAGCGCGTCGGGCAGGCGCGGGAACACGAGGGCGCCGTTCACGACGGCGTGCGCGAGGTCCTCCGGATCGAGCCGGCAGCCGAGCAGCACCGCGTCCGAGAGGTCGCGCGCGCGGAGCGCCGCGGCGTGTGGGCGCAGGTCGAGGCCCCAGAGGACGGTGTCGGCGAGCGGCTCGCCGCTCGCGAGGGCGGCGGCGAGCGCGTCGGCGTCGTGGATCTCTCGCATGCACGCGATGGTCGGCGCGGACGGCCCCGGCCGCAAGCGCTCGAGCACCGATCCGTTCGGAGAGCCGAGAAGTCTCGGAGCGCGACGGGTTTCCAAACGAATCGGTGCTCTAGCACCAGGACTGTCCGGGCTCGGGCGTGCGCAAGAGCTCGCGGACGTTGGCCTCGATCACGCGGTAGCCGACGTTGCCGTTCAGGCGCTGCCGGCCCTCGTCGAAGACGTACGTGGGGCTGGTCTCGACGCCGTAGCTCCGCGCGAGGGCGAGCCCGCGCGAGAGCTCCGCGTGCGCGCGCCCGCTCGAGAGCGAGGCCTCGAGCGCGGCGACCGACAGGCCGATCGACTCGGCGACCTCGAGCTGTACGCGGCGCTGAGCGATGTCGCGACCCTCTGCGAAGAACGCCTCGCGCAGGCGCCAGGCCACCTGCCGGAACACCGCGGCGTCGAGGAGCTTCACCGCGGCCAAGAAGACGTGGCAGCCGAGCGACGAGGCGGGGGCCACCGGGTCCCAGGCGTCCGCGTGGATCGTGACGTGATCGAAGCGCGCGACGACCGAGCGTACGTGCTCGGCGTAGCCGGCGAGCCCGCCTCGCTCGCGCCACGAGGTCGTCAACTTCCCGTGCGCATCACCGAACACGGTCATGAAGTGGCAGTCGACCTCGACCTCGTCGCGGAACGCGGACTCGAGCTCGTCGAGGCGTACCTGACCGACGTATGCCCAGACGCAGAGGACGTCCGAGAAGTACTGCACGCTCACCTTGCTCATCGGGCGACGGTAGCGCGGCGCGCGCGCCGCGGCTCGCGCGCCGCGGGCCCGAGGACCTCGCGCAGGTAGCGACCGGTGTGGGAGCGCGCGACGCGGGCGACCTTCTCGGGCGTGCCCTCCGCGACCACGAGGCCGCCGCCCGCGCCGCCCTCGGGGCCGAGGTCGATCACCCAGTCCGCGCACTTCACGACGTCGAGGTTGTGCTCGATCACGAGCACCGTGTTGCCCGCGTCGACGAGCGTCTGGAGCACGGCGAGCAGGCGCTCGACGTCCGCGAAGTGAAGGCCCGTCGTCGGCTCGTCGAGGACGTAGAGGGTGCGGCCGGTGTGGCGTTTGCCGAGCTCGCGGCTGAGCTTCACGCGCTGCGCCTCGCCGCCGCTGATCGTGGGCGCGGGCTGGCCGAGGTGGATGTAGCCCAGGCCCACCTCGTCGAGGGTCGAGAGGATCCGCGTGAGCCGCGGGTAGGGCGAGAAGAGCGAGAGGCACTCCTCGATGCTCGTCTCGAGCACGTCGGCGATGCTCTTGCCCTTGTAGCGGACCGAGAGCGTCTGCGCGTTGTAGCGGCGGCCGCCGCACACCTCGCAGTGGACGTACACGTCGCTCAGGAAGTGCATCTCCACCTTCACGACCCCGTCGCCGGAGCACGCCTCGCAGCGGCCGCCCTTCACGTTGAAGCTGAAGCGGCTCGGCGTGAACCCGCGCGCGCGCGCCTCCGGGAGCTGCGCGAAGATCGTGCGGACCTCGTCGAACGCCTTGGTGTACGTGCCGGGGTTGCTCCGCGGCGTGCGCCCGATCGGCCGCTGGTCGATCGCGATCACCTTGTCGAGCGCCTCGAGGCCCTCGATCGCCTCGTGCGGGCCGACCGGCTCGCTCGCGCCGTGCAGCGCGCGGGCGAGCGCGGGCAGGAGGATCTGCCCGACGAGGGAGCTCTTGCCCGCGCCGCTCACGCCCGTGACGGCGACGAAGCAGCCGAGCGGGATCGCGACGTCCACCTCGCGCAGGTTGTTCGCGCGCGCGCCGCGGATCGCGATGCGCGCGCCGTTGCCCGCGCGGCGCCGCGCGGGGACCTCGATCGCGCGGCGGCCGGCGAGGTAGGCGCCGGTCACGCTGTCCTTCGCGCGCGCGAGCGCCGCGGGCGTACCGCTGAACACCACGCGCCCGCCGAGGTGGCCGGCGCCGGGCCCGAAGTCGACGACGTGGTCCGCGGCGCGGATCGTCTCCTCGTCGTGCTCGACGACGATCACGGTGTTGCCTGCGTCGCGCAGCCCCGCGAGCGTCGCGATGAGCCGCTGGTTGTCGCGCTGGTGCAGGCCGATCGAGGGCTCGTCGAGCACGTACATCACGCCCGACAGCTCGCTCCCGAGCTGGCTCGCGAGGCGGATGCGCTGCGCCTCGCCGCCCGAGAGCGAGGGCCCGGCGCGATCGAGGGTGAGGTAGTCGAGCCCGACGTCGAGCAGGAACTCGAGGCGGCTGCGGACCTCGCGCAAGACGCCCGCGGCGATCGTCGCGGCGTTGCCCCTCAGCTCGAGCGTGGCGAACGCGTCGGCGGCCTCGCGCACCGTCATCGCCGCGACGTCGGCGATGCCGCGCCCCGCGAGCCGCACCGCGAGGCTCTCGGGCCGCAGCCGTCTGCCCTCGCACGCGCGGCACGCCTGCTCGGAGAAGTACTTGAGGTACTGCGCGCGCATGCGCTCGCTCGTCGTGTCGGCGAGCCGGCGCTCGAGCAGGTTCAGCACGCCCTCGAACTTCACCGCGAAGTTGCCGTGGCTGCCGGTGCGCTCGTTCTCCCAGGTGACGCCGATGCGCTCCGCGACGCCGTAGAGGACCATCTCGCGCTTGCGCTTGGGGAGCTTGCCGAAGGGGACGTCGAGGTCCACGTCGCAGGCTCTCGCCATCGCGTCGACGATGCGGAAGCGCCACCCCTCGCCGCGCTCCATCGAGGTGGCCCACGGGCGGATCGCGCCGCCGCGGATCGAGAGGCGCGGGTCGATCACGAGCGCGGGATCGATCGCGTCGAGGCGGCCGAGCCCCTGGCAGCGCGTGCACATGCCGAGCGGGCTGTTGAACGAGAAGCTCTGCGGGCTCAGCTCCTGGAACGCGTGGCCGCAGCAGGTGCGGTGCTCGCCGTAGCGGGCGAGCTCGCCCTCGAGCTCGACGAGGATCTCCCCACCGCCCTGGCGCAGCGCGAGCTCGACGCCCTCGGTCAGCCGCCCGAGCGCGTCGGGGCCGAGCGTGACGCGGTCGATCACCAGCTCGATGTCGTGCTTCTTGTGCTTGGCGAGCGCCGGCACCGCGTCGAGCCGGTGGATCACGCCGTCGACGCGCGCGCGGGCGAAGCCGTCGGCGGCGGCCTTCTCGAACAGGTCCTTGAACTCGCCCTTGCGGTGCGAGACGAGCGGCGCGAGCAAGACGACCTGCGTGCCCGCCGGGCGCGCCGCGATGTCCCGCGCGATCTCCTCGGCGCTCTGCCCGCGCACACGCTCGCCGCAGACGTGGCAGTGCTGCTCGCCTGCCCGCGCGTAGAGGACGCGCAGGTAGTCGTGGATCTCGGTGATCGTGCCGACGGTCGAGCGCGGGTTGCTCGACGCCGCCTTCTGCTCGATCGCGATCGTCGGCGAGAGGCCGCGGAGCCGCTCGACGTTCGGGCGCTCGAGCCGCCCGAGGAACTGGCGCGCGTAGGCGCTGAGGCTCTCGACGTAGCGGCGCTGCCCCTCGGCGAAGAGCGTGTCGAACGCGAGCGAGCTCTTGCCCGAGCCGCTGACGCCGGTGAACACGACGAACGCGCCCTTGGGCAGCTCGAGGTGATCGATGGCGAGGTTGTGCTCGCGCGCGCCGACGATCTCGATGCGCTCGAGGGCGGGCTGAGTGCGTGCTCCCATGGGTGGAGCGCCTCCTTAGCACGTCGAGGCGGGTCTGTACACCCGTTCAGGTGAGGTCCCTGCGCGAGCGGCGGTATCGTGGCGGTCGCGTGGCCGGGTATCGGGACGAGCGGGAGACGCTGCGGCGCCGCGTCGAAGCGCTCGAGGCGGAGCTCGCCACGTTCGGCGACGGCGACGCGGACCTGCGCGCGCGCGTCGAGGCGCTGCGCGAGGAGCGCGACCAGGCCCGCGCCGAGCGCAACGGCTACCGCGCGGAGGCGGCGGCGCTGCGGCGCGACCGGGACCGGCTCGAGCGCGAGCTCGCGCGCGCGCTGGGCAAGACGTTCTTCACGCCGCGCCGCACCGTCGTCCTCGGAGGCCTCGTCGCGTGCGCGGCGGGGCTCCTCGTCGCCGAGCGATTCGCGGGCGCCGGCCCGTGGGCGATGGGCGGCGGGATCGCCGTCGCGCTGTTCGGGCTCCTCGCCGCGCTGTTCGCGTACCTCACGCCCGCCGGTTCGCGCGCGCCCGCCGCGCCCCCCGACGCGCTCGAGGCGGAGCGCAGCGCGGCGCGCGCGACCGAGCGCCGCGCGCGGGCCGCTCGCGCCCGCGTCGAGGTCGAGCGCCGCGAGGTCGCGACGCTCGCGAAGACCCGCCGCGCGCGCAAGCGCGGCAAGCGACGTTGACATCCTCAGGCGCCCGCGGCGCGCCCGACCGTGAGCGTCAGGACCGAGAGCGAGAGCACGACCCCCGCCGTCGCGACGGGGATCAGCGCGCCCGCCTCGAGCAGGCCGGCCGCCGTCATCGCGAGCGCGCACGCGACATTGACGTACCCCGCGAGGGTCGCGGCGCGCCCGCCGAGGCCGCTCGCCGCGAGCGCGCGTACGACGAGGAGCGTGGCAGCGGCGAACGCGAGCGGCGCGAGGACGGTGCTCGCGAGCCGCGCCGCGCCCTCCGCCGCGACGACGCCATCGAGCGCGAGCTGCCGCGCGAGGTGCGGCAGCGCGAGCGCGCTCACCCCGTGCCCCGCGCTCTCGAGCCCGAGGCCGACCACGCTCAGCGCGACCGCGTCGCCGAGCGCCTCGTCGGCGCCGCGTGGATCGAGCCGTCGCCGGACGAGGACGACCCACGCGACGAGCCCGATCCCGGCGGCGATGAATGCGCCCCAACCCGCCGCCCAGCGCGCGGGGTGCGCGGCGATCCAGGCCACGCGTGCGCGCACGTCGTCGGGCGCGGTCCCGGGGGCCAGCGCGAAGCCGGCGAACGCCAGCGCCGCGAGGTGGCTGGCGGCGGCGAAGTACGAGGCCGACCGGAGCATCGCGCGGCCAGTGTACTCGCCGCGCGCGCGCGACTTGCCAGCTGGGTCTAGGGGCGCGGGACGCAGCCGCCCGCGCAGCCGGGCTCGCTCGGGTCGCACGCGGGCACGCAGCGGAAGTCGCAGCCCGGGATCCCGCACGGGTAGCAGCACGCGAGGCCGGCGCCGCACGCCCCGACCTCGGCCCCGCAGACCTCCCCCTCGGCGAGGCCGAACGTCGACGTGCACGCCCCGGAGACGCACTCCGCGCGCGCGGCGCGCGTTCCGTCGCCGGCCGTCTCGTCGTCGGCGACCGTCGGACGCGCGGCGCAGTCGCAGGCGGGGTACATCGCGCGACAGCTCGCCTCGGCGACCTCGAAGGCGGGGACCTCGTCGGCGCGGATGCCGCGCGCGGCGAGCGAGCCGCAGCAGTCGACCTGATGCTCGACGAGCGCGCAGTCGGCGGCGCGCTCGCACTCACGCGCGAAGGCGGGGAAGTGCTCCTCGCCGGCCGCGGCGCAGTGCACGTCGTCGCACTCGAGCGCGCCGCACGCGCAGGGGTCGCCGCCGACGTACCGGCACCCCGTGGGCGGCGCGGGGCACGAGGCCATGCACCCCGCGTCCTCGCCGCCGCCGTCGGCGCACTCGAGCGCGCCGCAGCTCGTGCAGCCGTCGCCGCCGACCCACGCGCAGCCGGGCGGCGGCGCCGCGCACTCGAGCCGACAGCCTGCGTCGGGCCGGACGCTGCCGCCGCCGCACCCCGTCGCCGCCAGGAACGCCGCGAACGCCCACCCCGCGAGGTGCCTCATCGCCATGATGATGCCACCGGCCGCCGTTCTGGCCAGCCGCCGGCGCGTCCGCCCCGCGCCCGCACGCTGCGCAATCTCGTTGCGTTCCCGTCGGGTTGCGCAACCATTCGCACGGTGCGGCGCTTCGTCCTCAAGCTCGGCGACTCGGAGATCCGGCTGACCCCGGGGACGTGGCGGATCGGGCGGGACCCCGCGTGCGAGATCCGCCTCACGGACGAGTCCGTCTCGCGGCGCCACGCGACGCTGCGGGTCAGCGACTTCGAGGTGGAGCTGAGCGATCAGGGCTCGCGCAACGGCGTGCGCGTCAACGGCGAGCGGGCCTACGGCCGCAACCGGATCGACGTCGGCGATCGCGTGCAGGTCGGCACCTACGACCTCGAGCTCGCCGAGCAGGGCACCGCGAGCATGGCGCAGTCGGTGACCCGGCCGCTCCCCAAGGTCCCGCGCGGCGGCAACGAGAGCCTCGCGCTCCTGAGCCGCCGCGAGCGCGAGGTGTTCGAGCGGCTCGCGCGGGGCGAGACCCAGCGCGCGGTGGCCGACGCGCTCGGGCTCAGCGTCAAGACGGTGGAGACCTACCGCGCGCGCATCCGCGACAAGCTCGGGCTGCACTCGCGCGCGGACCTCGTCGCCTTCGCGCTCGAGTCCGGCATCCTGCGGCCGGGCTCGACGTGAGGCGCCTCGTCGAGGCGCTCTGCTCCGACGCGTGCGCGGGCCGCGCGCCGGGCACGCCGGGCGGCGCCCTCGCGCGCTCGCTCGTCCTCGACGCGCTGCGGGACGAGGGGCTCGACCCCTTCCTGCAGGAGGTCCCGCGTTGTCGCGGCGCGAACGTGCTCGCGGAGATCCGCGGCGACATCGACCGCTGGGTGATGATCGCCGCGCACTACGATCACCTCGGCGCGGTGGGCGGGCGCATCTACCGCGGCGCGGACGACAACGCGGCGGCGGTCGCCATCCTCGTCGAGGTCGCGCGGCGGCTCGCGGCGGATCCGCCCGAGGGGCGCGGCGTGGTGCTCGCCGCGTTCGACGCGGAGGAGCCGCCGTACTTCCTCACGCGCGCGATGGGGAGCGAGCACTTCGCGAGGCACCCGACCCTCCCGCTCGAGCGCATCGACCTGATGGTGTGCATGGACCTGGTCGGGCACGCGCTCGGCGGCGAGGAGCTGCCCTCCGAGGTGCGCGACACGGTGTTCGCGCTCGGCGCGGAGCGCAGCCCCGGCACGCGCGACGTGCTGATCGATACGAGCGAGCCCGGCGTCTTCGTGCGGCCGGCCGACGCCGAGATCATCCCGCCGCTCAGCGACTACGCCGCGTTCTGGGATCGTGAGCGGCCGTTCCTGCTGCTCACGAACGGGCGCTCGCGCGTCTACCACACGCCGGACGACGTCCCCGCGGCGCTCGCGTGGGACAAGATGGCCGCGACCGCGCGCTGGCTCGAGCGGTTCGTCCGCGCGACCTGCCGCCGCGACGAGCGCCCCTTCCGGTTCGTGCGCGCGATCGACGATCTGTCGACGCTCGAGTCGCTCCTGAGCGTGCTCGGTCCGCTCGCGGAGGTGAGCCCACAGGCCCGCGTCGGGCTCGCGCTCGCGCGCGACCTGCGCGCTCAGGTCGGGCGCGACCGCACGATCCCGAGCGGGCGCCACGCGGAGCTCGCGATGCTGATCGCGGGGCTCGAGTCGGGCCTCGCCTGATCACGGGCGCGGGAGCGCGCAGACGAACGGGCGCGCGCTCGCGCAGTCGGTGGTGACCCAGGACCCGGTCATGCGCATCGTCGCGCAGTCCTGCGCGCCCGGGCCCGCGCCCTGCCAGTTGCGGTACGTGCCCGGGTCGCCGTCGACCCACACGAAGTCCTGCCCGCTCGCGCGCACGAGGCCGAGGAACGGCTCACCCGTCCGTGTGCCCGACACGTGCGTGTTCTCCGCTGCGCTCGCGATCGAGACGAGGTCGTAGCCCCGCGCGCGGCAGTAGGCGCGCGCCTCGGCCTGCGGCCGCGGCAGCTCGCAAGACAAGTAGTCGCGTCGCTCGAAGACGCTGCGCGCGCACGGCTCGCACCCGGCCTCGTCGACGTCGCCGTCGCAGTCGTCGTCGAGGCCGTTGCACAGCTCCGGCAGGCACGCGTCGCGCGCCACGGCGCCAGCGTCGTGCGGGCCGGCGTCGTCCGGGCCAGCATCGAGCGGCGCGCTGCCGTCCGGCGCCGGCCCCGCGTCGGGCATCTCGAGCGGCACGCACGCGCCCGCGTCGCACCGCTCGTCGGCGCCGCAGATCCGCCCGCCGCAGCCGTCGAGGCGCACGGTGAGCCGCGTGGTCGCGTCGGCCTCGAACGTGAGCGCGCGCGTCACCCGGCCGATCTCGGCGCCGCCACGCGAGCCGACGACGACGAGCTCGTACGGGCCGAGGCGATCGTTGGCGCCGCGGAGCTCCAGGGTCGCCGGGAGCGCGCCCGGCGCCGTGAGCGGCGCGCTCGCCGCGCGGCCCGCGATCTCCACGCGGACCTCGTCGAGCGCGTCGGGGATCGCGAGGTCGCTCTCGACCGTCACGAGGACGCGCGGGCCGCTCGTGCAGCCCACGATGCCCAGCCAGCCGATCGCGACGAAGAGCCCGCGCATCATCACCGAGCGGGAGCCTAGCGCGAACGCCGCGCCGGGTCCGCCGGGGAGGCCCCGGCAGCGCCCGAGGGGCCGGCGTCGAAGAGCGCGCGGACCTCGTCGATCGTGGCGGCGTCGCGGGCGGACTTGTCGGGGCGGTAGCGCCGCACGCGCGCGAAGCGCAGCGCGAGCCCCGCCGGGTAGATCGGGCTCGCTTGCACGCCGGCGAGCGCGATCTCGACGACCAGCTCCGGGCGCACGTGCGTCACGTGCCCGTCGCGGCCGAGCGCGAGCGCGCCGAGGCGCTCGGTCTGCCACGCGAGCAGCTCGTCGGTCATGCCCTTGAACGTCTTGCCGAGCATCACGAACGTTCCGTCGCGCGGCTCGCGCGCGGCGAGGTGCAGGTTGCTCAGCCACCCGCGCCGGCGGCCCGATCCGTCCTCGACCGCGATCACCACCAGGTCGAGCGTGTGCGCGGGCTTGACCTTGAGCCACGCCGCGCCGCGCCGGCCGGCCTCGTAGGGCGCGTCGAGGCGCTTGGCCATCAGCCCCTCGTGGCCGCGCGCGAGCACCTCGTCGTAGAAGCGGGCGGCCTCGTCCGGGTCGTCGGTCACGCGGCGCTCGACGCGCGCGGCGGCCGGCACCACCGCGTCGAGCGCCGCGAAGCGCTCGCAGGCCGGCGCGTCGAGCAGCGGCGCGCCGTCGAGGAACAGGAGATCGAACGCCAGGTGCGCGAGCGGCAGCGTCTCGCGCATCGCCGCGACGTTCGTGCGCCGGCCGAAGCGCCGCATCGTCGTCTGGAACGGGTGCGGCCTGCCGTCGGCGTCGAGGGCGATCGCCTCGCCGTCGAGGATGAGCTCGCGCGCGGGCAGCGCCGCGACCGCCTCGACGATCTCGGGCACGCGATCGGTCACGTCGTGGAGCTTGCGGCTCCACACGCGCACCTCGGCGCCCGCCTTGTGGATCTGTACGCGGGCGCCGTCGAGCTTCACCTCGAGCGCCGCGGCGCCGAGCGCGCCGAGCGCGTCGTCGACGCCCTCCGACGGCGACGCGAGCATCGGCAGGATGGGCGTGAGCGGGGTGAGCCGGAAGCGCGCGAGCGCGGCCTCGCCCTCGGTCAGCGCCGCGGTCGCGACCTGCGCCGCGTCGCCGGCGAGCATCGCGGCGCGCCGGAGCGTCGCCGCGTCGATCCCGCTCGCGCGCGCGGCGGCCTCGAGCACGAGCGCGGTCTGCGCGCCCTGCCGCAGCTCGCCGCCGAGCAGCGCGACGAGGAAGCGTCGCTCGTCCGCGGTCGCGCGCGCGAACAGCGCGCCGAGCGCCTCCTCGCGCCGCCGCTTGCTGCCCGCGCCCTCGATCGCCGCGAGCGCGTCGAGCCGCGCGTGCACCTCGCGGATCGCGAGGCTCGGCGCCGCCGCGGGCGGTCCCGCGTCGAGGTCGCGCAGCGCGGCCCAGCCCACGCCGATGCGCCCCTGCGGCAGCGCGCCCGAGACGTACGCGATGCCCGGCGCGATCTCGTCGGGCGCGAGCCGGGTCAGCAGCGCGGCGAGCAGGGCCTCTTTCTCGCGCCGCGAGCGCGTCGCCGCGACGCGCCCGGAGGTGTCGACCAGCGCACGGAACGACGTCACCGCCGCCTACGCAATGCCCGTTCCGTCGGCGGCGGCCGCGACGACCGCCGCAGCGATGCGAGCTGCGGCATCGCTCGGTCCGAGCCTGTCAATCTCCCCACTCCACGCGCGGCAGTACCATGCATCGGCCCCGGGAAGCGCGACCGTCATCTCGAGGACTCCGGGAGCTCGTTCGTTCGCGAGCTTCCATCGCGGGTAGGCTCTCGGCGTCTCGATCGAGAAGAACAAGGAAGGCCCGGGCTGGCTTACGTCGGTCGTGCGTCGCATCTCATGGCTTCGATACCCCGTCCACGCCAAGTAGCGTCCTTTCCCGAGGCCCGGAACCTCGATGGCGATTGTGAATCGCCATGTGTTACCAGATGGCTGTCCGTTGCAGAGCGCGATGAAATCGTCTAGCTCGAGATGCTCTCGGAGCGGATGCAGCGAAGCCGTGGCGAGGGTCCCGGCCGCCGCCGCGAGTTGTTCCGTGAGGATCGACGCGAACAGGTCGACGGCGCGGTCCCAGATATCGAGGCGGCGCTCGTACGCGGAGCGAAGCTTGGCCTGCACCTCATCGTAGCCTTGTCGTCTTTCCGCGCTTCGGATTAGATCCCGCAAGGCATCGTCGATTCGGGCGAGGAAGAGCTCGAACAACGGCCCGAGGTCGCCGCCCTCATCCGATTCGGCGAGCGCGGCGTAGTAACGTTCACGGTCCTTGCGCCGAACGATGATGGGCGGGTAGCCCGCCCGGATGAGCTCCAGGTTCGTTACTGCGCGTGCCGTTCTCCCGTTACCGTCGATGTACGGATGCACGTGCACCAGCCAGGCATGGAGGACGACAGCACGAAAGGGAGCGGGAAGGTGTGAGTTGTCGGCTGACCATCTCTCCCACGCCTCCATCGCGGTCATGACCTCTTGCCACGTCGACGGGGGGGTGTGCGCTGCGCCGCCGATCACCACCGGCACTCTCCTGAACACACCACCGCCGGGGCGGTCTCCGAAGAGCTGTTGGTGAATGACATGAAGCTCGCCAATCGTTGTCGGACCGGCCGTGCGCGCAGCGAGTTCGACCATCTTCTCGAGTGCGGCGTGCAAGGCCCGAGCATCTCGTGACCAAGCGGGGTCGTGCCCGGTGAGGGTGATCCCCCTCACAATGGCGAGCTGCGTCTCGCGGACTCCAAACGGACTGCCTTCGAGTGCGTTCGACTCTGCGATCTGCTCGAAGCGGCGCTCCCCGTAGTAGTCGCGCAGTGTGTCCGGTGTGAGCGTGTTCGCCCCGCGGAGTAGCTCGACGCGGCCCGAGAGCCTCCGCAGCTCCTCGTCGATCGCTGAGGCGCTCGCCGGCGCGAGGGCGTAAGGAGTTCCTGCCAGCATGGCATGATCTGAGCACGATCCCCGGCGGGGCGGCAACCGCCGGGTCACGGCACGAGGACCGAGGAGCCCATCGTCTCGCGCGCCTCGAGCGCGCGGTGCGCCTCGGCCGCGTCGGCGAGCGCGAAGCGCTGCCGCACCTCGACGTCGACCGCGCCGCTCGCGATCACGTCGAAGAGCGCGCGCGCGCTCGCGAGCAGCTCGGCGCGGCTCGCGGTGTAGGTCATCAGGGTGGGCCGCGTCATGTAGAGCGAGCCGAGGCGGGCGAGCTCGGTCACGTCGAACGGCTCGGGCTTGCCCGACGCGTTGCCGAACCCGACGTAGAGGCCGCGCGGGCGCAGGCACGCGAGCGAGCCCCGGAACGTCGTCTTGCCGACCGAGTCGTACACGACGGGCACGCCCGCGCCGCCGGTCAGCTCGCGCACGCGCGCCACGAAGTCCTCGCGCGTGTAGACGATCACGTGGTCCGCGCCGTGCGCGCGCGCGAGCGCCGCCTTGTCGTCGGTGCTCGCCGTGCCGATCACCGTCGCGCCGAGGTGCGCGAGCCACTGCATCGCGAGCAGCCCCACGCCGCCCGCCGCCGCGTGCCACAGGACCGTCTCGCCGCGCTTCACCGGGTAGGTGCGTCGCACGAGATACTCGACGGTCATCCCCTTGAGGAGCGCCGCGGCCGCGACCTCGTCGCTCACCCCGTCGGGGATCGGCACGAGGCGATCCGCGCGGATGACGCGCACCTCGGCGTACGCGCCGAGCGGGCCCGACGCGTACGCGACGCGCTGGCCGACCGCGAGGTCGGTCACCCCGTCGCCGAGCGCCTCGATCACGCCCGCCGCCTCCATCCCGATCCCGGACGGAAGCCCGTCGACCGCGTAGAGGCCGGTGCGGTGGTAGGTGTCGATGAAGTTCAGCCCGATGGCGGTGTGGCGCACGCGCGCCTCGCCGGGCCCGGGGGCGCCCACGGTGACGCCCTCGAGCCGGAGCACCTCGGGCCCGCCGTGGGCGTGGAAGCGGATCGCGTTCGGCATCGGGCACGATCGTGGGACGGGAACCGTCGTTTGCAAAGCGCCGTCGTCGCGCGATCGTGACCCGGGGCGCGTTGCGCGCGCCCGCGGTTCGGCGCTACGACGAGGAGCCGTGCTCGTCGCTCGCCGCGCGCCCTGCCTGCTCGTCGCCGCCGCGCTCGCCGGGTGCGGCGAGCCGGACGCGCCCGAGGGCGCGCGCGACGCGCTCGAGGCGCCCTACATCGCGTTCGCCGCCGACTTCGCGCGCTTCCGCGAGTGGGAGCGCTTCGAGCGCGGGATCGATCCGGTGCCGCCGACGCACTTCGGGGAGAGCGCGATCTACCTCGACCGCCGCCCGCCCGCGGGCGCGCGCGAGTTCCCCGTCGGCACCCGGATCGTGCGCGTCGAGACGCGGCGCGGCGACCCGAGCGCGCCGGAGGTGCACGCGATGGTCAAGCGCGGCGCCGGCTACAACGCCGAGGGCGCGCGCGGCTGGGAGTTCTTCGACCTCGCGCTCGCGCCGGGTCGCGCGCCGTCGATCCGCTGGCGCGGCGAGGGCCCCGCCGACGGAGACGGCTACACACCGCCCGAAGGCGGTGCGATCCTGAGCTGCAACCACTGCCACGGCTCGGCGACGGACGACGACTCCGTCCTGAGCCCCGCGCTCGCGCTGAGCGCGCTCGCTCCCTCGAGGTGATCCGATGCTCGCTGCGCTTCCGCTCCGCCCGCCCGCCGCGCTCGCCGCGCTCGCGCTGCTCGCCGCCGGCTGCGACGGCGCGTCCCCCGAGGACGGCGGCGCCGGCCACGACGCGGGCCACGACGCCGGCACCGACGCCGGCCCGAGCTACGACGCGGGCGCGATCACGCGCATCCCCGAGTCCGAGGCATCCGCGGGCCGCACCTCGTGCGCCTACTCCCGCGGCGCGATGCCGTGGCAGACGCTCGGCGCGGAGCTCCCGATCGGCGAGGACATCCGCATCGATCACTTCATCATCCTGCTCCAGGAGAACCGCAGCTTCGACCACTACTTCGGCACGATGCCGGGGGTCGATGGCCTCCCCGAGGGCGCGCAGAACCCCGACGCCGCCGGCACCCCCGTCGAGCCGTTCCACACGACCGACTACTGCATCGTCGACGTCTCGCACTCCTGGAACGGCTCGCACCGCCAGTACAACGGGGGCGCCAACGACGGCTTCGTCGTCACGAACCAGCCGAACGGCCGCCGCGCGATGGGCTACCTCGACGAGACCGATCTGCCCTTCTACTGGGATCTCGCGCGCACGTTCGCGTTCAGCGATCACCACCACTGCTCGATGCTCGGGCCGACGTGGGTGAACCGCTTCTATCTCCTTTCGGGCACCTCGTTCGGCCGCATCAGCAACGGCGCGGTCGACACGGGGCGCATCCCGGCGGACGGAGACCACGTCGTGTTCGAGCAGCTCGAACGCGCCGGGGTGAGCTGGGGCGTGTTCCACGCGTCGGTGCCGTTCGTCTTCGGCGGCTACCCGCACTACGCGCTGCGCCCGCAGCGGCGCGCGCGCGTGCAGCCGATCGACGAGTTCTGGGCGCAGCTCGAGGCGGGCACGTTGCCCTCCGTCTCGTACCTCGATCCGGTGTGGGACTTCGCGGCGGGCGTCGAGGCGACCGACGAGCACCCGCCCGCGAACCCGCAGCTCGGGCAGGCCTGGGTGCGCGAGGTGGTGACCCGCGTGATGGCGAGCCCGCTCTGGGCGCGCACCGCGCTCATCGTCACCTACGACGAGCACGGCGGCTTCTACGACCACGTGCCGCCGCCCGAGGCGTGCCACCCGAACGACTTCCCGCCGGATCGCGGCGCCGGCTCCGCGGCGGGCGACTTCGATCGGCTCGGCTTCCGGGTGCCGCTGTGGGTCGTGAGCCCCTACGCGCGCCGCGGCCACGTGAGCCCGCACGTCACCGACCTCGCGAGCGTCCTGCGCCTCCTGCAGGCGCGCTACCTGTTGCCCGCGCTGAGCGGTCGCGACGCGAACGCCTGGCCGCTGCTCGACATGTTCGACTTCGACGCGCCGCCGCGCCTCGAGCCGCCGACGCTCGCGCCGGCGCCGATCGACGAGGCGCGCCAGCAGATCTGTCGCGACAACTTCCATTGACCCGGCGATCGCCCTCGCGAGGTCTCGCCGGCACCGCGCTCTTCTTCGCCCTGGCCTTCGTGGTGACGTGGGTCCCGCTGATCCCGCCGTCGCTCGCGGCGCTCGGCGCGATCGACGGACCGGCCGAGGAGCTCATGGCGGGCGCGCCGCTCGCGATCTTCGGGCCCGCGATCGCGGCGGTCGTGGCGAGCCGGCGCGAGGGCGGGTGGCCCCGCGTGCGCGCGCTGCTGCGCGGGCTCCTCGCCTGGCGGGTGGGTCCGCGCTGGTACCTCGCCGCGCTCGGGCTGCCCACGCTGACCTTCCTCGTCGGGCGCGCCGCCTACGCGCTGGTCCCGGGCAACGAGGGCGGCCCCTGGCTCTGGCTACCCGCGAGCGGGACCGCCGTGCTCGGGGCCCTCCTCGTCCCCATCGGCGAGGAGATCGGCTGGCGCGGCTACGCGCTGCCGCGGTTGATCCCTCGCTACGGCGCGCTGGGCGCGAGCCTCGTGCTCGGTCTCTTCTGGGCGCTCTGGCACCTGCCGATGCTGATCTCGGTCGGCACCACGCCGATCGAGATGGCGATCATGCTCCCCTACTTCCTCGCGGGCAGCGTGATGTTCACGTGGGTCTACCAGCGGACCGGCGGGAGCCTGCTCCTCGCGGTGCTGCTGCACGTCGGCGCGCACCTCTCCAACACGAGCCAGGCCGCGGGCGAGCTCGCGCCCCTCACGATCGCGACGGCCTCGTACCTCGGGCTCGCGGCGCTCCTCGTGGCGTTCGACCGCCGGACGTTCGGCGCAGCGCCGGCGGACGCGGTGCCGGAAGAATGACGCGCTCACGCGCGCGCGATGACGAGGCCGGCGTGGACGCGCAGGGTGAGCGGTCCGCCGCCGAAGTAGGTGTCGAGCTGGCGGACCGCCTCCTCGAGCAGGCCGTCTTCGTCGAAGCCGGCGATCCACCGCCACTCCGGCACCGCGACGAAGCGCAGCATCGGGTCCGCGAGGACCTCCTTGGCCGAGCCGAACGGGAGCTGGAACTCCTCGGTCTTGACCCGGACGTCGCCGAAGCCCGCGTTCGCGATCACCGCCTCGAGCGTCTGCGCGCTCGGGTAGCGCAGCGCCACGCGCTCGATCCGCGCGGACAGCGCGGCGTCGTCGCGCCGCAGCGCGAGCTCGCGGAACATGTCGAACACCTCTTCGAAGGTCCCCTCGAGCGCCTGGGTCAAGAGCAGGCGCCCGCCCTCGACGAGCACCCGCGAGAGCTCCGCGAGCGCGCGCTCGGGCGCCGTCCACGCGCCCATCGCGAGGTTGCCGGTCACGACGTCGAAGACCTCGCTGCCGAAGTCGAGCTCCTCGGCGCTCGCGACCTTGAAGAAGATCCGCCGCCCCGCGTCGTCGAGCGCGCGTCGCCGCGCGACGTCGAGCAGCGCCGCGTCGGGATCGATCGCGATCACCCGCCCGCCCGGATCGATGCGCGAGAGGATCTCGAGCGCGGGGTGCCCCGTCCCGCAGCCCACGTCGAGCACCTGCACCCGCTCGCGCTCGGGCACGTGCGCGAGGAGCAGCCGGCCGAAGAGCGCGCTGTAGCGCGGCACGACGTGCGCGTCGTAGACCGCCGCGTCGTTCGCGGTGGTGACCGCCGCCATGCGGGGCGAGCTCTTGAGCCGCGGCGCCGCCATCAGGACTCGATGCCGAGCTCCTCGAGCGCGGCCGCGGCGAGCTCGCCGATCCGCGTCGGGCCGTCGTCGACGTCCTCGAGCGTCGCCTCGCGCTCGTCCTCGAGGAGCGCCTCGAGGTGCGGCGCGGCGCCGGGATCGCCGTAGGCCGCGAGCGCCTCGATCGCCGCCGCGATCACGTTCGGATCCGGGTGCGCGAGGAACCGGACGACCAGCGGGATCGGGTCGGGATCGCGGATCTCGGTCAGCACGAACGGCAGCTCCTGCATCGCGAGGCCCGCGTGGTCGCGGTCGAGCGCGCGTTCGATCGCCCGCGCGACCTCCTTGAAGCGCTCGAACGCCACGTCGAGGAGCGCCTCGCCGGCGACCGCGCGCACGGTCGGCTCCGCGTGGTCGAGGATCGCGATCAGCGCGTCGGCCATGCGGGCGCCCGGCACCTGCGCGCAGAGGTCCGCGAGGCGCCGGAGCCGCAGCTCCGCCTCCTCCTCGTCGTCGAGGTCGAGCGCCTCGTCGACCGCGCCGGCGAGGAGCGCGGCCACCTCGTCCGACGGCTCGCCCAGGAGCGCCTCCTCGGCCTCGAGGGCGCGGCGGTCGGCTTCGAAGATCCGTTCGAGCAAGGCGTTCGGCTGCATGGCGGGGAGGAGCGTACGCCGACCGAGCGGTCGGAGCGAGCGTCCCGAACATCCGCGAAAAGTGCTACGGTCCCCTCTCTCTGGCATGACGAGCCCCGACGCCCCGAAGACCAGCAGCAGCTTTCGAGGAACGCAGGTCACCGACGACGGCGGGGGACCCAAGATCCTCGAGCACTCGCACCGCTTGCTCGTGGTCGACGGGCCGGATCGCGGGCTCGAGGTCGACGTGCAGGCGACCAAGCTCACGATCGGCAGCTCGAGCAGCAACGATCTCGTGCTCTCCGACACGACGGTGAGCCGCCGCCACGCGCTGCTCGCGGTCGAGGGGGACCGCTACGTCCTGCGCGACCTCGACTCGACCAACGGCACGGTCGTCGACGGGACGCCGGTGCGCGAGGCGTACCTCGCGCCGGGCGCGCGCGTGCGCCTCGGCGACACCGAGATCCTGTTCCAGCCGCGCAAGAAGTGGGAGCGCATCGACGTCTCGGAGACCGACCACTTCGGCGGGCTCTACGGGACGACCGGCGCGATGCGCTCGGTGTTCTCGCTGCTCGCGAAGCTCGCGCCGACCGACCTGAGCTGCATCATCATCGGCGAGACGGGCACCGGCAAGGAGCTCGCCGCGCGCGCGATCCACGAGCACAGCCCGCGGGACGGCAAGCCCTTCATCGTCGTGGACTGCGGCGCGATCAGCGAGAACCTGATCGAGTCGGAGCTCTTCGGCCACGAGCGCGGCGCGTTCACCGGCGCGGACCGCTCGCGCACCGGCGCGTTCGAGGCGGCGCACGAGGGGACGGTGTTCCTCGACGAGATCGGCGAGCTGCCGCTCGAGCTCCAGCCCAAGCTGCTGCGCGTGCTCGAGCGCAAGGAGGTCAAGCGCCTCGGCTCGACGAAGCTGCTCGAGATCGACGTGCGCGTCGTCGCGGCGACGCACCGCGACCTGACGCAGATGGTCAAGGACGGGAAGTTCCGCGAGGACCTCTACTACCGGCTCGCGGAGGTCGTGGTGGAGCTGCCGCCGCTGCGCGAGCGCATCGCGGACGTCCCGGTGATCGCGGCGCGGATCCTCGGCGAGTTCGCGCACGACGGGCCGGTCTCGCAGCTCTCGGGCGACGCGCTCGACGCGCTCGCGCGGCGCCACTGGCCGGGCAACGTGCGCGAGCTGCGCAACGTGCTCAAGCGCGCGGTCGTCCTCGCGGCGGGGCCCGTGCTCACCTCGCGCGACCTCGCGCACGACGCGACCGGGCCGCTGCGCGACGCGGGCGCGCTCGCCCGCGCGGCGGCGGGCGGCGCGGCGGGGGTCGCGGCGCCGACCGAGATCAACGAAGACCTGCCGATCAAGGACGCGCGCGATCGCTGGGTCGCGCCGATGGAGCGCGAGTACCTCGTGCGCATCGTGAAGCGCTGCGGCGGCGACCTCGACAAGGCCGCCGAGGAGGCGGGCATCCACCGCAAGAGCCTCGAGCGCCTGCTCCGCCAGCACGGCCTCAAGGCCGGGGACTTCCGCTGAGCGGCGCGCCGGTGTTCGAGGAGGTCGCGCTCGAGGACCGGCTCGGCGGGGACCGCCGCGTCGCGGTGAAGTTCGGGGCGCCGTGGTGCTCGATGTGCGGGCACCTCGAGCGCGAGGTGCTCGCGACGGCCGAGGGCCGCGCGATCTTCGATGGGCTCGAGACGGTGGGCGCCGACTTCGACGCGGCGCCGGCGCTCGCGCGGCGGTTCGCGATCCTCGATCTGCCGACGGTGGTGGTGCTCGCGCCGGACGGCGCCGAGGTCGGGCGCGTCGTCGGCTACGAGGCGCCGCGCGCGTGGATCGCCGCCGCGCGCGCGGCGGTCGCGTCCGACGATCCGATCCCGGGCCTGCGCGCCGCGGCCGCGTCGGGCGCGCCGCGCGCGATGCGCGCGCTCGGCGAGGCGCTCCTCTCGCGCGCGCCCGACGAGGGCGTCGCGTGGCTCGAGCGCGCGAGCTGGGGCCCGGATGACGACGACGCGTCGATCGAGGCGCTCTGGGTGCTCGGCCGCTACTACCACCGCGTGCGCGGCGAGCCGGCGATCGCGCGGTTCGTGTGGCAGGCGCTCGAGGCGCGCGCGCCGGGCGCGGGGCACGAGGCCCTCTTCTGGTACGCCAAGGCGCAGGCGGAGCTCGGCCGGCCGGAGGTCGGCTCGCGCGCGTTCGAGGTCGCCGCCGCGCGAGCCGCGCGGCCCGCGCCGGTGCTCGCGGACTGGGCGCGCTTCGCCGGACGCAACGGCTACGAGCCGGCGCGCGCGGTGATCCGCGCGGCGTGCGAGGCGGCGCTCCCGAGCGCGCGCGGGGCCGACCGCGATCAGATCGAGGAGCTGATCATGAACCTCGGCCGCCCCCTGTGAGTTGCCCTCGCGCCCGAGTGCCGCAAAGCTCCGCGCGCCATGCACCTTCTCGACGAGCTCGAGGCCCGCGGCCTGATCCAGGACGTCACGAACCGCGACGCGCTGCGCGAGCGGCTCTCGGCCGGGCCGGTGACCTTCTACACCGGCTACGACCCGACCGCGCCGAGCCTCCACCTCGGGAGCCTCTACCAGGTGGTCGTGCAGGCGCGCCTGCAGCGCGCGGGGCACCGGCCGATCGTGCTCGTCGGCGGCGCGACGGGGATGGTGGGCGATCCGTCCGGCCGCTCCGACGAGCGCAACCTCCTCGACGCGGACACGCTGGCCCAGAACGTCGCGGGCATGCGCGCACAGCTCTCGCGCCTGCTGGACTTCGAGGGGCCGCACGCGGCGACGCTCGTGAACAACGCGGACTGGCTCGGCACGCTCGGCTTCCTCGAGGTGCTCCGCGACGTCGGCAAGCACCTGACGGTCAACTACATGATCGCGAAGGACTCCGTGAAGAGCCGGCTCGAGGCCGCCGAGCGCGGCATCAGCTACACGGAGTTCAGCTACATGCTGCTGCAGGCCTACGACTTCCTGCACCTCGCGCGCGCGCACGGGTGCCGGCTGCAGATCGGCGGCTCCGACCAGTGGGGCAACATCACCGCGGGCTGCGAGCTCTCGCGCAAGGTCGGCGGGCCGCCGCTCTACGGTCTGACGACGCCGCTCCTGCTCGACGCGAGCGGGCAGAAGATGGGCAAGACGTCTTCCGGGCTTCGCGTCTGGCTCGACCCGGAGCGCACCTCGCCGTACGCGTTCTACCAGCACCTCTGGAACACGGCGGACGCCGACGTCGAGCGCCTGCTCCACGTCTACTCGTTCCGGCCGCTCGACGAGCTCGCGGCGCTCTTCGCCGAGCACCGCGCCGCGCCCGAGAAGCGCGCCGCGCAGCGCGCGCTCGCCGAGGAGGTCACGCGCTGGGTCCACGGCGAGGACGCGCTGCGCCGCGCGCTCGCGGCGAGCGAGGTGATGTTCGGCGGCTCCCTCGAGTCGCTCTCGGACGCGGACCTCGCGCCGCTCCTCAGCGAGGTGCCGTCGAGCGAGCTGTCGCGCGCCGAGCTCGAGCGCGGCGTCGAGCTCGCGGACCTCCTCGCCCGCGCGGGGCTCGTCAAGAGCAAGGGCGCCGCGCGCCGCCTCGTCGAGCAGGGCGGCGTCTACGTCAACAACCTCCGCCGCGCCGACGCCGCCGCCCGCCTCGACCTCGCCGACCTCGGCACCGAGACCATGATCGTCCTGCGCGCCGGCAAGCGCACCTACCACCTCGTCCGCGTCCGGGGATGAGGGGACGATCCTCGTCATCTCGTCATTCTCGCGCGCGCCTCGCGAATGACGAGACGACGAGGATCGTCCCCTACTGCAGGACCCCGTCGACCGGCTGGATGGGCGCCGGCAGATCCTCGTCGCCGATCCGCTGGCGCAGGTTGCCCTCGATCATGGTCGTGATGCTGAGGAGCGGGAGGTCGTTCGGATCGGTGCCGAACGGGTCGTCGATCTCGCTGCCGACCGCGTCGAGGCCGAAGAACGCGTAGGAGATGATCGCGACGACGAGCGGCGTGAACCACTCCGTCTGGTTCACGATGCCGAAGGGCAAGGCGGTGCAGTAGAGGGCCACGATCCGGTGGGTGAGCACGCTGTAGCTGAACGGGATCGGCGTGTTCTTGATGCGCTCGCACCCGCCCTGGATGTTCGAGAAGTCGGTGAGCGAGCCCTCGAGCACGACGAGGTGGTGCGAGTGGATCCAGCCGCGGAGCCACGCCTCGCGGAAGCGGTCGCCCAGGGTCTGCAGGATCGCGTTGGGCGGGTTGCGCTCGTCGAGGAGCTGGTCGACCTCGTCGTCCGGGAGCAGGCGACGCAGCTCGGTGAGGTCTCGCTGATCGCGCAGGTGCAGCCGCACCGCGTGCGCGTACGCCGCGACCCGGTAGACCATCTCGCGATGGAACTGGAGGATCTCCTCGAGCTCGGGATCGTCGAGGCGCTCGGCCGCCGTCGGGAGCTCGCCGTAGTAGTAGCTGCGGATGCCGTCGGTGAGCTTGCCCTCGAACTTCTTCTGGATCGGGCCGATGAGCGTGAGGATCTGCCGCGTGACCGAGCGCGTGGTGTTGACCATCGCGCCCCAGAGCTTGCGGCCCTCCCAGAAGCGGTCGTAGCTGGTGTTGTTGCGGAAGCCGAGGAAGATGCCGAGCGCCACCGCGACGAGCGAGAACGGCACGATCGTGAGGTCCTCGTGGAAGGTCCAGCGCCCGCCCTGGCCGAGGTCGACGTACGTGATGACCATCGAGGAGGTCGTCGTGAACGCGACGCGCTTCCACGAGCGCTGGAGCGCCGTGCCCTTCCACGCGTAGAGCGTGCGCAGCCACGACTTCTTGTCGTCCAGGACGATCAAACGCCGAGCCCCAGCTGCTTGGCGATGATCACCTTCATGATCTCGTTCGTGCCCGCGTAGATGCGCTGGACGCGCGCGTCCATGAACGCGCGGCTGACCGGGTACTCGAGCATGTAGCCGTATCCGCCGAAGAGCTGGAGGCAGCGGTCGACGACCCGCTGCGCCATCTCCGTCTGCCAGAGCTTGGCCATCGAGCACTCCTTCACGAGCGGCTTGCCGCGGACGTGCTCGGCGACGAGGCGATCGAGGAAGGCGCGGCCGACCTCGACCTCGGTGGCGCAGTCGACGAGCTCGAACTGGGTGTTCTGGAACGCCGCGATCGGCCGCCCGAACGCGCGGCGCTCCTTCACGTAGGCGAGGGTGTCCTCGAGCACGCGCTCGGCCATCGCCTGCGCGCTCATCGCGACGACGAGGCGCTCCTGCTGGAGCTTCTTCATCAGCATGAAGAAGCCCGCGCCTTCGCGGCCCAGCAAGTTGGATTGCGGGATCCGGCAGCCCTCGAACGCGAGCTCGGCGGTGTCCTGCGACGCCATCCCCATCTTCGCGAGCTTCTTGCCCTTGATGAACCCGGGGCGGTCCGCCTCGACGAGGAAGAGCGAGAGGCTGCGGTGCGGGTCGTCCGGCGCGATGTCCGTCTTGGCGACGACGATGCAGAGGTCGCAGAGGATCCCGTTCGAGATGAAGGTCTTGGCGCCGTCGATCACGAAGTCGTCGCCGTCGCGGCGCGCCGTCGTGCGCACGGCGGCGAGGTCCGAGCCGGTGCCCGGCTCGGTCATCGCGATGGCGGTGACCACGTCGCCCGACGCGCACCCGGGGAGCCAGCGCTCCTTCTGCGCGTCGGTCCCGAACTCGTGCAGGTAGGGGACGATGATGTCCGAGTGGAGCGAGAGCGCGAAGCCGGTCTCGTAGATCCGCGCCGCCTCCTCGATCACCACCGCCGAGTGCAGGAAGTCTCCCCCCTGGCCGCCCCAGCGCTCCTCGAGCCACGGCGCGAGCAAGCCAGCGGTCCCCGCGGCGCGCCACGCCTCGCGGTCGACCATGCCCTCTCGACGCCAGCGCTCCTGGTGCGGGACGACCTCGCGCTCGAGGAAGGCCCGGACGTTGGCGCGGAACAGCGCGTGGTGGTCCTCGAACAGGCTCCGATCCATCGCGCGCCACGCTATCACGGCTCGGTTCGCGGTAGAGTCGGCCGCATGCCTCGGATGCCTCGGTTGCTTGGTTCGGCTCGGTTGCTTCGTTCGCCTGGGGCCGCTCCCTGCGCGCTGTTCGCCCTGGCCGTCGCGCTGGCCGCCGGGTGTGGCGGCGCGCCGGTCGATCGCGAGGGTACCTTCAGCCGCCTGCGCGAGGCGCGGAGCGCGGAGCTCGCGCCCGGCGACCGGGAGGCGCTCGAGGATCACAACCGCCTCGTCGAGAGCGCGCGGGACGCGAACCTCCTCGACGGGATGCGCCGCCACGAGGTCGAGGCCGCGCTCGGCCGCGGCGACGAGTGCGCCGCGCGCCCCATCTGCGCCCAGCGCGGCTTCAACGCGACCGACTGGGTCTACGAGATCGGGCAGCGCGACGGGGTCCCGTGGGGCCCGACGATGGTCGTCGGCTTCGACCGGCAGGGGATCGTCGAGCGCGTCTACACCTTGACCCGCCGCTGAGCCGCCTCCGGGTCGCGCAAGAGGTACGCGAGCGCGAGGTCCGTCACGTGGCGCGTCAGCGTGTCGGCGTCGAGCTCGCCGGCGCACACGCCCGCGTGCGTCGCGGCGTCGACGGTGTGCACGGCGATGAACGCCGCGACCTCGACGTCGTCGTGCCGCAGCCGCGCGCGGTGCCCGTCGAGGTAGGCGGCGACGGCGGCCACGATCTCGCCGAGCTGCTTCTCGTAGCGCTGCATGCGCCCGACCCGGGGGATCTGCTCGCGCAGCACGCGCGCGAGGAGCGGGTCCTGCTGCTTGATGCGCACCATCGTCGCGACGAGCCGCGGCGCGACGATCTCCGGCGGGTGGCTCGCGAGGGTCGCGAGCTCGCCGAGCAACAGATCGAGGATCTCGCGCGAGTAGCGGTCGACGAGCTCGCCGACGAGCGCCTCCTTGTTCGGGAAGTACTGGTAGACCGAGCCGACCGAGACGCCGGCGCGCTCGGCGACGCGGTTCGTGCTCGTGCGGTCGTAGCCGTCCTTCACGAGAACCTGAGCGGTCGCCGCGAGGATCGCGTCGACGGTCGCCTTGGAGCGGTCCTGTCGGGGCCGTTTTCTGGGGGTGGTGCGGACTCTCTGCGCCATGTGCGTCGCCCGTGATCGAAACGCGAGTAGTGAATGTGAGCAATAGCTCGCATATTGGGTCGCGAGCAAGGAGGTAGAGCGATGCTGGGTCCCCTCGAAGCGTACCGTGCCATCCGAGCCGTCGTTCGGATCGTCGCCGACCCCACGCGGCTCGACGAGGTGTTCGTCCTCGCGGACCTCTCGGAGCAGTCGCCCAAGGTGCGCGAGATGATGGAGCGCCTGCGCGCCGACCCGGTGCTCGGCCGCGCGCTCGCCGACAAGCCCCGCCTCGGCGCCGTCGATCAGGACGCGCTCGCGAGGCTGCCCGAGGGCACGGTCGGCCGCGCCTACGCGGACTTCATGCGCGCGCGCGGGCTCCGGCACGAGGACCTCCTCCTCGTCGACGGCGAGTCGGACCTCGACTTCGTGCGCAACCACCTGCGCGAGACGCACGACCTCTGGCACGTCGTCACCGGCTTCGACACCGACGTCGCGGGCGAGCTCGGCCTGCAGGCGTTCTACGTCGCGCAGCTCGAGGGGCCGCTGCCCGTCTTGCTGCTCACCGTCGGGATGGCGAACACGCTGTTCAAGGGCATGGACGACGTGCGCCCGCGCATGAACGAGATCGCGCGCGGGTGGATGCTCGGCGCGCGCGCGCGCCCGCTCTTCGGGCTCGCGTTCGCGGCGCGCTGGGAGCAGCCGCTGCGCGAGCTGCGGGCGGAGCTCGGCCTCGCGCTAGACGACGTCGACGCGGCGCTCGCGCCCGAGCTCGCGCACGCGGCGTGAGCGTCACTCCTCTTCGGCGGGCCGCGCCGGCGGCGCCGGCCGCGGCAGGCGCACGCGGACGTACTCGTCGAAGCTGGTCGGCGCCGCGCGGACCGCGAGGCGGCGGCGCACGTCGGCGAGGCGCAGCATCGTGTACACGAACGCCGTCCCGAGGATCGTGAAGAGCGCGAAGACCTCCGCGCCGGCGTGCAGGACGGCCTTGTCGGCCCAGAGCGCGAGCGGCGCGAGCACGCTCGGCTCGGCCTCGTCGAGGCGCGGGGCGAGCTCGAGCCGCGCGACCGCCCACGCCGCGACCACGACCGCCGCGCCCGCGCCGAGGGCGGCGAGCGCGCGCGTCGAGAAGAAGGGCCGCTCCTGCCAGGCCTTGATCCGTGGCTTGATCACGAGCCGCCACGCCGCGAGCGTGCCGAGCGAGGAGAGCGCGAGCGCGACGTGCTCGGCGCGCAAGGAGAGGCCCGCGCCGCCCTCGCTCGCGCGCCACCACGCGCCGCCGACGAGGATCGCGGCCGCGAAGCACGCGAGCGTGAGCCCCGGCAGCGCGACGAACCGGAACGCGCGCCCCGCGAGCCGCCGCGCGACGAGGTCGCGCGTCTCCTCCGCGCTCGCGCCTGCGAGCGTGCGCACGACGCGCTCGCCCATCCCCGCGGGTGCCTCTCGCGGGACCCGCGAGATCCGCTCGCCCGCGCGCGGCACGATGGCCTGCTGGACCTCTCGCGGCGCGTCGAGCGGGCGCGCGTCGACCCGCCGCTCGCCCGCCCGCGCGTCGCTCGCGGCCTCGTCGCCCTTGCGCTTCGCCGCGAGGAGCTGGCGCCACCACACCGACAGGTCGATCGCCTGCTTGCCGAACCAGCCGGCCGCCACGGCCGCGGCCCCGGCGATCGCGCCGCTGCCGACGCCCGGATCGTGCCGCGCCCACGCCAGGAGCCCCGCGAGCGCCAGCGCGGTCGCGGTCGGCGGGACTAGGTAGTTGAAGCGCAGGATCGCGGCGTAGATCCGCAGGTCGAAGAACCGCAGCGGCGGCTCGTCGGGCGAGGGCGGCTCGCCATCGATCGCGCGGGCGAGGATCCAGCGGAAGAGGTCGGCGTCCTGCCAGTACGCGAGGTGCGCGAGGCCGGGGATCGCGTAGCGGACGTACACCCGATCCTCCTGCCGCGAGAACAGGCGGCCGTACGCCGAGGACGTCGCCGCGAAGTCGAGGTGATGTCCGACCGGGTCCTGCTCCTCGCAGTAGTTGAAGTGGGCGATGCGCGGGAGCTCGCGCGCGTCGCGCATCCAGTCGTCGGGGTGAGCGAGGTGGCGGTAGCCGTACCACCAGAGGGTGAGGAACTTGTCGATCGGCGAGCCGAGCGTGACGAGCGCGCCGACGCGCTCGAGCCAGCGCGGCTCCTCGGGGGCGTCGCCCTCGCGCGCGTAGCCGTGGAACGGCAGGCCGTGGCGGGTCCAGGGCGGGCTCCGGCGCTCGCGCGCGGAGGGCCGCGCCGCCGCGTAGAGCAGGGCGTCGAACGCCATCACGCTCCCGAGGCTGTGCGCGACGATCGTGTACTTCACGCTGGCCTGCTCGTCCGGCGAGAGCGCGCCGTGCAGGGCGCTCATCCGCTCGTGGAAGTGACGCACGGCGGTCCCGCGCGTGCGGGCGTGCTCGCCGTACACCTGCACGTCGCCGAGGTAGTCGTCGACGAGCCGATCGCGCAGGGCGGGGCTCTGCCAGCCGAGCCCCAGGCTCGCCGCGTCGAAGCTCAGCGCGATCGAGTGGAGGATCTCCTCGGCCCAGGGTGGCGGCCTGGGGCCCTCCTTGCGGGCGAGCCGCCCGAGCAGCCCGCGGGCCCAGACGCGCGGCTCCTGCGCGGTCGCGCGCACGTCCGCGTCGAGGAGGTCCGCCCAGTGGATGTCGACGAACCGGAAGTTCGCCTCGTCTCCGTCGTGCGCGGGGACGCCGAGGAACGCTCGCTCGAGCGGCGCGTCGGGCCGCTGCGCCGGGATGCCCTCGAACGCGACCCAGCCCTGCTCGCGCAGGCCCGAGGCGACCATGCCGAGCGTGACCACGTCCGCGCTCCCCTTCGCGGCGGGCGCGCGCCGCGCCTCGGCGAGCCGGCTCACCACCGGCAGCGGCGTCTCGCCGAGCCGCTGCGCCCCGATGCCGTGGACGACGACGACGTAGTGCAGCCCCATGGCGGCGCTCCCCCTTCGCGCCGATCATCGCACGGGCGCCGCGTCAGCACGCCAGAACGTGGCGATCACGGGTCGGGGCGGACGAGGCAGCTCGTGTCGAAGTCGCGCAGGCCGTTCGCGCCGTCGACCACGGTCGTCAGGTACGGGGCGACGGCGACGCGCAACACGTGGAGCAGCGCGGTGTGCACGGCGACCGCCAACAGGCACAGCAAGACGACCTCGACCATGCCCAGGCGCACGCGCGGCGACTCGTCGATCCAGAGCCAGATCGGCAAAGCGAGCACGAACGCCGCGCCGTACGCGAGCGAGCCGAACCCGATCGCGAGCGCGGGCTCGTCGTAGCAGAAGAGGCTCTGCATGAAGGGGTTGGCGTTGAGGAGCGTCTCGAGCGCGGCGATCGCGAACGGGACGACGCCGTAGGTGGCGAGCCGCGCGAGCCACGGCCGGGCGGCGAGGGCTCTGTGCGCCGCGCGCGCCGAGATCGTGAGCAGCGCCGCGTACGTCGAGAAGTACGCGATGGTGAGGAAGTACAAGAAGACGGGGTTGTTCTCGACGTTCCACGTGCTCGCGAAGCCGTAGTGCATGTGGAGCACGTCGAAGAAGAACGGCGTCTGGAAGTAGTTGAGCAAGAACGCGAAGAGCACGACGCTCGCGCCCATCCGCGCGGCGGTGCTCCCGTGGAGCGGGACGCCCCGGTCCTCGGGCGGCCGCAGCGCGATCGGCAGCGCGACCGCGCCCAGGCCGAGCGTCACGCCGAAAGCCATGAGCTCCGCGTCGCCCCAGCGCTCCGCGATCCCGAGGACCATCACCACCGCGCACGCGAGGCCCCACACCGGCGTGTAGAGCAGCCAGGTGCGCTCGACCGCGCGCTTCGCGGGCGATGGAGCGAGCACGTCGTCGAGGCGCATGCGGCGCGCAGGGTAGCGCGCCCCCCGGGCGCGCGAGCGGACCACTAGCGAACCCGGCGGGCGTGCACTACACACCGCCGCGCAGTGACCGAACCCGACGCCGTCGAGGCCGCGCTCGAGCGCGGGAGCGCGCGCCTCGCCGAGGCGCTCGCCGCGCTCGCGGAGCGCCCGCGCGTGGACCTCGCCGGGATGGCGCCGAGCGCGGTGGCCTACCTCGCGGCCTCGCTCCCGCGCACGCGCCGCGCGCTGGTCCTGACGCGCGACGACGCGAGCGCGGCCGAGCTCGCGCGCGACCTGCGCTCGTTCACCGGGGACGCGGGCGCGGCCCTCTACTATCCGGGCCACGAGACGTCCCCGTTCGTCGAGGTCGCCCCGGATCGGCGCGGCGCGATGCAGCGGCTCGCGGCGCTGTTCCATCTCGCGCACGGCCTGCCGTGGCGCTTCGTCGTCGCGCCGATGGCCGCGCTCGCGCGGCGCATCACGCCGGCGGACGCGATCCGGCGCCGCTCGATGGTGGTCCGCGCCGAGGAGGAGCTCGATCGCGACCGGCTCGTCGCGCTGCTCGTCGAGGGCGGCTACGTGCGCGTACCGGTCGTCGAGGATCCCGGGACCTTCGCGGTGCGCGGCGCGATCGTCGACGTGTTCCCGCCGCACGCGGCGCACCCGGCGCGCATCGACCTCGACGACTGGCTCGTGCTCTCGATCCGCCGCTTCGACCCGGAGGATCAGCGCACGCTCGAGACGATCGACGCGCTGCACGTGCACCCGGTGCGCGACGCGCTCTACGGCCAGGACGAGCTCGCGCTCGCGCGCGTGCGGGTGCGCGAGCTCTGCGACGCGCACGACGTGCCGACGCGGCAGGCCAAGCAGCTCCTCGAGGACCTCGAGTCGGCCCGGCTGTACCTCGGCGCGGACGCGTACCTGCCCGCGTTCTATCCCGCGCTCGCGACGCTCGACGACTACCTCCCGAGCGGCACGCTCACCATCGTGCTCGACGCCACCGCGACGGTGCGCGCGGCCGAGGACGCGCTCGCGCACGCGGAGCGCGACTACGCGGCGCGGCGCGCCGACGGGCGGCCCACGTTCCCGTTCGACGCGCACTACCTCGACGCGGAGGCGATCGCCGCCCGGCGCCTCGCGGGCCCGCTCGCCGTCGCGCACCGCCTCGCGGTCGGCGGCCGGCCCGATGCAGCGCGCCCGCTCTCCGCGATCGAGGCGGTCGCCGACGTCGGCTCCGTCCTGCGCGTGGCGGCCGAGGATCAGGCGCCGCTCGTGGCCGAGCTGAAGGCGCGCCGCGGAGGGCACGGCCGCGAGGACGCGCTCGCGCCGCTCGCCGCGCACGCGCGGCGCTGGCTCGAGGGCGGGATGCGCGTCGTGTTCACCGCGCGCACGACGACGCAGGCGACGCGGCTCGGCTCGCTCCTCGCGAACTACGAGGTGCCGCTCGTCCGCGGCGAGCCGCCCGCGTTCTCGCCCGCGGTGCTCGCGGAGCCGCCGGACGGGCGCGCGCGGATCAGCGTCGGCGACGTGACGCACGGGTTCGTGCTCGGCGCCGAGGGGCTCGTGCTCGTGACCGAGGAGGAGGTGTTCGGCACGCGCGCGCACCGCCGGACCGCGCGCGCCAAGGCGCGGGGCAAGGGTCACGCGCGCGGCCGCGCCGTGCTCGAGGATCTCGGCCAGCTCGAGGTCGGCGACTACGTCGTGCACGCGGACCACGGCGTCGGGCGCTACCTCGGGCTCGAGCGCAAGAAGCTCTCGGTCAGCGTCGACGACGCGCTGCGCGGCGTCGAGGGCGCCGAGGTCGAGGTGCTCGTCGTCGAGTACGCCAACGGTGACAAGCTGTACCTCCCGGTCACACGCCTGCACCAGCTAGAGAAGTACTCGGCCGGCGAGGGGCACGCGCCGAAGATCGATCGCCTCGGCGGGCAGACCTTCGCCAAGACCAAGGCGCGCGTGCGCGAGAAGGTGCGCCAGATGGCCGAGGAGCTGCTCAAGCTCTACGCCGAGCGGCTCGCGCACGAGCGCCCGGCCATCGGCCCGGTCGACCGCGTCTACGCGGAGTTCGAGGCCACCTTCGCGTACGAGGAGACGACCGACCAGGCGCAGGCGATCGAGGACGTGCTCTCGGACCTCGAGGCGCCGCGCCCGATGGACCGCATCGTCTGCGGCGACGTGGGCTTCGGCAAGACCGAGGTGGCCGTGCGCGCGGCGTTCCGCGTCGCGATGGCGGGCCGTCAAGTCGCCGTGCTCTGTCCGACGACGGTCCTCGCCGCGCAGCACGTCCACACCTTCGCGAGCCGGCTCGCGGACTACCCGCTGCGCGTCGAGGTGCTCTCCCGCTTCGTCGACAAGGACGAGCAGGCGCGCGTGCTGATGGCCACCAAGGCGGGCGAGGTCGACGTGCTCGTCGGCACCCACCGCCTGCTCAGCAAGGACGTGCACTTCAAGGACCTCGGCCTGCTCGTCGTCGACGAGGAGCAGCGCTTCGGGGTCGCGCACAAGGAGCGCATCAAGAAGCTGCGCAGCGAGGTCGACGTCTTGACGCTCACCGCGACGCCGATCCCGCGCACGCTCCAGCTCGCGGTCGGCGGGCTGCGGGATCTCTCGCTCATCACGACCGCGCCGGCGGACCGGCGTCCGGTGCGCACGTTCGTCACGCGCTGGGACGACCACGTCATCCAGGAGGCGATCGGGCGCGAGCTGTCGCGCGGCGGCCAGGTGTTCTTCGTCTACAACCGCATCGAGGGGCTCTACGAGCGCGCGCAGCGGCTGCGCGAGCTCGTGCCGTCGGCGCGGATCGCCGTCGCGCACGGGCAGCTCGCCGAGGCCACGCTCGAGCGCACGATGACGGACTTCGTCGACGGCCACTACGACGTGCTCTGCTCGACCGCGATCGTCGAGAGCGGGCTCGACATCCCGCGCGCGAACACGATCCTGATCGACCGCGCCGACCGCTTCGGGCTCGCGCAGCTCTACCAGCTCCGCGGGCGCGTCGGGCGCAGCAAGGAGCGCGCGTACTGTTACCTCCTGACGCCGCCGCCGACCGCGATGACGGACGAGGCGCGCGCGCGCATCGAGGCGCTCGAGCGCTTCAGCCACCTCGGCGCGGGCTTCCGCGTCGCCTCGCTCGACATGGAGCTGCGCGGCGCGGGCGACGTGCTCGGCGCGGAGCAGAGCGGCACGGTCGCGGCGGTCGGCTTCGACCTCTTCCTGCAGATGTTGCAGGAGGCGGTCTCCGAGCTGCGCGGCGAGCCGGTCGCGCACGAGGTCGACCCCGAGCTCACGCTCGACCTCGAGCAGTACCTGCCCGCCGACTACATCGAGGACGTCGGGCTGCGCCTCTCGTTCTACAAGCGCTTCGGCGCGGCGCGCGACGAGCAGGAGGTCGCCGATCTCGCGGCGGAGATGGAGGATCGCTTCGGCCCCGCGCCGAAGGTCGCCGCGCAGCTCGTCCGCGCGATGCGGCTGCGCCCCGCGCTGCGCGAGCTGCGCGTGCTCGGCTGCGAGGCGAGCCCCCGCCGCGTCGCGTTCCACCTGCGCGAGGACACCCCGCTCGACCCGGCGCTCGTGATGAAGCTCGTCGGCCGGCCGGGCTCGCCGTGGCGCCTCACCCCGAACATGCGCCTCGTGCGGCACTTCGATCCCGACCTCGGCGGCGACTCGCTCGACCGCGTCGAGTCCGTGATCCACGAGGTCGAGCCGCTGCGCCGCGCGTGAGCGCTGGTCGCTCCCCGCGGTGGGCCGCGCTCAACGGGCGCCGCGCCCGCGCCGCGCCGACCTGACCTCGAGCTCGTCCTCCGCGTCCAGGATCTCCTCCCGTACGGTGCGAACGTGCATGTCGCGGGCGTCGAGGATCGCGCGGGACGCGGCGACGGGATCCACGACTCCGCGGATCTGTGCCGGCTGCCCGACGCGAACCGTCACGGTGACGTAGCCGTCGTGGACCCTCACGCCGGTGATCGTGTCCAAGGGGATGCTCTGCATGGACACCGCGTTGCCGATCTCGAGCCGACCGGCGCCGATGCGCGCGCGGTATCCTTCGGTGACTCGCGTGACGCGCCTGGACGCGAGGAACAGCCAGACGAGCAGTCCCGGCAGCCAGAGCCCCGCGGTCAGGAGGACCGCGACGACTTGCACGAGCAGCTGGTGCCGGAAGGACTGCTGCCGGCAGCGCGCGGGATCGATCGCGAGCGGATCGGCCGGCTCCTCGCCGGCGACGCGATAGCCCGTCACGCGTGGAGGCTCGCACGAGAGGGCGGTGGGTGGTAGGGGACGATCCTCGTCATTTCGTCATTCGCAGCGCCCCACGAGAATGACGAGACGACGAGGATCGTCCCCGCGAGCCGCGCTCACTCGCAGGTCGCGCCGACGGTGGCGCTCGTCGCGCAGCGCTGCCGGCACGCGCCGCAGTCGCGCGCCCGCGGCGCGCCGCGCTCGCACCAGCGCGCGGTGTCGCCGTCGCACTGGCCGCGCGGGGAGAGGCCGCCGCACGGGTCGGGCCCGGAGAGGCACCGGAAGCCGTTCGCGCCGAAGTCCCACCCGCAGCTCCCCGCGCAGCGCTCGACGACGAGGTGATCCTCCGGGCCGCAGAAGCGCGCGCTGCCGTCGACGCACGCGCCCTCGCGCGTGACGTCACCGCACGGCGGCGGACCGGGCGGCGCGATCGGGCCCATGTGTCGCTCGATGAACGCGCGGTAGAGGTCGACGCGCGTGAACGTCGCGACGTAGGTACACGTGCCGTCGCCGTCGGAGACGACGCCGATGGTGCGGATCGATCCGTCGTCCGCGACGACCATGATCGGGCCGCCGCTGTCGCCGTAGCAGACGCCCGAGCGCCCGCGGCCGTCGACCACGACGCGGTCGCGCGAGAGCTGCGAGATCGGGTTGGCGGTGAACTCGCGCTCGTTGAAGCCGCCGCTCTCCTGCTGTCCGAACCCGCCGGCCTCCGTCATGCGCCCGACCCACGACGCGTCGAGGTCGTCGGTGATCGGCAGCACTGGCTCGAGCTCGGGGAAGCGCGCGGTCACGCTCTCGGAGAGCTGGAGCAGCGTGAGGTCGCTGCCCGACGGCTCGCGGTAGACGTTCGCGACGGTGAAGCAGATCTGCGGGTTGCGCGCCTGGCGATCGACGCAGAAGCGCGTGCCCGGCCGCTGGTTGCAGTGCGTGGCGCTCAGCACCCAGCGGTCGCCGACCACGAGCCCCGAGCAGCCGTTGAAGGAGCCGACGGCGTAGATCTGTCCCGGCCGCATCGGCAGGTGCGTGGGCTGCGGCGTGCCGAAGTGGACGGTGGAGACCGTGCGCAGGTCGCCGCACTCGTCGCGCGTCGGCGGCGGCGCGGCGTCGTGGCCCACCGGGGGCAAACCGCCGGCGTCGCTGGGGCCCGGCGGCGGGCCGCCGTCGAGGTAGACGCTCGGCGGGCCCGGCCGCGCGCCGGCGTCGGTGGGTCGCCCCGGCACGTCGAGGGAGAGCTCGCCCACGCAGCCGGGGGCGAGCGCGAGGAGCAGCACCGTCGCGAGGCGAGCGCGCACGCCGTACGCAGACAGCAGGCCCCGTGCCGGCCCCGATCCGCTCGGCCGCGCGCGCACGGTGTCGCCTCGCGGGTGACGCCTTCGGGGTCCGCGGCGTCACCCGCGCGCGGGCTACTTGAGCTCGCGCTTGAGGATCTTGCCGGTCGGCCCCTTGGGCAGCGCCTCCATCACCTCGACCACCCGCGGATACTTGTACGCGGCGAGCTTCTCCTTGCAGTACGACACGATCTCGTCGGCGCTCGCGCTCTTGCCCGCCTTGAAGGCGACGACCGCCTTGACCTCCTCGCCGTGGCTCTCGTGCGGGACGCCGATCACGGCGGCCTCGGCGATCGCCGGGTGCCCGTAGAGCACCTCCTCGATCTCGCGCGGGTACACGTTGAAGCCGCCGCGGATGATCATGTCCTTCTTGCGGTCGACGATGAAGTAGTAGCCGTCCTCGTCGCGCGTCGCGACGTCGCCGGTGTGGAACCAGCCGCCCTTGAAGGCCTCCTCGTTGGCCTCGGGCTTCTTGTAGTAGCCCTTCATCACGTTGTGGCCCTTGATGCAGATCTCGCCGGGCTCACCGGCCTTCGTCACGGGCTTGTCGTCGGCGTCGACCAGCTCGAACTCGACGCCCCAGATGGGCAGGCCGATCGAGCCCGCCTTCTTCGGGCGGTCGAGGACGTTGAAGGAGGCGATCGGCGAGGTCTCGCTCAGGCCGTAGCCCTCGAGGATGTTCACACCGTACTTCGCGTCGAAGGCGCTCATCACCTCGACGGGCATCGCCGAGCCGCCGCTGATGCAGATCTCGAGGCCGAGATCGTAGGCGCTCGCCTCGGGGTAGTGGAGCAGCGCGAAGTACATCGTGGGCACGCCGGCGAAGAGGTTCACGCGGTGCGCCTGCATCAGGTCGAGCGCGGTCTTCGGATCGAAGCGCGGGAGCAAGACGATGGTGCCGCCCGCCGACAAGACGGCGTTCTGGATGCACGTCTGCCCGAACGAGTGGAAGAGCGGCAGCGTCGCGAGCGCCGTCGTCGCCTCGGTCATGTGCAGCAGGAAGCGCTGCGCGTAGAGCGCGTTGAAGAACATGTTGAACTGCGTGAGCTCCGCGCCCTTCGCCTTGCCCGTCGTGCCCGACGTGTAGAGGATGACCGCGGTGTCGTCCGGCATGCGGTTCGTCAGGTCGGTGATCGGCGCCGAGCCGCCGATGAGGGCGGTCATGTTCACGGCGCCCTCGGGCGCGCCGAGGTCGGCGCGATCCGCCTTGGCGACGATGAGGTGCTTGCACGAGTCGACGCGCAGGAACGCGGCGTGCGCCTGCTCGAGGAAGCCCTCCCACGCGACGAGGGCGACCGCGTCCGAGTCCTCGAGGTGGTAGGCGATCTCGTCCGCGGTCAGCAGCACGTTCAGGGGCACCACCGCCGCCCCCGCGTACTGCGCGCCGTAGTAGGCGATCGTGAAGTGCGGGACGTTGGGCAGGAGCAAGGCGACGTGCTTGCCCGGCGCGACGCCGAGCTTCGCGAGGCCGCCGCCGAAGCGCGCGCTGAAGGCGTCGAGCTCGCCGTAGGAGATCTTCACGTCCCCGAGGACGAGCGCGGGCTTCTGCGGGTTCTTCTTCGCGCTCTCGCGCAAGAGCGTGGCGAGGTTCAGCATGGTCTCTCCTTCGGCGATGCGGTGGATCGCCGATCTATCCCGGAGGTGCCTCCGGGTTCAAGACCACGCCGGCCCGCTCACGGCAGCTCGACGCGGAAGTCTTCCATCACCGGGTTGGCGAGGAGCTTCTCGCACATGCGCGTGAGCTGCGCCTCGGCCTCGGCGCGGTCGTCCGTCGCGAGCTCGATCTCGATGAGCTTGCCGACGCGGACGTCCTTCACCTCGCCGAGCCCGAGCGTGCCGAGCGCGCGGCGGACCGCGTCGCCCTGGGGATCGAGGACCTCGCGCTTGAGCGTGACGTGGATCTGGGCCTTCATGCTGCGACTCCGAGGTTGTGCGCGATGCGCGCGAGCGGGGGCTCGAGGTTGGGCTCGAACGCGACGCCGCGGATGGCGTCGCATGCCTCGATGTAGCGGCGCGACGCCTCGACGCGGACGTCGTCCGGGATCGGGGGGATCGGGCCGTCGCCGGTGAAGCCGGTCGCGGCGAGCCAGCGCCGGACGTACTCCTTGTCGAAGCTCTCGGGCTCCTCGCCGCGCGACAGGCGCCCCTCGTAGCTGTCGGCGAGCCAGTAGCGCGAGCTGTCCGGCGTGTGGATCTCGTCGATGACGACGATGGAGCCGTCCGCGGCGCGGCCGAGCTCGTACTTGGTGTCGACGAGGATCAGGCCGCGCGACGCGCAGACCGCGCGCCCCTTCGCGAAGAGCGCGTGCGCGATCGCGCTCGCCGCCTCGAAGGTCGCCTCGTCGATCACCCCGCGCTCGAGGAGCGTCTCGCGGCTCACGCTCTCGTCGTGCGCGCCCTCGTGCGCCTTCGTGCTCGGCGTGAGGATCGCCTCGGGCAGCGGCTCGTTCTTCTTCATTCCGTCGGGCAGGCGGTGGCCGCAGAACTCGCGCGCGCCCTTGGCGTAGTGCGCCCAGATGCTCGTCGACGTCACGCCGGTGACGTACGCGCGCATCACCCACTCGACGGGGAGCGGCGTGCACTCGCGGGCGCGCGTCACGCACGGGTCCGGCACGTCGATCAGGTGGTTGGGCGCGACCTCGCGCGTCGTCTCGAACCACCACGCGCTGAGCTGGTTGAGCACCTGGCCCTTGAACGGCAGCGTGCCGAGCACGCGGTCGAACGCGCTGATGCGGTCGGTCGTGACGAGCACGCGCGTTCCGTCGCCGGGGAGGTAGCTGTCGCGGACCTTGCCTTCGACCTTGCGCCCGAGCGGCAGGTCGGTGCGATCGAGCGTGTACGCGAGGCCCTCGCGCAGGGTGGCGAGCTCCACGCTCACGGCGTCTCTCCCAGCGCGCGGTCGATGATGGCGCCGCACTTGGCGAGCGCGCGGTCGAGGTCGAGCTCGGCGCGGATCGCGTCCTCGCCGACGAGCGCGCGGATCTCCGTGTCCGCGAGGAGCAGCTCGAGGAAGTCTCCCTCGCCGTGGAACGCGCGCATCGCGTTGCGCTGCACCCAGACGTACGCCTCTTGCCGCGGCTTGCCGGCGCGGACCAGCGCGAGCAGCACGCCCTCGCTCGCCCAGAGGCCGCGCGCGCGCGCGAGGTTGTGGCCCAGGTTCTGCGGGTAGACGACGAGCCCCTCGATCAGGGTGCGGCAGCGCTCGAGCATGAACGCGGTCGTCGCCGTCACGTCGGGCATCATCATCCGCTCGACCGACGAGTGGCTGATGTCGCGCTCGTGCCAGAGCGCCACGTTCTCGAGCGCCGGCACGACCTGCGCGCGCACCACGCGGGCGAGCCCGCAGAGGTTCTCGCTCAGGATCGGGTTGCGCTTGTGCGGCATCGCGCTCGAGCCCTTCTGGCCCTTCGCGAACGCCTCCTCGGCTTCCAGCACCTCGGTGCGCTGCCAGTGCCGCACGTTCGTCGCGAAGCGCTCGATCGCGCCGGCGACCGACGCGCACGCGGTGACGAACGCGGCGTGCCGGTCGCGCGGGACGATCTGCGTCGCCACCGTCTCGGGGCGCAGCCCGAGCTTCGCGAGCGCGGCCGCCTCGACGGCCGGGTCGAGGTGCGCGTAGGTCCCGACCGCGCCCGCGATCTTGCCGACCGCGATCTCGTGGCGCGCGCTCGCCACGCGGCGACGCGCCCGCGCGATCTCCGCGAAGTGCCCCGCGAGCGCGACCCCGAACGTGATCGGCTCGGCGTGGATCCCGTGCGAGCGCCCGATCATCGGGGTGTGGCGGTGCTCCTCGATGCGCGCCCGGAACGCGGCGAGCAGCGCGTCGGCGCGCGCGAGGATCGCGTCGGCGGCGCCACGGAGCGAGATCGCGAGCCCCGTGTCGAGCACGTCCGAGCTGGTCATCCCGAGGTGCAGCCAGCGCGCGGGCGGGCCCGCGAGCTCCTCGACGTGGGTGAGGAACGCGATGACGTCGTGGCGCGTCTCGCGCTCGATCGCGTCGATGCGGTCCGGATCGAGCCGGTCGGCGATCGGGCGGATCGACGCGGCGGTGCCCGCGGGCACCGCGCCGGTCGCCTCCATCGCCTCGCACGCGGCGAGCTCCACCTCGAGCCACGTGCGGTAGCGCGCCGCCGGGCTCCACAGCGCCCCGACCTCGGCGGGGGTGTAGCGCGGGATCATGGGCCGCCGCATAGCACCAGGACCGCGCCCGTGCCCGCGGGTCGCACGCGATCGGCGCTCACGCGCGTGGCGCGCCGCACGCGGGGCAGCGCGCGAGCTCGGCGGGGTAGGGGGCGCGGCAGTAGTCGCAGGCCACGCGGCCCAGGCGCGGCACGTCGTCGAGCGGCAAGAGCTCGGGGTAGCGCGCCTCGAGCTCGAGCGAGCTCATGCGGTCCTGCTCGACCGAGGGCGACCAGATCACCTCGAGCGCGAAGAGCGTCGGCGGGTCGGCGTCTGCGAGCGTCGCGACCGCGTTCGCGAGCGCGGCGCGGTCGAGCGTGGTCGGGAAGTCCATGAAGTGGCCGCCCGCCGCGCAGAGCACGCTGACGACGACGAGCCCCTCGCCGGCCTCGCGGCGCGCCGCGAGCTCCGGCGCCGGGCCGTGCGCGCGCGCGCCCGCCGTCTCCTGCGTGTAGCGCGCGCGCAGGTCGAGCGCGGCGCGGCGGAAGGCGTCCTCCAGCGTCGCGCGCTCGAGGCGGAGGGACTGGAACGCCGCGTAGCGCGCGCCGTCGAGCGCGGCGTCGAGCTCGCGGGCGACGACGCCGAGCGCGGCGCGCCGCCCCGCGGCGCCCTCGAGTGGCAGCTCGTTGGCCATGCGATCGAGCGCGGCCTGTAGGCGCGCGCGCACGCTCCAGTCGAACGCGATCGACACGCGGCGGAGCTCGCACGGCCCCCGCCGCCGGCTCGCGACCGCGCGCGCGCGCCGGTCGGCCTCCGTCGTCCCCGTCGCCCAGGCGACGCCGAACAGCCCGAGGAACGAGAGCGGGCACAGGCCGCAGAAGAGCCAGAAGCTGCGGTCGCCCGAGGCGTTGCGCGCCGCCCACTCCTCGTCGGACGCGCGCTCGATCTCGCCGACCACCGCGGTGCCGAGCGAGGCGCGGGGGACCTGGAAGGTGGCGGCCGAGGGCGGCAGCGCGGGCGCGCTCGAGCCGCCCGACTCGCTCGAGCTCGATCCCGAGCTCCCCCAGTCGCTCGAGCTCCACCCGCCGCCGCCTCCCGAGGAGCCGCTCGAGCCGAAGTCGGACGAGCCGAAGCTCCCGCCGGTCTGCGCGCCCACGGCGCTCGGCGCGAGCGCGACGAGCAGCAGCGCGACGAGGCCGGTCAGGAGCGAGGAGGCGAGAGGGAGCGAGCGCATCGCCAGGGCCGAACGATACCTCGGCGCGGGCTCGGATCGCTGCGCGATGCGCGCGACCCGCACCTCGCCGAGCGGTTCCTCTGCGCGCGCGGGTCGGGCCCGTCGTAGGATGCGCTCGACGTGGCGTCGTCGTCCTCGCTCCGCGGCCGCCGGCCGCGCATCGGCTGTGTGGTGGGCGCGCTCGTGCTCGCGCCGCTCGCGAGCTGCGCCGTCAGCCTCGCCACCACGATGTTCGTGGGCGTCGCCCCCATCGACGACGCGCTCGCGCGCGCCGCGTTCGCCCGCGAGAGCGCCGCCGCCGCCGCGGTCGGGCTCGCCCCCGAGGGTGAGGGCGCGTCCGTCGAGCTCGACCGGTGCGCGCTGCCGGCGTTCGACGTGCCCGCCGCGGCGGGGGAGTGCGTCGCGGTCGTCGCCGCCGCCTCCGGCACGTGCGTCGTCACCGCCGCCACGATCGAGGGCGCCGACGGAGAGATCCTCGCCCGGGCGCCGAACGCGGGCGCCGTCGCGAGCCACGTCGCCTGGTGCGCGGAGCGCGACGCGAACCTGCGCGCGCGCGTCGAGCTGAGCTCGCGCTCGAGCGCGTGGCAGTCGGACGCCGCGACCGCGTACCACCGCGTGCACCGGGGCCGGCCGCCCGCGCTGTTCGACGCGCTCGAGCGGGTCGTGCCGACCGCGGCCGGCGCGCGCAGCGTCTCGACGGCGTTCATGCTCCGCCACGCGGATCGCCTCGCGGCGGGGCGCGCGCCGCTCGGCCCTGCGATCGAGATCGCCGACTACCGCGCGCGCCTCGTGCCCGAGCAGCCGGCGACCTACGCGGAGCTGCACCGCCTCGCCGACAACCGCCGCGGGACGCCGATCACGCCGCGCTGGGACCCGCTCGGTGCGGACGCGCCGCCCGCGTGGCGTCCGTTCGCGCCGCCGGGCGGCGTGAGCCCCCTGGCCACCCTCGGCGTGGGGCTGTCGCTCGCGCCGAGCCGCGACCACCCGGCCGTCGGCTACGTGAACGGCGCCGCGCGGCGCACGCTCGCGGTGATCCACCCGCCCGCGCTCGGCGCGCGGTGCGTCGACGTGCAGCTCGTGCGGCTCGCGTTCGGCTACGCGGCGCGCGTCGACACGTCGAGCGGCGCCGCGCTCGCGACGGACCGGCACGTGAGCCACGGCGCGGTCTGCGCCGCCGGCCCCGTCGCGCTCTTCGCGCGCGAGGACGATCGCGAGCGCTACCTCCTGCGCATCTTCGCCGCGCGGTGAGCCCCGCGCCTCACCGCGACAGCGCGCTGCCGAGGGCGATGCCGGTCACCGTCATGACGAGCCCGAGCGCGGTGAGCGCGACGCCGAACGCGATCCACCTGCGGTGGCGGCCCTGGAGCGCCGCGAGGTCCGCGTCCGTCGCGTTGCTCACGTGGAGTGGCACTCGCCGATCCGTGCCGAGCACGACGCGCGGCGCGCCGCTCTCGTCGCGGTCGACCGCGAGGACCAACCCCGACACGCGCATCGGATCGCCGCGCCGGAGGGCGCGCTCGCGGTAGCGGACGTCGACGCCGACCCCGCGGATCGGGCGCGGGATCACGATCTGGTGCGCGGCGAGGAACGGCTGAACCGGCCGGGGCGGCGTCTCGACGGGGAGCCAGACCCACTCGACGGCGGCGCGGTCGAGCACCTCGGCGTGCTCCATCTGCACGAGGCTCGTGGCTCCCGAGGCGTCGCGCATCCAGAGCTCGGTCCCCACGCGGAATCGACGCAGCGAGGGGTTGCCGACGGCGATGCGGTCGAGGTCGACGGCGAAGTACGCGGCCGGTGGTGCGCCGGTCGGGCTCGACAGGACGTCCTGGCTCGTGACCTCACCCAGGGCGTGGATGCGCTCGCCTGGCCGCGCCGCCGCGAGCGGTGTGACGGGCGCGCGAGGGACGTGCCGGCCGACGTCGCGGGCCTTCGCGAAGCTCCGCCATGCCACGGACGCGCCGACCCCCGCGACGACGAGCCCGACGACCATGAGCCCCCCCGCGGCGAGCATCAGCGCCTCGCTCACAGGCGCGTCCCCCGGCGCGCCGCGTTCGCGTCGCGGATGGCGGCGCGCCGGTCGCGCGACGCCACGGCGGCGCGGAGCTCGGGCGTGTCGAGCACGACCGAGGGAGGAGCCCGGTAGTCGATGGCGGCGAGGTACTCGACGAACCGCGTCTCGGTCGAGGTCGTGGTGTAGGCGAGCGAGTCCCCCGGCCGCACGGTCACGAGCTCGATGCTCTGCAGCCTCGCGATCGGGAGGCCGTCGACCATCGGCAACACCGTCACCTCGGGGTTGCGGATCGCGTTGCCCGAGACGTGCCGGAGCGCACCTCGCAGCGCCCAGAACGACCCGCCGCCGAACGGGTCGACGACCGCGCTGCCTTCGTTGCGCACGTCCGCCCATGGCCGCGCGCTGCTGTACGCGTCGCCATTGAACACGTAGCGGATCTCGGTGGCCGAGCCGACCGCGACCGCGCCGCTCGTGTTGCCGTACCCGATCCCGATCTGGCCGGGAGGGATGCAGGTGAGCGCGATCCCCAAGACATCTTGCACCTGCCCGTCGAACGAGAGATAGAACGTGCCGAGGTTCCTGTCGCCCTCACCCATCACGGCCATCTCGGCGCTCGGGCTGCACAGGTGATCCACCGGGCCGTCGTTCCGGACCACGACGAACACTTCCGTCAGCGTCCCGTCGACGGCGATGTTGAGCGCGACGAAGGAGATGACGTCCCATCGTGCGTTCCCCACGTTCATCAGCGGGACGTCCGGTACCCGTCGAGGCGATGGGCTGGGTCCGGCGTCGCTCCCGATCGACGCGTCGGCCGAGGTGACACCGCCATCCGTTGTCGCCTCGCCGGCATCTACGCCGGTAGGTCCCGCGTCACCGCTGCGTGTGTCTCCGCCACAGGCGGCGATGGCGCACGCGATCAAACCGAGCCAGCGCTTCCTCATGTGAGCCCCCCTCTACCGTTCATCGAACGTCTCGATGGCGTCGGCGCGACGATGGATACCACGGTCGTTGCCGGCGCGCAGCTACTTTGGTCGAACCCCGCATGCACGCACGCTCCCTCCACGACCTCTCGTGGCCGAGCGGGCGACGTAGCGCATCTGCCTGACGCGGCCGCGGTCTCTCGCCGCGCGCGCCGCGCGAGCGCGACGACCTCGGGCCGGTTGTGTCCCCGGCCGCTTCGGGGTACGTCTTCGCGAGGTCGGACGACCGCATCCCCATGATGGATCGAGCGAGCGAGGCCGAGCGCATCCTGAAGCTCTGCGGATCCGATCCGCTGCGCGCCTTCGAGATGGTGCAGGCACTGCCTGGCGGTCGCGCAGCTGCTGATCGCTGCGGCCTGAGCGAGCCGCGAGTCTGATCAGAGACCGTCGATGCGTCGGGCGGCTCACAGGACCTCGAAGCTCACGCTCCCGTGGAACGTCTGCGTCCAGCGGCGAAAGCGCGCCTCGTCCTGGTCGGGGCCGATCCCGGCGGGGGCGAGCTCGACGTCGACGGCGACGCCGATCAGGTATCGGCCGGGCGTCGAGAGGTCGAGCTGCGCACCGATCCAGATGGGCTGGGTCACGGCGCGGCCCGCGTCGAGGGTTCGCCACGCGGTACCCCCGAACACGCTGAGCCCGATGGGCAGGTCGGTGCGCTCCGGCACCCGCGCGCGGTCGTCGCGCGTGCCCGTGAGCCGGACGTTCCACTGCAGGCGCGGATCCTCGATCACGTGGACCTGCACCGGGGCGCCGGCCTCGGGGTTCTCGATCACGAGCTGTGCGACGACCCGCTCGCTCGGGAGGAACGACGTCTGCGACATCGAGAGGGTCCCGCGGAGGTCCCGGCCGAGCTCGACGCGGTCGACGCGCGCGACGCCGAAGAGCGTCGCGGCGCGGTCGGCGTCGGCGGCGTCGAGCGAGAAGTGCGCTTCGCAGCCGGTGGGATCGCCGATGCTCGAGGACGGCGCGCGCACCAGCCCGCCGATCACGAGGACGACCGAGCTGCACGCGCCGGCCGCGAGCGCGGCCACGAGCTCGTAGGTGGTGTTCTCGTCGTTCGCGGCGCCCACGGGCTGCACGGGGGGCTCGAGGCGCTCGCCGACCACCGCGTACGCGCGATCGTGGGAGCCGTTCACGACGCGGAGAGCGTCGCTCGTCGCCTGGGGCTGCAGCGCGGCGGCGTAGAGCCCATCGGGCGGCGCGGCATCCGGCCGTGGAGGCGCCCCCGGCGGCGCGGACGTGGCCTCGTCGCGGGCGGGCGGTCTCGACGCGGGCTCGCGCTCGGTCTGCGCGGGCTCCGCGGTCTGCGCGGGCCCGCACGCGGCGAGCACCAGGCACAGCAGCGGTCGTCGATACCTCATGGGCCGTGCGTCGAACACGTCATGGATACATGAGCGCACGAGCGCTCGTCGAGCCCGCTCATCGAGGCGGGCGCGGCGCGCGGCGCGCGAGCGCGGCGTGGTAGACGGCGCGGGTCGCGGCCTCGTGCGCGGCCCAGCTCCAGCGTTGGCGGCGGCAGCGCGCCGCGCGCGTGAGCTGCGCGCGCAGGGCGGGGTCGGCGCGCAGGCGCTCGACCGCGGCGGCGAGCGCGATCGGATCGCGCGGCGAGACGAGCAGACCGCTCCTCTCGTGCTCGACGCGCTCGACGAGCGCGCCCGCCGCCGCGGCGACGACGGGGACGCCGAAGCTCATCGCCTCGGCGACGGCGAGCCCGAACGTCTCCGTCCAGCTCGGCGCGATCAGCACCGCGGCGCGCCGGTAGCGGGCGGCGAGGGCGTCACGGTCGAGCCAGCCGTCGAAGCGCACGTTCGCGGGCGCGCGCGCGCGCCAGCGGCGCTCCGCGCGCGGGCTGTCGGGGAGCCCGCCGGCGACGACGATCGGCGCGTCGATCCGGCGCGCGGCCTCGAACAGCTCGGCGGTGCCCTTCACGTCGGCGAAGCGGCCGACGTAGAGCAGGTCGTCCCCGTGCGCGCGCTCGGCGGGGAGCTCGACGCCGAACGGGACGACGTGCGCGCCGTCGCGCCCCGTCGCGGCAGAGGGCACGATCACCGCGGCGGCGGCCTCCATGGCCGCGCGCTGGGCGAGCTCGCCGCGGCTCGGCGCGTCCGCGTTGCGCAAGCGACGCTGCGCCTCGTGATCGACGTGGAGCGTCAGGACGCGCGGCGCCGTGAGCTCGCAGACCATCGCCGCGAGCGCCGCGTCGTGGACGTGGACGACGTCGGGCAAGAAAGCGCGCGCGCGCGCGAGCGCGGCCGGCAGGTCCTCGGGGGCGCGCGCCCGGGCGACGCCCGCCGTCTCGGGCAGCGGCGCGGCGCGCGGCCCGCCGCGCGGGCGCCACGCGTCGAACGAGAGCACGAGGACCTCGAGCCCGGCCGCGAGCTGCGCGCCGACCACCGCGCCGACGGCGACCGAGATCCCGCCGTTGACGCGCGGCGGGAGGTCCCGCGTGACGTGCAGCACCCTCATGGCCCGAGCTCGAGGGCGGGCCCGCCGGCGTGCGCCCACCACTCCTCGTCGAGGAGGCCATCGACGAAGCCCGGCGCGAGGAAGCTGCGCACGTCGTCGGTCCGGCGCTGGCTCCGGTGCGCGGCGATCGACGCGAGCTTGGCCTCGCGGTGCGCGCGCACGTCGATCACCACGCTCGCGGCGCTCCGCTCGACGCCGAGCGTCTCGACCTCGCGCTCGAGCCGGACGTGGCGCGACAGCGCGCGGTGGACGGGCGCGAAGAGCCCGCGCGGGAACACCGCGAGCCAGAGCGTCCACGGGCCGCGCATGGCGCGCACCATGCGCGTCGTCGCGAGGTGGTCGGGGTGCCCGTAGGCGCCGTCGTCCCCGAGCGTCAGGACGAGCCGGGCGCCCTCGGCGTGCGGCGACAGATCGTGGGTGACGCCGGCGAGCCCGCCGTCGGGCAGCCCGAGCACGACGGGCTCGGCCCCGAGCGCCGCGCACGACGCGGCGAGCTCGGCCTCGCGCCGCCGCGCGAGCTCGGCGGGCGTGCATGGGCCGAGGTGGCTCGCGCCCGCCTCGCCGCGCGTGAGGCACGCGACGCGCGTGCGCCAGCCTCGCCGCGCGAGCTCCGCGAGCGTCCCCGCCATCGCGTAGCTCTCGTCGTCGGGGTGCGGCGCGAACGCCACCGCGAGCGGTCGCATCGCCGGCACCTCAGTGGAGCGCGGGCGCGAGCGGCTGCGCGCGCATCGCCTCGGCCTCGAGGTCGAGGTAGCGGTCGAGCAGGGGCTCGACGCGCGCGCCGTCGAAGTACTGCCGCGCGAGCCGCAGGTAGAGCGCCTGGTGGCGCGCCTCCGAGCGCGCGAGCTCGCGGTAGTGCGCCGCGAGCTGCGCGTCCGCGAGGTGCTCGCCGAGCAGCGCGAAGCGCTCGTAGCCGCGGCGCTCGACGATCGCGAACAGCACGAGGCGCCGCAGCAGCCACTCCTCGCGATCCGGCGTCGCGATCTGCTTCATCAGCGTGCGCATGTACGGGTCGGGGTGATCGCGGCCCAGCCCCGCGCCCCGCGCCTCGAGCAGCCCGAGCACCTGCCTGAAGTGCTCGAGCTCCTCGATCGAGACGTCGACGAGCTCGCGCACCAGCGTCTCGCGCTCGGGGTGCTGGATCGCGAGGGTGAGCGCGGCGCGCGAGACGCGCTGCTCGTTGGCGGCGTGGTCTTGCAGGAACGCGACGAGCTCGCGCTCGACGAGCGCGACCCACTCGCGCGGCGTCTCGTGGCGAAGCCGGATCACGCCACGTCTCGTAGCACGCGGCGGGGTTGGCGGCGCGGCCGCGCCGTGCGAGATCCCCGGGCGATGGACTACGTCCCCTTCGGCACGACGGGCGTGCGCGTCTCGCGGCTCGGGCTCGGCACGATGGCGTTCGGCCGCGAGGCGGACGCCGAGGCGAGCGCGGCGATGTATGCCCGCGCGCGCGACGCCGGGATCAACCTGTTCGACTGCGCGGACGTCTACGCCAAGGGCGAGAGCGAGCGCCTGCTCGGCGCGCTCGTCCGGCCGCATCGCGACCAAGTCGTCTTGACGACCAAGGCGTACTTCCCGACGGGCGACGGCCCCAACGATCGCGGCGCCTCGCGCTACCACCTCGAGCGCGCGGTCGAGGCGAGCCTCTCGCGGCTCGGCACGGACCGCGTCGACGTGCTGTTCCTGCACCGCTTCGACGAGCACACGCCGCTCGAGGAGTCGCTGCGCGGCGTCGAGCGGCTCGTGCGCGCGGGCAAGGTGATCTACCCCGCGGTGAGCAACTTCGCGGCGTGGCAGACGGTCGAGGCGCTCGGCATCGAGGCGCGCCACGGCTGGGCGCCGATCGCGGCGATCCAGCCGATGTACAACCTCGTGAAGCGCACGGCCGAGATCGAGGTGCTGCCGATGGCGCGCGCGAAGGGGCTCGCCGTCCTGCCGTACAGCCCGCTCGGCGGCGGGCTCCTGAGCGGGCGCTACGGCGCCGCGCGGCGGCCGGCGGCCGGGCGGCTCGTCGACGACCCGATGTACGTGAAGCGCTACGGCGCGGCGTGGACGCTCGAGGTCGCGGAGCGCTTCACGGCGCTCGCGGACGCCCGCGGGATCCACCCGGTCACGCTCGCCGTGGCGTGGGTCGCGCGGCACCCCGCGGTGACCGCGCCGCTGATCGGCGGCCGCAGCGTCGAGCAGCTCGCGCCCGCGCTCGCGGCCGCGGAGCTCGCCCTCGACGACGCGCTCTACGCCGAGCTCGGCGCGCTCTCGCCGGCGCCGCCGCCCGCCACCGACCGGAGCGAGGAGGGCAGCGGCGACGACTACGCGAGCGTCCTGCGGCGCTGAGAGGGGTGCTTCTCACCCATGCTCCGCCGCGGCGAGGCCACCGCGGAGGGACAGTCCTCGAGCGCGTCGGCGATCGTCGACTACTCGCCGTCCTCGGCGACCGGCTCCGCCTCCGCCTCCGGCTCGGGCTCCGGCTCGGGCGCCGGCTCGGCGCACTCGGGGCACGGCGTCGGCTCGGCGCACTCGGGGCACGGCGTCGGCTCGGGGCACGCGGGCTCCTCTTCGGCGGCCGGCGTCCCGTCGAGGTCGAAGTTGCCCACGAGGTTGAGCGTCGTGATCAGGTCGAACATCTGCGTCGGCTGGCCGCCCTGCTCGTCCCACGGCGAGGCCTGGCCGGGCGGCTGGCTGTCGAAGCGGCCGGTGATGTCGAGCGAGACCTGGAGCCAGTCCTCGATCTGGGAGCGGAAGCGGTTCACCCACTCGAAGCGGAAGTGCCCCGGGTCCACGGCGGCGGGCGCGCGCAGCACGACCCAGAGGACCTCGAGGCCCGTCGTGTAGGTGAGCGCGGAGTTGATCTCGTTCGTGTAGCCGATGAAGCCGCGCGCCGCGAAGAGCGAGCGGTCGGTCGACTGGACGCCGCCGCCGACCTCGAGCAGGCCGTCGGAGAAGCGGTCGTACGAGTAGTCGACACCGATCTCGACCCAGAACCGGTGCTTGTCCTCGCGCAGGAGGTTGCGCAAGTAACCGACCTGGGCCTGGACCCGCGGCTCGAGGTTGGCGAACGGGTCGCGCCGCGCGCGGAAGACGCCGAAGAGCGCGTTGTCGTCGTCGACGAAGAAGTCGTAGCGCAGCCGGCCGGTGAAGTTGTTCGTCGTCTCGGCGAAGTCGCCGAAGTCGTACATCATCATCGCCGGGTCGTCGCGGACCGCGGTCATGCCGAAGATCCAGCCGACCTCCGCGAGGAACGCGTGCTGGTCGCGGCGCACGTTGAAGTTGCCGCCGAGGTTGACGGCGAAGTTGCGCGCGTTGCCGTACGCGAGCGCGGCGCCCGCCGTGAGCTGCAGGCGCAGGTCGTCCTCGGGGTTGCGGGCCGCGACGCGATCCTGGTGCTGCGCGGCGGTGTCGGGCGCCGCCTGCGCGCTCGCGAGGTCCGGGGAGGTCGCGGCGCCCGCGAGCGCGAGCGCGAGCGCGAGGGCGATTCGGAAGTGCCTCTGCATGATCGTACTCTCCTGGCGCGGGCACCCCCCGCGCGTCGATGAAGACGTTGCGGCCGGCCTTAGCACCTCGCCGCGACGCGGACCAGATACGCGCATGGGCGCGCGGCGCACGCCGGGTGTCGGCGCGGCGTCTCGTGCTCTAGAGTCCGTCCATGCGAGAGCCCTTCCCGTCGCTCGTGATCACCGAGGACGCGTTCCTCCCCGAGGGGAGCTTCGCCGAGGCGCAGGCGGAGTTCCTCAGGCCAGACCCGGCGGTCGTGCGAGAGCTCGACGCGCTCCTGTCGGCCAAGAAGATCGGCGTCGTCGCGCACTTCTACATGGATCCCGAGCTCCAGGGCGTGCTCAGCGCGTGCACCTGGCCGCACGTCCACATCTCCGACTCGCTGAAGATGGCCGACGCCGCGGTCGAGATGGTCGAGGCGGGCTGCGCGCACATCGTCGTGCTCGGCGTGGACTTCATGAGCGAGAACGCCCGCGCGATGCTCGACGCGGCCGGCCACCACCGCGTCCCGCTCTATCGCGTCGCGGCCGCGCCGATCGGCTGCTCGCTCGCCGAGAGCGCCGACACCCCCGAGTACGATGCGTACCTCGACGAGGCCGCGCGCACGGAGCGCGCCCTGCACGTCGTCTACATCAACACGAGCCTCCACACGAAGGCCCGCGCGCACGCGCGCGTCCCGACGATCACCTGCACCTCGAGCAACGTCGTCGCGACCGTCTTGTCCGCGTTCGCGCAGATCGAGGGCGCGCACGTCTTCTTCGGGCCCGACACGTACATGGGCGCGAACCTGCGCGAGCTGTTCGCGACGCTGGCAGGACAGCGCGACGAGGCGATCCGCGCGCTCCACCCCGCGCACGACCGCGCCTCGCTGCGCGGCGTGCTCGAGCGCTTCCACTACTTCCGCCAGGGCACGTGCATCGTGCATCACATGTTCGGTGAGGAGGTCGCGCGGCGCGTGCGCGACGAGTACCCCGACGCCTTCGTCGCGGCGCACCTCGAGGTGCCCGGCGAGATGTTCCACGTCGCGCTCGAGCGGCAGCAGGCGGCCGACGCGGGCGTGGCCGGCTCGACCAGCAACATCCTCGCGTTCATCGAGCGCAAGGTCGCGGCGGCGGTCGCGGCGGGGGAGGCGCGCCGCCTCCCGTTCGTGCTCGGGACCGAGGCCGGGATGATCACGTCGATCGTCAACGGGGTGCGCAAGATCCTCTCCGCGCACCCGGGCAGCGGCGTCGAGGCGCAGATCGTGTTCCCCGTCGCCGCCGAGGCGATCGCGGCGGCGCCCGAGCACGAGCTCGGCGTGGTGCCTGGCGCGCTCGGCGGCGAGGGCTGCTCGACCGCGGGCGGCTGCGCGACGTGCCCGTTCATGAAGATGAACTCGCTCGACGCGCTCCTCCACGTCGCGCGCACCGCCGCGGTGGCGGACGACGACCTCGCGCCGTACCGCCCGCGCCTCTACGTCGAGCGCATCGACGGGCGCACCGCCGCGGACCTCGGCGGCGAGCCCATCCTCCACATGCGCGCGTTCTCGCGGGGGGGGCGCCTGCCGGCCGCGCTCGTCGAGGACGTCACCACGCGGCACGCCCGCCGCGCGCGCGGGAGCGCGTCGCCCGCGTGACCCTCCGCCGCTTCGATCCGGCCGCGCTCGCCGCGCGGCTCGCGGCGCGCGACGCCTCGGCGGAGCCCGCGCCGAGCGCGGCCGTCGCGGCGATCCTGCACGCGGCCGAGGATCCCGCGATCCTCTTCATCAAGCGCGCCGAGCGCGCCGGCGATCCGTGGTCCGGCCACATGGCGTTCCCCGGCGGGCGCCGCGAGCCGTCCGACGCGAGCCTCGTCGAGACGGCGCGGCGCGAGACCCTCGAAGAGATCGGCCTCGATCTGCGCGCGCGCGGCGAGCTGCTCGGCCCGCTCGAGGACGTGCCCACGCACACGACCGGGCTCGTCGTGCGCCCGCTCGTGTGGGTCGTGCGCGAGCGCCCCGTCCTCGTCCCCAACGCGGAGGTCGCCGCGCTCGAGTGGGCCGCGCTCGCGCCGCTGATGAGCGGCGCGCGAGACGCGACCTACCACCTCGAGTGGAAGGGGATGCCGCACCGCTTCCCCGCCTTCGAGCTCGAGAGCGGGATCGTGTGGGGCCTCACCTACCGCATGCTCCACCTGCTCTTCGAAACGTTGCGGACGCCGTGAAGGGCGAGCGACCCTCGACCGCGATGGACGAACCCGTGCGGCTCGACGGGACGAAGGACGGCCCGCTCGTCACGCGCAAGATCGTCGTGTGGCGGCGGCTCGAGCCCGGCGACGTGCGCACGCCGGGCACCGAGATCGCGCCCGAGAGCACGCACCTCGAGGCGAAGGTCGTCGAGGTCGGGATCGCGAAGGCGACGCTCGAGACGGCGGAGCGCCTCTGGAGCGCGAAGGACGCGCTCGCCGCCGACACGACGAAGCTGTCCATGCGCTACGAGCCCGCGGGCGTGCTCTTCGCGATCGGCGGCTCGGGGGTGGTCGCGGTCCTGCTCGACTACCTCCCGGACGCGGCGCTCTGGGTGTGCGTCTCGCTCACCGCGCTCGGCGCGGCCGTCGGCGCGCTGACGCGCGCGCGCAAGCACAGGGCGGAGCACGAGGCGAGCGTCGCGTGGGGCAAGACCGAGGAGCGCCGCGCGCTCGAGCAGCTCGAGCGGACGCTGACCCCGCGCTGGAGGCGCTTCGCGGAGCGCCTGCTCGAGGCGCAGGGCTTCCGCACCGACGTGCGCGTCGGCGACGTCCACGAGGCGGACCGGCTCGTCTCGATCGACACGGCGCGCATCACGCACCCCGACACGTGGCGTCCGGACGCGAGCCGACGCGACGTGCGCTACGGCTGGGTCTTCTCCGACGGTCGCTACGTCGAGCAGGTCGCGGAGCTCGAGGACGCGCCGCTCGAGAAGCGCCGCGCCGCGGCCGAAGAAGAGTGAACAGGGGGCGGCGCGACGCGACCCTTCAAGTCCCCCTGGGCCGCGCGACCTGTGCGACTTCGAGGATCGCGTCGAGCTTCTCGCCGATCTCCGGAGCCACGGCGTCCTTGGCGAGCAGCGGGGCCAGCGTGTGGTAGTCGGTCTTGCGCATCGTCGCCTCGGGCAGGCCCAGTTTCGAGAAGAAGCTTCGGAAGACCGGGTCGAGGAACTCGTCGCTCGCCTTGATCTCACCGCCGAACGGGTCGGGCTTCCCCAGCGTCTTGAGCGCGGCGGTGACCTCCTCGATGGCCGCCTCCATGAAGCCGTCTGCGGTGCTCGCGAAGAGCGCCCCATGCTGGGTCTCGGCGACCTGCCGCGCGTAGGCGAGGAGCACCTCGCGGGTGCAGAGATAACTCTCGATCTCACGGCGCCGCCACATGAGCTGTCGGAGGTTGGGGTCTTGATGGAGCGTGTCGAGCCGATCGAAGAGCGCTACGCCGACGAGATCCGGTTTGGCCTCTCGAAGGCCGTAGAAGTGGTCTCGAGCGGGTGCCGGCTGGTTCGCCACGTAGTGGACGAAGGGGCGCTCGAGGAAGGGCCGGATCGGGTGCTCGAGTGTCTCCGCGAAGGCGCGTAGGATGGCGAGGTCAGTCGCGCCCTCGATGTAGAGCACCCAGCCCACCTGCTCGGCTTGCAGATACTGCTCGAAGCCGAGCGTCTTGAGCGCCTTGGCGACCTGCGACTTTGCGCGATCGTCGATGCGATGAGGCGGCCCGACGAAGGCGACGACGATGTCGCGGTCCGCCGCCTCGTTGAGGATGATCTCGGAATGACTTGCCGCGATCACTTGGCTGCGAGTTCGCTCCGCGGTCTTCGTGATGGCGTCGTAGATCTGCCGCTGCCGCAGGATCTCGAGGTGGGCGTCGGGCTCGTCGAGCAAGAGGATGGAGCCAGGGTTGGCGACCATGTGCGCGAGGAGCAGGAGCGTCTGCTGCTGCCCACGACCGCTGGAGGAGAGGTCGAGTCGCACGCCACCCTGGCGGAAGGTCAGGGTGATCTCGCCGCGCTCGGGGACGTAGCGCGGATCGTCGAGCTCCACGCCGAAGAGCGACCTCATCTGCGCCACGATCTCGCGCCACTGCACTCCCCCCTCGCGCTCGAAGGCCAGCCAGCAGAGGTTTCGTAGGACCTCCGCAGTCCGCCCTTCGCCGATCCGCACCGCGATGGCGCCCTCGTCGAGCCGGGTCTCGTTCGCCGCCAGGCCGGACATCGGCGGCAGGTAGGCGAGGCGGATCTCCGCGACGCTCCTCGGTATCTCTAGGCGCTCGCCGCTCGGTCCGACCTTCGAGCGACAGTAGAACGACTCCTCGTTGGCGTAGTCGAGCTCGATGGCGGTGTGCCACGGCTTGCCGGAGTCGACGCCGTCGACCTCGAGCTCGACCAAGATGTTCCTCGTCCGGGCCTTCCCGTGCTCGCGCAGTCCTTCCCGCACGTGCAAGTCTCGCCAGAGCAAGTTGGCGGTCGGGACGGGCAGCGCGATGAGGTCTCGGCGATTGATCGTGACGCCGGCGCGCTTCTCGGGGACGTTGCGCGCGCCGCGCTTCTCGACCCAGCGGCGCACCCCCGTGCTCCAGAGGGCCAGGGCCTGTAGCGCCGTCGTCTTCCCGGAGTTGTTGGGCCCCACGAATACGACACGATCACCGAGCTCAATCTCGACCTCCTCGAAGAGCTTGAAGTTGCGTATCGCGATGCGCGTCAACATCGATCGGCTCTCGTTCTTCGTCGTGGATGCGCGAGCGGCTGGCTCAGCGCCAGCCGCGCAGGCGGTTCTCCTCGCGTTGGTAGAGCTCGAGCGCCTCGCGCACGACCCGCACGGCGACGTCCCGCTCGTCGGGCTCCTCGATGGCGACGCTCTTGTTCTCGAGCGTCTTGTAGTCCTGGAAGAAGCGCTGGATCTCCCGCATCGTGTGGCCGGGCAGATCCGCGAGGGTCGCGTACTCCTCGAACGCCGGGTCGTGCACGTGCACGGCGATGATCTTGTCGTCGGGGTCGCCCTGGTCGACCATCCGCATCACGCCGATCGCGCGCGCGCGCATCATCGCGAGCGGGCTCACCGGCTCGTTGCCGAGCACGAGCACGTCGAGCGGGTCCCCGTCGCCGCAGTACGAGCGCGGCAAGAAGCCGTAGTTCGCGGGGTAGTGCACGGAGCTGTAGAGCACGCGGTCGACCTTCAAGAGGCCGCTCGGCTTGTCGAGCTCGTACTTCACCTTCGAGCCCTTCGGGATCTCGATGACGACGTTGAAGCCCTCCTCGACGTCGGCGATCGGGTTGGGCAGGTCGTGCCACGGATGGACCATGGGCCCGTTCTACACTCCGTGGCATCCTGCGCGCCATGATCGACGCGCTGGACCCCTTCTTCTCCCCGCGATCCGTGGCCGTCGTGGGCGCGAGCCACCGCCCCGAGTCCGTCGGGCACGCCCTCGCGAAGAACCTCCTCTTCGGCGAGATCGGCGGGCGCGACCGCGCCGCCGGCTTCGCCGGGCCCGTGTACCTCGTCAACGCGCGGGGCGGCGAGCTCTTCGGTGAACGAATGCACGAGTCGTTGTCGGCCATCGGCGCCCCGGTCGACCTCGTCGCCATCGCGATCCCGCCGGGCGCGGTCCGCGGCGTCGTCGAGGAGGCCGGCGCCCTCGGCGCCAAGGCGATCATCGTGATCACCGCGGGCTTCGCCGAGATGGGCGAGGAGGGCCGCGCGCTCCAGCGCTCGATCGCCGCGCTCGCCCGCTCGCTCGGGATGCGGGTCGTCGGCCCGAACTGCCTCGGCGTGATCCGCCCCCAGAGCCGGCTCAACGCGAGCTTCGGCGCGGGCGCGCCGCCCGCGGGCGGCATCGGCCTGCTCTCGCAGTCGGGGGCCCTGGTCACCGGGATGATCAGCTACGCGCAGCGCGAGAAGTTCGGCCTCAGCGCGGCGGTCTCCCTCGGCGCGAAGTGCGACGTGGACGATCAAGACGTGTTGCGCTGGTTCGCGCACGACCCGAGCACCAAGGCGATCGCCCTCTACGTCGAGGCGCTGAACGAGCCCGCGCGCTTCCTCGAGGTCGCCCGCGAGGTCGGCCGCACGACGCCGATCGTCGCGCTCAAGGGCGGGATGACCGCCGCGGGCGCCAAGGCCGCGTCGAGCCACACCGGGGCGCTCGCGGGCGCGGGGGCCGCCTACGGCGCCGCGTTCGCGCAGGCGGGCGTGCTGCACGCCAAGAGCCTCGGCGACTTCAGCGCGTGGTCGCGTGCGCTCGCCCATCAGCCTCCGGCGAAGGGGCGCCGGATCGCCATCGTGACCAACGCGGGCGGCCCCGGGGTGCTCGCGGCGGACGCGTGCGGCGGGCACGGGCTCGAGCTCGCGACGCTCTCGGACGCGACGCGCGCCGCGCTCGACGAGGTGCTGCCCGCGGTGTGGTCGCGCAACAACCCGGTCGACGTCATCGGCGACGCGACGCCTGAGCGCTACCGCGCCGCGCTCGAGATCCTCGGCCGCGCGCCGGAGATCGACGGCGTCATCCTCATCATGACGGTGCAGGCGATGACCGCGCCGGAGGCGACGGCCGACGCGATCCTCGAGGCGCAGCGCAGCTGGGACAAGCCCCTGATCGCGAGCTTCATCGGCCTGGTCGGCACCGAGGTCGGCAGCGTGCTCGACGCGCACGGGATCCCCGAGTTCAACATGCCCGAGCTCGCGGTGAGCGCGATGGGCGCGCTCGCCAAGCGCGGGGCGTGGCTGCGCCGCGAGGACGCCGCCCCGTTCGCGCTCGAGGGCTACCCGCCGGCGCGCCTCGACGCCGCCGCGGCGCTCGTCGAGCGCGCGCGCGCGTCGGGCCACGCGAACACCGATCTCGCGCTCGCGCGCGAGATCCTCGAGGCGGCCGGCGTCCGCTACAACCAGTCGGGCACCGCGAAGGACGAGGACGAGGCGATCGCGGTCGCCGAGCGCATCGGCTACCCCGTCGTGGTGAAGCTCATCTCGAACGACATCGTCCACAAGTCCGACGCGGGCGGCGTCGTGCTCGACGTCGTCGGTCCCGAGAAGGTGCGCGCGGCGTGCGCCTCGATCCGCCAGAGCGTCGAGGCGTACAGGCCAGGCGCGCGCATCGACGGCTTCACCGTCGAGGAGCAGGTCAAGGGGACCGAGATCATCATCGGCATGAGCCGGGATCCGGGCTTCGGCCCGTTGATGATGGTCGGGATGGGCGGCGTGTTCGTCGAGGTCTACGAGGACGTCGCGTTCCGCCTCTTGCCGATGACGCGGCGCGACGCGCTCGACATGATCGGTGAGATCCGCGCGCAGCCGCTGCTCGACGGCGCGCGCAACCGCCCGCGGCTCGACCGCCGCGAGCTCGCCGAGGTGCTCCTGCGCCTCGCCGCGCTCGTCGAGGCGTGCCCTCGGATCGTCGAGCTCGACCTGAACCCGCTCGTGATCACGCGGCGGGGCCTCGTCGCCATCGACGCCCGCGTGATCGTGGACCTGCCCGCCCTCGACGTTCTTCGAGCCCCAGGAGCATCCCCGCCATGACCGAGCGTCCCCGCACCCTCTACGTCCTGCCGCGCTGTCCGTTCGGCCACCGCGCGGCGTTCGCGCTCGCCGCGAAGGAGCTGCCGTTCGAGCTCGCGCTCTTCTCCCCGAAGGACCCGCCGCCCGAGCTCGTGGCGGCGGGGCCGCGTGCGAAGTCGCCGACCCTCTTCGACGGCGACGCGGTCGTGCACGACTCGCTCGTGGTGCTCGAGTACCTCGAGGACCGCTACCCCGAGCGGCCGCTCTTGCCGGGCGATCCCGCCGCGCGCGCCGCGGTGCGGATGACGATCACGCGCGTCGTCGACGAGCTCGCGCCGCGCTTCGGGGCGCTCACGATGGCCACGCTGTTCTCCGCTTCGCCGTCGCCCGAGACGATCGCGGAGAAACGGCAGGCGATCCTCGACGCGCTCGGACCCTGGGACGCGCTCCTCGCGGGCCGGCCGTTCCTCGCGGGCGAGCGCTTCACCCTCGCCGACGTCGTGCTCTACACGCCGTTCCCCGGCGCGCAGCACCTCGCCGGCCTCGAGGTGCCCGAGGATCGGCCGCACCTGTCTGCGTGGCTCGCGCGCGTCGCGGCGCTGCCGGGCGCGGCGGTGCCCGGCGTGCCTGCGTGACGTCGGGCCCGCGCGTCAGCGGCAGAAGGTGCGGCCGGGGCGCGGCTCGCGCGACCAGGACTCGCGCCGCGTGAGCCACTCTTGGACGCGCGCGTGCATCGGGCCGGCGCGCTCGCGCGCCTCGGCGGCGCTCGTGCGCGGGGGCATCGGGCGATCGCGGCGCGGCCGGTGCGGGACCGGCGCGAGGCCGACCGCGCGCAGCGCCTGAGCGCGCCAGAAGTAGGTCGGTCCCGTGTCCTCGCAGCCGGCGGCGAGGTCCTCCGGCGTGCAGAAGAAGCGGATGTGCAAGTGGTCGTCGTGGGGGTAGCCGGGCTGGCAGGTGATCTCCGCGAAGCGGTCTCGGATCGCGCGCGGCGCGCGCGCGCGCTCGGCCTCCGCGAGCAGCAGCGTGCGCAGGTGCTCGACGACGAAGACGCGCTGCACGAGCGGCGCGTGCGGGCCCTCGAGCAGGGCTTGGACGAAGCGCCACGTCCGCGGCGCGTCGAGGCGCACGAGGTGATCGTCGCGCGGGTCGGTCAGGTCGCGGAAGTCGAAGCCGCGCCCTCGCGGGTCGAGGAACGCGCCGACCGACGGCGTCGGCTGGCCGGCGCGGTCGAGCAGGTAGAACAAGACGTCGACGTCGCGGCCGGCGCGGTGGCTGCCGTGGTGCGCGATGGGGCCGCCCTCGCGGAGGCCGAGGTCGTTCACGACGAGCTCACCGCCGGGCAACGACTCGTGCACGACGCGGGCGGCGTCGACGAGCGCCTGCACCACCTCGACGGTGCCGTAGAGCGCCTCGGCGTTCGGGCGCCGCGGGTTGGAGCGCAGGCCTGGCGCCGTCGCGGGCAGCGCGACCGCGCCCTCGACGCGGCCGTCGTTCGGGCCGCCGACGCTCGTGCTCTGGGAGCCGTCCATCGCCATCAGCGCCGCGATGGGGTCCGGCTCCGGCCCCGGCGCGGGCTCGTCGAGCGCCTCGGCGGCCACGTCGGCGGCCACGTCGGCGGCCACGTCGGCGCCGGTCCCGGGCTCGGCGCGCGCTTCCGTCGCCTCGACGATCGGGGCCGACGTCGCGTGCGCGCTCACCTCCGGCCCCGCGCACGCGGCGCTGGCGAGGGCGAGCGACACCGCGATCCCGCGCACGCCTTCAGGTTGGAGGGCCGCCGCCGGGTCCGCAAATTCGAGACCAAGCCGAGGTCGATCTCCCGTACAGCCGCAGAGACGCAGAGATCGAGTCCTCGAAGGAAGAGCGCTGCGCGTCTGCGCGTCTGCGCGAAGCTCGAGACCAGGCCATCGGGAGACGGACTCGCTCGACGAGCTCGCGGCGGATCGCCCCGTCACCCGAGGGCGCGGGCGAGCTCGTCGACGCTCGGGGCGGTCGCCGCGGCGCCGAGCCAGCGGTCGAGCACGGTGAGGTCCGTGCACGCGCGGACGCGGGCGCGCGTCGCCTCGTCCACCGCGAGACCGCGCGCCGCGAGCACGCCGAGGACCGCCTCTGCGCGGCCGCGCGCCTCGCCGCGCGCCTCGCCGCGCGCCTCGCCCCGGGCGCGCACCCACTCGTCGATGAACCGCGGGGCCTCGCGGTCGTCGAAGAACGCGGTGACGGGCACGCGCGCGAGGCCGTGCTTGTCGAGCTCCGCGAGGAGCGGGACCTCCGCGCCCGGGCGATAGGTCACCGAAGCCTCACCGCGCCGGAACACCTCGAGCTCGCCGCGCTCGCAGTGCGCGATCCAGATCCACGGCCAGTCGTGCTCGAGGTAGAGCTTCACCTTCTCCTCGAGGTAGTGCTTGGACTGCGTGCCCCGCACCTCGACGGCGAGGAGCGGCGTCCCGCGGTACGCCTCGTTCTTGGGCGCGCTGAGGTCGCCGACGATCACCACGTCGGGCGCCCGCATCGACGGTCCCTCCGCGTCCGAGAGGTCGCAGTACACGTCGGTCATCACCGTGTACCCGTCGCGCACGTGGGTTCGGAACAGCGCGGCCACGAGGGCCATCACGATGCCGTGGAGGTCCTTGCTCCCCATCTGTTCCACCAGCTCTCCTCGGTGGAGCTCCCACGGGCTCCCGGCGTAGCAGTCGTCGAACGTCCCGAGCCGGCGCCCGTTCGGGCCGAAGTCGCGCAGCTCGATGGGGCCCGTGTTGCGCGGGGGCCGGGTGGGGTGCGCATCCATGCTGCTACGATAGCACGCGAGGCCCCAGCCCTCCTCCGCGCCGCGCCGCGCGCGCGAGCACGAGTGTCAAGAAGACGTGTGCGATGCGGCGAGCGCGGCGAACCAGGCGCGCGCGCCCGGGTCGGTGAGGTCGTCGAACGCCGCGTGGGCGCCGGCGGCGCGGAGCGTCGCGGCGTCGGTCGGGCCCGTGGCGACGCCGACGCACTCGGCGCCGATCGCGAGGGCGGCGGCGACGTCCTTCTCGGTGTCGCCGACGACGAGCACGCGGCAGGCATCGACGGCGGCGCCGAGCCGCGCGGCGCCGCGCGCGGCGCCGGCGGCGAGCAGCCGCGCGCGCTCCTCGTGGTCGCAGCCGAAGCCACCGAACGCGAAGCGCTCGGCGATCCCGCCGCGGGCGAGCTTCGCCCGCGCGCCCGCCTCGACGTTGCCGGTGCCCAAGCCGACGGCGATCCCCGCGCGCCCGCGCACCGTGTCGAGCACGCCGACGGCTCCGTCGAGGACGCGATACCGCTCGGCGCTCGCGAGCGCGGCGGGGAGGCGCTCGAGGTAGCGCGCGAGGAAGGCGTCGATCGCCGCGTCGTCCGCGACCCGCCCCGAGCCCTCGAGCGCGCGCCGCGCGATCGCGCGGTCCGTCCCGCCGGCGAACGAGAACGCGAGCGCGTCGGCGCTCCCCGCGATCTCGACGAGGGCCGCCTCCATCGCCACGCGGCCCGCGCCGCCGCAGCTCACGAGCGTCCCGTCCACGTCGAAGAGCACGATCGTCGGCGTCACCGGGCCGAGCGTAGCAGGCGCGAGCGGTCTGGCGCCGTGATAGGCTGCGCGTCGTGCAGCGGCGAGGGGCATGGCTCAGGCCGGAGCAAGAGGCGCTGCTCGTGCGCGCGATCGGCGAGGCCGAGGCGGGCAACCGCGGTGAGGTGCGCGTGCACGCCGAGCGTCGCTGCCCCGTGCCGGACGCGATGGCGCGCGCGCAGGAGCTCTTCTTCGCGCTCGAGATGGGCGAGACCGCCGAGGACACCGGCGTCTTGCTGTACGTCGCGACCGAGAGCCACGAGTGCGCGGTCTACGCGGGCGAGGGCGTCCACGGGGCGCGCGGCGAGGGCTTCTGGCAGTCGGTCGCCGACGGGCTCGCGCGCGGCTTCGCGCAGAACGACCCCATCGGCGGCTTCGAGCGCGCGTTGCTCGCGATCGGCGCGCTGCTGCGCGAGGTGGTCCCCGGCGAGGACGTCGCGGGCGACGAGCTCCCCGACGCGGTGACGGCGTCGTGATCCTCGCCATCGTCTTCGTCGCGAGCGTGGTCGTGTTCGCGGCCGCCCTCTACTTCGCGACGCTCGGCGGGTCCCGGGGGCCGTCTCCGAGGCGCTACGACAAGTACGGCGGCGGCGACCTCGGCGGGTGGGGGTCGAGCGAGCCCAAGCCGCACGGAGGCTCGAAGTGGTCGACCTCGTACGGCGGGCCGAAGTGGTCGAGCGGCGGGAGCAGCAAGCCGAGCTCGTACGGCGGCGGCAGCAAGCCGAGCTCGTTCGGTGGGCCGAAGTGGTCGAGCGGCGGCGGCAAGAGCGCCAAGGGCGGCGGCGCCAAGTCCAAGTGGTGAGCGCGCTCAGGCCGCCTGGTCGAGCTCGGCGAGCATCTGGTCGCCGCTGAGCTGGTCGGCGGCGAGGCCGCCGAAGTAGCGATCGAGCCCGACGCGCGTGTAGTGCGGCCGGATGCGGTCGGACAAGAGGCCGATCTCGCGCAGGTTCGGCACCATGCGGCTGAACATCACGTGGCGGAAGCGCTCCATCCCGCGCGCCGCGGCGACCGCGCGCCGCCACTGCTTGCGGGTGATGAGCCCCTCGAAGTGCTCCTCGTAGATCTCGTACGCGAGGAAGCGGTTGCGCATCAGGAGCGCGACCTCGAACGACCAGTCCTCTCGCTCTCGGCGCTCGCGCTCGTCGAGCTCGTTGAGCACGTGCTCGCGCAGCGCGAGGACGCCGTAGTGCACGTGCCGCGACTCGTCCTGGATCACGTTCTTGAGCAGCTCGCGCAAGAGCGGCTCCTTCGTCTCGCGGTAGAGCGTGCCGAACGCGCCGAGGGCGACGCCCTCGACCATGATCTGCATCCCGAGGAACTTCATGTCCCAACGCGAGTCGAGCATCAGCGCGTCGATGATCACGAAGAGGTTGTCGTTGATGGAGTAGAGCTTCTCCATCTTGGTGTCGAGGTAGCGGTGGAACACCTCGACGTGGCGGCCCTCGTCCATCACCTGCGTCGCGCCGTAGAGCTTGCCGTCGAAGAACTGGACCGCCTCCGTGACCTGCGCGGCGGCGAAGAGCGCGCCCTGCTCGCCGTGGAGGAACTGGCTGAGCATCCAGCTCACCATCGCGTGCTGCAGCTCGGCCTTCTCCTTGGGCGTGAAGCGGACGCCGATCTCCTCCTCGAGCACGTCGTAGGCGAAGAAGTCCTCCGGCACGAGCGGCACGTTCGGATCGAACGGGTCGACGCTCGTGTGCCAGGGCAGGGCGTCTCCGTCCCACTGGCCGCGCTTGGCGCGGTCGTAGAGCTCCTTCATCTCCGGGAAGTCGTGCGGGTAGGTCCAGTCGAAGTACGCGCGGTGGCTCGCGGGCATCGTCGTCGGGACGCCCTGCTTGCCGCGCTTGAGCACGGTGCCGCGCAGCGCCGAGGGGCCGATGCTCGAGAGCACGCGCGGGTCGCGCACCTCGAGGAGGGTCGACAGGGCGTCGGCGTAGCCTTCGACCTGGCTGCGGACGCGAGAGGGGAGGAGCTGGACGACGCGCTCGGAAATCATGATGCAACTCTCCTTGTCAACCGATCGAGGCGAGGAAGTTCCGGATCTTGGCGTGGTGCATCCCCGTGAGGATGCTGTGGACGACGGGCAGGACCTTCTCGATGAGCTCCGCCGCGCGCGCTTCGGGGATGGCCGGCAGGCGCGACGCGAGCAGCTGGGTCTCGCGCGTGAGCAGCTCGGTCACGACCTCGTCGTACATGCGCAGGTCCGCCGGGGTGAGCGCGAGCGCTTCGGTGAGCCCGAGGCGCTTCACCTCGGCCCACGCCTCGACGAGCCACACGTCCTCTTGCCGGATCGCGAGGCCGCCCTCGTCGTCGGTGCGGCCGCCGACGAGCTCGAGCTCGACCATGCGCTCGACGTCCGCGCGCTCGAGCCCGAGGCGCGCCGCGAGCTCTTGCGCGTCCACCGTGAGGCCCGGCGCGTCGTCGAGCCCCGCGGCGAGGTGCTGCTTGACGCCGATGAGGAAGCCGCGCTGCGTCTCGCTGAACGCCGACTGCTGGTCGTCGAGCACCGCCTTGATGGCCTTCAGGGGCAAGAAGCGCTCGTGCTGGAGGCGCTTGATCAGCTTCAGCCGCTCGAGGTGCTCCTCGCCGTACCAGGCCATGTTCCGCCCGGTCTTGTGGCCCTGGGGCAAGAGCCCTTGCTGGATGTAGAAGTGGATCGCCTGGCGCCCGAGCCCCGACAGCTCGCACAGGTCCTTCATGCGGTAGGGGTGCGGGTCGGGCGCGAGCCCGGCGACGGCGAGCTCGCCCATCACACCACCTCGAGGCGCACGGGCCCGCGCGGTCGCGACGAGCAGGCCAGGATCCAGCCGTCGGCGCGCTCGCGATCCGTCAAGCAGTTGGGCTCGTCCATCACGACCTCGCCCTCGGCGAGCTTGCACTTGCACGCGGCGCAGCCGCCCATCGCGCACGAGAACGGCATCGGCACGCCCGCCGCGAGCCCCGCCTCGAGCAGCGTCTGGCCCGGGGCGACCGGCACGATGGTGTCGCGGCCGGCGGCGCGTACGCGGACGGTCACCGCCTCCGCCGGCAGCTCCGCGCTCGCGGGCGCGTCGGCGGGCGAGCGGAAGCGCTCCTCGAAGATCGCCTCGGGCGGGACGCCGCGCGCCGACAAGAGCGCGCGCGCGCCGTCCATCATCGCCTCCGGGCCGCACACGTAGTATGCGCGATCGACGCTGGGCTCGAGCCGGTCGTGCTCGAGCCGGTCGAGCCAGGGGCCGAGCACCGCCTCGTCGAGCCGCCCCGTGAGCCCGGACCAGCCGGCCGGCGGCGCCTCGAGCGCGAGCGCGAGCGACGAGTTGGCGTGCGATCGTGCGAGCGCCTCGAGCCGGTCGCGGAAGATGACGTCGGCCTCGGCGCGGTTCCCGTAGAGCAGGTGGACGCGCACGTCGTCTCGCGTGCGCAGGAGCGTCTCGGCGATCGACGCGATCGGCGTGATCCCCGAGCCGCCGGCGAGCATGACGAGCTCCGTCGCGGCGCCGGCCACGAAGGACCCGGACGGGCCGAGCGCGAGGAGCCGGTCCCCCGGCGCGGCGTGGTCGTTCAGGTGGTTCGAGACGCGGCCTCCCTCGACGCGCTTGACGGTGATCGTCGCGCCCGGCCCGTCGAGCGGCGAGCTCGACAGCGAGTAGGCGCGCTTGAGGGTCTGCCCGTCGAGCTCGACGTGGAAGGTGAGGAACTGCCCCGCTTCGAACGCGAGCGGCGTCCCGTCGCCCTCGGCGAGGTGCAGCGTCACCGCGTCGGGCGTCTCGCGCACGACCGCCTCGACTCGGAGCGGGCGCGGCCGCAGCGCGGGCCGCGGCGCCGTCGCGACCGGGTACCGGCTCGGCCCGCGGCGCGCGACGACGGGCGGGCGCTTCTGCCCCCGCAGATCCCGGCCGATCCAGGTGAGGTCGGTCTTGAGGGTGTTCCAGCGCCGCTCGAGGCGCCGCGCGATCGACTCCATGGCCCGGAGTCTGGCGGCACCGCTGTCTTGTGTCAAGTGGCGCTTTACACTTTACGTGGTCCGGCGACGGCCGAGGCGAGGAGCAGGCCGCCCGCGCCGCCGGCGACGAGGCCGGTCGCCACGCGCAGCCAGTACAGATCGAGCGCGGGGAACGCCCAGCCGAGCGCGACCTGCACGGCGAGCGGGGCGATCCCCGCGAGCCAATACGACTTGCGCGCTGCATCGAGCCGCACGCCGAGCGCGGCGAGCGCGCCGAGCGCGAGGCCGAGGTAGATCCCGGCGCAGCGGTGGCACACCGCCATCGCGTGACCGTCGCGCGCGAAGCTGCGCGCGGCGTCCTGATGACAGAGGCCCGAGAACACCCCCCGCGCGATGAGCGCGAGGGGGCTCTCGGGCCACAGCATCGGCGCGAGCGCGAGCGCCGAGATCAGGAGGAAGCAGACGCCGATGACGGCGGGCGCGGCGCGCTTCAGAACTGACCGGGCGGAGGGTACCCGCCGCCGCCGGGCGGCGGGCCGAAGCCACCGCCCGGAGGCGGCTGGTTGAAGCCACCCCCGGGGGGCGGGCCGAAGCCACCGCCGGGAGGCGGCTGGTTGAACCCGCCGCCGGGAGGCGGACCGAACCCGCCCGGGCCCTGCGGGGGCTGGCCGAAGCCGCCGCCCGGAGGCTGCCCGAAGTTCTGGCCACCGGCGGGCGGCGCGCTGTCCTTGGTGAGCATCGCGCCGAGCACGCCGCCGAGCGCGCCGAACGCGCCGAAGATCACGAGGGAGCCGATGCAGCTGCCGGCGCCGATGAGGATCATCATCCCCGCGCCCATCGCCGCCTCACCGCCTTGCCCGGACGGCGCGCCGGGGATCATCGCGGCCCCGAAGATGACGAACAGGAGGAGGTAGAGCGCGCCGAACAGGCCGCCCGTGACGAGCCCGGTGAGGCCGCCGATGGCGGCTCCCTCGCCCGGCTCGATGTTGGTCTTCGCCTTCTGCTTCACGAGGTAGACCGCGAGGCCTGCGCCCAGCAGCATCCACATGCAGAAGATGAAGTTGCAGTAGTTGACGAGCGGGATCGCGCTGAGGATGGCGGACAAGACGCCGCCGGCGATCACCGGGACCAGGTAGTGCTGTTTGTGCTTCACGGATTCCCCTCGGGCGGTCGAGCGTACCAGGCTACGCCGCGCGGGGCGGAATCTTCTCAGGCGCCTGCGAGGATCTCGTCCGGGCCTACGACGCGGCCGGCGAGGGCGCTCGCCGCGACGGTCAGCGGGCTCGCGAGGTAGACCTGACCGGGGCCCGAGCGGCCGGGGAAGTTGCGGTTGATCGCGCTGACCGAGACGTCGCTCGGGCCCGCGCTCGCGCCGGGGCCGGCGTTGATGCACGCGCCGCAGCTCGGCTGGATGAGCGAGACGCCCGCCTGCTCGAAGATCTCGACGTAGCCACGCTCCTCCGCGTAGCGGCGGATGTGCTGGCTGCCGAACTGGATGTAGCAGCGCACGCCCTCCGCGACGCGCAGGCCGCGCGCGAGCCCCTCGCGGAAGACCTCGGCGTACATGTCCATGTCCGCCTTCTTGCCGCCGGTGCACGAGCCGCCGTACGCGATGTCGATCTTCACGTCGGCGCCGATCTCGGTGAGCGGGACGCCGTTGCGCGGGTCGCCCGGCGTCGCGACCATCACCGGGATGGCGCCGAGGTCGTACTCGAACGTCTCGAGGTACTCCGCGTCCGGGTCGCTCCTCACGATCCGCGCGCGGACCGCGTCCTCGGAGAGGCCGCGCATCGTGCGCAGGTACTCCACCACGACGTCCGAGGGCTCGATGATGCCGGTGAACCCGCCGGCCTCGACGGCCATGTTCGTCAACGTCGCTTGCTCGTCGAGCGGGAGCGAGGCGACGCCCTCGCCGGCGAACTCGAGCACCTTGCCGATGCCCTTGCTCGTGCGGAAGAACGGCTGGCTCAGGATGAAGAGCATCACGTCCTTGGCCGCGACGCCGGGGCGCAGCCGCCCGGTCAGGACGAAGCGCACCGACTCGGGCACGCGCACGCGCACGTCGCGCGTGAACCACGCGTTGGCCATGTCCGTCGAGCCGACGCCGAACGCGAAGCAGCCGAGCGCGCCCGCCATGCAGGTGTGGCTGTCCGTGCCCGTCACGATCTGACCGGGCAGCGCGAGGTCCTCGATCACGGCGTTGTGGCAGATGGCCTCGGAGCCGCCCGACGGCGCCTCGCCGTAGAGCTTGAGGCCGTGCCGCTGCGAGAACTTCTCCTGCGTCACCGCGAGGCCGTCGGCGTGGCCGAGCAGGCCCATCGCGCGCTTCTTCTCGTCCATCACGTCGCCGAGGAACGTGAGGTGGTCGCGGAACGTGAACACGCTCGCGGGCTCGCTGACGGCCGCGCTCTCGCCGAAGCCCTGCCGGAAGAGCGAGTCGGCCATCGGCGTGACGTACTCGTGGCTGAAGCGCACGTCGGTGCGCACGAAGAGCGCGTCGCCGGGGGCGACCGCGGGGACGCCGAGCGTGCCCGCCTTGGCGTCGACGACCGCGTGCGCCGCGATGATCTTCTCGACCATCGTCATCGGGCGCGGCTGCGTCTCCGGCAGGCGCGGGCGGATCTCGCCGGCCATGCGCATGCGGTTGTAGGCGAAGAGGCCGCCGGCGCGCACGACGTCCGCGCTGATCGGGTCGAGCCCGCGGGTGAACTCCTCGATCGGGATCTCCTCGCCCGCCTCGATGCGCGGCAACAGGCCGAAGTCGGTCGAGGTGAGCAGGCCGATGTTCTGCGCGTTCTGCCCGTAGATCTTCTCGATGCTCTCGGCGATCACGAGCTTCACGCCAGCGGTGAGCTCGGAGTAGGGCGCCGTCTCGCGCGAGCTGCCGCAGCCCTTGCTCTTGCCGCTGACGACGACGTCGAAGCCGCCGCTCTTCAACGAGCCGCGCTCGAACGCGCCGCCGCGCAGGCCCACGAGCGAGAACTCGCCGAGCGTCTCGTCGTAGTAGAAGCAGACCCAGCCGGGCGTGATCTCGTCCGTCGAGATGTTGTCGACGAGCGCGCGTCCCGCGTCGAAGGGGAGGTCCTGGCCCGCGAGCTGACCCTTCAAGAGGTCCAGGTCTTCGGTCAGGTACAGGATGCGGCCGGAGAAGCGGATCCGATCGGGGCGTGCCATGTGCCGAACCTGTAGCGCCCTCGCCACGCCGCGGGCAGTGTGCTGACGCACGCGGGCTACTCGACGCGGAAGCTCGCGGTGCTCGCCGCCTCGGCCGCGTGCGGGCCGACGCGCGCTTCGTACGCGATGCGCTCGACCTCGAAGGCGCCGGCGGTGACGTCGTAGAACGCGAGGTCCGCCGCGGGGACCGCGAGCTCGACCGCGCGGGTCTCGCCGGGCGCGAGCTCGACCTGCGCGAACGCCCGCAGGTCCGCCGGCGCGCGCTCGACCCGCGAGCCGACGGCCGCGACGTAGAGCTGCACCGTCTCGCGCGCGCGCACCGCGCCGGTGTTGGTGACCTCGACGCGCGCGCGCAGCGTGCCCGACGGCTCGATCACCGCCGCCTCGAGCGTGAGCTCGCCGTACGCGAAGGTGGTGTACGTGAGGCCGAAGCCGAACGGGTAGCGCGGCGCGACGCCCTCGCGCGCGAGGTGGCGGTAGCCGTGGAAGTAGCCGTACGTCACGCGCGGGCTGGTGTTGTCGAACGGCGGGAGGTCCGCCTCGCGCCGCGGCACGCTGAACGGCAGGCGGCCCGACGGCGCGTGGACGCCGAAGAGCACGTCGGCGATGGCGTGGCCGCCCTCGGCGCCCGGATAGAAGGCGTGCAGGATCGCCGCGACGCGCTCGCCCCAGCCCTCGACGAGGAGGGCCGAGCCGCCCTCGAGCACCACGACGACGTTCGCGCTCAGCGCGGCCGCGGCCTCGATGAGCGCGATCTCCTCGTCGAACAGCGCGAGGCCGGCGCGATCGCCCGCGCCGACGTCGCGCTCGCCCTCGTCCGCGGCGAGCAGTCCGGTCACCACGATCACCGCGTCGGCGGCGCGCACCGCGTCCGCGTCCGCCGCGCTCAGGCTCGCCCCCGCGACGTGCGTCACCGCGGCGGCCTGCGCCGTGATGCCCTCGAGCGCCGTGACGACGCGCGTCGGCGTGACCGAGCTCGAGCCGGTGTCGCCGATGTTGCCGACGTCCGCGGCGCGGCCGAGCACCACGACGCGCGCGCTCGGCCCGAGGGGCAAGAGCCCGCCCTCGTTGCGCAAGAGCACGATCCCACGCGTCGCGGCCTCGCGCGCCAGCGCGAGGTGGGCCGCGGTCTCTCGCTGGCTCGGGTCGTCGAGCACGCGGGCGCGCGTGTCGAGGCCGTAGCAGAGCTGCGCGCGCAGGATCCGGCGGACCGACGCGTCGAGGTCGCGCTCGGTGAGATCGCCGTTGGCGAGCGCGCGCCGCAGGAAGCGGAAGTGGATCGGGGAGGGCATCTCGATGTCGAGCCCCGCGAGCACCGAGGCCGCGTCGCCGTGCGTGCCGCGGATCCAGTCCGACTCGACGAAGCCCGCGAAGCCCCACTCGTCCTTGAGGATGTCGCGCAAGAGGTGCTCGCTCAGATCGCAGTAGAGCCCGTTCACCTGGTTGTACGCGCTCATGATCGAGGCGACGTGCGCCTCCTGCACCGCGCGCCGGAAGTGCGGGAGGTAGATCTCGCGCAGCGTCCGCTCGTCGACGACGACGTCGACCTCGTGGCGCGTGTTCTCGATGCTGTTGGCCGCGTAGTGCTTCGCGCTCGCGAGCACGCCCTCGGACTGGATGCCCTGGATCATCGCGACGCCCATCGCGCCGAGGTGGTGGACGTCCTCCGAGTACGTCTCCTGCGCGCGGCCCCAGCGCGGGTGGCGCAGGACGTTGATCGTCGGGGCGAGCAGGACGTCCGCGCCGACCGAGCGGAGCTCGCGCGCCATCGCCGCGCCGACGCGTCGCTCGAGCTCCGGGTCCCAGCTCGCGCCGCGCATCATCGCGACGGGGAACGCGGTGCCGCGGTAGCCGCTGAAGCGGCTGAGCCCGCGCGGTCCGTCGAGCATGTTGAGCCCGGGGATGCCGTGCGCCTCGTTGCCGTCGACGCGCCACGAGCCGTCCACGACCGCGGTGCCCGCGCCGTGCATCAGCGCGATCTTCTCTTCGGCGGAGAGCCGGCCGAGCAAGGCGGTGATCCGCGCCTCGATCGCGTCGTCGTCCGCGGGACAATACGCGCGCGTGGCGTCGGTCGGCTCGAACGGCTCCGGCACGTACGTCCGCCCCGCGTCCACGCCGCCGTCGACGGGGCCCGCGTCCGTGCCGGCGTCGGGGCCGCCGTCGCAGCCGAGGAGGACCAGGGTGGCCAGGGCGATCGTCGTGCGCATCCCCGCTTCGTACCAGAAGCCGCGCGCGACGTGATCGCCGCACGCCCGCACGACTCCGGCCGAGGCGCGCCGCTCGCGGCGCCGCGCGGCCCGCCGCTCCTCGGGCGGAAGGGGACGCGAGCAGCACCGTCGCCGCTGCGGCACGCGGGAGCATCGCGCTCCGTTCCACGCCGCGTGCGCGACCCTGTTAGTGTGGTCGGTCGATGCCGGCGTCTTGGTCGAGCGCGTGCGCGCTGGTCGCTCTCGTCGTGGGCTGTGAGAGCGCCCCTGCGCCGCTCCTCCCTCCGCCGGAGTGCCCGCCGCCGCCGACGGACCTGCGCGGGTTCGAGGAGGACTACTCCGCGCTCGTCGTGGAGATCGTCGGGACGGAGACCGCGCCCGTCCTCGGGACCGACGAGCGCTGGCACGTCGTCTACGAGCTGCGGCTGCTCAACGTGCGGCCGGTCGAGGCCGAGCTCACGGCGCTCGAGGTGCTCGACTACGACGCTCGCGAGCGGCGCGTGTCGCGGCTCGAAGGGGACGCGCTCCTCGGCGCGATGCGCGGGTTGACGCTGCGCCCGGTCGAGGATCGGCGCATCGCTCCCGACGCGGGGCGCGTGGTGTTCGTCGAGCTCGCGTTCGACGCGCGTGACGACGTCCCCGCGCGGATCCTCCACCGCGTCGAGGCGCGGGCCGCCGCGAACCCCGGCTCGCGCGAGCCCGTTCCCGTCCGCTACCTCGCCGCGCCGTGGGACATCTCGCGGCGGACCACGCCGAGGATCGCTCCTCCGGTACGCGGTCGCGGCTGGGTCGCCATCAACGGCTGCTGTGATCCCGGCGCGGTCCACCGCGACGCCATCCAGCCGGTGCGTGGGCGGATGGTCGTGTCGCAGCGCTTCGCGATCGACTGGCAGCGCCTGGACGACGAGGGGCGGTTCTTCGATGGCGACCCGAGCGCGCTCGAGAGCTGGGCCGGCTTCGACGAGCCGCTCTACGCCGTCGCCGACGGCGTCGTCGTCCAGGCCCTCGACGCGCTCGACGACATCACGCCGGGCTCGCTCCCGGAGCCCGGGACGATCACGCTCCAGACCGTCGACGGCAACCACGTCATCCTCGACCTCGGCGGCGGAGTCCACGCGTTCTACGCGCACTTGAGGCGCGGCAGCGTCCGGGTCGCCGTCGGCGACCGCGTCGTCGCCGGGCAGGAGATCGGGCGGCTCGGCAACACCGGGAACACCTCGGCGCCCCATCTGCACCTCCACCTCATGGCGGAGCCCTCGGCGCTCGGAGCGGACGGGATCCCGCACACCTTCACCGAGCTCCGGGTCGCCGGGCGACTCGACCGCGAGCGATGGCGGACCGCGCCCGATCAGTCGGGCCAGTGGTTCGACCGCGCCGCGGCGTCCCCCGACGACCGCGTCGGCCAGCTCCCGCTCGACCTCTCGGTCGTCGACTTCCCCGACTGATCCGGCGCCGCGCTGGTACGCTCGCTGGTTCATGGCCCATGTCCTGCCCAGCTCGGTGTCCAGCGCCCTCTGCCTCGCGCTCCTCCTCCTTCGTACGCACGCCGCCGCGCAGCCCGACTCCACGTACGAGGGTGAGGCGCGCGCCCTCTTCGAGGCGGGGCTCGCGGCCTACGAAGGCGGGCGCTTCGAGGAGGCGCTCCGATACTTCCAGCGCAGCTACGAGCTGAGCGGGCGCCCGGAGCTCCTGAACAACATCGGGACCGCGGCCGAGCGCGCGCGGGAGGACCAGCTGGCGCTGAGCGCATACGAGTCCTTCCTCGAGCGTGTCGAGCCGACCGAAGCGAACGCCCCGGCGCGAGCGCGGGCCGAGACGCGGATCGCCGATCTGCGAGCGCGGCTCGCGCGCGAGGCCGAGCCGATCGCCGCCCCCGCCTCCGCGGAGGACGCGCCCGTCGCCGGGCCGACCCGCGCCGCGGCGCGGACGCGTGTCCCGGAGGAGCGCGCGGATGGCGGCGTGGCTCCCTGGATCCTCGTCGCGGCCGGCGCGGCCGTGGCGGTCGCCGGGGGGATCGTCCTCGGCGTCGGGCTGGTCGACCGGGCAGCCGTGGAGGATCCGCCCGAGGGCGCGGCGTGGACCGACGAGACGGCTCAGGCCTACGAGCGGGCGCCCGCGCTGCTCACGAGCGGCGTGGTCATGCTCCCGCTCGGCGTCGTCCTCGCCACGGTCGGAGTGGTGTGGGGATTGGTCGCCCAGAGCGACGGATCGTCGAGCCTGTCGGTGCGCGTGGGGCCCACCACGGTCGCGCTCGCGGGGAGCTTCCAGTGACCCGCTGGCGCTGGAGCGCCTGTCTGTGTGCGCTGCTCGCGGCGGGCTGCACGGTCACCGCCCCGAGCGGTCGGTTCGTGTGCTCCGACGACTCGCCGAGCTGCCCTCCTGGGCAGCGCTGCGTGGACGGCCTGTGCATCTCGGGTGAGGGCGGCCCGGACGCGGGGGCGCGCGACGCCTCCGCGGACGCCGACCGCCCGGACTCCGCCCTCGCCGAGGATGCCGCGTTCCCCCCGGACGCGGAGAGCGACGCGGGCGGGGACGCTGGCGGAGCGCCGGCGACGTGCCCCACCCTCGATCCGCCCCCCAACGGGTCCGTCGATGGCGCGGCGGGGAGCGCCGGGGACGTCGCGACGTACCGCTGCGATACGGGCTACGTCCTCACCGGGAACGGTGGGTCCGACACCCGGACCTGTCAGAGCGACGGTTCATGGTCCGGCCTGACGCCGACGTGCGAGGTCGCGGTGTCTCCGTGCGAGCCGAGCCCGTGCCTCAACGGCGGTCTCTGTACGCGCAACGACGACAGCTTCTCGTGCACGTGTGCGATGGGGTTCCAGGGTCCCACGTGCGCTGCGCGGGTGACGTGTCCGACGCTCGTCACTCCCGAGAACGGCAGCGTGGATCGGACGACCGGTTCCTTCGGTGACGTCGCGACCTACGCTTGCGACTCTGGCTACCTGCCGAGCAGCGCGACGATGCGCACCTGCCAAGCGGACGGGACGTGGAGCGGCGTCGCGCCCACCTGCGTTCGCGGGGGGTGCGCTCCCATTCTGGTCGCCCCTGCCCACGGATCCGTCGATCGCACCACGGGGATGGCCGGCGACGTCGCGACCTATTCGTGCGATGTGGGTTACGCGCTGGTCGGTGACTCGACGCGCACCTGCGGTGACGACGGATCATGGTCGGGCACCGCGCCGACCTGCGCCGGCGTTCCGTGCGCGGGGACGCTGAGCGCGCCGGCCAACGGGGCGGTCGATCGCACCACGGGGAGCACCGGCGACGTGGCGACGTACACCTGCGATCGGGGGTACCTCGTCGAGGGGGCCCACTCCTGCGTCCCTGCGACCGGGGCTTGCGACGTTCGGACCACCTCGACGCGCACCTGCCAGGCGGACGGGACCTGGTCCGGCGCGGTCCCACGCTGCATCGGCGGGATCTGGGCCGTCGGCGGGGGCGGGACCATCATCCGCTACAACGGCGTGCGGTGGATCCGGGTTCCGAGCGGCACGGACGCGGGGCTGCTCGGCGTATGGGGGACCTCGCCGACGGACGCGTGGGCGGTGGGCTTCGACGGGACCATCGTCCACTGGGACGGCATGCGCTGGGGCGCGGTCCCGAGCGGTACCACGGAGCGGCTGATGTCCGTCGGAGGATCGTCCGATCGTGACGCATGGGCGGTGGGCTTCGGCGGTACGATCCGACGCTGGGACGGCGTCGCGTGGTCGGCGGTCGGCGGCGCGACGGGGTGGCTGCAAGACGTGTGGGCCGCCTCGTCGAGCGATGCATGGATCATCGGCTATGATGGTCTCTTCCGCTGGCAAGGCACCGCCTGGACCCCCGCCTCGCCGGTCCCCTTCGCCATCTCGAGCGGCTCGGGGCTGGGCGGCTCGTCGTCGACCCACGTCGTGGCCGTGGGCAACGGCTCCGCTGCCTACCGCTGGGACGGTGCGAGCTGGACGGCCATGCCCCTGCCTTTCTCGGTGCAGCTCGAGGCGGTCTGGACGCGGTCGGCGACCGACGTCTGGGCGGTCGGTGTCGTGTCGGGCCCCCGGGGCGTCATCCTTCGGTGGGACGGGACCACCTGGACGTCGATCCCGCACCCCGTGACCAGCCTCAGTCTCTGCGATTGGTTCCGTGGCGTCTGGGGCACCTCACCGAACGACGTGTGGATCGTCGGTCAGTGCTCGCTCGTGCACTGGGACGGCACGTCGATCACCCACGCAGACGCGAGCTTGCTCCCGTTGGGCGCCGCTCCGACCCTGAACGCGGTGTGGGGCCCTCGGTAGGAGGAACGAACGTGAGGCTCTCCGGTGTGCTCTTCGTGGTGGTGGTGCTGGGCGTCGCGGGCTCGGCGGTAGCTCAAGACAGTACGCTGGAGGGGGAGGCTCGTGCGCTCTTCGAAGCGGGCGCCGCCGCCTATGCGGGGGGTCGATACGCGGAGGCGGTGAGGTACTTCCAGCGCAGCTACGAGCTGAGCGGGCGCGCCGAGCTCTTGAACAACATCGGCTCGGCGGCCGAGCGCGACCGTCAGGACGAGCTCGCGCTGCGGAGCTACGAGCAGTTTCTGGAGCGCGTCCCGGATACCCCGATCCGCGCGCGGGTGGAGCGGCGCATCGACGTGCTGCGGCGCGCGCTCGAGGCTCCGTCGGCGTCGCCGTCCGCCGCAGAGGTGACGCCGGCGCGCGTCGAGATCGCGTCGCCCGTAGGAGCGCGCGGATCCGAGCGCGGGTCCGAGCGCGGGTCCGACGGAGCAGGCCCTGCGCCGTGGATCCTCGTCGGGGTCGGCGCGGCGGTCGCGGTGGCCGGCGGTGTCCTGCTCGGGGTCGGGCTCGCCGACCGTGAGGCCGTCGAGCGCCCGGGCGCCGACCCCGTGTGGACCGACGCGACCCAAGCGTCCTACGAGCGTGGCCCCGCGCTGCTCGTGAGCGGCGCGGTGTTCTTGCCCGTCGGGCTGGTCGCCGCGGCCGCGGGGGTCGTCTGGGCCGTCGTGGACGCGTCGGGGGGCGAGGCGACGGTCGCGCTGGGGCTGGGCTCGATCCACGTCTCGGGGAGGTTCTGATGCGCGCGAGCCTCGCGGTGTCCCTGCTGCTCTTGGGCTGTGAGTTCACCATCCCGTCGGGGACCTTCACCTGCGGCGGCGCCACGTCACGCTGCCCCCCGGGGCAGAGCTGCGTGGACGGACTCTGCACGACGGGCGCGCCCCCGCGCGACGCCGGGGGGATGGACTCCGGGATCGACGCGGGGATGGACGCGGGCGCGACCGACGCGGGCGCGATCGACGCGACCATCCCGGACGGCGGGGACCCCGACGCGACGCCGTCGGATGCCGGGACGGACGACGCCGGCCTCGTCGGCTGCCCGCCCCTGAGCGCGCCGCTCCACGGGGACGTCGACCGCGTGGAGGGGCGGCCGGGCGACGTCGCCACCTACTCGTGCGGTGCGGGCTACGTGTTGACCGGCAACGGTGGATCGGCCGAGCGCGTGTGCGGTCCCACCGGCAGCTGGAGCGGCGTCGCGCCGACGTGCGAGGAGGTGCGCTCGCCGTGCGATCCGAACCCGTGCCTGAACGGCGGTTCGTGCACCGAGGACGGGTCGTCCTTCACCTGCGCGTGCGCGAGCGGCTACCTACCCCCGACCTGCGCGATGCGCGTCGCCTGCCCGACGCTCTCGGCGCCAGCCGGCGGGAGGGTCGATCGGACCAGCGGCGCGTTCGGCGACGTCGCGACGTACGCGTGCGACCCCGGGCTCGTGCTGAGCGGCTCGCCGACTCGGACGTGCCTCGCCGACGGGACCTGGAGCGGGACGGCGCCGAGCTGCACGCCCGCCGACTGTGCACCGGCGCTCGTCGCGCCGGCCAACGGCTCCGTCGATCGCACGACCGGACCGCCGGGCACCGTCGCGACGTTCTCCTGTGATGACGGCTTTGCGCTGAGCGGCGCGCCCACCCGCACCTGCCAAGCGGGCGGCGCGTGGAGCGGCGAGTCGCCGACCTGCATCCCGAGCTGGAACGGCGCGTGGCTCGTGGGAGTCTCCTCGGGCGGATCGGGGGTCACCTCGCGCTGGATCACCGACCGGTGGGGAGGCGAGAGCTTCCTCCCGGGCAGCCCGTACCACGCCGTGTGGGGGGCGTCCGCGTCGGCGGTCTACGTGGTCGGTGTGGAGGCGGGGTTCTGGGACGGGATGAGGCGCCACAACCTCTGGATCCCGGGCATGACCACGACCCTGCGGGCGGTCACGGGGACTTCGGCGACGGACGTGTGGACGGTCGGCGACGGCGGTGAGAGCCACCACTGGGACGGCGCCGCGTGGACGACGGTGAGCACCGGGTCCGTCAGCAGTCTTCGTGGTCTCTGGGCGTCGTCGCCGACGAACGTGTGGGCGGTCGGCACCGGCGGGGCCGCGCTGCGATGGAACGGCAGCGCGTGGAGCCCCGTGTCCACCGGCGTCGGCGCGCAGCTCGACGGGGTCTGGGGCTCGGCGCCGGACGCGGTCTGGGCGGTCGGGGCGAGCGGGACGATCCTGCGCTGGCGCGGCGCGTCGTGGAGCGGCGTCCCGGCGCTCACCGCGCGCGACCTGCACGCGGTCTGGGGGGCCGCGGCGAACGACGTGTGGGTCGTCGGCGACGCCGGTACGATCCTCCACTGGGACGGCAGCGCGTGGGCTTCGGTCCCGAGCGGCACGAGCAACGCGCTCCGCGGGGTCTGGGGCCGCGCCGCGGACGACGTCTGGGCGGTCGGTCAGGCGCGCACGCTGCTCCACTGGGACGGCGCGCGCTGGACGACCCTGGGACTGTACTGCCCCCCGAACTGCATCTCGGGCGACAACCACGCGATCTGGGGACCCTGATCACGCGCTCGCGGCGCGCTCGCGCGGCGCGCGCCGAGCTCGCGCCCCGCTCTGGTACGCTCCCGCGGGTGCGCTGGCTCTCTCTCGCGTCGCTCGCGCTCGTCGGCCTCTCGGGCTGCGAGGACACCTCGTGCCTGCGCGCCGACGAGGGCTGCACCGTCGTGAGCCCGTGCGCGGCGCTCGCGCTCGAGTGCGCGGGCGGCCGCGCGCCGACGGTGCGCGTGCTCGCGCCCGGCGACGCGATCCCCGGCGGCATCGACGCGCTCGCCTCACCCGGCGACGTGATCCTCGAGAACGGCGTCGTCACCGCGGTGATCGACGCGCTCGATCACCCGCACTACGTCGCGCCGACGGGAGGCAACCTCCTCGACCTCGCGAGCGCGTCGGGCGACGACGACTCGCTGAGCCATCTGTTCCAGGGGGTCGGCCTCTTGCCCGGCGACACGATCGCCTACCACCGCGTCACGCTCGAGTCGGGCGACGGGTGGGCGGCCGTCCAGGTGCACGGCTCGCTCGCCGGCTCCCCGGAGGCGCGGGTGGCGACGCGCTACGAGCTGCGCGGCTGCGAGCCGGGGCTGCGCGTGCGCACCGAGATCGTCAACCGCACCCGCGAGCCGCGGAGCTTCAGCCTCGTCGACGCGTGGTACTGGAGCGGGAAAGAGGCGTTGCCCTTCGCGCCCGGGCGCGGGCGCGGCTTCGCGCAGCCCGGGCTCGTCTCGCCCGTCGAGGCGTCGTGGGAGGACGCGCCGTTCATGGCGGCGGGCGGGCAGTCGAGCCCGGCCGCCACCTACTTCGAGGTGGCCTGCGACCGCCCCGCGCTCTCGGGCTGGCACACCGAGCAGCTCTCGGCCGTCGGCCTGCCGCCGCGGATCGTGCAGCCGCGCGACCACGAGGTCTTCGAGCGCTTCATCGGCGTCGTGCCCGGGCGCAGCGTCGGCCCCGCCGCCGATCAGGCGCTCGCGATCCGGCGATCGCTCTTCGGAGAATCGCACGTCACGTTGCGGGGTCGCGTCACCGGCGAGGCCGCGCTCGGCGAGGACGTGCGCGCCACCGTGCTCGTCGAGGAGGGGCGCCCCGAGCAGCCCGCCGAGGAGCGCACGCCGTGGACGCAGATCACTCCGCGCGCGGGTGGGACCTTCTCCGTGTCGGTGCCCGCGGGGCGTGACTACGTCGCGACGGTGTACGCGTTCGGGCGCCCGGTGGCGTTCGCGAGCGCGCGCGCGCCGGCCGCCGGCGAGCTCGACGTCGGTGAGCTCGCGATCACCGGGGCGGCGCACCTCGATCTGTCGGTCACCGTCGACGGCGCGGCGGACTGGGCGCAGGTCGTCGTGCACCCCGCGGACGACGCGACCGACGCGGCCGTGCGCGCGCGCTACTTCGGGCGCTTCCTCGAGTGCGCGCCGCTGCTCGGGAGCTCCACCGGCGGCTCGCCCGCGTGCGACCGCGCGCTCGTGAACGGCGAGGCCAGCGTCGCGGTGCCGCCCGGTCGCTACGACGTGTACGCGACGGTGGGCCCGTTCGCGACGCTCGCGCGCGCGACGGTCACCGTGGCGGCGGGCGAGCGCGCGCCGGTGTCGCTCGCGCTCGCGTCGCTCGACGTCGCGCCCGAGGGCACGCTCAGCGCGGACTTCCACGTGCACGGCGGTGCGAGCTTCGACAGCACGGTGCCCGACTACGATCGGGTCGCCGCGTGGCTCGCCGCGCGCGTCGACGTGATCGCGGCGACGGACCACGACGTCGTGTGGGACTTCGCCGACGCGCGCGAGGCGCTCGGCGCCGACGACCGCCTGCGCGTGCGCGTCGGCGTCGAGGCGACGGGCCACATCCTGTTCGACCTGACGCCCGGCGAGACGATCCCGCAGGTCATCGGGCACTGGAACGTGTGGCCCCTCGCGTTCGCGCCCGAGGGCCCCTACCGCGGCGCGCCGTGGGACGAGCTGGTGGAGCCGGGCGCGCTCTTCGATCGCTTCGTCGAGGCGGGCTGGCCGCGCGCGACCGGGGTCATCCAGCTGAACCACCCGTGGTCGCCCGCGCAGTTCGGGCGCGACCTCGGGTTCCCGCGCGCGGTCGGCGTCGACGCGCGCGTGCCGCTGCCGCGCGTCTACGACGGAACCGGCCCCGGCCTCGTCCTGCGCACGCCGCCCGGCGCGAGCTTCGGCAACGCCGACTACCACACCCAGGAGGTGATGAACGGCACCGCCAACGAGGACCTCACGCCGTTCCGCGCGTACTGGTTCTACCTCCTGCGCCAGGGGATCGTGCGCGCGGGGACGGGCAACAGCGACTCGCACAACCTCGCCGACAACGTGCTCGGCACGCCGCGCACGCTCGTGTGGACCGCGCAGACTCTCGCCGCGTTCGATGGCGCCGCGTTCGACGCGGACGTGCGCGCCGGCCGCATGATCGGAACGAACGGCCCGGTGATCGAGATCGCGACGACCGACGCGTCGGGCGCGACGCGCAGGCCCTCGGTCGATCCGTTCGTGCCGGGCGCGGGCGCGCTCTTGTCGATCCGCGTGCGCGCCGCGCCGTGGGTGCCCGTGGAGGAGGTGCGCATCCTCGTGAACGGGCGCGTCGCCCGTACGCTGCAAGCGGAGCTGACGCACCCGAGCGACCCGTTCGGCACCGAGGGCGTCGTGCGCTTCGACGGCGAGGTCGCGCTCGCCGAGCTGTTGCCGGACGGAACGCGCGACGCGTTCATCATCGTCGAGGCCGGGACGCCCCTCGCGCTCGACGGCGACCTCGACTGCGACGGGATCCCCGACACCGGCGATCACGACGGCGACGGCGTCGTCGACTGGCGTGACGTCGAGCGCGACGAGCCGCTCGAGGCGGCGCCCGCGCCGTGCGACCGCTCGCAGGACACGGGACCGCTCGGCCACCCGCCGGCGCCCGCGCGCGGGAGCGCGGGCTACCCGTTCCTCGTCGTCACGCCGGGCGGCTACCCGTTCGCGTTCACGAACCCGCTGCTCCTCGACCGCGACGGCGGCGGGTTCGACGGGCCCGGCCTGGAGGCGCCGTGACGCGCGGGCTCGTCGCGCTCGCGCTGGTGCTCGCGCTGCCGTGCGCGGTGAGCGCGCAGGCGTGGCGCCGCGCGTGCGCGTCCGACCTTCCGTCGCGGCCGATCGGCCCCTTGCAGGTCGGCGAGCTCGACGGCTTCCTCGGGGTCCCTCACCGCGCGTGCCCGCGCGACGAGATCGCGCTCGGCGGTGATCTGTTGCTCGTCGCGCACGCGAGCGAGCTGTACGGGAACCTCCACGTGAACGGCCGCGGGCACGCGAGCGTGCGCCTCGGCGATCCGCGCGTGGAGGCGTTCGTGTCGTGGGAGCTCCTGCGCTACCAGGCGCTCCTGAGCGCGGTGAGCGCGAGCTACCTCGGCCTCGGGTACCTGTCGGTCGGCGCGCGCGGGCAGCTCGTCGAGGAGGGCGGCGCGGTGCTCGCGTTGAAGGGGCGGCTCGTGCTGCCCGCGACGAGCGGGCTCGATCAGTCGAGCCAGCCGCTCGCGCTCGACGTCGGGATCACCGGCGCGCTCGTCTTGACGGAGAACTTCCGGGCGCACGCGTGGCTCACGCTGCTCGGCTCGCTCGGCGTCGGCGTCGGCCCGGCGGAGCCCCACGCGGGCGCCCGCGTCGGCGGCGGCGTCGACTGGCACCCGTTCGAGTGGCTCGCGTTCGTGGTCGAGCTGCAGGGCGGGTTCTTCTACGCGGCCCTCGTCGATCGGCTCGCCGTCAACGCGGGCGTGCGCCTGGGGCTCGGCCCCGAGGTGGGCGTGGAGCTCGCCGCGTCGATGGCGCTCCTGGGCGAGCGCTCGTTCGACCAGGGCGCGCTCCCGCTCGCCGGCGCGCTGATGGTGAGCTGGCGTCCCTCCGACGGCTTCGGCTGGGCGCCCTCGCCGCGCGCGGCAGCCGAGCCCGAGGCCGACGCCGAGACCGAAGCCGACCCCGAAGCCGACCCCGAAGCCGACCCCGAAGCCGACCCCGAAGCCGACACCGAAGCCGACACCGAAGCCGAAGCCGAAGCCGACACCGAAGCCGACACCGAAGCCGAAGCCGAAGCCGAAGCCGAAGCCGACGCCGAAGCCGACGCCGAAGCCGAACGGGATCCTGGGGCCGAAGCCGAGCCCGCCCTCGACGGCCTCTGAGCTCGCGCCAAGACGCGAAGACGTCGCGCGTTCTGCGCGCTCGCGCACCGAGTCGCCCGCGGAGTCGTGCCGAGACCCGGCCCTTCCCTTCGCGGCTTCGCGCCTTCGCGCGAGCCACCTCTCGTCGCCCGTTGAGCCCGCTGAACGGGTGTGCGCCCCCGCGAAGTGGGCGTGGGCACAGTGGGCCGCACACCTGCGCGGGGCGGGTTGCCGATCGGTTTCACGGCGCCCGGCGCTGGCACGCAACCTGATGTGCAGGGGATCCGGAGGTCGCTCTCATGGGTCCTGACGCTGCGCTGCCGCTCTCGCTCACGATCCTGCTGATCTGCGCCAACCCGATGGCGGGCGACGAGCGCGGCGAGGGCGGGCTCGCCTCGGTGATCGAGCACGGCTTCCTCGACGGCTCGCAGGTCGTCGCGGCCTCGCCCGTCCCCGCCGGGATCGGCGTCGGCTCGCACTACGGGTGGCGCACGAGCACGCGCACCGGCGATCGCACCTTCCACGCGGGCACCGACTTCCTCGCCCCGGCGGGGACCCCGGTCTACGCGGTGCGCGCCGGCGTCGTCGAGGCGGTCGTGCGCGAGCGCGACGGCCGCCGCTTCGCGGGCTACGGCAACGCCATCGTCGTGCGCCACGAGGCGGACGGCCGCTGGACGCTCTACGCGCACCTCGCGCGCGTCGACGTCGAGGAGGGGCAATACGTCTTGCCGGGGCACAAGCTCGGCGACGTCGGCAACACCAGCAACGGCCGCTTCCCGAACATGGTCGCGCACCTCCACTTCGAGGTCCGCGAGGCGCGCCGCGACGGTGCCTCCCCGTTCCCCGGGCCGTACGGCCGCCACGACGTGAACCCCGAGGCGTGGCTCGCCGAGATGGGCGTCCGCTTCGAGCACGTCGACCACGACCACGACCACGACCACGACGAGGACGCCCCGATGCTCGTGCTCGCGCGCGACCCGGCCGCGCCGGCTCCGGTCCTCGCCGGCTCGGGCTTCGGAACGGCGACCTTCTGAGCGTGCGCCCCTCCCGGGCCCGCGCTTGCGGGCTCCGACGCCGACGGCGTATCGTTGTCGTCGTGGGGTGATGCGGCGGGCGGTCGAGGAGCAGCCGGACGAGTCGGCCTCTGGTGCGTCGGGCGACGCCGCGCGCACGAGCGTCCGCCCCTCGCGCGCGCCGCCGGGGGAGAGCGCGCGCGCCATCGCCGACGCGATCGAGCCGGGCGCGCTCATCGCGGGCCGCTACCGCGTCGAGCGCCTGCTCGGGCGCGGCGGCATGGGCGCGGTGTTCGCTGCGGTCCACACCGTCACCGGGCAGCGCGTCGCGCTCAAGCTCATGATGGGTCGGCTCGCCGAGGACGGGCTGCTCGTCGCGCGGTTCATGCGCGAGGCCAAGGTCGCCTCGAGCGTCGAACATCCGAACGCGATCCGCATCCTCGACGTCGCGCGCGACGAGCACGGCGCGCCGTACATGGTGATGGAGCTGCTCGAGGGGCGGAGCCTCGACGCGCGCCTCGAGCTCGCCGGTCGCCTCTCGATCGGGGAGGTCGCGCGGATCTTCCTGCCCGCGCTCGGCGCGCTCGCGCACGCGCACGCGCGCGGCATCGTCCACCGCGACCTCAAGCCCGACAACGTGTTCCTCGCGACCATCGACGGCGAGACGGTCCCGAAGGTGCTCGACTTCGGGATCGCGAAGGTCCTCACCGAAGACGGCGTCGACCCCAACACGATGAAGCTCACCTCGACGGGGATGATGCTCGGGACGCCGTTCTACATGTCCCCCGAGCAGGCGAGCGGGCGCAGCGACCTCGACCATCGCAGCGACCTCTGGAGCCTCGGCGTCGTGCTGTACGAGGCGCTCGCGGGCGCGCGCCCGTTCGAGGGCGCGAACTTCGGGCAGCTCTTCGCGTCCATCCTGCAGAGCCGGCCGCCGCCGCTAGGTGAGCTCGCGCCCGACGTGCCGCCCGAGGTCGCCGAGGTCGTCGAGCGGTGCCTCGCGAAGGATCCCGCCGACCGGCCCGGCAGCGCCGCCGAGCTCGCCGCGGTGCTCGCCCCCTACGCGGACCTGCCGATCGTCGAGCTGCCGGCTCCGTCCGCGCCGCGGCGCGGCGCGGTGACCGATCCCACGGCGCCGACCGTGGCGAGCTCGCCACGGATCGACCCGGCGGCGAGCGCGCTCTCCGAGTCGGCGGTGCGGACGCGCGAGGCCGCGCCGGTCGCCGCGCCCGCGCGCCGGCCGCTCCTCGCGATCGCGGCGGGGGGCGTGCTCTTGCTCGGGCTCGCGGCGGGCGGGCTCGCGCTGTGGCGCACCATGCAGACGGACCGAGCCGCGCCGCTCCCCGCGCCGCCCGTGGTCGAGGCGGTGGTCGAGGCGGTCGTCGAGGCCGACGTCGCGCCCGTCGTGGAGCCTGCGCCCGTCCCCGCCGAGGCCGCGCCTGCTCCCACGGAGGATCCGCCGTCGACGCTCGCACAGGAGCCCGCCTCCGCCGAGCCGGACGAGCCCGCGCCCGCAGCGGGCGAGCCCCCCCGCGCGCGCGCGGGCCGTCGCGCGCGCCGCGGCGCGGTCGCCGACGCGCCCGCGTCCCCCGCACCCTCGGGCGCGCCGACCGGCGGCTCCCGCGGCCTCTTCGAGGACTTCTGATGCGACGCTCGCTCCTCACGCTCGCGCTCCTCGCCTCCGCGCTCGCGCCCCACGTCGGGCACGCGCAGCCCGCGACGACCGACGCCGGCGCCGACGCCCGCGCCGCGGCGCGCCCGCACTTCGAGGCCGGCCTCGGGCTCATCGGCGCGCAGCGCTGGGCCGACGCGCTCGACGCGTTCCTGCGCGCCCACGCGATCTACCCCTCGCCGATCCTCGCCTTCAACATCGGCTACTGCCAGCGCGCCCTCGGGCAGTACGTCGACGCGCTCGCCAGCTTCCGCGCCTTCGTGGCCGCCGAGCTCGACGGCGCCGCGGCCACCCGCCGCGAGGAGGCGCAGGGCTACGTCCGCGAGCTCGAGGGGCGCATCGTGCATCTCTCGCTCTCCGTTCCCGAGCCCGACGGCGTCGAGGTGCTCGTCGACGGGCGCCCCGTCTCGCTCGACGGATCGGGCGCGGCCGCGCTCGCGCTCGATCCGGGTCACCACACCGTGCAGGCGCGCCGCGATGGACACCGCCCGCTCTTCGTCGATCGCACGCTCGGTCCCGGCGACCGCGCGGAGCTGTCCATCGCGCTCGAGCCGCTCCCGGCGCGCCTCGTCGTGGCCTCGAACGTGGCCGAGGCCGAGGTCGTCGTCGACGAGACCGCGCTCGGGCCCGTGCCTTTCGACGCGGAGGTCGCTCCCGGCCGCCACCGCCTCGAGGTGCGCGCCGCGGGCCACGTGCCGCACCGCGCGGATCTCAACCTCGTCCCCGGCGGGGTCGCCCGCGTCACCGCGGATCTCTCGCCCGAGCCCGCGTCGATCGCCGAGGAGTGGTGGTTCTGGACGCTCATCGTCGCCGGCCTCGCGGGCGCGGCGGTCGCGACCTACTTCGCCGTGCGCCCCGAGCCCGAGCCCCCGCCCTACGACGGCGGGAGCCTGGGTTGGGTCGTGCAATTCTAGTGGACGCTACGCGGGCGCGCGGTCAGCCGTCGTCGCGCGCGCAGCGGAACCCACGAGACGCAGAGGCGGCGCGGCTCGCGGAGTCGACCCGTCGGCGCGCCGCGAGCTCCCAGTAGTAGCCGTCGCGCGCCCCGTCGCCGCCCCGCGCGCTCGCGCCGTGGATCGGATCGGCCAGCAACGGATCGCAGAAGGGATCGGGCCCGTGACCCGGCGCCCAGCAGGGATCGGTGTAGAGCTGGTAGGCGTCGCGCACCCACTCCGACGCGTTGCCCGCCATGTCGAGCACGCCGTCGAGGGTGCGATCCGGGACCCATTGCGCGAGATCCGCTTCGTCGCACGCGAGCCCAGGGCACGCACGCGGTGAGCCGACCGGCCGCGTGCAGCGGATGTCCGGCGGCGGATCGGGGGGCACGCGCGAGCTCCCGGCGCAGCCGAGATCGCGGCGGAAGATGGGCTCGCGATCGCCTCCGGGCTGGAGGTGCTCGTGCTCGCGGTTGCCGGCCGCCCACTCCCACTCCGCCTCCGTCGCGAGCCGGCGCCCTTCGGCCTCGCAGATCGCGTTCGCGAGCGACCACGTCACGCAGTTCAGCGGGTGCGCGTCGAGCGCGCGATCGGCCGGGTCCCAGTTGCAGTGCTCGGTCGCGCTCCCCGGCGCGCCGCGCGCGACCGGGAGGGCGAGGCCGCTCGTGCGTTCGAGCAGGCGTCGCAGTCGCCCCACCGTGTACTCGTGCGTGTCGAGGAAGAACGGAGAGACCGTCACCAGGTGCTCCGGCGCGCCGTCCCACCAGCGCCCGAGCCCGATCACGCGGTCGTCGCCCATGAGGTAGGTGCCGCCGCGGATGCACACCTCCGCCTCGTCCGGCGCGCCCTCGCGCGGCGCGCCCGCGCACCCGCGATCGTAGCTCGCGCGAAAGGTGCCCGTGATCGGCGCGTCGGGCCCGCGCCCCGGCGCCGCGTCGCCGATCGGGACGACGCGCCCGGCGTCGCACGTGGTGCCGTCCACACGCCGCGTCGATGGGATCCCCGCGCACTCGCCGCCGAGCACGACGTGCTGCTCGACCACGCCGTCCACGACCAGCCTCGCGACGTGCTCGATCGCCACCTCGGGCAGCGGGCCGTCGGGGCCGGTCCGCCCGCGCGGGTAGAGCACCGCGCGCACGTAGCGCGGGCTCGCCGCACCGGTGACGCCGAAGGACACCGGCCACGCCACGACGCCGGGGCCGTCCTCCTCGCCGACCACGCGCTCGAGCACGCAGCCGTCCGCGCACGCGACGAGCGCGCCGGTGCCGTCGTCGGCGAGCACCTCCAAGAGCAGCCGATCCGCGAGGCGCACCGGCAGGTCCGCGTGCACGACCACGATCGCCTGCGGGCGCGCCGGCGCCGGCTCGACGCACGCGCCGAGCGTCGCCGCGAGCCCGGCGATCAGCGCGACGGGTACACGCACCGGAACCCGATCTCCCACGAGCTGCTGTCGGAGCTGCCCCAGCGCGTCGACGTCGGCAGCACGCCGGGCGGGGCCGCCCAGCTCGCGCCGCGGACCGGGCGGCTCACCTGGACGACGCGTCCGTCGTCGCGCGTCTCGCGCTCGTCGTCGCAGGGCGGCGGCGACGCGCCGTAGAGCGGCGAGCGCTCCATCGTGCGCCCGCAGCAGCGCGGATCCTCGAACACCCCGGCGCGATCCCAGCAGGCGTCGCGCTGGCCGAAGAAGCGCCGCCAGTCGAGGGTCCACTCCTTCACGTTGCCGCCCATGTCGAAGACGCCGTCGCGCGTGCGGTCCTCGCAGAACGCGCCGACCGGCTGCGGGCCGTCGAGCGGCCAGCCCGACACGTCGGGGCGCGCCGGCGCGAGCGCGGGCTCGCACTCGGGGCGCGCGGTCCCGCAGCACTCCGCGCCCGACGCGATCGTAGGCCGCGCGCAGTCGACGCCGCTGATCCCGAACGCGCGCTCCACGGTCGGTCCGATCCGCGCGTAGGCCGCCGACTCGCACGAGGCGCTCGCGTTGCCCCACGTGAAGCTGCGCTCGTCGCCGCGGCCCGACGCGACGTACTCCCACTGCGCCTCCGTGGGCAGCGCGCCGCCCGCCGCGCGGCAGAACTGCGCCGCCTCGGCGAACGTCACGCAGTTCATGGGCAGCTCGTCCCCGTCGGGCCGACCGAGGTGACAGAGCGGCCGCGCGAGCGCGTCGAAGCGCTGTTCGAGTCGCGGAGTGACCGCGCCGCGCTCGATCGCCTCGCGATAGCGCCGCGCCGTCACCTCGAAGCGATCGATCTCGAACGGCGGCACGCGCACCGGGCGCTCGGGGACGGTGTTGCAGTGGAAGCGGCTCTCGGCGTCCGCGCAGAACGTGATGCCGACGCGGCTGTCGCCGATGTAGAAGAAGCCACCGTCGATGCAGGCGCGCGCTTCGTCCCAGTGCGCGGGCGGCGCCGCGGCGGCCTCGCAGGGCGCCGGCACCACGACGGCCCACGCGCCACTCCGGGTCGGTGGCGGCGCGTCGATCGGCTCGAGCCCCGCGCGCGGGCTCTCGCAGCGCTCGCCCGCGCAGCGGCCGGAGACGCAGGTCGCGTCGGCCTCGAGGTCCGCGGGGACCGCGAGGCAGTCCCCATCGAGCCGCACGAGGTAGCGCGCGATCCCCGCCGCGGGAGCGTCGAGGGTCAGCAGCCGGTCGACGGCGTAGTCGGCGATCGGCTCGTCCTCGTCGCCCGCGCGCGCCTGGTTCGGGTACACGCGGTAGGTCCGCTCTTCCCGGTGCAAGCGCAGGCGCGCGCGCACCGAGCGGCCCGCGGGGATCACGACGCCGAACGAGAGCGGCAGCTCGCTCGGATCGCGGACCGGGACGACCCGCGACTCGATCGCGCCGTCCTCGCTCCAGAGCTCCACGCGCAGCGCGTCCGCGAGCGTCGGAACGGGCAGATCCGTGTCCACGACGAGCACGACCTGCGCGCGCGCCTCCGGATCGCACGCGGCGAGCAGCCCGGCGAGGCACGCGAGCGCCGCCACGCGATGCGCTCCCCCGACCCGTCCCCGCTCCCCCCAGCTCCCCACGCCGCGAGGGATCTTCGCTCCCGCGGCCGCGCGTGTCCATCCCCGGCGCGCACCCGCGGTACGCTGTCGGCGATGGCGGCCGAAGGCTTCGCGGTGATCCGGCGCCGGCGCTTCTTGCGCTGGGGCCTGGGCGCGGGCGCGTCGCTCGCCGGCGGCGGCGCCGCCGCGTACCTCTCGCTCTTCGGCGTCGCGCCGGCGCGGCGCGGGCTGCGCGTGCTCAGCGATCGCGAGCACCGCACGCTGCGCAACCTCGTCACGACGATCGCCGGGCCGGTCGCCATGCGCGAGCGCGAGGCGATCGCCGACGCGTTCGACGGATTCCTCGCCGGCGAGCCGCCCGACGTCGTGAGCGACCTGTCGAGCGCCCTCGTCTGGCTCGAGCTCGGGCCGGTGCTCTACGACCGGCGCTGGGCGAGCTTCTCGGATCTCGAACAGGCCGCGCGCGAGGCGCACTTCGGCCAGTGGATGCGCAGCGAGGACCTCGTGCGCCGCCAGGTCGCGACGGCCTTCCGCAAGTTCGTCAATTTGGTTTTCTACGATACACCCGCGTCCTGGGCGCGCATCCGCTACCCCGGGCCCGCCACCGGGCTGCGCGAGCCGTGAGCGGGGGCATCGAGAGCCTCGCGGGCGCGGCGCGACCGGCCGATCTGGCGGCCGACGTCTGCGTCATCGGCTCGGGGTGCGGCGGGGCCACGGTGGCGCGCGTGCTCGCCGAGGCGGGCCGCGAGGTCGTCGTGCTCGAAGAGGGTCCCGATCGCACCGGCCTCGAGCTCACGCAGCGCGACGCCGAGATGTACGACCAGCTCTACATGGATCGCGGCGGGCGCTCGACGGACGACCTCGCGATCAGCGTGCTGAGCGCCCGCGTGCTCGGCGGCGGCGGCGTGATCAACGCGAGCGACGTCGTGCCGATCCCGCACGGCGTCCTCGCGCACTGGCGGCGCCGCTTCGGGCTCGGCGAGCTGACCGACGACGCGCTCGCGCCGTTCGCGGCGCGCGCGCTCGAGGATCTCTCCGCGAGCCGCGTGGAGGAGGCGCAGATCAACCGCGCCAACGCGCTCTTGCGGCGCGGCGCCGAGCGCGCGGGCTTGCGCGGCGAGGTCATGCTCCACAACCGCGTCGGCTGTCAGGGGATGGGCACCTGCCTCATCGGCTGCCCGTTGAACGCGAAGCGCAACCCGCGCTTCGTCGCCATCCCCGCGGCCGTCGCCGCCGGCGCGCGCTTCTTCACGCGCGCCCGCGCCCGGCTCATCGAGGGCGCGAGCGCCGAGGTCAAGGCCGTCCACGTCCGCACCCTCGACGCGCGCGGCTACCGCGAGACCGGCGAGCTCGTCGTGCGCGCCCCGATCGTGATCGTCGCGTGCAACGCCGTCGCGAGCGCGGAGCTCCTGTTGCGTTCCGGCCTCGGCAACGCGCACGTCGGCCGGAACCTGATCCTCCAGCCGCAGCTCCCGATCGTCGCGCGCTTCGCCGAGCCGGTGAACGCGTTCCGCGGCATCCCGCAGGCGTACGCGATCACCGAGCTCGAGGTCGAGGATCACCCCGAGCACGGGCTCTGGGGCTCGCGCGTCGAGGCGATCATGGGCACGCCCGGGATCGTCTCGACGCTCATGCCGTTCGTCGGCCGCGAGAGCGAGCGCATGATGGCCCAGTACGACCGCATCGCCGCCTCGCTCCTGCTCGCGCCGGACGCGCCCTCGGGTCACGTCGAGGCGGGCGAGCACGGCCGGCCGCGCATCCGCTACACGCACGCCGACGAGCACAAGGCGCGCCTGCGGGCCGCCGCGCGCGTCGCGGCGCGCGCGTACCTCGCGGCGGGCGCGATCGAGGTGCTCGTCCCGTGCGTTCCTCCGGTGGTGGTCCGCGGCGAGCGCGATCTGTCGCGCCTCGACTCGATGAGCCTGCGCCCCGCGAGCGCGCCGCTCCTCTCCGCGCATCAGCAAGGCACGTTGCGGATGACCGGCTCGGCCTCGAGCGGCGCCGTCGACCCCGACGGGCTCGTCCGCGGCACGCGCGGTGTCTACGCGATGGACGCCTCGATCTTCCCGAGCAGCGCCTCGAGCCACACCATGGCCCCGATCCTCACGATGGCGCGCTACCTCGCCGAGAAGCTCGCCGCGCGGTCCGGCTGACATCGGCGTCAGCATCGCTCCGTCCCACGGACGGTTCCCCGGGCTCCTCGGCCACGCTGTAGCCGTAGCCGACGCGGTGGCCGTACCCGTGGCCGACCGTGGCCGACGCCGTAGCCGTCCTCGTCCCGGTCGATGTGCCGACAAGGCGTCGTGCACTCGTCTAGGGGCCCGTCGTCCGGCGCCACCCCACTCTGCCCCCGTGCTCGCGCGCGTCAACCGTCGCCTTCGGCGACCCGGCGCGGCGCGCCGGGCTTCGCGGTTGACCCGCGCTGCGCGCGGGGGCGGCGGGGGTGGTCGCCGGACGACGGGCGCGCGTGGGGCGCGGTCGGTGAACGGAGCCGGTGGC
>JAHBWG010000029.1 GCA_019637095.1 Sandaracinaceae bacterium | reverse complement strand
CGGCCGAGCTCCTCGGCGCCTGGCTCGAGGCGGCCCCGCGCCCGCACCCCGAGATCTCGGCCGCGCGGCGCGCCCGCGCGTGGGCGCTCGCGCTCGCCGGCGGCCACCGCGCCGCGATCGACGCGGCGATCGAGGCGGCCGGCCTGCAGGACGAGCCGAGCGCCGCCCTCCTCGGCCGGCTGGCCGCGCTCTCTGTCCGCCGCGACGACCTCGAGGCCGCGCGCCGCGCGCTCCGCGCCGCGCACGAGGCCTTCCCGCAGGACGACGTGACGCTGCGCGATCTCGGCGCCGTCGAGCTCGCGCTCGGGCGCCCCACCCTCGCCGCCGAGCACTTCACGCGCGTCGTCGCGCGCCGCCCCGACGATCTCGACGCCCGGCGCGATCTCGCGGGCGCCCTCGTGGCCGCCGGCATGCCGCGCGCCGCGATGACCGCGCTCGCCGAGGCGATCGCGCGGCACCCCGACGAGCCGGCGCTCTCGCTCGAGCTCGCGCACGCGGCGCTCGAGGCGCGGGCGGGCGAGGCCGCCGAGCGCGCCTCGCGCGACGCGATCGAGCGGCTCGACGCAGAGGACGCGCGCGGCCACGCGGCCCTCGGCGCGGCGCTCCTCTTGCTCGGCCGGCGCGAGGCCGCCGCCGCCGCGTACGACGAGGCGCTGCGCCGCGATCCGAGCGATGTGCGGGCGCGGCAGGGGCGCGACGCGCTCCGCGCGCCGACCGCGCGCTCGAGCCGCGCCGGCCGCACCCTCGCCGCGCCCTGAGCGCGTGGTCCACGAGCGAGGGCGCCGCCGCGGCGCCCTGCTAGGCTACGCGCCGCATGGCGAAGCCGCGGGGCAGAGTCGTCTTGTGTGGCGCGGGCCCGGGCGATCCGGAGCTCGTGAGCCTCAAGGCCGTCCGCCGCCTCGGCGAGGCGGATCTCGTGCTCTACGACGCGCTCGTGCACCCGGACGTCCTGCGGCACGCGCCGGCGAGCGCCGTGCTCGAGTTCGTGGGCAAGCGCGCGGGCCGCCCGTCGGAGCGACAGGAGCGCATCAACGCGCGCATGGTCGCGGCGGCGCGCGAGGGCAAGCTCGTCGTGCGCCTCAAAGGCGGGGACCCGTACCTCTTCGGGCGCGGCTCCGAGGAGGCCGAGCACCTCGCCGCGCACGGCGTGCCGTTCGAGGTCGTCCCCGGCGTGCCCTCGTCGCTCGCGGCGACGGCGTACGCGGGCATCGCGCTCACGCACCGCGCGCGCTCGAGCTCGGTCCTCTACCTCACCGCGACCGAGTCGCCCGACAAGGATCGCTCGAGCCACGAGTGGGACAAGCTCGCGACCGCGGCCGAGACGCTCGTGATCTTCATGGGCATGCGCAAGCTCCCCGAGCTCATGCGCCTGCTCGTCGAGCACGGGCGCGATCCGGCGACGCCCGCCGCCGTGATCGAGAGCGCGTCGCTCCCGCGGCAGCGGTGCGTCGTCGGCACGGTGGCGACGATCGGCGAGCGCGCCCGCGCCGCCGGGCTCGGGCTGCCCGCGCTGACCGTGATCGGCGACGTGGTGGCCCTGCGCGAGACGCTGCGCTGGTACGACGCGCAGCCGCTGTTCGGCAAGCGCGTGCTCGTCACGCGCCCCGCGCACCAGAGCGACGAGACCGCGCGGCTCTTGCGCGAAGAGGGCGCCGAGGCCGTCCTCGCGCCCGCCATCCGCATCGTCGGCCCGCGCGATCCGGCGCCGCTGCGCGAGGCGGTCGCGCGGATGGGCTACGACTGGATCGTGCTCACCAGCGCGAACGGCGTCGCCGCGCTCTTCGAGGAGATCGCGCGGCAGGGCCGAGACGCGCGCGCGCTCGGCGGCGCCCGCGTGTGCGCGATCGGGCCCGCCACCGCCGAGGCGCTGCGCGCGCACGGCGTGCGCGCCGACGTGATCCCGGACGAGTACCGTGGCGAGGGCGCGGCCGAAGCGATCCTCGCGAGCGGCGACGTGCGCGGGCGGCGCGTCCTCTTGCCCCGCGCGGAGGTCGCGCGCGAGGCGCTGCCGGATCTGCTGCGCGAGCGAGGCGCGCACGTCGACGTCGTGCCCGCGTACCGCACCGTCGGCCCGAGCGAGGACGACGCGGCGACGATCCGCGACGTGATCCATCGCAAGCTCGTCGACGTGGTCACGTTCACCTCTCCGTCGACCGTGCGCGAGGTCGCGGGGGCGCTCGGGGCGCACGCCGACGCGCTCGCCGAGGGCTTCACCCTCGCGTGCATCGGCCCGGTCACCGCGGACGCCGCCGAGGCCCGCGGCTGGCCCGTCCACGTCGTGCCCACCGACTACACCGCCGAGGGGCTCGTCGACGCGCTCCGGGAGGCGTTCGCGTGAGGCGCGCGTGGCTCCTCTCGCTGGCGCTCGTCGCGCTCGGCTGCGGTGGGCTGCCGACCGGCGAGACCTACGAGTACCTCGCGGGCTCGCCGGAGCTCGCGATGGCGAGCACCACGCCGGAGGGCGTCTGGCAGAGCTCGCCGTGGTCGGGGCCGGACGTGCGCTGGCTCCCCTACCCGCCCCAGGGGACGATCGTCGTCGAGCACGGCCTGGGCCGGGTGCCCGCCGCCGTGGGCGTGTGGATCTCCTTCGAAGAGGACGGAGACGCCCCCGCTCCATCGTCGGGGGATCTGTCGCGCCTGATCTCGATCGACGAGACGTTCGTCGCCGTGCGCAACTCGACCAACGTGCGGCTCTGGACGCGGATCACCCTACAATGATCGCGAGATGGAGGGCCCCTACCGCACGCTGCCGCTCGACGAGCGCACCAACGACGTAGGGCTGCTGCGCTTCTGGGCCGCCATCGCGGCGGTCGTCGGCGCGATCTGGCTCGGCCTGACGCGCCCGCCGTGGGCCGCGTGGATCGCGGTCGGCGCGGCGGCCCTCGTCGCGGTGTTCTGGTTCCGGCGTTGGGCCCGCGCGCGCGAGGCGAGCCTCGACCCGTCCAAGAGCTACCTCGCGCTCGACGCGGACGGCTTCGAGCTCGCGCACGAGGGCGCGACCGAGCGCGTCGCGTGGGAGAGCGTGCGGCAGCTCGAGGCGGACGAGGAGCGCGTCGCGGTGCGCGTGGAGCGCACCGAAGGAGTGCTCTACGTCGAGCCCACCTTCGGCGGTCTCGGGCTCTACGAGCTCGAGGCGGCGATGCGCGCCGCGCGCGAGGCGTCGCCGCCGCGCCCCGAGTGATTTATAACGTCGGTTCGCGGAGCGGCACGTGAGCGAGCGTTGGGACGAAGACGAAGGGGTCGTGGTCGAGACCCGGCGGGAGGAGAAGGTCCGCCGCCCGCGGATGTACCGCGTCCTCTTGCACAACGACGACTACACGACGCGCGAGTTCGTCGTGGAGGTGCTGCGCGGCGTCTTCCACCACTCGGAGGGCGACGCCGTGCGGATCATGCTGCACGTCCACTACAACGGGATCGGCGTCGCGGGGGTCTTCACGCGTGAGGTCGCCGAGACGAAGCTCCGCACCGTCGAGCAGCTCGCGCGCGAGCGCGAGTACCCGCTGCGCCTCACCATGGAGCCCGAAGAGGACGACGACGAGTGACGTCGGCCATCCGGGCCTTATCCTTTCGCAGGTACCCATGTCCTCACCGATGATCGCGCGAGAGCTCCAGGCCACGCTGCGCAAGGCCTACGAAGAGGCGCGGCGCATGCGCCACGAGTACGTGACGACGGAGCACCTCCTGCTCGCGCTGCTCGACGACCCCAAGGCCTCCAAGGCGCTCGAGGCGTGCGGCGTGGATCGGGCGCGCCTCAAGAAGAAGATCCTCGCGTTCTTCGAGGGCGTGACGACGCTGCCCGAGGGGCTCGAGGCCGAGCCTCACCAGACCCTCGCCGTCGAGCGGGTGCTCCAGCGCGCAGCGATCCACGCGATCTCGAGCGAGATGAAGGTGATCGACGGCGCCAACGTCCTCGTCCAGCTCTTCAACGAGCGCGAGTCGCACGCGGTCTACCTCCTCGACCAGGAGGGCGTGCAGCAGTTCGACCTCAAGCGCTACGTCAGCCACGGCATCCGCGCGGACGGATCCACCGACGACGACGCGTACGTCGGCGGCGACGACGAGGACGAAGAGGGCGAGGGCCGGCGCGTCGATCCGCTCGAGGCGTACTGCCAGGACCTGATGGCCGAGGCGGCGGACGGGCACATCGATCCGCTGATCGGCCGCGCAGCGGAGCTCGAGCGCACGGTGCAGGTGCTCTGTCGCCGCCGCAAGAACAACCCCGTGCTCGTCGGTGAGCCGGGCGTCGGCAAGACCGCGATCGCCGAGGGCCTCGCCCTCCACATCCACGAGGGCCGCGTCCCCGAGGTGCTCGCCGACGCGAAGGTGTACGCGCTCGACATGGGCGCCCTGCTCGCCGGGACGAAGTACCGCGGCCAGTTCGAGGAGCGCCTCAAGGGCGTGATCAAGCGCCTCAAGGAGATCGACGGCGCCATCCTGTTCATCGACGAGATCCACACGATCGTCGGCGCCGGGGCGACGACGGGCAGCTCGATGGACGCCTCGAACATCCTCAAGCCCGCGCTCGCGAGCGGCAAGCTGCGCTGCATCGGCTCGACGACGTTCGAGGAGTTCAAGGGCGCCTTCGATCGCGACCGCGCGCTCGCGCGGCGCTTCCAGAAGATCGACGTCGGCGAGCCGTCCGTCGCCGAGACGGTGCTGATCCTGAAGGGCCTGCAGAGCCGCTACGAGGAGCACCACGGCGTGCGCTACGACGAGGACGCGATCGAGGCGGCGGCCAAGCTCGCGGCCAAGCACATCACCGAGCGGTTCCTGCCCGACAAGGCGATCGACGTGATCGACGAGGCGGGCGCGGCCGACCGCATGCGCGCGGAGCCGACCGGCGAGATCACCGTGCGCGACGTCGAGCGCGTCGTCAGCAAGATGGCCCGCATCCCCGAGAAGACCGTCTCGAGCAACGAGCAGGGTCGCCTCAAGGACCTCGAGACCGAGCTCAAGCGGCACATCTTCGGGCAGGACGACGCCGTCGCGAAGATCTCGAGCGCGATCAAGCTCTCGCGCGCCGGCCTGCGCACGGGCGACAAGCCGATCGGCAACTTCCTCTTCAGCGGCCCGACGGGCGTCGGCAAGACCGAGCTCGCGCGCCAGCTCGCCAACGTGCTCGGCGTCGAGCTGATCCGCTTCGACATGAGCGAGTACCAGGAGCGGCACACCGTCTCGCGGCTGATCGGCGCGCCGCCCGGCTACGTCGGCTTCGACCAGGGCGGCCTGCTCACCGACGCGATCCGCAAGCACCCGTACTGCGTGCTGTTGCTCGACGAGATCGAGAAGGCGCACGAGGACCTGTTCAACGTGATGCTGCAGGTCATGGACAGCGCGACGCTGACCGACAACGTCGGCCGCAAGAGCGACTTCCGCAACGTCGTGCTCATCATGACGACCAACGCGGGCGCGCGGGAGATGAACACCCGCGCGGTCGGCTTCGGCCAGGGCGCCTCGCAGGCGGACGCGACGCGCGCGACCAAGGCGATCGAGCGGACCTTCTCGCCGGAGTTCCGCAACCGCCTCGACGCGTGGGTGCTCTTCAGCGGGCTCGGGCGCGACGTCATCCTCAAGGTCGTCGACAAGGAGGTCCGCCTCCTCACGGAGCAGCTCGCCGAGCGCAAGGTCGTCGTCGAGATCACCGACGCGGCGCGCGAGTGGCTCGCCGACCACGGCTACGACCCCGCGTTCGGCGCGCGGCCGATGGGCCGCACCGTCGAGACCCACATGAAGAAGCCGCTCGCCGAGGCGATCCTGTTCGGCGAGCTCAAGGACGGCGGCACCGTACTGTTCGACGTGAGCGAGGCCGACCCCGAGGCGCTCGCGTGGGAGAAGCTCGAGGCCGAGGCCTGACGGGTCGGTGCCCGTCTACCTCTTGACCGAAGAGCTCGTGTTCCCGCCGCCCGAGGGCGCCTCCTCGGACGGCCTCGTCGCGATCGGAGGCGACTTCGATCCGCGGCGCCTGCTCCTCGCCTACGGGCAAGGCATCTTCCCTTGGCCGACGGAGGGCTACCCGCTCCTGTGGTTCTCACCGAACCCGCGCTTCGTCCTCGAGCCCGCGCGCGCGCGCGCCCCGCGCTCGGTGAAGAAGGCCATCCGCCGCGACGCCTACGAGATCACGTTCGACACCGCGTTCGACCGCGTGATCCGCGCGTGCGGCGAGGCGCCGCGCCCGGGACAGTCGGGCACGTGGATCACCGACGAGCTCGTCGAGGGCTTCGAGGGGCTGCACGCGCTCGGCCTCGCCCACAGCGTCGAGGCCTGGGCGGACGGCGAGCTCGCGGGTGGCCTCTACGGCGTCTCGCTCGGCGGGGTGTTCTTCGGCGAGTCGATGTTCGCGCGCCGCCCGGACGCCTCCAAGGTGGCGTTCGTGACGCTGCTCGGCCACCTCGTCGAGTGGCGCTTCTCGATCGTCGACTGCCAGGTGCACACCGAGCACCTCGCGCGCTTCGGCGCCGAGCTCTGGCCGCGCCGCCGCTTCCTCGAGGCGCTGAAGGACGCGCTCGCCCATCCCACGCGCCGCGGCCCGTGGGAGCGCACGCTCTCGCCCGGCGAGGCGCTCTCGCGGCTGAGCCCCTGAGCGCCCGCCGGGGTCAGGGGCAGCGGCCGGGGATCCGGGCGCAACGTAGGTTGCGGATCTCCTGGAACACCGGGTACGGCTCTCCGCCGGGGCTGGCCCACGCGAAGCCGTCCCACGAGCCGCCGCGGTCGAGCAGGATGAACGGCATCACGGCGCGCACGTTGGGGTGCTCGAGCCAGAAGCCCTCGTAGGCCGCGCGGGTCCAGCGCGCGACGTCCTCGCGGCTGCCGAAGGTGTGACCGCCGTGCGTCGCCGGCCAGCCGGTCTCGGTCAGCAGCACGTCGAGGGAGGGCCGCTCGATCGCGGCGAGCTCGCGCTCGAGCCAGCGCAGGCCGGGCCCGGCGCGCTCGTACGGGACGAAGAAGCCCCAGCCCTCGCCCTCCGCCGGGTAGGCGTGTGAGGCGAAGGCGTCGATCCGATCGAACACGCCGGGCACGCCCGCGGCCATCTGGCGCAGGAAGTCGGCGCTCGTGTTGCCCGCCTCGAACCCGCCCTCCCCCGGGCCCACGCACTCGCACCAGCGCACGCCGCCCGGCGCGAGGCCCCCGTTGACGACCTGGATGCGCGGGTCGCCGAGCGCGTGGAGCGCGTCGGCGACGTCGCGCAACATCGAGGCGTACTCGAGGGCGATGCGCTCGCTCGGGATGCGGTCTCCCTCGAAGCGGCCGCGATCGCACGACCACTCGTAGCAGAGGTTCGGCTCGTTGTGGACCTCGACGTAGAAGCGCCGCCCCTCGGGGATCGGCAGGCCGCGCACGATGGCGACGTAGCTCGCCGCGAGCGCGGTGTACCGCAGGCCATCGCTGCCCGGATCGCTCTGGTTGCGGACGCGGCGGTCGCCCCAGTCCGGCGCGAAGCGGACGACGGGGACGAGCTCGCGCGCGTAGAGCTCGCGCACGCGCTCGATCCACTCGGGCTTGGGCCCGGCCATGCCCGGGACGACGCCGTCGAAGATGGGCTTGATCCAACCGCCCGGGCCGGCGAGGTCGGCTGTCAAGTCGAGTTGCTGCGTGTCCCCCGGGCCGACGAGGCCGATGCCGAAGCGGTTGTCGGAGAGAGGCGGCGGGCCGGCGTCGGGCGTGGAGGCGTCGGGGCTGGCGTCCGGCGCCACGGTCGCGGCGTCGAGGGCCGCGTCGAGCGCCGCCGCGTCGGCGGTGCCGCCATCGGGGGCGCTCGCGTCGAAGCGGCCGGCGTCGTCGGCCCCGCCGAGCGTGCCCTCGCAGGCAGAGAGCGCGTGAGCGCTGAGCGCGTGGAGACAGAGCCACGCGAGGACGAGCGGGCGGCGCATCCCCAGCACTCTACCCTGGCAGCGTCCGAGCGCGGGCGATCGCGAGGCGCCGTGACGGCGGCGCCCTCGATCGAGCTCAGAACGCCGCGTCGCGCGCCGTCTCGCGCAGGCGCGCGCGGGCCTCGACCTCGGCCGCGCGCAACGCGAGCAGGCGCTCGGAGAGCTGCTCGGCGTGCGCGACCGCCTCGGCGAGCCGCGCCGCGATCCGCTGACGCACCGCGCGGCTGCTCGCGCCGGCGCGCTCGTCGAGCGCCGTGACGCTCTGCCGCAGCTCGGCGGTGCGGCGCGCGGTCTCCGAGAGCTGGCGCGACAGCAGCGCCGACTCCTCGCCGACGCGCGCGAGCTCCGCGCGGGCGTCGAGCAGGGCGCGGACGCGCGGCGCGAGCGAGGGCTCGAGGTCGGTGCCGGCGAAGAACGGCTCGAGGTCCACGGACAGGTCCGCGCCGAGCTCGACGCTGCCCTCGACGGGCCGCCGCTCCTCGATCACGAGCGTCGCGTCGCGGCCGGGCGCGAGGGGGAGCGGGACGAGGAGCGCCTCGGGACTGGCCTCGGTGTGCGGCGGCAGATCGACCGCCTCGTAGCCGTGGCTCCGCGCGTGACGGATGAAGAGCCGCGCCGGGGCGTGGCGGCCCGCCTCGACGCGATAGGTCGTGCGCAGGATCGACGTGCGCTCGAGGCGCAGGCGCGCGTCGGTGAGGCCCAGGAGGCGCGCCGGGACGTCGCTGGAGCGGGCGCTCCGCGCGACGTGCGTGGAGTCGTCGACCGCGTAAGGGACGAAGGCGTTCTCGCCGGCGCGCAGCCCGTCGAGGAGGCCCTCGCCGACGAGCTCGCCGCGCGCGAAGAGCGAGATCGGGCCCGCGACGAGATCGACGCCGCTCCGGTTCACGAAGCGCGCGGCGCGGAAGGGGTGTCGCGCGCTCGACGGGACGTTCGGGTCCACGCGATGGAGCAACACGTCTTCCCCGCTCACCGGGCGGTGCAGGATGGTCACCATCGCCGAGGAGCCCGCGGGCACCGAGACGCCGCGTGCGACGGGGAAGCGCGTGCCGCCGCCGCCGGTGCGCGGCAGCGGCGTCTCGACGCCGGACCGCGCGAGCGCGTCGCGGCGGACGCCGCGCGCCGGCGCTCCGTCGGAGGTTCCGTCGATCACCGCGTCGGCGAGGGCCTCGATGCGGAAGCCCGCGCGGCGGTTCCGCTCGTCGGCGCCGGCGCGCAGGGGTCGCGTCGCCCCGTACGCGAGGTCCACGAGGCGCTCCGACGCGACGCCGCGCTCGACGAGCGCGTTGCGCACGACGGCGGCGCGCTCCGCGCTGACGCGCCAGGGGCTGTCCTCGCTCGCGTCGGCGTGGCCCTCGACCTCGAGGCGGCGGATCTGGGGGTTGGCGGTGAGCGTGCGCGCGACCGCGTCCACGACGGGGAGGCTGCCGGAGGCCAGCGACGAGGAGCCAGCCGCGAAGTAGACGTGGTCGAGCACCTCGATGCGCGAGTCGGTCAGCACGACGCGGCCCTGGTCGGGGCAGCCGTCGAGGTCGTCGTTCCCGTTGTACGCCTCGGGCTCCGTGGGGCACACGTCGTCCACGTCCGCGATTCCGTCCCCATCGTTGTCGGGGTCGGGGCAGCCGTCGTCGTCCTCGAACCCGTCGGAGTCCTCGGGGTCGTCGGGGCAGCGGTCGTCCTCGTCGCGCAGGCCGTCCCCGTCGCGGTCGCCGCGCGTCGAGCGCTCGGCGCGGACCGGGCCGAACGCGATCGGAGGCGGGTGGTGACCGGTGAGGTTCGGTCGCGCGACCGTGCGCGGCGTGCGCAGATCCACGGCGAACGAGAGCGGGGCGTCGGTCGCCAGGACGAGCTCGACGTCGCGCCAGTCCTCGGCGCTCGTGTTGTCGACGACCGCCCACACCTGGAGCCACGCGTCGTCGGCGCCGCGCGCTTCGGGCAGGACGAGCCGGTACGATGCGCGCCACGCGGACGTCGGCGCGCTGTACGCGAGCGTCACCGGCCGCGCCCGACCGCCGAGCCCGACCGTGAGGGCGAGCGCCTCGTCTTCTGCGACAGATCCCGCGGGCAACACCGCGGAGGGCGCGAGCGCGTCGCCCTCCGCGCCGCCGGCGTCGAGCACGGTGAGGGTGGTCAGGACGTCGTCGACCTCGTGCGCACGGAGCCGGAGCCGGACGCCCTCGGCGTCGGCGCGCCCGGTCCGCTCGAAGTAGCCGACCCCGTTCTGGTAGAGCACCACCCGCTCGAGGCGCATCGGCGTGCTCGACGCCCCGCACGCGCCGGTGAAGAGGGCGAGAGTGAGAGAGCCAATCCACGTTCGCATCGCCGAGCGCACCGCAAGCCGCGTTCCGGCGCGACGCGCGCGAGCGCGCGCGGTCCGCGACCGCGACGACCGTCGAGCGCAGGCGACGACTGTCGTCGGCGGGCGACGACGGCGCCGCCTCGCGGGGTCAGCCGGCTCGACGCGCCTGCATCCGCGCGAGCTCGCCGGGGTCGTGCGCCGAGAACACCTCGACCTCGCCGGCGTGATCGCGCGCGAGCTCGCGTAGCCGCTCCTTGTTGCGGCGCATCCGGATCGGGTCGATCGCGGCGAGGCGCTGGAAGAGGCGCAGCCCGCCGGTGCACGTCGGAGCGGCCGGGTCCATCTCACCCGCATGGAAGTAGGCGTCTCCTGCGTGGACGAGCCAGCGATCCCCATCGCGGACCACGACCGCGGCGTGCCCGCGCGAGTGCCCGTCGAGCGGGATCATGAGGATCTCCGGGGGCAGCCCGACGAGCGCACGCACCGCCGCGAAGCCGAGCCACGCCTCCCCGTCCGGCTCGTAGGTCTCGAAGCGGGGGCCGTGCGCCCACTGCACCGCGCGGTAGCGGTTCTTCTCGGCGAAGGTGGGCGGGTGCATCGCCGCCGCGTGCTCGGCGCGCGTCAGGTGGACGGTCGCGTCGGGGAAATCGGCGAGCGCGCCGGCGTGGTCGAGGTCCATGTGCGTCAAGACGACGTGACGGACGTCTCCCGGATCGAGCCCCAACGCCTCGATCCGGCGGTAGGCCGTCGCGCTCGGATCCCGCCGCGGCCGCGCGATCGCCGTGAACGCGCCGCCGAGGCGCCCGCGCGGGTCGCGCAGATCCTCGAGGCCGAGACCCGAGTCGACGAGCACCAGGCCGCTCGCGTCGGTCTCTACGAGCAAGACGTGGCAGACGAGCCGCGCTTCGGTGAGCAGCGACGCCCCCGAGCCGTCGATCCAGCCGCCGCCGCGCGGGCACATCGTGCCGCAGCTCAGGTGGTGAACCCGCATCTCGCGGAGAGTACCCGACTGCTACCTTCGCCGCATGGACGCGTCCCACTTCGAGAGGCTGGCCAACATGTACCACGCGGCGCCGATCAACCGGCTGTACGGCAACCGCCTCACGGTGTCCGAGGGGGCGGCCGAGATCGTGTGGGACGTCCGCGCGGACTTCTTCCACGCGGTGAGCGCGCTCCACGGGTCGGCCTACTTCAAGCTGCTCGACGACGCGGCGTTCTTCGCGGCCAACTCGGTCGTGCCGGACACCTTCGTCCTCACCGCGTCGTTCCACGTGCACTTCCTCCGGCCGGTCACCGGCGGCGCGGTGCGCGCGGAGGGGGCGCTCGTCTCCGAGGGGCGGCACCTGCTCGTCGCGGAGGCGAGCCTCTTCGACGCCGACGGACACGAGGTCGCGCTCGGGAGCGGCACCTTCTCGCGCAGCGCGATCCCGCTCACGCCCTCGATCGGCTACGCCTGAGGCTCAACGCATCGCGGGCGGCCGCTCGTCGTCGAGCGCGCGGATGGACGGGTCGAGCGGGCGCGCGGGCGCGGGCGGCGGCTGCGACGACCTGCCCGCCGGGCTGGGCACGGTGCTCGCGCGGGGCGCGCTCTGCGCGACGACCGGCGCGAAGTCGCCGGGCGCGAAGTCGATGTACGTGTAGTGGAAGTTGCCGCCGGGCGCCGCCTCGGCCGCGATGCGCGGGACGGCGGAGGCGCGCAGGATCATCACGAACGCCATGTCGCGGCGCCGGCGCTCGAGCCGCGCGCGCACGACCGGCGTGTTGAAGAAGCGCGTCTCGAGCCAGCGCCCGCTGTTGCGCAGGTGGATCGTCGTGTTGCGGAAGAGCACGACCACGCGTCCGTCCTCGACGAGGACCTCGGGCGCCTGCGGCTCGGTCGTCTGGATGAAGAAGCGCGAGCTCCCGTCGCCGAGCGGCGCGAAGCCGGGCCAGGTCAGGATGCGGCTCGGCCGCCGCGCCCGCTCGCGCCGCACGACGCGCCCGAACGCCGGCGGCGGCTGCGCCTCGCCCGGCTCGACGCCGCCGTAGACACCGAGCGGGTTGGGCGCGACGGACGCCTCCGCGGGCCGGACGCGCGCCTCGGAGGACTCCTCGGGATCTTCTTGGGCCACGGCCGGCGCGGCCGAGCCGAACGCGAGCGCGAGGACGACATGGAGGCGGATGCGCACCCTCGGATCGTACGAACGCGGAGCGGCGGTGGCAAAAACGTGGTTACATCGCGCGCCATGGTGTCGCCGCTGGCGACCTTGCTCTTCACCTGGGCGGCCATCTACGCGTACGTCGGCGTCTACTTCTGCGCGCTGCACGTCCGCCGCCCGCGCCACCGTGAGTACCTCGCGTTCGGGCTGCTGGCGTTCGCGCTGATGGTCTGGAACGCCGGCTCGTGCCTCGCCGTCGACGCGCGCACCGCGGACGCCGCGCTCCTCGCCCACCGGATCGAGCTCCTCGGCGGCTTCGCGGCCGGGGCGTACTTCGTCCACTTCGCGACGCTCATCACCGAGCGGCCGAGCCCGCGCGTGGTCGGCGCCGCGTACGCGGTGGGCCTCGCGGGCATCGCGGTCGACGTCGCGGGGTGGCTGGTGGAGGCCGAGTCCGCGCGCGTCGTTCTCTTGTCGCGCTCGGCCGACGCGCTCGATCCGCACATGACGACCGTCGGCGTCGCGCTCTTCGCGGCGAACCTCGCGCTGTCGTCGTGGGCCGTCCTCGTCATCGCGCGCGGCGCGCGCACGGCGCCCGATCTGCGCGCCTTGGTCTGGGCCGCCGGCTTCGCGGTCACGGGCGCGATCGCCGAGCTCACGATCCGCGCCGCCGGCGGTGAGGCGTACTACCTCATCGATCACGCCGCGCTCGTCCCCGTCCTCACCGTGAGCTTCCTGCTCCAGCGCCGCTTCTTGCGCGCCGCCGATCAGCTCGGCGAACGGACCGACGAGCTCCGCCGCAGCTACTCGGAGCTGCGCGTCGTGCAGGAGGAGCTCGTGCGCAAGGAGCAGCTCGCCGCGGTCGGCGAGCTGAGCGCGGTCATCGCGCACGAGGTCCGCAACCCGCTCGCGATCATCAAGAACGCGCTCTCCAGCCTGCGCCGTCCGACGCTGCGGGCTTCCGATCGGCTCGTCCTGCTCGCGATCCTCGAGGAGGAGGTGGATCGACTGAACCGCCTCGTGCGCAACCTGCTCGACTACGCGCGCCCCGTCACCCCGCAGGGCCGCCCGGTGGATCTGCTCGCGCTCGCCCGCCAAGCCGCCGAGGCCGCGCGTGCGGCCCACGACGGAGAGGGCGTAGTTCGGATCGTCGTCGAGCCGTCCGACGCGCCGCCCGTCCACGGCGACCCGGAGCTGCTCCGCCAGGCGTTCACGAACGTCGCGGCCAACGCGATGCAAGCGATGCCCGAGGGCGGGACGCTGACCCTCCGCGCGCAGCTGGTGGAGCACCCCCGCCGCGCGGTGCGGGTCGAGCTCGAGGACTCGGGCCCTGGGATGGCCGAGGCCGTGCTCGTCAAGGCCAAGGACCCGTTCTTCACCACGCGCCCCGCGGGGACGGGGCTGGGGCTCGCGATCGTCGAGCGCGTGGTGAAGAACCACGGGGGCACCATTACCCTCGAGTGCGAGCCGGGCCGCGGGACGATCGCCGCGGTCACCCTCCCCTGCGAGCGCGCGAGCGCGGTGCCGGAGGTGCCGTGACCCCGATCGGCGCGAGCCTCGTCGCGTGGGCGGGCGTCTACGCCTACGTCGCGATCTACTCCTTCGCGCTCGCGCTCGCCCGGCGCGATCAGGCCGAGTACCGGAGCTTCGCGGCGTACTGCGCCGCGCTGAGCGTCTTCTCGTTCGCCGGCGCGCTGACCTGGCGCGCGACCACGATCGCCGACGCGACGGGCGCACAGACGCTCCTGATGCTCGCGGCGTTCCCCTGCATCGCGTTCTTCGTCGACTTCTCGCTCCACCTCTCGGGGGGGGAACACCGTCGCGTCCTCTTCGCGGCGCGCGCGCTCGGCGTCGTGGGCGCGATGGCCGTCGCGGCGGGCCTGTTCTTCGACCCCGGCGTCGCCGATCCGGGCTACGCGTGGGCCGCCGCGCCGGAGCACGGGCGCGCGCTCGCGCGCATGTCGTGGACGGGGATCGGGCTCACCGCCGCGATCACCGCGACCGGGCTGTACGCGGTGAGGCAGCTGTTCGTGGCCTCGCGGCAGCGTCCCGAGCTGCGGCTCGCCGCCGCGCTCACCGGGCTGCCCCTCCTCGCGGGCGTGTACGACCTCGTGACGCGCGCGTTCTTCGCCGAGGACGTCTTGACGATCTCGATCTCGCAGCACGCGGCGCTCCTGAGCGTCCTGGGGTTCGGCTTCGTCCTGATCGACCGCTTCACGGCCGTCGACGCCGAGCTCGAGCACCGCACCGCGGAGCTCGAGCGGAGCTACGACTACCTGCGGGTCACCCAGGCGGAGATCGTCAAGACGGAGCAGCTCGCCGCGGTCGGCGAGCTGAGCGCGGTCATCGCGCACGAGGTCCGCAACCCGCTCGCGACGATCAAGAACGCGGTCGCGGGCCTGCGCCGCGACGAGCTCCGGCCCGAGGACGGAGAGACGCTGCTCGTCATCCTCGACGAGGAGACGGACCGGCTGAACCGGCTCGTCGACGATCTGCTCGCCTACGCCAAGCCCATCGCGCCGGAGACCGGCACCGTCGATCTCACGCACCTGGTCGGCCACGCCGTCGAGCTCGCCGCGGCCGGCGCGCGCGACATCGCGCACGTGGAGATCGAGCTCGACCTCGATCACCCGTGCGACCCGGTCGAGGGCGACCAGGCGCTCCTTCGCCATGCGCTGATCAACATCGTCGACAACGCCCTGCAGGCCATGCCGAACGGCGGCACGCTGACCGTCTCGTGCCGCAACACCAGCGCGGAGGGCCGGCCACACGTCGCGGTCGAGTTCCACGACACCGGCGAGGGCATGGACACGCTCGTGCGCTCGCGCGCGCGCGACCCCTTCTTCACGACGCGGCACGGCGGCACCGGGCTCGGGCTCGCCATCGTCGATCGCGTCGCCCGCGCGCACGGCGGCCGCGTCGAGATCGAGAGCCGGCACGGCCACGGGACGACCGTCCGCTTCGTGATCCCTCGCGAGCGCGCATCCGATTGAGCTCAGAGCGCGTGGACGTCGACGGCGCGCGCGCGGCCCTTGACCTGGTGGGCGCCCTTCGCGCTCGCGCCGCCCGCGAGCTCCGCGGGGAGACGCTCGAGCACCTCCGCGCTCACGAGCAGCGTGGTGCCGAGCCGCTCGTTGAGGACCTCGATGCGCGCCGCGACGTTCACGGTGTCGCCGATGACCGCGTACTTCATACGAGTGCGCCCGCCGGTATTGCCGGCGACCACGCGGCCCGTGTGGATCCCGATCCGCGGGCGCAGCCGCGCGACCCCGCGCTCCTTCCACGCCCGCGCGAGCCCCTCGGCCTCCCAGGCGTCGTTGAGCGCCTCGAGCCGCGCGCGCATCGCGAGCCCGCAGCGGACCGCGCGCTCCGGGTGATCGTCGAGCGGGTCGGGCGCGCCGAACACCGCGAGGATCGCGTCGCCGAGCATCTCGATCACGCAGCCCCCGTGCGCCTCGACGAGCTCCGTCATCGCGCCGAGGTAGCGCTCGAGCATCGCGACCACCGCGGCCGGATCGAGCGCCCCGCCCACCGATCCGTACCCCGAGAGGTCGATGAAGAGCACGGTGATCTCGCGGACCTCGCCGCCGAGTCGCTCCGCGTCCGGGCTCGCGAGCACGCGCCGCGCGACGTCGTCGGAGACGTAGCGCCCGAAGACCGCCCGGATGCGCTCGCGCTCCTCGAGCCCGGCGGCCATCCGGTCGAAATGGCGCGCGATGAGGCCGAGCTCGTCGGCGCGCGCGAGCCCGACGCGCGTCGACGGGTCGCGCACGATCTCGCCCGCGGCCTCGACGATCCGCGCCACCGGGCGACGGATGCTCCGACCCAGCCACAGCCCGCTCAGCACGATCACGAGGAGCGCGGCGCCGTACACGAGCCCGATCGCGGTGGACACCTCACGCTCGATCCGCGCGACGCGCGCCGCGTCGACGTCGACCCCCAGGACGGCGACCGCGCGCCCGCGTGCGTCGTGCACGGGCGCGTAGCCGGAGAGCGACTGGCCCCAGGCGTCGGTGGTCATCTCCTCCTCGACGCGGGGACCGCCGAAGGCCTCGAGCATGCGCGGGGCCTCGGTCGCGTCGTAGTCCTCCCCGACCGCGGCGGGCGTGCCGGTGCGCACCCAGTCGGCCGCGAAGCGCAGCCACCCCTCGCGCTCGGTCCGCACGGCGACGTAGATGCTCTGCACGTCGGGCTCGTCGACCGCGGTGGCGGCGAAGGTCGCGATCATCCGCTGGTAGGCCGGCGAGGAGGGCTCGCCGTCCGCGAGCGCGGCGGCGACGTCGTCCGCCGCGAGGCCCTCTGCGAGCGTGATGGAGAGCGCGCCCAGGCGCGCGGTGACCGCCGCGAGCTCCGTCTCGCGCGCCCACCGGTAGCTCAAGCCCCCCATCACACCGAGGAGCGCGAACGCGAGCACGCCGAAGAACGCGGTCACGCGCAGGTGGAATCGGCGCCAGGGCGCCAGCCCACGGACCGCCTCGGGCTGCGGCGTTCGCGCGCCTCCGTCCGTGCGCTCCACGACCCGAGGGTAGCAGCGCGCGCGCGACGCGGGGCCCTTCGCCGCGGTACGTTCAGGGCGTGATCGGCTCCTCGGACGAGCTCGGCAAGCTGCGCCCCTGGCACCGCTTCCACGTGCGCACGACGTTCGGCTTCGGCGCCGGAGTGCTCGTGCTCTTGGCGGCGCTCGGCGGCCTCAGCTACCGCTTCGCGGCCGAGGCGGAGATCTCGATCCTGCGGGGCCGGCTGCACGGGCTCGCGGTCGGGCTCGCGCGCACGCTCGACGCCGACTCGATCACGTCGCTCCGGGTGGCGGCGGACCACGACTCGAGCGCGCACCGCGAGCTCACCGCGCACTTCGCGCGCGTCGCCGACGAAGAGCCCGAGGTCGAGAGCATCTACGTGATGCGCCCGACGGACCGGCCGGGCTGGGTCCGCTTCGCGATCGACTGGGTGCGGAGCGGCACGCCCGGCGAGGTCGGCGAGCTCTACGACGCGACGCAGACCGACGGGATGCTCGCGGCGTTCCGCGCGCCCGTCGTCGAGTCGCGTGTGTATCGCGACGCGTGGGGCCGCCACCTCTCGGGCTACGCGCCGATCCGCGACGCGACCGGGAGCGTCGTCGCCATCGTCGGGATCGACATGAGCGCCCGGCGCGTCGCGGCCGCGGAGCGACGCGCCCTCACCACCACGCTCACGATGTACGGCGTCGCGGTGGTGCTGTTCGTCATCGGTGGCGTGCTCCTCGGCCGCAACGTGCGGCGGCCCATCGAGCGGATCATCGCGGCGACCTCCGCGATCGCAGGCGGCGAGCTCGACGCGCGGACCCACCTCGAGCGCGACGACGAGCTCGGCCTGCTCGCGCGGCGCATCGATCGGATGGCGGAGGACCTCGAGGAGCGCGAGCGGATCCGCGCGCTGTTCGGTCGCTACGTGAGCGAGGACGTCGCGCGCAAGGTCTTGGGCGGCGGCGCGGCCGAGGGCGCGGTCGAGCGCGAAGTGACCGTCTTGTTCACCGACATCCGGCGCTACTCGACGATCAGCGAGAGCCTGCCGCCCCACGACGTGCTCGAGCTGCTCAACGACTACTTCTCCGAGATGACGGACGTGATCGACGCCCACCAGGGCTGCGTGATCGAGCTGCTCGGCGACGCGATCCTCGCGGTCTTCGGCGCCCCGGCCGAGCTCCCCGACCACGCCGCATGCGCGGTGCGCGCCGCGTGCGCGATGCGCGACCGGCTCGAAGGACTGAACGAGGAGTGGGAGGCGAGCGGGCGCGCGCGCGTGTGGAAGGAGCGCGGCGTCGAGCGCATGGGCGCGCGCATCGGCGTCCACACCGGCCTGGTCGTCGCGGGCAGCCTGGGCGGCAAGCGACGAGCGAAGTACACCGTGCTCGGGCCCGCGGTCGGCGTCGCGATGAAGCTCGAGGCGCTGAACGAGACGCTCGGCACCTCCATCCTCGTCAGCGCCGAGACGCTCGCCGCGCTGCCGCCCGAGCTCGCCGCGCGCGCGGTCCCCGCCGGCGAGCACCGCGTCCGCGCGGGCGAGCCGCCGCGCGCGCTCTCGTCGCTCTGACGCGTCAGGGCGGATCCAAGAAGATCGGCGAGGACCAGGCCATCTCGCCGTCGACCTGCTCGGCGCGCGCGTACACCCAGCCGTGCCCGACCCGCGCCTCCACCGTCGCGTCGAGCCCGCTCCCCCGCACCTCGGCGATCACGCCGTCAGGACCCACCAGCGCGAGGGAGGCGAGCTCCACCGCCGCGCGCGCCTCCGCGCGGACCTCGACCGGCGCCGCGACGCGCACCTCGCTCCCCATCGGCGCACCGCCCGCGGTCAGATCGAGCAGGATGGGGACGCCGCTCGTCGCGTAGCAGCGGCGTTCGCGGATCGCACGCAAGATCCCTTCCCTCGTGCAGTCGTGTGCCTGCACCGCGGTGAGCCCGCAGCGGAAGGGATCGCGCTTGCGACCGACGCCGTGGTGGTGGAGCAGACCGTGACCGTCGCTGCACGCGATGAAGCCGAAGCGGTGGCCTCGCCTCATCACCGCGTCGACGAGCTGGTCGTACAGCTCGCCGCGCGAGCCGAGCGGGTGGTCGGCGTGGAGGTAGCAGCCGTGGCACGAGCAGATCTCCCAGACCGGTTGGCCGACGGGGTCGTGGGCCGCCTCGTCCGCGCCCGTCCAGCCGACGTGGTGCGGCACCGCGAAGCCGCCCTGCGCGACCACGCGCCGCACGAGCTCCGCGCCGTCGGGGACCTCGTCGCGGCCCACGATCGCGCCGCCCTCGGGGGGGAGGTACACGACCTTGTGGCCAGGGCCGGGGAAGCGCCGCCCGGTCCACTCGTAGGCGAGGAGCGTCGCGAACGCGCCCGGCTCGTCGTGCCGATCCGCCACCTCGCAGAGGTAGCGCCACTCGCCGGGCCCGATGCGCTTGCCGAGGAACGCCTCGTGATCGGTGAGCGCGCAGAAGTCGTCGCCGTAGGCCCAGCGCGCGCGGAGGTACGGCTCGTCGGCGGTGCCGCAGCCGTCCGAGTGAGCCGAGTGTTGGTGGATGTCGCCGAAGAGGGTGCGCCGGCCGTAGCGCGCCGCCGGGTCGGGGCCCGGCGGACGCGGCGGCACGTCGCGGTGGACGCGCGCGGGGTGCTCGACCCGCGCCGGCGCGAGCGCGGGAGGGCCGCCCTCGGGGAGGGGATCGGTCTCGAGCACGATCCCGTCCTTCTCGCGGCGCGCGGCGTGAAGGACGCCATCGGCCACGAGGACGCTCACCCAGAGGCCGCGGCAGCCCCAGTCGGTCGCTCCGAGCGCGCGGCGCGGCGTGAAGCCGGCTGCGCTCGCGTCCTGTCGAAAGAAGGCGTGCGAGCCGCGCCCGTAGATCGCGACCGCGCCGTCGGGCCCGACCGCGAGCGAGGGCAGCTCGAAGCCCTGCTCCTCGCCCTCGCGGTCGCGGTCGCGATCCGTCATCGGCGCGGACGGCTCGAGCACGTCGCCCGCGTCGGTGACGAACCGCAGCGCGATCCACTTCGCGAGATCCGGCTCGCCGGTGTCCTCGCGCACGTTGTGGTGGAACGCGACCCACGCCCCACCCGTGACCGCGTGGACGGCGGGCGCGGCCGCCGTCCCGTGCGCGCGCCACACGAGCGTCTCCACCGCTGCGCGTCGCGCGCGCACCGCGCTCGTGCCCTCCCCCCGCTCGATCGAGACCGTCCACTCGCCGTCCGAGGCGCGATCCGCCCACCCCGCGTCCCCGGCGACGCGCGGGAGCGGCTCGCGCGTGAGGCCGAGGATCGCGTCGCTGCGCGCGATCTCGCGCTCGCCTGCGTCGAGCCCGAGCGCGAGCACCGCCTCGCCCGCGGGCTCCGTCGCGATCACCCACAGCTCCACCGCGCTCGCCCCGCGCACGAGCCGCGGCGCGCGCAGGTACCGATCCGGGCGGTGATCGAAGCGGAGCATCGGTGTTCCAAGGTTAGTCTGCGGCGTTCAATTCGCGTAGCCGAGCGCGCGGAGCTGCGCGCGGATCGTGTCGTCCATCTCCGCCTCCTGCTGTTCGAGCGCGCGCGCGGCGTCTTGCTGCGCGCTGAGCCACTGGCCGCGGTTCGATGCACCGAGGAACTGACCGAGCAGGATGCGCGTGTAGCGCCCCGCGATCGGCAGCTCGTGCACCTCGCGCTCGTTCCGCTCGCCGGGGTCCGCGCCGAGGTCGAAGATGACGCTCGTGAGGTTGGCGCGCGTCACGAGCTTGTAGCGCCCCGCGCGCGCGACGCGGCGGATGTCCTGGAAGTCGCTGAACGCGACCTGCGGACCGACGGGCACGGCGCCGAGCAGATCCGGGACCAGGCTGCGCCCCTCGGCGCGGGAGAGGCCCTCGACGCCAGCGAGGTCGAGCGCGGTCTGCGCGATGTTCATCGTGCTGACCGTGTGCGCGACGCGGCGACCCTGTGGCCCGCCGGGCACGCGCATGATCAGCGGCACGCCGATCAGCTCCTGGAAGATCGAGTGGCCGTGGCCGTAGGAGCCGTGCTCCAGGAACTCCTCGCCGTGATCCGAGGTCACGATGATCACCGTGTCGTCCGAGACCCCGAGCCGCTCGAGGCGCGCGAGGAACTCGCCGAAGTGGTGGTCGTGGTAGCTGATCTCGCCGTCGTGGAGCGCCTCGAGCCGCACGCGGTCCGCGTCGTTGAACGTCACGCGCCCGCGCTTGGCCTGCTCGAGGAGGTCGGGGGTCAGCCGCGGCTGCACGCGGCCGCTGTAGTCGCTCGGGTCGTACATCGACAGGAACGAGCCCGGCGGATCGTAGGGCACGTGCGGATCGATCGTCTGCACGTAGACGAAGAAGCGGCGGTCGCGGTTCTGCTCGATGAAGTTGCCCGCCGCCGCGTACACGTCCTGCGCCTCGGTGCTGCGCCCGTCGCGGATGAAGTTGTTGTACGAGTCCCAGCCCTGATCGAAGCCGAAGCGATCCGAGACGTAGCCGTTCGCGATGAAGCTGCCCGTCGCGAAGCCCGCGGACTGGAACACCTCGCTGACGAGCTCGGCGCTGTCCGGCAGGCGCGCCTCCGACGTCTTCGCGCCGTGCGTCGTCGGCGTCAGCCCGGTCAGCACCGACGCGCAGGACGGCTTGGTCCAGTTCTCCGGTGCCTGCGCCTGCTCGAAGACCACGCCCTCTTGGGCGAACCGATCGAGGTGCGGCGTCTGCACGCGCGAGCTCGGATCGTACGCGCGCAGGCGCTGCGCGCTCAGCGTGTCGACGAGCACGACGATGACGTTGCGCGCGGGCGCCGGGCGCTCGTGCACCTCCGGAGGCGTGACCATCACCGCCGGCGTCGACCACGCGACGCGGCCGGCGCCCTCGCCCGTCACCTCGAGCTCGAGCCGCACGACCTCGCCCGCGTACCCGGCGAGGTTCAGCGCCTGATCGCTCCAGCGGTCCGAGGGGCGGGCGCGGAAGATCTCGTTGCGGTCCCCGCCCTCGGGCGTGACGAACACGCGCGCCGTGAGCTGCCGGTCCGCGCCCTCGGCCCCGAGCCCGAACACGAGCCGGCCGCCGGCGGGCACCTCGAGGTGCCAGCTCAGCGTCGTGGGCGCGCGCAGCGCGATCGCGCGGCGCTCGAGGCCCCCGAGGTCGACGGCGCTGACGAGCATGTCCCACTGCGGCGGATCGAAGTCCTCGCTCGGAGCCGGCGCGCCCTCGATCACGCGGATCGAGCCGACCGCCGCCGCGACGTTCGCGCCGTCGACGACCGTCGTGCCGCCGAAGCGCAGCAGGAGGTGGTTCTCACCCACGCGCACGTGCTCGGCGGGGACGCGCACATCGTAGTCGCGGAACTGCTCGCCGTCCTCGAGCACGACGCCGCGGATCGACTGGCCGTTCAAGTAGACTTGCATGCGACGCGTGCCGACCGGGCGCACCGCGAGGCGCAGCGTGAGGTCGGTGGAGCGCGTGGCGGGGAAGAACACCCGCGCCGCCTCGGCGGCGTACGTGAACGTCATGTCGCCGTCCGCGCCGTCGGCGCCCCAGCCCGAGCCCCAGTTGCCGACGGTGTACTTCGCCCGCGCCGGTCCGCCGAAGTCGATGAAGAGGCCGCGGTGATGGATGTCCGCGAGGTGGCTCAGGGCGAGCAAGTCGGTCTGCGTAGTGAGCCCCGCGGCCTGCGCCGGGTGCGCCCCTTCGGCATCGGGCGCGGCGAGCGTCGGCTCGCCACACCCGCACCCGCTCAGCGCGAGGCTCAGCCCCAGCGCCCATCGAAGCTCGCTCCGCATGAGTACCTCCCTTCCACGCACGACCATCGCCCGACCGCGCGCGTGTACGAACCCGTCGGCGGTAACACGCGCGGATCGAGCGCGGCAAGAAAGTGGACGAGCGCGCGCCCGGCCTCAGAAGCGACAGGACGCCCCGCCCGGCGCCGCGCCGCACGCGAGCTCCGCGGGCGCCGCGTCCGTGCCTCCCGCGAGCCAGATCACCAGCGCGACCGCCGCGACGGCGAGCGCGGTGACCGCGACCGCGACCGTCGTCGCGATCGCCGCGTCGCGCTGCTCCGCGAGGACCTCGGCGTTGTCACAGCGCAGGCCCGCGGGAGGGGCGGCGCACGCGGCGATGGCGTCGTCGCGCTCGACCCACCAACCGATCGCGAACGGCTCGACGAGGAGCGTCGCGCCCGCGGCCACGAAGAGCGCGACCGACGCGAGCGGAGGATCGCCCAGCCCGGCGGGGCGGAGCCGCAGCGTGATCTCGCGGTCCTCGCCCCCGCCGACGCGCAGGCGCCGCCTCGCCTCGTGGTGCCCCGGCGCCCGCGCGAGCAGCTCGTGCTCGCCGACCGCGAGCGTGACGCGGCCGTCCTCGGCGCGCGCCGGCACCTCTCCATCCACGCGCAGCTCGGCTCCCGGCGGATCGGTCACGATGCGAAACGAGCCCACGTAGACGCGCGCGCGCCCGAGCAGATCTTCCGTCTCCGCGCGCTGCGCCGCGGTGAGCGCGCGCCGCGCGTCCCGGAGCGAGCGCTCGAGGAGATCGATCGCCGCGGGGTAGTCGCGCTGCTCGAACGCGCACATCCCGATCCCGCGCAGCGTCCGGGCGTTGGGGAACAGCGCGTGGGCTCGCTCGAAGTGCGCGCGCGCCTCCGCCCAGCGCTCCGCATCGAACTCGCGGACCGCCTCGCGAATGATCGCCTGGTACCCGGCGGGCGGCTCGTCGTCCGCGCGGCAGGGAGGCGCCGCGACGAGCGCCACGCCCAACCACCCGACGAGCGCCGCGACGCCGAACCGCACCACGGACGCGAGAATGGCACAGCGCCGAGGCGCGGCTCAAAAGTCGTCGACGGAGAGCCGCCCACTGCGGCCCGAGGCGCCACGGCGCGCGCTCCTCTGGGACGACGCGGGCGCGACGACGCGGCGGCGCTCGACGCGGCGCGGCGCGGCGCCCGCCGGCGGGGCGTCCCCAGAGCGCTGCGGCGCGACCGCGTCCGCCTCGACTGGCGAGGGCGGCTCGAGCTCCGCGCGCTGCGGCGCGTCCGGCTCGCGCCAGGGCTCGGCCGGCGGCGAGACCGACGCCGCGTGCCCCTCGATCACCGCGGGCGCCGAGGACGGCTCACGCGCGCCGAGCGCGATCCCCACGGCGAGGCCGACCGCGAGGAGCACGAGCGCGGCCGCCCCGACGGCGAGCCACCGCGCGCGCGAGCGCTGCGCCTGCTGCACCACGCGCACCGTCGTCCCCGGCCGCTCGACGGGGGACGGACCGCGGTAGTGCGGGTCGTCGCCGTCGAAGCGCGCCGCGCCGAAAGGCTCGAGCGCGCGCGCGAGCTCGGCGACGGTCCCCCAGCGCTTGGACGGACTGCGCTCGAGCGCGCGGGCGATCACCGCGTCGAGCCGCGCGTCGGCGTCGGGGCGCACCGAGGACAGGCGCAGCGCGGGACGATCGATCTTCTCGCGGATGAGCCCCGGCGCCTCGGGCGGGGACTCGAACGGCGCGCGCCCCGTGAGGAGCTCGAAGAGGATCACGCCGAGCGCGTACACGTCGCACTGCGGGTCCGCCTCGCCCGCGCCGACGAGCTGCTCGGGCGCCATGTAGAGGGGCGTCCCGACGGCGACCCCGTGCTGCGTGAGCTTGCGGTCGCCATACACACCGATCGCCGCCGCGCGCGAGATCCCGAAGTCGATGAGCGTCGGGCGCACGCCGCCCGACGCGCGCTCGAGGATCACGTTCTCCGGCTTGAGGTCGCGATGCACGATGCCGGCGGCGTGCGCCGCAGCCACGCCCCGCATCACCGGCATCGCGAGGTCGACGACGAAGGCGGGGTCGTACGGTCCGCTCGCGACCCAGGCGCCGAGCGCCTCCCCCTCGAGCAGCTCCATCACGAGGTAGCCCGAGCCGCGCTCCTCGCCCGCGTCGAGGATGCGCACGACGTTCGGGTGCACCACCTGGCGGGCGAGGTGCCACTCGCGGATCAACCGCTCTCGCGAGCGCGCGTGCCCCTCCCCCGGCCGCACCCACTTCACCGCGACGCGCGCACCGTCCCGCTCGTCGCGCGCGCTGAACACCTCGCCCATGCCGCCCTGGCCGATCATGCGCTCGATCCGGTACGTCCCTCCGACGAGCTCCCCCCGCGAGAGGAGGCCGGGCTCCGTGCTGCTCGACTGCGCTTCAGGCTCGCTCACGACGACGTCGCGCCGTGCAGTATATCGTTGTGACCGAACGCGTGCCGGCAACCTGCTAAGCTCGCGCGTCACCCCGCCCATGGACGTCACCTGCGAGCGCTGCGGCACCGAGTACGAGTTCGACGAGACCCTCGTCTCGGGTCGAGGAACGACCGTCAAGTGCACGAATTGTGGACACCTTTTCAAGGTGTTCCGGCCGGACGCGGAGGGCGCTCCGAAGAGCTGGAACGTCCGCGGCGCGGACGGGATCGTGCGCAAGCTGAGCTCGCTGAAGGAGCTGCAGCGCTTGATCACGGCGGGGACGCTCACCGAGCACGACGAGATCGCGCGCGGCTCGGAGCCCTACAAGCGCCTCGGCGACATCGCCGAGCTCTCGACGTTCTTCGCGGCGGCCGCGCCGCTCGAGCCGGAGGACGACGCCCCGGTCCGCCAGCGCAAGGGCACGTCGCCCGGGATGACGCCCGCGCCCTCGCTCCCCGAGCGCGCCTCCGCGAGCGCGCGCGCGGCGCGCCCCCCCGAGCCGCCGCCGCGGAGCCCCGAGCCGGCGCGCGCGCCGCCGCCCACCCGACCGAAGGACACCCCGTCGGCGTCGGCGGCACCCCCGCCGAGCCAGCGCTCCCTGGCCGCGCGTCCGGCGCCGCCGCGCCCCGCGCCGAGCACGCCATTCCGTCGGCTCCCGCGCCGGAGCCCGTCACCCCAAGCGCGCGGTGCCGCCCCGCCGTCGCGCGCCGCGCCGTCGCAGCCCCCGCCGTCGCAGCCGCCCGCGCCCGCGCGGCCGAGCGAGCGCCCGCTCTACCTCGACGACGGCGAGCCCGTCGTCCCGCCGCGCGGCCGGAGCCGCAGCGGCCTCTGGGTTGCGCTCGTCGTGCTCGTCGCGGGCGCCGTCGGGGTCGCGCTCGCGTGGCCGAGCCTCGCGCCGGTGCTCGGCCTCGGCCCCGAGCCGAGCGAGGAGCGCCCCGCGCTCGCGCACCTCGAGCCGGGCGACGCGGCGCTCGCCGAGGACACGATCTCCGGCTACGAGCGCGCGCTCCACCATTACACGCAGGCCCTCGCGTTCGACGACCGCGACGTGGAGACGCTCACCCGCATCTCCCGAGCGCACGCGCTCTGGGCGCAAGCGCTCGCGTTCGACGCCAGCGATCTCGAGGCCGACGCGGACCAAGATCCCGCGCGGCGCGGCGAGGCCAACGCGCTCCGCCGCGAGGCGCGCCGTCACGCCGACACCGCGCTCGCCCGCGCCGAGGACGCCGTTCGCTACGGGAGCACGAGCGCCGACGCGGAGGTCGCGCTCGCCGACGCGCTCCGTCTCACCGGTGATCTCACGCGCGCGCGCTCACGGCTCGACCGCGCGCTCACGTTCCGCAGCGAGCCCGACGCCGAGGCGCTCCGCGTCCAGGCGCTCCTCGCGGCGGCGGACGCGGGTGGGGACCTGACGCGCGCGCGCGATCCGGCCGAGCAGGCCGTCGCCGAGGCGCCGACCTCCATCCGCGCGCGCCTCCTCTACGCGCGGGCCCTCGCCGCAGCCGGCGACGCCACCGCGGCGCGCGGCCAGATCGACGCGGTCCTGCGGCGCGAAGAGCGCCACCCGCGCGCCGTCGCGCTGCGTGACCGCGTCGCCGGAGCCGGCGCACCGGCGCCCACGCCTCCGACCCCCGCAGAGGTCGAGCCGGCGGCGCCGCCCACGCCAGCGCCCGCACCGATCGAGCCCCCGCCGACGACGGACACGCCCCCACGCGACCCCGGCGCCTCGACGCGGGGTGGCCGCCGAGGCGGGGAGGAGCCCGCCCCCGCGGACGGGCGCGCGCCGCCCGGCCGCGACTACAGCTTCTACGTGCGGCGCGGCGACGAGCTCTACGAGCGCGGGAGCCACGCGAGCGCGCGGGAGCACTACGAGGCCGCGCTCGCGCTGCGCCCGGGTGGCTCGGAGGCCCTCACCGGGCTCGGCAACGTGCTCCTCGCCCAGGGCGACGCGAACGGCGCATCGAACCGCTTCCGAGCCGCGGCGCAGCAAGGCTACGGCGAGGCGTACATCGGGCTCGGCCGCGCGTATCGCCGGCTCGGGCGCAACGACGACGCGATCGCCGCGTTCGAGCGCTACCTCCAGCGCATGCCGACCGGCTCGCAAGCGTCTCTCGCGCGCCGCCAGATCGAGGAGATGCGCGGCGGGAGCGGCGGCGGCGGGAGCAGCCCGCCCTCCGGTGAGGGGCTCCCCGCCCCGCGCGAGACGACGGCGCCGCCGCCGACCGACACACCGGCGATCGACTCCGAGCCCTGAGGGTCGCCGCGCGACCGGCCTGTCCCGTGGCCGGCGAGCATACGCCGGCGCCGCCGGACACGGCCCGGAAACGCTTCGCAGCCTCTGGGCGGCCTGATATCGTCGGCCGATGCAAGGGCGGGCGTTGTCCCCGAGCCCCATCGCCCTGTTCCTGCTCGGCCTCGCCGAGCGCGGGGCAGACGGCGCCGTGGAGGTGGGAGGGCGCCGCGTCGTGCTCGCCGGCGGCCGGGTCGTCGACGTGCGCCCGGGCGACGGCGACGGCAACCTCTTCGAGTACCTGCGCGACTCGGGGCGCGTACCGGCCGCGGCCCTCGCGCAGTGCGCGGATCGCGCCGCGCGCGAGGGCGTCCCGCTCGGCCGCGCGCTCGTCTCCGCGCGCCTCATCTCGGGGACCGCGCTCGACGATGTCCACCGCCGGCTCTGGCTCGACCGGCTGGTCCGCGGGATGGCGCGCGCGGGCGCCGAGGGGCGCGAGCCCGCCGCCGTCCAGGCGCACACCGGCGAGCCGCACGGGGATGGCGTCCCGCTCGCGCCGCTCGTGCTCGACGCGCTCGAGCGGCGGGCCGCCGAGGAGGACGCCGGCCACGTCGGCGCGCGCGCCGATCACTTCCTCGAGTGGCTGCCCGGACCGCACGAGGAGACGGCGCGGAGGTGGGCGCGCCTGCCTGCGAGCCCGCGGATCGCGGACATCCTGCCGACCGCGCCGGCCGCCGCGATGCGGATCGCCGCGCTCGTGCGCGCCGGGCTCGCGCGCATCGTCTCTGCGTCCACGCCGCCCGCGCCCGCGCCGCGCACCTCGCACCTGCCCCCGCCGCCGACCAGCGAGCCGCCGCCCGCGATCGACGACGTCGAGGACCGGGTCTCCATCCTCCCCATGAGGACGCCGGCGATCCAGCTCGACCCGGGGGAGTCGGCGGTCTTCGGGGAAGAGCCGGTGATCGAGCCGATCCTGCCGCGGCTCCCCGAGCGGGTCGCGACGCTCGACGACCCGCTCGACAAGATCGAGCGCACCGTCGCCTCCCTCGAGCAGGCCGACGCGAGCGGCGCCGCGCGCGCGGCCGCGTGGAAGCGCTTCGGTCGAACGTGGGAGGAGCGCTACGGCTCGCTCGAGGAGGCGGCCCGCGCATACCGCGAGGCGGCCGCCGCCGACGAGGCCGACGAAGAGGCGCTCGGGCTCGCCAGCGACCGCTGCGCGGCGATCGGGCACAAGGACCTCGCGCTCGCGTACGCCGCGGCGGCGGTGGAGGTGCACCCGAGCGGGCCGCGCCGCGCGGCCGCGTTGCTCCGGTACGCCCTGCTCTGCCGGCGGCTGGGTGAGCCGGCGGCCGCGCTCGCCGCGGCGCAGGCGGCGACGGAAGCGGCGCCGAACGCAGGCGATCCGCTCGAGCTCGCGATCGAGCTCTGGTGCGAGCTGGGCCGCCCCGCCGACGGAGCGAGCGCGGCGATGGACGCGGCCGATCGCGTGCGCGCCCGCGAGCCGGAGCGCGCCCTGCGCTTCGTCGCGCTGGCGCAGGGCCTCGACCCGTCGAGCCCAGCCTACGCCGAGGCGTACGCGCGCGCGCTCGCGCACAGCGGGCACACCGAGGCGTCGGTCGCCGTGCGCGCCGACGTGGCGCGCCGCACGCGTGATCCCGAGGTCTTCCGCGGCCTGCTGCTCGCCGCGGCGGAGACCGCCGAGGTCGCGGGGCTCCACGCCCTCGCCGCGACGCTCCTGACGCGCGCCTTCGACCGCGAGCCGCATCTCGAAGCCATCTACGACCCGCTCGACGTCGACCTCGCGCAGTCCGGCGACACGCTGGAGCGCGCGATCCTGCTCGAGGAGATCGCCGCGGCCGCGCCCGAAGAGTCCCGGGCGCTCTGGCTCACGCGGGCCGCCGACGCGCGCCTGGACCTCGCGACCGACGGCGCGTGGGAGGCCGAGCTGCGCGCGCGCGCGCTGGAGCTCGATCCGGAGCACGTGGCGAACCTGGCGGCGATCCGCGAGCAGGCGCTCGCGCGCGACGACGACCGCCTGCTCGCCGACGCGCTCGAGCGCGCGCTCACGCGCGGGCGCTGGGCGAGCGCGTCCGCGCAGGCGCCGATGCTCGAGGAGCTCGCGCGCGTCGCAGAGGAAGCGCTCGGTGCGCCGCGACGCGCGGCGTGGGCGTGGGAGCGCCTCGCCGCGATCGATCCCGAGGCGCCCGCGCCCGCGCGACAGCTCGAGCGGCTGCGCCCGCTCCTCGACGCAGACGCCGAGCGCCGCGCCGCGCTCGAGGCCGCCGCGAAGTCACCCCCCGAAGGTCGCCGCCTCGAGGCGATCCGCGAGCTCGCGGACCACCTGCGCGACGACCCGGACGCACGCCTGCGCGCCATCTCGCTGTACCGCGAGGTGCTCGACGCGGTGCCGGATGCGACGCGCGCGTCCGACGCGCTCGAGCGCCTGCTGCGCCTCGAGGCCGACGAGTACCAAGAGGCCAAGGCGCTCGCGCGACGGGCGCAGAACGCGGAGCGCCGCGGCGATCGCCTCCGCATCCTCGGCCGGCTCGCCGCGCTGCAGGTGCTGCGGCGCGATCTGCGCGAGGCGGCGATCGTGTGCCGGCAGATCCTCGCCGAGCTCCCGACCCATCGCGAGGCGAGCATCCGCCTTCGGCGCGCGGCGTGTCGCCTGCGCGATCGGGAGCTCCTGCGGGAGGCGCTCGCCGCGGAAGCGCAAGTCCCGTTGCCCCCGGTGGCGCGCGCGCGCGTCCTGACCGCGCTGGCGCTCGAGCTCGAGCTCGCCTCGTCCGTCGAGGAGGCGCTCTCGTGTGCCGAGGCCGCCCTCACCGCGGATCCGAGCAGCTCGGAGGCCGCGCTCCTCGTCGCTCGCCACCTGCCGCACGCGGACGATCCGCGCGCCGCGCTGCGGGTCGTGCGCGAGATCTTCGGCGACTCGCCGCCCATGCTCGCGGCGTGGGCGCAGGCCGCCTACGACGCGGGCGAGCACGACCTGCTCGAGGAGGCCCTCTCGGCGTGGGCGAGCGTCGCGAAGTTCGATGGCGAGCCGTGGGCGGTGCGGCTCGGCGCGCTCGCGTCGCTCGACAGCGACGCCGCGCGCGTCGCCGCCATCGAGGGTGCGATCGCGCCGGAGCGCATCGCGCCGGCCCTCGGCGCACCCCTCCTCGAGGCGATCGAGCGGCTCGGAGAGCGCGATCCCGCCGTCGCGGCGCGGCTCGCCCTGCGCGCGAGCGACGCGCTCGGTCCCGGCGGCGCGCAGCTCCGACGGCTCGCGGGGCGCCTCGCGGAGGTCACGAGCCACCCCGAGCTGCAGCGCGACGCGCTCGAGCGCGAGCTCGCGATCGCGGAGGGCGAGGCCCACCTCACGAAGCTGCGGGAGCTCGCGGCGCTGCACCGCGAGCTCGGCGATCGCGCGGCGGAGGCCCGCGCGCACCTGCGCTTGCTCGGCGAGCGACCGCACGACCGCTCGGCCCTGGATCGCCTCGTCGAGCTCTACGCGGAGACCGGGGAGACGGACCGGCTGCTCGCGGTGCTGTCGCTCCGCCTCGAGGCCGGAGGCGACGAGAACGAGACGCTGCTCGAGCTCGCCGCGGCGCACGCGAGGCTGCGCGGGGATGCCGACCGGGCCGAGGCGTTCCTCCGGCGCGCTGGCGCGGGAGAGGATCTCGGCGCCCTGCTGCGCGCGGCGACCGGTCTCGCCGAGATCGGCCGGACGGATCGGGCCGTCTCGTTGCTGCGTGAGGTCGGAGGCACCCTCGAGGGTGCGCCCGCCGCGACGGTCTATCGGCACGCCGTCCAGCTCGCGTGGCGGGTCGCCGGCGACTCACGCCTCGCGCTCACGGCCGCGGTAGAGGGCCTGGGTCGCGCCCCGGGGAGCGGGCCGCTCCTCGTCGCGTTCGAGCAGCTCGCGCTCGAGCTCGGCGACGCGGAGGTCGCCGAGCGCACCTACGCGATGCTCGTCGAGCGCGCGATGGGGCCCAACGGGCGGCGCTCGCTCCGCTACCGCTGGGCGCGCTGGCTCGAGCGCCACGGTGACGCCGACCGGGCGCTCCGCGCGTACCTCGATGCGGTCGAGCGACACCCGCAGGCCGGCGTGATCTACGCGTCGATCGAGCGGCTCGCGCGCGCGCGCGGTGACGTCGAGACGCTCGCCCGCGCGGCGCACGCGCTGAGCGAGCGCGCGGGGCACCCGGCCGTGCGGGTGCGCATGGCGATGATCGCGGCGGATCTCTACGAGCGCGAGCTCGCGCGGCCGGAGCGCGCCTTCGAGATCCTCGCCGAGGTCTGGGAGCACGCGGGCGAGGCGGAGCTCGAGGGGAGCCTGTCTCGGCTCGCCGGCGACCTGCTCGCGACGGATCGCGCGCGCGGCGAGGCGGCGTTCGCGCGGCTCCTCGGCGTCCTGCGGCGACACGCGGACGACGCCTGGATGGGTGAGGCTCGCGCCCGGCTCCTGCTGCGGATGGCGCGCCTGCACGCGATCGGTCGCCGCGACCTCGACGCCGCGCTCGCGACGGTGGGAGAGGCGCTCGCGACGGCGGCGGAGGAAGGCGCGGACGCGGAGCTCGTCGCAGACATCGAGCTCGAGGCGGCGACGTGGGCGTTCGAGGCGGGCCTGCGCGACGAGGCCGAGTCCCGCCTCCGCGCCGCGCTGCGTGCCAAGCCGGCGCACGCGGGCGCACGGATGATGGCCGGTCAGCTCGGCTTGCGCGTCTCCGAGGCTCCGCCCGGCGAACCGGAAGAGGGCGCGTTCGCGGACTGGGGAGCGCTGGCCGACGAGGTCGCTGGCGACGGCGCGACGGGGACGCCGCAGGCGTCGGTCGCCCCGGCCGAACCGACCGGCGAGCTTCGCCCGGCGCCGGCGGACGGCGACGAGGACCGCGACGAGGACCGCGACGAGGACCGCGACGAGGACGGCGACGAAGACGGCGACGAGGACGGCGACGAGGACGGCGACGAAGACGGCGACGAAGACGGCGACGAAGACGGCGACGAAGACGGCGACGAAGGCGGCGACGAAGACGGCGACGAAGACGGCGACGAAGACGGCGACGAAGACGGCGACGAAGACGGCGACGAAGACGGCGACGAAGACGGCGACGAAGACGGCGACGAAGACGGCGACGAAGACGGCGACGAAGACGGCGGCGAAGACGGCGGCGAAGACGGCGACGAAGACGGCGACGAGGACGCCACCGTCGCGACGGGGCGCCCGAGCATCGAGCGCTGGGCGGCCGTCGAGGTGCCGGACACCCGGGTGCCCTCGCGACCGCCGCCGGGCCTGGCGTGGGTGTCGCCTGCGGCCGAGCCCGAGACACCAGAGGCCATGGAGCGGCTCGCCATCGAGCTCGCCGCGCGTGGCGACGCGGGCGGCCTCGCGCGCGCGGCCACCCTCCTGACCCGCTGCCTCGCCCGCGAGCCGCACCGCCTCTCCGCGGCGAGGCAGCTCGTCGCGCTCGGGGAGCGTGTCGTCGCCCCCGAGGCGCTCCACCTCGCGCGGGGCGTGCTCGCGCTGATCGAGCCGGAGCTGGCGAGCGCCGAGCCGCTGCGCGGCGCCCTGCCCTCCGAGCTCAACGACTGGCTCCGCGGGGGCCCCCTCTCCGCGAACCGGCGGCTGTGGGCGCTCTTGTGGGAGGACGCGACGCCGCTCTTCCGCGAGCGGATCGAGCCGCCGCCCGACGGCAACGAGCGCGTGCTGCGGATCGCGACCGACCCCGTCTCGCGCGCGTTCGTGCGCACGCTCGAGGCGCTGCGCGTGGTCGACCTCCCGCAGCTCTACTACGCGCCGAACCGCCCGCCCTCGCTCCGCGTCTACCGCACGGTGCCCCCGTCGCTGGTGGCGGCGGGCCCGTTCGCCCCCGACGAAGACGCGATGAGCTTCGCGCTCGGTCGCGCCCTCGAGCTCTCGCGCCCCGATCATCTGCTCGTCGCGACCCTGCCGATCGAGCGGGCGACCCTCGTCGTCGAGGCGGTGAGCGCCGCGTTCGGCCCCGCCGAGGCGGGCGGCGCGATCCCGCGCGAGGCCGCCGCGATCGCGAGCGAGCTCTGGAACACCATCCCGGCGCGCCATCAGGCGGAGGTGCGCGAGCTCTTGCTCTCGACCGAGCGCTGGGACGACGTCGCCGCCACGCGCGACGCGTCGTTCGTCGCCGCGGATCGCGCGGGCCTCATCGCGTGTGGCGACCTGGGCAAGGCCGTCCTCGCGCTCGCCGAGGGCCCCGTCACCGACGAGGCCGCGCTCAGCGCGGTGCTCGGGTCGGGCCGCGCCGCCGCGCTCGCGCGCTTCGCGTTCGGCCACCTCCCGCGCTGACGATCAGGTACGGCCGGCGATGCACGACGCGTCGCACGCGATGTGCACGTTGTCTTGCCCCGGCAGGCACGTAGGGCGGCAGAGCGGCTCGCCCATGTCGTCGGTGAGGCAGACCGAGAGGCAGCCACTGCAGAGCTGGACCGGGAAGATGAACTCGTCGCTGACCACCTCGGCGCCGCCGGTGGTGCGGCCGATCGCGCGGACCGACACGACGATCATCGCGTCCGTCCCCGCGACCTCACCGAGGTCCGCGGCGTAGACCGGCGGGATGATCTGCGCGAAGCCGAGGCCCTCGCCGGCCTGCATCCCATCCCCCGACGGGACGGCGACGCCGCCGACCGGGACGGTGAACGGGTTGGCGCCGTCGAAGAACGCGAGCGGCCGATTGCCGATGTCCCGGATCTCGACCTCGAGCGCCTGCACCTGGATCACGTTCGGATCGGCCATCGGGGGGAAGCCCGCCACGCCGCTCTGCGAGAGGTTCATGAGCTGGTTCAGGAACCGGAACGCGGCCTCGTAGCTGTTGTTCGGGACCCCGACGTCGAAGTACCCGATCGTGCGCGCGATGCCTCCGATGGCGTAGACACACTGATCGTCGGGGTCGATCACGTTGCTCACGACCAGGCCGGGGTTCCCTGGGGCACACCCCGCGGCCAGGGCGGACGTCAGAGCCAACGACAGGAGCGATCGACGCATGAAGCCTCCGCAGGTGCTCACATGGAAGACTCTACCGGCGCTCGGCCCCCGAGACCAAATTCGTGCGTCAATGGAAGCGGGACCACCCGCACCTCCCCCGGCGCGCCGGGCACGACGAAGTGGACGCGATCGCCGCGCCGCTTCTTGTCCGCGCCGACGAAGCGGTGAACGTCGGGGCCCGCGCTCGCGTCGAGATCCGTCGGCAGCCCGAGGCGCGCGAGGAGCGCCGCCGCGCGTGCGCCATGCTCGACGGCGCGCGCGTCGCCGAGCGAGGCGGCGACGCGGAACGCCGCGACCATGCCGAGCGCGACCGCCTCGCCGTGCCGCACGCCGCGGTAGCCGCGCGCCGCCTCGATCGCGTGGCCGACCGTGTGGCCGAGGTTGAGCCACCGTCGCTCCGCGTCCTCGCGCTCGTCCGAGGCGACGATGCGCGCCTTGAGCGCCACCGAGCGCTTGATCGCCCCGCGGAGCGCCGGCGGATCGCGCGCGAGGAGCGCCTCCGCGTCGCGCTCGAGCGCGGCGACCGCGTCCTCCGAGTCGAGCCACGCCGACTTCACGACCTCGGCGAGCCCCGCGCGCAGCTCGACGTCGGGCAGCGTCGTCAGCGTCTCCACGTCGACGAGCACGTGCGCAGGCTGGTGGAACGCGCCGACGAGGTTCTTGCCCTGCGGCCGATCGAAGCCGGTCTTGCCGCCGACCGACGAGTCGACCATCGCGAGCGTCGTCGTCGGCACCTGCACGAACCGCACGCCGCGCAGCAGCGTCGCCGCGGCGAACCCGGCGAGGTCGCCGACGACGCCGCCGCCGATCGCGACCACCACGCCGCCGCGATCGAGCTCGGCCTCGAGCGCCGCGTCCCAGATGCGCTCGACCGCCGCGCTCGTCTTGTGCTCCTCGCCCGGCGTGAGCACGACGCGCGCGCGCGCCCCCACCGCCTCGGCCATCGCGCGCCCCCACGGTCCGTCGACGTTGTCGTCGGTCACGACGACGACGCCGGTCGGCCGCAGCGGCGCGAGCGCGCCCGCGAGCCCATCGCGATGCTCGAACGCGACGCGGTAGCTGCGCTCGCCGAGCGGCACCACGACCGCATCGCGCGCCATCGCGGCGAGGATCGCGTCGAGCGCCGCCTCCTGGCCGCCGTCGGTCGCCACGCGCGCGTGGCACTCGGCGTACGCGCCGGCGCGCGCCGCGAGGCGCGCCTCGAGCTCGCCCGCGAGCGGCCGCCCTGCCCCGTCGCCGATGCGCGCCCGGAGCACCTCGAGCGGCGCCTCGAGCGTGATCAGCGTCCCCGCCTCGAGCAGCGCGCGCCGCGTCGGCGCATCCGTGACGGTGCCTCCCCCGAGCGCGACGACCGCCGGTGGCTCGGACAAGAGGCTCCGCGCGAGGTCGCGCTCGCGCGCGCGGAACGCCGCCTCTCCTCCCTCGGCGAAGTGCGCCGCGACCGTTCGCCCCGTCGAGGCCTCGATGCGCTCGTCGAGATCGACGAAGCGCGCGCCCAGCCTCTGGGCGAGCGCGCGCCCCAACGTCGACTTGCCCGAGCCCATCGGCCCGGAGAGGAAGACCCACGCGTCCATCGGCCGGAGCTTACGACGCGTGGGCCGCGCGTCACCGCCGGAGCGACTCGGCGCGGTTCACGATGCGCGGGGTGAGGAAGATCAAGAGCTCGTTCCGCTCGTCCCGGATGCGGCGGCGCTGGAACAGGACGCCGAGGATCGGGATGTCACCGAAGAACGGGATCTGATCGACGTTGCGGCCGGTGTTGCGCGTGTAGATGCCGCCGATCACCGCGGTGTGCCCGTCCTCGATCAAGAGGTGCGTCTCGGCCTCGCGCTTGAGGATCGTCGGGTCACCGCGGGCCGAGGTCCGCGTGAAGTCCGGCTCGTCGCGCGTGACCTTGACGTGCATCGAGATCGAGCCGTCGGCGGTCACGTGCGGAGTGACCCGCAGCTCGAGCTTCGCCTCCTGGAACGCGGTCTGGACGCCCTGCGCGCTGATCTGCGAGTACGGGATCAACGTCCCTTGCGCGATGTGCGCCTCGTGGTTGTCGAGGGTGAGGATCCGCGGCGAGCTGATGATGCGCACGACGCCGGTCGCCTCCGCCGCGCTGAGACGCACCGCGAGGTTGACGGTGCCGCCGAGCGAGCCGAGGGTGATGCCGAGCGCGCCGCCCTGCCCGGTGCCCGTCGTCGCCGGGAGGTTCACGGCGAAGTTCGGCGTCGCGACGCGCGGCGCGAACGGCGAGAGGCCCGCGCTCGGCGTGTTCTGATCGAAGTTGCCGCCGGTGACGCCGACGCTCGACGGGAAGATGAGGCCGGTCGGGTTCCCCGTCGCCGTCGACGCCAGGACGTTGCCGCCCCACTGGATGCCGACGTCTCGCACGTACTGGCTGGTCGCCTCGACGATCCGCGCCTCGACGAGCACCTGCGGGGTCTGGGTGTCGAGCGTGCGGATGAGCTCCTCGATGTCGTCGAGGCTCTCGATGGTGTCGCGCACGATGAGCACGTTCGTGCGCTCGTCGACAGACACGTTCCCGCGCGACGTCAAGAGCTCTTGCACGCGCGGGGAGAGGTTGCTCGCCGTCGCGTAGCTCACCGGGATCAGGCGCGTCTCGAGCGGCGCGAGCTCGATCTGCTGCTTCTGGCGCGCGATGGCGAGCTCGCGCTCCTTCTCGAGCGAGGCGAGCGGCGCGACGCGGATCAGGTTGCCGCGGCGCACCATGCCCAGGCCCTTGGCCTGGAGGATCACGTCGAGCGCCTGGTCCCAAGGGACGTTGCGCATGCGGATCGTGACGCTGCCCGAGACGTCGTCGCTCGTGACGATGTTGACGCCGCCGACCTCCGCGATGAGCCGCAGGATGTTGTGGATGTCGGCGTTGTGGAAGTCGAGGTCGATGCGCCGCCCGCGGTAGCGCTGCGCGCCGCGCGCGCGGCCGAGCTGCATCGGCACGTCGGACAGGAACGCCGCGACCTCGTCCCCGTCGATCGCGTCCTCGTCCTCTTCGTCCGCGTCGGCCTGCGCCCACGCCTCTCGAGCGATCGTGCGCGAGCGCGGGCGCTCCACGCGGCGCGGCGCGGGCGCGAAGAGCCACACGATGCGGTCGCCCTCGCGGATCGCCGTACCGAACGCGCCGTCGTCGCGCTGGACCTCGATCACGGTGCGCCCGCGATCCTCTTCGACGCGCACGCCGCGCACGACCATGTCCTCGGCGGGATCCACGGTGAGCGTGCGGGGCACGCCCGCGGACGGGCGCGCGCCGTCGATCACGAGGCGGGCCGGCCCGCTCCCTGCGCGCACCGTCCGGAACGTCGCGGCGCGCGAGAGCTGCACGACGACGCGGTCGCGCCCGTCACGGCGCTCGACGTGGACCGCGCGGACCTCGGCGGGACCCGAGGCCTCGACCGGCGCCGGCTGCCCCCCGGCGCCGGGGCGCTCGAGCACGAGCTCGATCCGTCCCGCCGTGGCGCGCGCGCGATGGATCGCCGGCACCGCGAGCCCGAGCTCGATGCGCACGCCGCGCGCCGTCGCGCTCGCGCTGCTCGTGGTGACGAGGCCCGCCTGGCCGTCGACGGCGAGCGCGCCCTCGATCCGCGCGCCATCGACCTCGACCACGACGACGCGCCCCTCTTCGCGCGTCCGCACCGCGTACCGCGGCACCTCGAAGTCGCCGGTGATCACGACGCGCGCGCGGTGCTCGGAGCCCGACAGCTCGACGGCGCGGACGCTGACGTCGGAGGTCTGTGCGACCCCGGACGACGCGAGAGCGACGAGGCAGGCGACGACCGAGACGAACAAACGGGTGCTTCGCATGAGTCCTCTTTCGACGGTTCCCTGAACGCGAATGGTCGAACGCCCCACGGCACCGACGCAAGAAAGCGACAGACAGGCCGCCTCGCGGCGACCCCGCTCCCGACGCAGCTCCGCGCGGCGCGCACCGGCGCTCGAACGCACGCGCGGGACGCACGCGCGGGACGCGCGCGGCGCCAGCGACGCATCGAGCGCCTACGCCGTCGAGCGCACCATCGAGGCCAGGCCATCGCGCAGCGACGGGCGTCGGTCGATGGCACCGCCGCGCTCGAGAAGGGGATGGGGGACCCACGCGTGGGGGTCCCCATCGAAGACGCACCGCGCGCGAGCGCGCCATCGAGGCCAGGCCATCGCTGCGCGATGGCCGTTGGCCGGGGCCCCATCGCCCCCGCGAGGGGGGGAGGGGTTGGGACGTTGGAACAACCCCTCCAGCGAGCTCAGTCGCGGGTCTCCTCGGTGCTCGCCTGCCGGATCCCCTGCGCGCCACCCGCCCGCTCCTCGTCCTCGTTGCGGAGCATCAGGACGCGGGTGAGCGGGGGGCGGTTGGGCGCCGTGGGGTCCTCGCGCGTGAGCACGATCTCGGCGTCGCGGATCCGGTCGACGCGCCAGTTCAGCGTCACGGGGAGCTGTTCGGTCCCGCCGACTTGCACGACCTCGGAGCGACCGACGTAGTCGCCGCGCCGCACGACGTGGCCGACGCCGTCGCGATCCACGATCATCGCGCGCGGGTTCGCCGAGCCGGTCACCACGCCGATCAGGCGCATCTCGTCGATGCCCGTGTCCGGCATCGTGACGTCGCGACCGCCCTGGTCGATCTCGGGGACCTGGATGATGAACATCGACTCGTAGCTGCGGAACGGGTCCCGATTGGAGTCGGAGTCGACGAAGTCCTCGTCGCGGTAGGTGACGATCTCCGGGCCGGCGTCCACGCCGGCGTCGACCCCTTCCCCGGGCGCCCCGGGCGCGGCGGGCCCGGGTCCGGTCGGACCCGCGGGGCCGAGCCCGCGCCCGACCTGGATCGGCTCCTCCTCGCAGCCCGCCGCGGCGAGCCCCATCACGCCCGCGAGGACCGATGCGCGCAACGCTCGCTTCATGTGCCTGCCCTCGGTTGGGCTGCCGGCGCAGCCGCCTGCGCCTCGGCCGAAGGCGTACGCCGGAAGGTCGTCGCCAGCACCTCGACGCTGATGATCACCTCGTCCACCTGGGCCTCGCGCGCGCTGCGCTGAGGCTGCCCGAGCTGGATGTTCTCCATGCTGATCAGGCGATCGAGCCGGCTGACGTTGTAGAAGAACCGCGCGATCTGGTGGTACTTGCCGCGCAGCTGCAGACGCACCGGGAGCCGCAGGTAGTGCTCCGCGCTCTCCTCCGGCCGGGGCTCCACCAAGCGGATGTCGAGCCCGCTCAGCTCGGCGAGGCGGTTGAGGTCCTGCAGGAACGAGGCGGTCTCCGCCTCGGCCGGCAGCGCGCGCAGGTTCGCCTGGTCGAGCCCCTGGCGCTGCTCGAGCTCGATCCGCAGCCGCAGATACTCCGCGTTCTGCGCTTGCGCGCGCGTCATGCGCTGCCGGAGCTGTCCGTGCTGCGCCACCGCGGACTCGAGCTCCTCGTCGAGGCTGAGGTGCAGCGCGAAGTAGTACCCCGCGACCAGCACCGCGATCAGCCCGATCCCGATCCCCGCCTTCCCGGCTGCCGGGAGGCGCGCGAACGACTCGCCCGCCCCGGTGCCCTGCTTCTTCGCCGGCTTCGCCATCAGTAGATCACTTCCGCGGTGAGCTCGAACTCGATGAGGAGCAGGCGGGTGCGCTGGTCCTCGACGCCCTGCGTGCGCACGAGCACGACGTTGGTGAACCGATCGCTCAGCGCCAGGCGGCGGAGCAGCTCGGCGATGTCCTCGTTGGTGCGCGCGGTCCCGGTCATGGTGCAGCGCCGCTCCTCCTCGGTGAGCGAGCGCATCCAGAGCCGGCGCGGCTCCCAGCCGGGGTTGAACGACGCGAGCGGGTTCTGGTGCCGGATCTCCTCGAGGCGCTGCGGATCCACCGTCGGGCCGCCGCCGAGGCTCAGGATGCGCGACAGCTCCATGAGCACCGCGGTCGGCCCGTACCGCGCGCGCTGGAGGTCGTTCACCACCGTCTCGAGCTGCCGGCTCTGCTCGATCTGCGCGCGGACCTGGTCGATGTTGGCGGACTGCTGCTCGAGGCGCGTGATCTCCCGGTTCAGCTCGGCGTTCTGCGCGAGCTGCTCGTTCAGCTCCCGCTCCTTGCCGACGTAGATGAACCCGACGACGACGACGGTGATCGCGACGGCGGCCGCGTAGCCGATCAGCCAGCCCTGGATGCCGCCCGTCTGCGCGCTCGCCTGCTTGCGGGCCTTCGGGAGGAGGTTGATGCGAATCATGCGCGCTTCTCCCGGTCCTTGCGGAGCGCGAGCCCCATCGCCACGGTGGCCTGCGCCGCGCGCGCCTGCAGCAGCGCGAGATCCGCGCGCTTGCCCTCGGGCTGCGCGACGCGCATCGGGTCGAGCGGCTCGACGGGGACGCGACAGCGCCGCTCGATCGCGTCGAGCAGCGCGCGGATGTTGGCGGTGCCGCCCGAGACGAGCACGCGGCTGACGTCGCCGCCGCCGCTCGTCGCGAGGTAGAAGTCGAGCGAGCGCTGGATCTCGCCGGCGAGCTGATCGACGACCTGCGAGATGACCTCGGGCACCTCGCGGGGGACGAGGCCGCGCCCGTCGCCCCCGCACTTGTACGCCTCGGCCTCCTCGGCGCTGATCCCGAGCGCGCGCTGGATCTCCTCGGTGATCTGGTTGCCACCGTTCGCGATGTCGCGCGTGAACGACGTCGTCCCCTCCGCGAGGATGTTGAGCGTCGTCAGCGACGCGCCGACGTGGATGAGCACGATCGTCTGATCCGGCGGCGGCGCGCCGTAGCCGGCCTCGAACGCGTTCTGAACGGTGAAGGCGTCGAGGTCGACGACGCGCGGCTTGAGCTTCGCCTCGATGGCGAGCTGCGTCAGGTCGTTGATCTCTTCCTTCTTCGCGGCGACGAGCAGCACGTCCATCTGCCCCTGGTCGGCGCGCTGGCTCAGCACGTTCCAGTCGATCTCGACCTCGGCGAGATCGAAGGGGATGTGCTGCTCCGCCTCCCACGTGATCTGCTCCTCGAGCTCCGCGGTCGTCATCTGCGGCATCGTGATCTTCTTGATGATCACGGAGTGGCCGCTCACGCGCAGCGCGACGTCGCGACGCTTCTGCTTGTGGAAGAGCTTCTGCAGACCCTCCACGATCGCGCCCGAGTTCATGATGTGGCCGTCGACGATCGTCTCGCTCGGCAGCGGGTGGAACCCGAAGTACTGGAGAGAGCGCGCGCCGCCGCGCTTCTCCTTCAGCTCGGCGACCTTGATGGAGCTCGACCCGATGTCGACGCCGACCAGATTGTTGCCCTCGGACATCCGTCCTACCCGTCCACCACGTCAGTCAGGATGACATGGCGTTCGAAGGGTCGCCCAACCGAGGAGCGCGGCGCGAATTTTCGACAGACCGCGACCAGACCGCGCCAGCCGCCTCAGGGCTCGTCGCCGAACACGCGGACCCGGTCCCCGAGGCTGAGCCCGAGGGCGCCGAGGATCTTCCGCTTGGTGTCCATGCGGCAGCCGTAACCCTTCTCGACGCGATCGATGGTCAGCACCGAGACGTTCGCGCGCCGCGCGAGCTCCGCCTTCGACATCATGCGCTCGACGCGCATCTGGCGGACGTTGTTCGGGTGCGAGCCCGCGCCCGAGCCGGCCCCCTCGGACGCCCGCGAGTCGCTCCCGGCGGTGCCCTCCGGGGCACGCGGCTCGGAGGTCGCAGCGGGGGGCGTGGGCGGCGCCGGCTGTTCTTCGTGCTCCATCGTCGCGTGCACATCGTATGGACAGCTTTCGGCTAATCGTCAAGAAATAGTAGGCAAATTGCAGTTAATTCATACATAACTAACACTAACTTCCGGCCATGCCGAGAGGCGAGGCGCGATCGCCGCCTTGCGCGCGCGCGCGCGTCGGCTTACCTCTGTCCACCGCCCGATGCAGCTCCGCAGTTGGTTGGCCGTCGCGGCCCTCGTCGTGCTCGGGATCCCGGGCGGCGCCTCCGCGCAGCGGGAGCACACCGTGCGCCCCGGTCAGAGCCTCGCGCGCATCGCGGCCCGCTACGAGGTGAGCGTCGACAACCTCGCCGCCGCCAACCAGCTCCGTCGCGACGCGCAGCTCCGCCCCGGGATGACGCTGCGGGTGCCCGAGCGCGGGATCCACTACGTCGGGCACGGCGAGACGCTCGCGAGCATCGCGCGCCAGAACGGGTGCTCGGTGACGGATCTGCAGCGCCTGAACCGGCTCAGCGGCGACAGCCTTCGCCTCGGGCAGCGCCTCCAGCTCCCGGGCTTCGCGTCCATCCAGGAGCAAGAGACGGCGGCGCGGCGTTGGGGGCGCCCGCGCAGCCCAGGGGTCGCGCGCCTCTATCGCCGCGCCGGGGATCGAAGGGTGCGGGTGCGCCTGCTCGACAGCCGCGGGCGCGCACGCAGCGCTGCCCGACGGTCACTGCAGGAGCTCATGCGGACGAACCCGCGCAACCGGGCCGACTCCGGCCCGCTGCCGCCGCCGCGCCTCATCGAGATCCTCGCGCGCGTCTCCGACCACTTCGGCGGCCGCGAGATCACCATCGTGAGCGGCTACCGCCCGGCCGGCGGCTACACCCGCGAGACGAGCCAGCACATCGCGGGCAACGCGCTCGACCTGAGGGTCCGCGGCGTCCCGAACACGGACCTCCGCGACTACCTCCGCGCGAGCTTCCCGAACGTCGGCGTCGGCTACTACCCCCGGAGCCACTTCATCCACCTCGACGTGCGAGACCGCGCGACCTACTGGGTCGACTGGTCGGCGCCGGGCGAGGCCCCGGATTATCAGCGACCGGGCGACGCCCCCCCCGCCGACGCGAGCGAGGAGGAGGCGGCGAGCACCGGGCTCCCACGCCCGCGCCGCGCCCCGCCGCCCGCCGAACGTGCGAACGACGATCACGACCACGACGAGGCGGAAGAGGGCTGACCGGCGCGGCCTGGCGCGCTGTGCCACCGCGTGACACGTGCCGTCTTGTGCTACGGTGCGCCGTGTGTCAGGGTTGGCCGCGTGGACGACGCACTCGGCTTCGATGACGCGTGGCGCCGGGGGGCGCTCGACGAGGCCCTCGCGTGCCTCGACACGGAGGAGCCGCGCAGCGCCGCGACGTGCTGCGCGCTCGCCCGGGTGCACGTCGCGCGCGAGTCCTGGCGGAGCGCGCTGGCCGCGCTCGACGAGGCCCTGCGGCGGGCCGCCGAGGAGGACGAGCCCGCGGAGGCGGCCCGCGCCCGCGCGCAGCGCGCCGAGCTCCAGCAGTGGCTGGGCCAGTCGAACGCGGCGATCGAGGGGGCACACGCGGTCCTCGAGGATCGCCGCGCGCCCGCGGACGCGCGCGCGGTGGCGGCCCGCACGCTCGGCCGCGCCGCCGCGGCCACGGGCGACACGGACACCGCGCTCCATCGCTACGACGAGGCGATCGGGTGGCTGCGCGACGTCCCCGGCGCGGCCGGCGCGCTCGCGGAGACGGCCCTCGACGCCGCGGAGACGCTGCTCGATCGCGACGGGCCGGTCGACGCGTCGGCCGCCGCCGCGCGGCTCGCCGACGCGCGCGACCACGTCGAGGGCGCGCGCGAGGAGCGCCTGCGTCCGCGGCTCGATCTCCTCCTCGCGCGCGCGCGCGGCGCGACGGGCGATCTCGACGGAGCCTTGCGCGAGCTCGAGCGGCTGGTCGATGGCGCCCGCGATCCGGGCCGCGAGCTCGGCTGGCAGCTCCACGCGGCGGCGGCGCGCCTGCACGAGCAGCGCGGCGGCGAGCTGCTCGCGCGCAAGCGTTGGGAGCGCGCGGTGGAGGTCCTCGAGGCGATCGCGACCGCGCTGTCCCGGGAGCACCGCGAGGGCTTCTGGGAGGACGCGCGGCGGCGCACGGCGCGGCGGCGCGCGGCGGGGGAGACCGACCGCGCCGCCCTCCCCCCGCGCGCGAGCGATCCGCTCGCCGACGGGCGGCTCGGGCGCCTGCTCGAGATCCTCAAGCGCCTCGCGTCGGAGACGGATCTCGACCGCCTCCTCGAGCGCATCACCGACTCGGCGATCGAGCTGTCGGGCGCCGAGCGCGGCTTCGTCCTTCTGACCGACGAGCGCGGACAGCTGCTCCCGCACACCGTCCGCGACGCGGCGCGCCCGGACGACCCGCACGTCGCGTTCAGCCGCTCGATCGCGGAGGCCGTGCTCATCGATGGCGAGCCCATCCTCACCGTCGACGCGCGGACGGATCATCGGCTGAGCGAGTACGTCTCGGTCCACAAGCTCATGCTCAAGTCCGTCGCGTGCCTGCCCATCCGGGGCCGCTCGGGCGCGGTCGGCGTGCTGTACCTCGAGCACCGGATGCGCCGCGGTCGATTCGGCGAGGCCGACCTCGACCTCCTGCTCGCCTTCGCGGATCAGGCGGCGATCGCGCTCGAGAACGCGCGCCTGCTCGCGAGCATCGAGGCGCGGCGCGCGGAGCTCGAGGCGACCAACCGCGAGCTCGCGCAAGCGAACGAGGAGATCGAGCGGCTGCTCGACGCCAAGACGGTGGAGCTCGAGGAGGCCAGGACCGATCTCGTGCGCGCGCGTGACGCCCTCCGCAAGGCGCACGACCGGCACGGCATCGTGGGCAGGAGCGAGCGGATGCGCCGCGTCTTCGCCATCATCGATCGCGTGTGCGACGCCACGGTGCCCGTCGTCATCCAGGGGGAGAGCGGGACCGGCAAGGAGCTCATCGCGCGCGCCATCCACTTCAGCGGCACGCGCTCGAGCCAGCCGTTCGTCGCCGTGAACTGCGCCGCGATCCCGGAGGCGCTGCTCGAGAGCGAGCTCTTCGGGCACGTCCGCGGCGCGTTCACCGGCGCCGATCGCGACCGCGCGGGCGTCCTCGTGAAGGCCTCGGGCGGCACGCTCTTCCTCGACGAGGTCGGCGACATGCCGCCCAAGATGCAGATCGACTTGCTCCGCGTGATCCAGGAGCGGCGGGTGAGCCCGGTCGGCAGCGACGACGAGATCGACGTCGACGTGCGGGTGATCGCCGCGTCGAACAAGTCGCTCTCCCGCCTCGTCGAGCGGGGCGAATTCCGCGAGGATCTCTACTACCGGCTGAACGTGGTCGAGCTCTGGCTGCCGCCCCTGCGCGAGCGCGCCGAGGACATCCCGCTCTTGTGCGACCACTTCCTCGCGACCTTCGCGAAGCGTGACGGGCTACCCGCCAAGCGCATCTCGCGCGACGCGGTCACCCGCCTCCTGACGCACCCGCTGCCCGGCAACGTCCGTCAGCTCGAGCACCTGCTCCTGAACGCGTGGGTGATGGCCGAGGGTGACCTGATCCAGCCGGACGACCTCGCGCTCGGCGACGACGGCGCGAGCCTCCCGCTGCCCCCGAGGCTCGAGCGCGCCCTGGCGCAAGCGACACCGAGCGCGGGCGCGGCGCCGCCGGCCACCGTCGACGAGTACAAGGACACCGAGAAGCTCCGCATCCTGGAGGCGCTCGAGTCGAGCGGATGGAACCGCGTGCGCGCGGCCAAGGAGGTCGGGATGGCGCGACGTACCTTCTACCGGCGGCTCAAGGAGTACGGGATCCTGTAGACGATACGGGGCAGCCCGCCGCGAGCGCTGCTACATTCGAGGCGCGATGCGACGCTCCATCCCACTCGCCCTCGCCGCGCTCGCCGCGCTCACCCTGAGCGGCTGCCCGCGGACGCCGGAGGCGCCGGGACCAGGGACCGGGACGCCGTGCGAGCAGCTCGACGACTGCAACCCCGGCGCGACCTGTGGGGCGCTGCGGCTGTGTGTCTCCGGCTTCTGCGAGGCGGGTCGCTCGCTGATCCGCCCGTGCCCCGGCGAGGGCGCTCCGATCGATCCGCGCCCGTGAGCCTCGAAGACTGCGCGGTCGAGCGCGCCATCGAGCCCAGCGCTCAATCCTCTTCGGCGAGCCTGCGCTCGAGCTCGCTCATGTAGTCGTCGCCGCGGGGGCGCGAGCTCTTGCGGGACGCCTCGTCGAGGAGCAACACGGGACGGCCAGCGTCCTCGGCGAGGTCCTCGAGCACGAGGCCCGGCTCGTCGCCCGTCACGTCGACCACCTCGTGCTCGTCGACCTCGTCCTCGGGCTCCGCGCCGATGTCGTCGAGCAGCGCGTCGAGCACCGCGAGATCCTGCCGGCCCGTCGTGTCCGAGTCCTCGAAGGGCCGCCCCTCGTGGAGGTCGGTCGGGACGCTCAGGAGCTGGAGGTCGTCGAGCAGCGCGCGCTCGTCGATCTCGGGCAAGGAGTCGTCTTCGGGCCCCCACACCGCCCGGGACTCCGAGTCCGGCACGACCTCCAGCCGCGGCTGCGGGCGCTCGACGATGCCGAGCGACTCCTCGTGGATCGGCTCGGCCGGCGCCACCTGCGCGAAGTAGCGCGCGATCGCGCGCGGGCCGATGAGCATGCCGTTGCGCATGGCGAGCTCCTCGAGGTAGCTCGCGAGGTGCGCCGCGCTCGGCATGCGCGCGCTCCGATCGCGCGCGAGCGCGGAGCGCACGATCTCCTCGAGGTCCGCGGGGTAGCCGGGGACGCGCGTCGAAGGCGAAGGCGCGTCCTCTTCGACGACCGCCGTCATGATCTGGACGTCGTTGCCGCGGAACAGTCGCGTGCCCGTGGTGAGCTCGTACAGCACGACGCCGAGCGCGAACACGTCCGCGCGCTTGTCGAGGGGCCGGCCGCGCACCTGCTCGGGCGCCATGTAGGCGAACGTCCCGCGCACCGCGCCGGCCTCGGTGTCCTTGCGCGCCGAGGTCGCCGCGACGCCGAAGTCCATCAGCTTCACCACGCCGTCGCGGGTCAGCATGATGTTCTGCGGCGTCACGTCGCGGTGCACGATCCGCAGCGCGCGCCCCGCGCGATCGTGACGCTCGTGCGCGTGATGGAGCGCCTCGCACGCCTGCACGACGACCGCGAGCGCGACGTTCATCGGCATGAGCTGACCGGACTTGGCGCCGAGCCGCCAGAGGTCCGCGACGGTCAGCCCCTCGACGTACTCCATCGCGATGTACCAGTAGGGCTTCTCGTACGCGACCTCGTACACCTGCGGGATGCTCGGGTGCGCGAGCAGCGAGAGGAGCCGCGCCTCGTCGAGGAACATGCGGAGCTGACGCTCGTGCTCGGCCAGGTGCGTGAACAGCCGCTTGATGACGACGTCGCGAAAGAACCCCGCCTCGCCCCACTGCCGGGCGAGCATGATCTCCGCCATCCCGCCCGCCGCGATCTTTCGGACGAGCTCGTAGTTGCCGAGTCGAGCGTGCACGCGAGCGCCGAACCATAGCAGAGCGCAGCCCGCGCCGGGTGTACACTGCCAGGGCGTGCTCGCGTTCCCCTTTCTCCGCCCCCGCGCCGCGCTCGCGGCCCTCTTCGGGTTGCTCGCTGCGTGCGGCGGCTCGTCTCACGGCCCCGACGCGGGCGTCGCGTACGGCGCCGCCTGCGGTCCCTCCGTCCCCTGCGCGGCTGGCCTCGCCTGCCTCGACGATCCCCGCTTCCCCGGCGGCTACTGCACGGCGACGTGCGAGCCGGGCGCGTGCGGCGCCGGCGCGAGCTGCGACACGTCGAGCGCGCCCCCGATCTGCCTCGCCGCGTGCGAGGGGGCGTCGGATTGCCGCGACGGGTACCAGTGCTGGCGAGGGACCTGCCGGCCGCGCTGCCGCGTGGACGCCGACTGCGGTGACGCCGCGACCTGCGCGGCCGACGGACGCTGCGACGGGGTCGAGTGCGTGAACGACGCGGACTGCGGTCCGACACGCGTCTGCCGCGCGAGCGCATGCGTCGAGCCGCCGCCGCGCCCGGACGCGGGACCGGGCGGCTCGCCGGCCGGGACCCCGTGCGCGCGCGACGACGAGTGCGAGGGCCGCGTGTGCCTGCCGGCGGCGCTCGGGGGCGTGTGCTCGCTCCCCTGCGCGCGCGCGGAGGACTGCTTCGTGTTCCCGACGGAGGCTGGCTGCAGCGCGCTCGCCGCGCCGGGCGCGCCCACCGTGTGCGTGCTCGCGCCGCCGGGCGGCGGGGCGATCGGCGCGCCGTGCCGTGCCGACGAGGAGTGCCTCGCGCGCGTCTGCCAGGACGGGCAGTGCAGCGAGGCGTGCGGAGACGCCTCCGAGTGCGTCACCGGCATGCAGTGCACCGACCTCGTGCGCGAGGGCGCGGGCGGCGCGACGTTCCGCGGCTGCGGGTACCCTCCGCTCTCGGGCGCGAGCGAGATCTACGAGGTCGACTACGGTCGCGTCACGATCCGCGCCGGGTTCGGCGAGCAGCGCACCCTCGCCGCGCCCTCCGACGCGGTGAGCATCACGCTCTCGGCGCGCCAGACCGGGGGCGACCCACGGGACATCGCCTTCCTCACCGTGACCGACCCGACGGGCCGGCAGCTGTTCGACGCCGCGCAGATCGTGATGCTCGTCGACCAGCCGATCCGCTGGCTCCCCGTCCAGACCTTCGACGCCGCCTCGATGTTGATCCCGAACACCACGCCGGATCGGGTGGCGTTCGTGCCCGGCGTGCACCGCTGGGCGGTGGGCCCGATCCCGGACGCCGCCGGCGACGGCGCGACGCCCGAGCTGCACCTCACCGCGCTCGTGAAGCGCGCGCGCGGCGGGTCGTTCACCGCCGGTCGCATCGACCTCAACGTCTTCCTCGTCGGGCTGAGCGGGTTGAGCGCCGCGACCGCGGAGTCGCACGCGAAACTGCAAGGCGCGTTGACACGACTCGACACGCTCCTCGCGCCCACCGGCATCCGCGTCGGGAACGTCCGCTACTTCGACGTCGCGGAGCCGGACGCGACGCGCTACCGGGTGATCGACTCCTCGGACGGGCAGGACAGCGAGCTCGCAGGCCTGTTCCGCCTGAGCGGGCGAGGCGCCGCGCGCGGCGTCAACGTGTTCCTCGTGCGCTCGATCAGCGGCGCCGGCGACGGGTTCCGCGCGCTCGGGATCGCCGGCGGCATCCCGGGACCGGTGGGCCTCCACGGCACGGGACACAGCGGCGTCGTGAGCTCGTTCGCCGACGGCGTCGTCGGGACGGGCACGACGGGCGCCAACGTGGTCGGCCACATCCTCGCGCACGAGATCGGGCACTACGTCGGGCTGTACCACTCGACCGAGCAGGCGCGGCCGTGCGGGCCGGGCGAGACGCCGGCGACCGCCGACTGCGCGCCCTTCGGCGGCGGCGATCAGCTGGCCGACACCGCGCACGGCGATCGCGGCAACCTGATGTATTGGAGCATCGTCGGCAGCGGCACCAACACCGCGCTGACGGCGGGCCAAGCCCACGTCTTCCGGATGAGCGCGACGAGCCGATGAGCGAGGGTCCGCTCGAGGGCAAGGTCGTCGCCGTCGTGGGCGGCGGGCGCGGGGTCGGCCGCGCGCACGCGCTCGCGTGCGCCCGCGCCGGGGCCGCGGGCGTGCTGGTCAACGACCTCGGCTGTGACGTGCGCGGCCGCGGCGCGGACCCTGGCGTCGCGGCGGAGGTCGCGCGGCAGATCGAGGCCGAGCTCGGCGTGCCGGCGGAGGCCGACGCCGAGGACGTGGGCGCGCGCGGTGGCCCCGAACGCATCGTCGCGCACGCGGTCTCGCGCTTCGGGCGGCTCGACGCGCTCATCGGCTGCGCCGGGCTCGTGGCCGACGCGACGGTCCTCAAGCTCGACGAGGACGACCTGCGCCGCATGCTGGACGTCGTCGTCCTGGGCGCGTTCGGGCTGGTGCGCGCGGGCGCGCGCGCGATGATCGATGGCGGTGAAGGCGGCGCGATCCTCCTGCACACCGGGCCGGTGGGGTTCTTCGGTGCGGCGCGCCAGGCCGCGCTCGCCGCGTCGTCGGCGGCGGTCGTCGGGCTCGTGCGCTCGGCCGCGGTCGAGCTGCGCAAGCACCGCGTGCGCGTCAACGCGCTCGCGCCGACGGCGCGCACGCGCACGACCGAGGAGCTGCCGCTCTTCCGCACGATCGCGCCCGGATCGATGGGGCCGGAGCTCGTCGGGCCGGTCGGCGCGTTCCTGGTCTCGCCGCGCGCCGCAGACGTCTCGGGCGAGGTCGTCGGGGTCGCGGGCACGCGCATCTATGCGCTGCACGGCCGCGAGACGCCGGGCTGGTTCGGCGACGGAGAGCCGCCGTCGTTCGCAGCGATCGAGCGCGCGTGGGCCGAGCTGACGAGGAGCTGAACCGCCTACTCGGGCGCGTTCAGGTCGATGATCACGACGCCCCGCTCCGCCTCGTCGTTCTTCGGCTTCTGCTCGCGGCGCAGCGGCTCCGGGAGCGGCAACGTCGGCGCCGGGGCATCGCGCCGGTGCCGGTCGTCTTCCTCGCGCTTGCGGATCTGGTCGATGATGAAAGGCGGCAGCACGAAGCGCTCCCAGTAGCTGGCTTCACTGTAGCCTCGGACGGGGACCGAGGAAACCATGCAGCCTGCGGTCGCGGACGTCCACTCTTTCGCGGCGGCCCTGCTATCCTCCCGCCGTGAAGGCCGCCCCGATCGCCGGGCTCGTCTCGCTCGCGCTCGCCCTCACGGCCGCGAGCCCCGGCGTAGCCCTCGCCCAGGCGGACTTCGAGACCTCGGGCGACGCCTGGAACTCGGTATCCCAGCTGATGCGAATCGCGGAGGAGCGCGGGCGCACCGTAGAGATCCCAGAGCGTTTCGATGTGGGCACCTTGGATCCGTCCGACTCTCTCCTGATACTCAGCCCGTCCCGCGAGCTGCCGGGGGCCGGGCTCACCGCGTTCCTCCGGGACGGCGGCCGCGCCTGCGTGGCGGACGACTTCGGCGAGGCGGACACCTTCCTCGCGCTCTTCTCGATCGCGCGCGCCCTCCCGTCCGCGCCCTCCTCGATGCTGCTGCGCGGCAACGATCGCCTCCCCGTCGCGCGGCCGATCGGCACGCACGAGCTCGCGCGCGGGGTGAACGCGCTCGTGACCAACCACCCCGCCGTCGTGCGCCACCGCGAGCTCGCGCCGATCTTCGAGCTCGGCGACGGAGAGGCGATCGTGCTCGCGGGCGCGGTCGGCGAAGGCCGGCTCGTCGTGCTCGCCGATCCGAGCGTGCTCATCGACAACATGATGGCGCTCAACGACAACCGGCGGTTCGCGGAGAACCTCGTCGACTACCTCGGACGCGATCGCCCGGGACGCCTCGTCGTGGTGCGCCCGGACGTCGCGATCGTCGGGCGCTACGGGGAGCCGGGCGCGGATCGGCCGCTCCACGATCTGCGCGCGCTGCTCGAGCGGCTCTCGCGCCTCGACGTGCCTCCGCTCGCGCTGCGGATCGCCAGCCTGGCGCTCGCGGCGATCGCGGTCATCCTGGCCCTCGGCGCCTTGCCCCGCCGCTCGCCCTACCGCTCCGCGCGCATGTTCGCGCGAGAGGCCGCCCACGGCGGCTTCGTCGGCCGCGTCGGGTTCTTCGCCCGACCCGGCGTCGATCTGTCGCAGCCGCTCATGGTCTACAAGTTCGAGGTCGAGGCGGAGATCCTGCGCCGCCTGTCGTTCTCCGGCACCGCGCTGCTGCGCGACGTGCTCACCGCGATGCGCGCGGCGGGCCACGCCGAGCCCGACATCGCCGACATGCAACGTCTCTTGCTGTCGCTGGATCGGCTGCACGCCGCGCAAGACGGGCCCACCTCGCCGCCGACGGTCGGCGAGCGGCAGTTCCGCGAGCTCGTGCGCCTCGGAGACGCCCTGTTGGAGAAGCTCGCACGATGAGCACTCAGACGATCGAGCCCGCCACGCTCGCGAGCGTGGCCGAGAGCTGCAACCGCGTGATCGACGAGGTCCAGCGCGTCTACGTCGGCCCGCGCACGGTGCCGGAGCAGCTCCTCGTCACCCTCCTCGCGCGCGGCCACGTGCTGCTCGAGGGCGTGCCCGGCGTGGCCAAGACCACCCTCTGCAAGGCCTTCGCGGCCACGCTCGGGTGCGACTTCCGCCGCATCCAGTTCACGCCGGATCTCCTCCCCGCCGACATCACGGGTACCTATGTGCTGTCGCCGCGCGAGGGGACCTTCCAGCTCCGAGAGGGCCCGATCTTCGCGAACGTGGTGCTCGGCGACGAGATCAACCGCGCGCCTGCCAAGACGCAGAGCGCGCTGCTCGAGGCGATGCAGGAGTTCCAGGCGACGATCGAGGGCGACACGCGGCCGCTCCCCTCCCCGTTCATCGTCCTCGCGACACAGAACCCCGTCGAGCAGGCGGGGACCTATCCGCTCCCCGAGGCGCAGATCGACCGCTTCCTCATCCGCCTCGTCATCGGCTACCCGTCGGCCGCAGACGAGAAAGGGATCTTGCGGCGGTTCAGCGAGGGGAGCCCGGGGGCCCGGAAGATCCTCATCCCCGAGCAGATCCTGGCGATGCAGCAGCTCGTCGAGCGCGTGCACGTCGAGGACTCGATCCTCGACTTCGTCGTGCGCCTCGCGACCTTCACGCGCGAGCACGCGCGCCTCTTCCTCGGCGCGTCGCCGCGCGCCTCGCTCGCGCTCGTGCGGGCCGCGCGCGCGCGCGCCCTCGTGCTCGGCCGGGGCTACGTCATCCCCGACGACGTGAAGCGCCTCGCCGTCCCCGTGCTCGCGCACCGCCTGGTGCTGACGCCCGAGGCCGAGATGGAGGGGACGCAGCACGAGCGGATCGTGACCCAGGCCCTCGAAGAGGTGCCGCACCGGAAGGAGCGCTGAGCCGGCGTGCTGCCGATCCCGACGCGCAGCGCGCTCGCCGCGATCGCCGGCGCCGTCCTGCTCCTCGGGCTGGGCGCGCTCACCGCGTCGTGGCCCGCCGCGCTGTTCGGCGGCACGCTCTGCGTGGGCCTCGCGCTCTGCCTCGCGGCGACGATGCCGCTCGGGCGGCGCGTGCGGCGGCACCGGCTCGAGTTCGCGTGGTGGCTCGCGCACGCGGAGCCGGGCACCGGGGGCGGCGCGGTCGTGCCGGACAAGCCCTTCGACGTGCGCTGCTTCTTGCGACACCGCGGCGCGATGAGGCTCGAGCTGCGCGACCTGACCCCCCTCGTGCCCGGCGGCGCGCGGCGGGTCGACGAGGACGCCGACGTGCTCTCGCTCGCGCCCAACGCGCGCACGGAGTTCACCTTCCGCCTCGTCGCGCCCGCGGTCGGCCGCGTCGTGCTGCACGGGCTCGCCGTCACGCTGCCCGGCCCGCTCGGGCTCTTCGAGGTGCCCCTCTACTTCCCGAACCCGCTCGTGATCAAGGTGCTGCCCAAGGCCGCGCTCCGCGCGCGCGCCGCGCCCCGCGCGGTCGCCGGCCTCCCGGTCGAGCAGATCGGCGCGAGCCTCTCGAGCCCCGCGGGCAGCGGGACGGAGCTGCGCGAGCTGCGCGAGCTCCGGCCCGGCGACCCGTTCAAGGCGATCGCGTGGCGCGCGAGCGCGCGCGCCGGCCGCCTGATGGTCCGCGAGGTCGAGCAGGAGGTGCAGGAGACGCGCTACGTGGTGCTCGACGTGAGCGGCACCATGCGGGGAGGCGCGCCGGGGCGGCGCAAGCTCGATTTCGCGGTCGAGGCCACGGCGGCGGAGGCGCGCCGCGCGCTCGACGCGGGCGACCGCTTCGGGCTCGTCACCGTCGATGGCCGCATGCTCGCCCACGTCACGCCCAACGACGGGCGCCCGCAGCTGCTGCGAGTGTTCGAGGCGCTCCTCGGGGCGATCGAGGCGGTGGACGAGGACCTCACCGAGATCGACGACGCAGAGGTCGCGGCGGTGGTCGGCGGCTACGTGCGCCAGCAGGACGGGGTCGACTTCTCGCGCGGCGATGGGAAGGGGTGGAACGTCCCGCTCCTCGTGCGGCACGTCGGCGAGGCGCTCGAGGAGGTCGAGGATCGCGACCCGCCGGTGCGCGCGAGCAGCCCGGCCGGCGTCGTGCTGCGCCGCTTCTGTCGCGTGCGCGGCATCCCGCTGCCGTACCGCCCGGACCCGCGCGACGGCGCGAAGGGGCCCGGCCTCGCCGCCGCGCTGCGCGAGATCGGCGGGCGCAGCCGCTCGCCGATGTCCATCGCCGTGGTCACGGACTTCGACGCGATCGGCTCGCTCGACGACGTGGTCGCCTCGGCCAAGCTCCTGCGGATGCACCGCCACCAGCTCGCGTTCGTGGTGCCCGACGCGACGACGTTCGCCGACCCGCCCGAGGGGGCGCTCGAGCGCACGGTGTTCGGCGTCTACGCGCGGACCGAGCGCCGGCACTTCCACGACGCGCGCGCCGCGCTCGTGCCGCTCGGGGTGCCCGTGATCCGCGCGACGGGCGAGGACAGCCCGGGCCTCGTCCTCGCTCGCGCGCACCGCGCGGGGCGCCGGCGGGCGGCGTGACGATCCCCGCGTGGGAGGACCCGCGGCGCGTGCTGCGCCGTCACGGCCTCGCGCCCAAGCGCGGGTACAGCCAGAGCTTCCTGGTCGCGCCCCACGCCGTCGAGCGGATCGCGGACGCGCTCGACCCGCGCCCCGACGAGCTGACCGTCGAGCTCGGCCCCGGGCTCGGCACGCTGACGGGCGCGCTCCTGCGCAAGGGCGCGCGCGTGATCGCCATCGAGCGGGACCCGGACATGATCGCGGTGCTCGCCGCCGAGCTCGGCCACGTCGAGCGGCTCGAGGTGCGCGAGGGCGACGCGGCGAGCGTGGACCTCGCGGCGCTCGCGGGCGGCGCGCGGATCGGCCTGGCCGGGAACCTCCCCTACGCGATCACCGGCGCGATCCTGCGCAACCTGGTCGCGTCGCGCGCCGCGCTGCGGCGCGCGGTGATCATGGTCCAGCGCGAGGTCCGCGACCGCCTCGTGGCGACGCCGGGGACCCGCGCGTGGGGCGCGCCCAGCGTATTCCTCCAAGCCGCGTTCGAGGTCTCGGACGTGATCCGGGTCCCCGCCGGGGCGTTCCACCCGCCGCCGCGCGTGGACAGCGCGGTGGTCGCGCTCGATCCGCGCGAGGTGCCGCGCGCGGAGGAGACCGAGGGGTTCCGGGCGCTCGTGAAGGCGGTGTTCGGCCAGCGTCGCAAGACCCTTCGAAACGCGCTCGCCAGCCTCGGCGGCGATCCCGACGCCGCCCTCGCGGCGGCGGGCTACGACCCGAGGCGGCGGGGCGAGACGCTCGACATCGAAGAGCTCGCGGCGCTCGCCCGGGCGTGGGAGGCGACGCGATGAGGCGCGCATCGTGCGCGCACGCGCGCGGCCTCGCGCTGGCGCTCTTGGCCGTGACGGCGCGCGCGAGCGCGCAGCCGGAGCTCGCGGACATCGAGTCGCTCGACCCGATCGCCCTCGCCCGCTTCGCCGATCGCGCCGGTGACGACGCGGTGCTCGCGGCCCTGACGGCCGAGCCGCCGAGCCTGGGTGCGATCTACGCTGCGCCCTACCTGCGCGCGCCCGAGGAGACGTTGCCGCGGCTCGTCACGCTCGCGCGCGGGCGCGACCCGTTCCGGGCGCCCGCCGCGATGGCCGCGATCCTCGCCATCGCGCACGGACCGATGCTCGAGGGGATGGCGCGGCGCGAGGCGGAGCCGCTCGACCCGGTGCTCGAGGCCCTCGACGCGCTCGCCGACGACGCGAGCGCCCGCGAGGACCTCCGCGGTGCCGCGGCGCTCGCGCGCGCGCAGCTCGCGTCGCCGTGAGCGGCGGGCCGTCGCGTGTCAGGCTGCGCGCGATGCCTCGGCACCCCCTCCCCGCCCTCTTCGGAGCGCTCCTCCTGGCGTGCGCCACCGGCCCGGACGCCGGTGAGGCCTCGAGCTCGGTCGCGACCGGCGGCGAAGCCGCAGGGGCCGGCGCCGACGCCCCCGTCCCCGCGTCCGAGCGGCTCGCGGAGGCCGAGCGCGCGCTCGCCGCGGGCGACGCCGCCGGCGCCGAGCGCCTGCTCCGCGCCGCGCTCGCGACGCCCGGTCTCGACGCGGGCGCCGAGCTCGCCTGGCGCCTGCGGGCCCGCCTGGCGCTGTTGCTCGCCGAAGATGGCCGCGGGACGGAGGCGCGCGCGACGGCAGGGCTCTTGTGCGAGCGGCTCGACCTCGGGATGACGCCCGAGTTCATGCCCGCGCTGAGCGCCGCGCTCGAGGCGCGGGACGTCTGCGGAGGGGCGGCCTGCGCGCGGCTCGCGGGGTGTTGCCGCGCGTTCTTCGCGGAGATCAGCCGCGCCACCGGCGCACCGATGGAGGGCGCAGAGGCGTGCGCGTCGCTCGTCGACTTCGCCCGCAGCCCCGAGGCGAGCGACGAGATCTGCGCGCAGATCCTGAGCGGCTGGCGCGAAGGCCTCGCGAACGTGCCGGGCGCCGCCATCCCGAGCGAGTGCCGCTGACCGCGGCAGGGGCGCCGCTGTAGAGTCCCAGCGCGCGATGCCCGGCATGGTCCTCGACTTCCTCCACTCGCCCGTCGGACGCCAGCTCGTCGCGTCCGGCGTCGTCGTGCTGCTCGCGCTCCTCGCGCGCGCCGTCGTGGTCCGAATGGTGCGCAAGAACGAGCGGCTCGACGCGTCCGCGCGCCTGCGCTGGCACGGGCACGGCCGGAGCCTCGCGCTCGCGCTCGTCGCCCTCGGGCTGCTCTTCATCTGGGGCTCGGAGCTGCGCGACCTGCTCGTCTCGCTGGTCGTGCTCGCCTCGGCGATCGTCATCGCCACCAAGGAGGTGATCATGTGCCTGAGCGGCTTCGTCGTGCGCGCGACGAGCCGCAGCTTCGAGGTCGGCGACCGGGTCGAGGTGGGCGCGATCCGCGGCGACGTCATCGCCATCGGGCTGCTCGGCACGACCATCCTCGAGATCGGGCCCGGGCACCAGCGCACGGGGCGAACCCACGTCCTGCCGAACAGCGTGTTCTTGACCCAGGCCGTCGCGAACGAGACGTTCACCGGGCAATACGTCTTGCATACGTTCACCGTCCCCGTCCCGGAGCGCGCGGCCTGGCGCGAGGACGAGGCGCGGCTCCTCGCCGCCGCGACCGAGGTGTGCTCGGAGCACAGCGAGCGGGCGCGCAAGCACATGGACGAGGTCGGCGCGCGCTTCGGCCTCTCGAGCTTCGACGTGCGCCCGCGTGTCACCGTGCACCCCGAGGGGAGCGGGCTGACGCTGCGCGTGCGCGTCCCGACGCCCGCGCGCGAGCGCGGGCGGGTGGAGCAAGACATCTTGCGACGTTTCCTCGAACGCTCAGAGCCAGCGGCGGTGGCGGAAGTACACGAGCATCCCGAGGGCGAGGGCGGCCATCAGGCCTAGGACGCTGGGATAGCCGTACGCCCAGCCGAGCTCCGGCATGCTCAGCGGTGAGGCCTCGCGGTCGAAGTTCATCCCGTACACACCCGCGATGAAGCTCAGCGGGATGAAGATGGTGGCGATGATCGTCAGCACCTTCATCGCCTCGCCCGAGCGCAGCTCGAGCGCCGCCGAGTGCGCCTCCCGCAGCGCGCGGACGAGCTCTCGCTGCGCCTCGACGATGTCGACGATCTGGCTCAAGTGGTCTTGACAGTCGCGCAGGTAGAGGACGACCCCCCGCTCGATGAGGGGCAGCTCCTCGCGGATCAACCGCGACACCGCCTCGCGCAGCGGGAGCACGGCGCGGCGGATCGCCGTGAGGTCGCGATCGATCGAGTGGATCGCGGGCGCGAGCTCGTGCGCGGGGGACGCGAAGACCGTCTCCTCGAACGCCTCGAGGCGCTGGTCGTAGGCCTCGACGAGCGGGAACATCGCGTCGACGCACGCGTCGAGCAGCGCGTAGGCGAGGTAGCTCGCGCCCTCGCCGCGGATCCGCCCCTTGGCCTGCCGCAGCCGCTCGCGCACGGGATCCCAGGCGTCGCCCTCGCGCTCCTGGAACGTGATGACGAAGTCGGCGCCGATGAACATCGACAGCTGCTCGATGTCGAGCGCGCCCTCGCGCTCCTGCGGCACGCGCGCCACGACGTACAGGCAGTCCGGGTACTCCTCGATCTTGGGCCGCTGGTGCGGGTGCATCACGTCCTCGAGCGCGAGCGGGTGCAGGCCGTAGCGCTCGCCGATCGCGCGCACCACGTCCGCCGACCCGATCCCGATGACGTCGACCCACGTGACGCGGCGCCCGCGCCCGTTGCCCTCGAGGCGGTCGGACTCCTCCAGCGTGGTCGCGTCGTAGCGCATCACGCGGATGGTCGAGGGCCCCGCGCCACCGACCGGGCCGAGGCTCCCCGGCGTCGCCCCGATGCGCCGCCCCGCGCGCGCGGCGCGGCGCCGCCGGCTGAAGCGGCTCATCGCGAAGTCACCGTCTGGCGTGGCGAGCGAGTGGCTGCGCGATCCATCGCGCCGAGCATCCCGCCGCCCCGACGTGAGCGTCCACTTTCGGTCCGTCGCGCGTCACCACCGCCACTGGGCCAGCCACGCCTCGGCGTGGGGCATCCCGCTCTCGCGGGTGGCGCGCTCCACTTGCGCGCGGTCCGCGGGCACGCGGCGCAGCTCGACGCTCGGCCCGCGCCGGCCGCCGCGGACGATCGCGAACTCGAAGAACGGGAGGATCACCGGAGAGCCCTCGCCCGCGTAGGGCGCGGCGAAGGGCTGGCCGGTGCTGCCGACGTTGACGACCCACCGCCCGGCGAGGCGCCGCGCCATCGAGACGTGCGTGTGGCCGCACGCGAGCACGTCGAAGTCGAGGTGGCGGGTCCAGGCGTCGAGCTCGTCGTCGGGCGTCGTGGCGAGGACGTCTTCGCGTACCGAGCGCGGCGAGCCGTGCACGCAGTGGAGGCGCGTCCCGTCGAGGTCGACCGCGTGCTCGAGCGGCCGCGACGCGAGCCAAGCGCGCGCCTCGGCGCCGAGCTGCGCGCGCGTCCACTCCTCGAGGTCGCGCAGGAACGCGTGGCTCGGCCCCTCGTCGAGCGGATCGTGGTTGCCCCGCACGCAGACGATCTCGCGCTCGCGCAGGATCGCGAGCGTCTGGGCCGGATGTGGCCCGACATCGACGACGTCGCCGAGGCAGATCACCTGATCGACGCCGAGGCGATCGATCTCGGCGAGGACCGCCTCGAGGGCGACGCGATGGGCGTGGATGTCCGAGACCAGCGCGACCTGCATGCGTCCTCTCGGTCGATGCGACGGGACCGCCGGCGTGTCAACCGCAGCGAGCGCGATCGATCCGTGTCACCCTTCGCCCGCAACATGGCCGTGAGCCCGTTCGACTTCGACCTGCCCTGCGATCCCCCCCTCGAGCTCGTCGAGGTGGCGCCCGCGGCGGAGCCGCCGATCCCGGCGGCGCTGCTCGATCGGATCGCCATCTACACGCCGCACGACGGCGGCGCGATCCCCCCGCGGTTCTACTTCGGCCCCGACGGCGTCACCCCCCGCATCGACCCGGCGGTGCTGGTGCCGCGCCACGTCGCGATGCGGGACTGGGGCGCGAACCTCGTCGCCCAGGAGCTCGCGAGCGCGCTCGGTCTGCGCGCCTACGCGCGGTGCCGCGTCGCCCGCGTGCTGCTCGACTTCAACCGCTTTCCCGGGCGCACGCCGGTGGACGACGCGGAGCCCCTCGAGGCGCTCGCGATCGGCCGGATGTTCGCGACCGCGCTGCGGCACGACGAGGCCGCGGATCTTCTCGAGTCGTACTACGACCCGATCTCGGAGCGCATCGAGGAGGTCCTCGCCGACGCGCTGATCGGGATCGCGATCCACACCTACGACGAGACGCACGCGAGCCGCACCAAGCGCGCCGACCTCAGCCTCATCAGCCTGCCGCTGAGCTACCAGCGCGACGCGCGCCTACGCTTCGGCGTGTTCGACCCGATGTACCCGGACCACCTCGCCGAGTCGACGTGCAGCCGGATCCTGCGCGACCGCATCAGCCTGAACCTCGAGCGCTCGGGCTTCCGCGTCACGCACAACCACCCCTACCCGATCCCCGACGGCGGCATCGAGATGCGCGCCCAGGTGTGGCACTTCTTCCGCTTCCTGCGGCGCCGCTTCGAGCAGCGCCACCCCGAGACCGTGGGCCAGCCGCCCTACGAGACGGTCTGGACCATGCTCCTCGACACCAACCTCCGCCTCGCCGAGGCCGACGCCCTGCGCGGGTTCGTCCACCGGTTCCGCCGCGTCCGGCCGGAGGACCGCGCCGCGTTCCAGGCCGCGCTCGACGCCTACCAGCACGTCCAGCGCTTCCTCGAGACGACCGAGGTGGTGACCGAGTTCCGGCGCTCGCCCGAGCGGCCGAGCTCGCTCGGCATCGAGATCCGCAAGGACCTGCTCTGTACGTTCGACCCCGTGACCGGACATCCGTCGCGCCCGGACCCGCGGCAGCTCGAGACGGCGCGCCACATCGCGCGCGCCATCGCGGGGGCCATCGCGACCTACATCGACACGGATCGGCGCGTGTACGAGGAGGCCGCGCGCGAGCGGCCCCTCGCCCCGGCCCCCGCGCGCTGAGCCGGTTGCCCGCCCCCGCACCGAACGCTACGCCACGCCCGCGCAACGAGCGCGCAACGAGGATGGGCCCACGATGAAGCTCTGCATGGTCGGGACCGGCTACGTCGGTCTGGTGAGCGGCGCCTGCTTCGCCGAGACCGGACAGGACGTGATCTGCGCCGACGTCGACGAGGACAAGATCGCCGCGCTGAACGCGGGGCGGATCCCGATCTTCGAGCCCGGGCTCGACGCGATCGTGTCGCGCTGCGTCGCGGGCGGCCGCCTGCGGTTCACGACCGACGTCGCGGCCGCCGTGCGCGAGGCGACCGCGGTCTTCATCGCGGTGGGCACGCCCCCTCGGGCGGACGGCGGCGCGGACCTGGCCGCGGTCGACGCGGTCGCGCAGGTGGTGGCGGAGCACGCGGAGCGCGAGGTCGTGCTCGTCCTCAAGAGCACGGTGCCCGTCGGCACCAACGCGCGCGTGCGCCGCCTCGTGCGCGAGGCGCGCCACCGCGTCCACGTCGTCTCGAACCCCGAGTTCCTCAAGGAGGGCGACGCGGTCAGCGACTTCCTGCGCCCGGACCGCGTGGTGATCGGCTGCGACGAAGACGACACCTTCGCCCACGAGATGATGAGCCGCCTCTACCACCCGGTCTGCTTGGATCGGGACCGCATGGTGTGGATGGACCCGGCGAGCGCGGAGCTCACCAAGTACGTCGCCAACACCATGCTGGCGATGCGCATCTCGTTCATGAACGAGGTGGCGCTCCTCTGCGAGCGGGTCGGCGCGGACGTCCACGCGGTGCGCTTCGGCGTCGGCAGCGACGCGCGCATCGGCGCGAAGTTCCTGTACGCGGGGCCGGGGTACGGCGGGAGCTGCTTCCCGAAGGACGTGAAGGCGCTCGTCCACACGGCGCGCGAGCACGGGATGGAGCTCGAGCTCGCCGCGACCACCGATCGGGTGAACGACCGCCAGAAGGGCGTCGTCTTCCGCAAGCTGCGACAGCACTTCGAGGACGGGCTGCGCGCGAAGCGCGTCGGGGTCTGGGGCGTCAGCTTCAAGCCGCGCACGGACGACATCCGCGACAGCTCGTCGCTGACGCTCATCGACGCGCTGCTCGCGGAGGGCGCGGAGGTGCTGGCGCACGACCCCGAGGCGGGGGCGCACGTCCGCGACCGCTATGGAGATCGCGTCACCCTCGTGGAGGACGCGTACGAGGCCGCGCGCGACGCCGACGCCCTCTGTCTGATGACGGAGTGGCGCGAGTACCAGAACCCCAGCTTCGAGCGCCTCGCGGAGCTCATGCGGCGGCCGGTCCTGATCGACGGCCGCAACATCTGGTCGAGCTACGGCCTGCGCGCGATGGGCTTCGCGTACGACGGCATCGGCGTGCGCGGGAGCTGAGCCGTCGTGCTCCCGTCGTTCTACTGCATCGGCGCGCCGAAGGCCGGAACGACCTGGCTCTACGCCTGCCTGGCGGAGCACCCCGACGTGTTCCTGCCGGAGTTCAAGGAGGTGAACTGGTTCCGCGGCTGGGACGGTCGGCCGAGCCCCTACGCCGAGCGCGGCCTCGCGCCGTACGAGGCCCTCTTCGCCGGCGCGCGCAGCGACCAGCCGCGCGGCGACGTGTCCCCCGGGCTGCTCGGCGCCGGCTGCGCCGAGCTCCTCCACGAGCTCACGCCCGACGCGACGATCATCGCCATCCTGCGCGACCCGGCGGAGCGGGCGCACTCGCAATATCACATGCTCGCCGGCCGTCACCGCATGCCGTTCTCTTTCGACGCGCTCTGCGCCGATCCGAGGCGCGAAGACCCGCACGAGATCCTGCTCGAGGGCTTCTACGCGCGGCACCTCGCGCCGTACCTCGAGCGCTTCGCGCGCGTGCTCGTGCTGCGCTTCGAGGAGCTGCGCAGGTCTCCGGCGGCGCTGCTGCGGCGTGTCTGCGAGGCGATCGGCGCGGACCCCGGGTTCGAGCCCCGCGCTCTCGAGACCCGCGTGAACGAGGCGAGCTCGCACGTCTCCCCCGCCTTCTACGAGCTGCGCGTGAGGGTGGCCGAAGGGCTGGCCCGAGCGGGCCTCGACCGGACCCGCCGGGCGATCAAGCGCACGGGTCTGCCGCGACTCGTCGAGCGGATCACGCGCCGCCCCACCCGGAACCCCCCGCTCACCCCCGAGCAGCGCGCACGGCTCGTCGCCGTGTACGCCGAGGATGTCCGCGCCCTCGCCGCGCTCCTCCCCGAGCAGGATTTCCAGGGATGGTTGGCCGCGTGACCCGGTCCGTGCGACACGGTGACGCGCGGGCACGCTCACGCGCCCCGATCACTGCTACCGAGGAGGAGCTCACGTGCGCATCATCGTGACCGGCGGGGCCGGCTTCGTCGGCTCGCATCTCTGCGAGCGGCTCGTGGGAGAGGGCCACGACGTCCTGGCGATCGACGATCTGTCGACGGGCTCCCGCGACAACGTCGCGGGCCTGCTCCCACACCCGCGCTTCGCGCTCTTCGTGCACGACGTGACCGACCCGTACTTCGCGCCGGCCGATCGCGTGTACAACCTCGCTTGCCCCGCGAGCCCGGTCCACTACCAGCGTGATCCCGTCAAGACGGTGGTCACCAACGTCGTGGGGACCATCAACGGCCTGCGCCTCGCGGCCCGCACCGGGGCCCGCTTCCTCCAGGCCTCGACGAGCGAGGTCTATGGCGACCCGGACGTGCACCCTCAGACCGAAGACTACCGCGGCAACGTGAACCCCATCGGCCCGCGCGGCTGCTACGACGAGGGCAAGCGCTGCAGCGAGACGCTCGCGTTCGACTTCCATCGCCAAGAGGGCGTCGAGATCCGCGTCGCGCGGATCTTCAACACGTACGGGCCGCGCATGGCCATCGACGACGGCCGCGTCGTGAGCAACTTCATCGTGCAGGCGCTCCGCGGCGAACCGCTGACGCTCTACGGCGAGGGCAACCAGACCCGGAGCTTCTGCTACGTCGACGATCTCGTCGACGGCCTGACCTCGCTGATGGAGCACCCGAGCGAGACCGGGCCCGTGAACCTGGGCAACCCGGTGGAGTTCACCATCCGCGAGCTCGCCGAGAAGGTCCTCGCCATCACCGGGACGGACCGCCCGCTCGCGCACGTCGAGCTGCCGATCGACGATCCGAAGCAACGCCGCCCCGACATCACGCTCGCCGCGAGGGCGCTCGGGTTCACGCCATCGATCGCGCTCGACGAGGGCCTGCTCCGCACCATCGCCTACTTCCGCGAGAGGCTCGCGTCCGCATGACGCGGCGCTGGGCGGCGCTCGTGCTCGCGGCCTCGTGCGCGGGCCCTGGCGCGACGGCGCCCGAGGCGCGTTCGACCCAGGCGGACCCCCCACCCCGGGGCGAGGTGTGCGACGCGGCCACCGACGTGCGCGTTCGCGGGTTCTGCGTCGACCCCACGGGCGAGCGCGACGCGGCGCCCGCGCTCGCGCGCGTCATCGCCTCGCTGCCCGAGCAGACGCCAGGGCTCGGCACCCCGGTCGAGCTCCCCGAGAACGCGGTGCTGCGCATCGACGACGCCGACGGAGACGGTGTCGGCGTGCGCATCGACCGCCGCGTGATCCTCGACGCGCGCGGCGCCGTCTTGCGGGTGACGGGCGACCACGTCGGCGTGCGCCTCACCGCGGCGGCGCGCTACTCGCTCTTGCGCGACCTCACGATCGAGGGCGCGGCCCGGCGTCACGGCGGCATCGGGCTCGACGTCCGCGCCAACGGGATACGCCTCGACAACCTCATGATCCGGAGGTTGGGGACGGCGATCCGTGCGCACTCGCGGCTCGACACGGGGCAGACGTGCGCGAGCGCCGAGGACTGCGCGTGCGACGGAGTCTGCGATTGTCGCGAGGGCCGATGCTCGGCCGGCGCGAACGTCAACCTGCAGCGCTGGGCGAACGTCCTGATCGTGCAGTGCGGTCGGGGCGTGTGGCTGCGCGGCGGCGACGCGAACGCCGGGCTCTTCAGCGGGCTCGACATCCGCGCGACGCCGGAGGGCATCGTCGACGACTCCTTCCTCGGTAACGTGTACGTCGCGCCGGCGCTCGAGAGCGCGTCGGAGCGCTCGATCGCGCTCCTGCAGCCAGCGAGCTACTCGACGGTGCTCGGGGGCTACATCGAGCGCGACGGAGCGCACGCGGAGGGGCCCGCAGGCGCGCTGTTCGTCGGCGGCAGCGCGGTCCCCTACGTGCGCGGTCCGGCCGAGCGCGTCGGCATGCGGAGCGCTCGGCTGACGTTCCGCCACCTCGACTCCAACCTCCGCGTCACGATCCCGGGCAACGAGCACGCCGCGCTCGCGTGGCGGCACCCCAGCGAGGGCTGGGGCTGGCAGCTCCGCCGCTTCGAGGACGAGGGCGCGAGCCGTTGGGGCTTCTCGCATCAGGGGAGCGTCGGCCGCACCTACTTCTTCACCGACCAGATCCCCGGCCTGCGTCAATGGCAGATCCAGCACCCGCAGCGGGGGGTGGCGCCGTGAAGGACCGCGAGATCCTCTATCTCACGTTCGACGGGCTCGGATCGCCGCTCGGCTACTCACAGGTCGTCCGCCCTCTCATCGCGCTCGCGCAGCGCGGCTTCAGGTACCGCGTGTTGTCGATGGAGCACGAGGCCGACCTCGCCGATCCGGCGAGGGTCGCGCGCGTCCGCGCGGCCCTGACCTCTCACGGAGTCGCGTGGGATGCGCTCCCGTATGGGCCTGATCGGGCCGACAACGTGCGGCGCATGCTCGCGCGCGCCGCGCGCCTGCCCCGGCCGCGTCTGGTGCACTGTCGCAGCTACCTCGCCGGCGTGGTCGGCCTCGCGCTCCGGGCTCGATGGGGCACTCCGTACCTCTTCGACGCGCGCGGCTACTGGGTGGACGAGCGGCTCGCCCAAGGCGCATGGTTCAACGGAGCGCTTCGCCTCGGCGCCGCTCGCTTCGTCGAGCATCGCCTCTACCGGAACGCCCGCGCGATCGTGATGCTCACCGACGTCGGCGCCGACGACGTCCGCCGGCACGTGTTCGGCCGCTGGACGGGCGTGCCCGTGGTCACGATCCCGACGTGCGTCGACTACGACGAGTTCGCGCTGCGCTTCGACGCGGACGTCGCCCAGGACGCGCGCCCCCTCGCCGGTCGCCTCGTGCTCGGGCACCTCGGGTCGATCAACGCCTCGTACCGGATCGACGTGACCCTCGACCTGAGCGCACGCGTGCTCCGTCAGCGGGCCGACGCGCACCTCTTGTGCCTCACGCCACAGATCGACGAGATGCGCCGCCTCGTCGCCGAGCACGGAGTCGATCCGGGACGCGTGACCGTGCGGTCCGTGGACCACGACCGCGTCGCGCCCTGGGTACGCGCCATGGACTGGGGGCTCATGCTGTTGGAGAGCTCCTTCGCCAAGCGCGGGTCGATGCCGACCAAGCTCGCCGAGCTGTTCGCGAGCGGCGTGCGTCCGGTCGCGCACGGCTGCAACGACGACGTGCGCCGCTGGGTGGAGCGCGCGGGAACGGGGATCACGCTGCCCGATCTCGACGAGCGCAGCGTCGCGCGAGCGGCCGACGCGATCGTCCGCGGCGTGACGGACGAAGGGGCGCTGCGTGCCGGGCGCGAGCTCACCCGCCCACACTTCGACCTCGGCCGCGGCGCCGACGCGTACGCGGCGTTGATCGGGGAGATCCTCGGCTGATGTGCGGCGTCCTCGGCGTGCTCGCGCCACGCGGACGCTTCGCGCGCCCCGACCTCGCCGCGGCGCTCGACACGCTCGCCCACCGAGGTCCCGACGGGGCGGGGCTCACGCGCCACGACGCGCCGCACGCGCGCGAGCTCTGGCTCGGACATCGGCGCCTCGCGATCGTGGATCTGTCGGAGGCCGCGGCGCAGCCGATGCAGCGCGGCGAGGCGACCCTCGTCTTCAACGGCGAGATCTACGATCACGTCGAGCTGCGGGCCTCGCTGGACCTCCCGCTCTCGACGAGCAGCGACACCGAAGTGCTGCTCGAGGGGCTTCGCGCCCACGGCCCGCCCTTCCTCGAACGGTGCAACGGGATGTGGGCGCTCGCGTACCACGACGCCTCGCGTCGAGAGCTCGTGCTCGCGCGGGATCGTCTCGGCAAGAAGCCGCTCTATCTCTACGAGGCGGACGACGTCATCGCGTTCGCGAGCGAGCCCAAGGCGTTCGTCGCGCTCGGCCTGCCGCTGACGATCGACGAAGACGCCCGCGCCCTCTATCGCTGGCTCGGCTACCTGCCGGCTCGGCGCACGATCTACCGCGAGTGCGCCAAGCTCCCCGCCGCGACCCACCTCACCATCTCGCTCGGCGACCCGTCGAAGCGCACGGAGCGCCTGTACTGGGACCCGCTCGGTGGGTTCGCGCACCGGTTCGAGGGGACGTTCGACGACGCGCTCGATGCCGTGAGCGCGCTCGTGGACGACGCGACGCGCCTGCGCGTGCGGGCGGATGTCCCCGTCGGCGTGTTTCTCTCCGGCGGGATCGACTCGACCCTCGTGGCGAGCTCCGTGGCGCGCCTCGGCGACCGCGCCACGCGGGCTTTCACCGTGCAGCCGACCGACCCTCGCTTCGACGAGTCCCCCGTCGCGCGCGCGACCGCAGCGCAGCTCGGCGTACCGATCACCGTGCTCCCGCTGGGGCCGGAGGACTACGCGCGGCAGACCGACCGCGCGGCGACGATCTTCGACGAGCCGTTCGCCGACCCGTCGTTCATCCCCACGCTCGCGATCTCCGAGGCCGCCCGCGCGCACGTGACGGTGGTCCTCACGGGTGACGGCGGCGACGAGCTCTTCATGGGGTACCCCTGGCTGAGCCACCCCGGTCGGTTCTTCGAGCTGCGGCGCCACGTGGCATGGGTCCCGGGGTGGCGCCCAGCCGCTCGTTACCTGCTCGGTCGCTCGTGGATGGAGCCGCTCGTGCGCGGCGCCGCTCGCGTCGCGAAGCTCCGCTCGGACACCGCGCGCATCAAGATCGCGGTCTTGGAAGACGTGGTCGACGCGAGGAGCGCAGAGGACATCTACGACGCCTTTCACACGATGGTCCCCCGACAGCTCCTCGACGCGAGCGTCCAGGCGCGGCTCCACGGATCGCTCCTCACCTACGCGCGCGCCTGGTACCCGGGCTACGCCTGGGACGCGGCAGCGTCACGTGGTACGCACGCCATCTTGTCAGGGCTCGATCTGGTCACGTACCTCCGCGACGACGTCCTCGTGAAGGTGGACCGCGCGACGATGGCCTACGGACTCGAGGCCCGGTCCCCCTTGCTCGACCACCGTCTCGTCGCGCTCGCGCAGTCGCTCGACACCGAGCTCAAGGTGCACCGTGGCGTCCACAAGCATCCGTTGCGGCAGCTCGCCGCGCGCCGGGTTCGCGGAGTGCACGAGCTCGCCAAGCGAGGATTCGGGATCCCCCTCCCCGCGGGCGGTGACGGGCCGACCGACCGCGCGCGCTTCGGCGACGTGGTGGAGCGACGATTCCTGTCCACGTGGCGGTAGGCGCGGGCGCCGCTCACCGCGACCCGCGTACCGCCACGGCCGCCAGCGCGAGCGCGGCGAACGACGCGACGCCGCGCGCCACCCAGGCGTGCGCGGGAGACGCCCACTCGATCTGCGTCACCGCGAGGACGGCGCCGAACACCGCGAGCACCACGCCGCCACGGCTCCACGCGTAGGGGATGGGTTGGATGCGGTGCGCGACGATCGCGCCGACCACGGCCTGGAGCGAGTACGCCGCGAACGTCGTGATCGCTGCGGCCACGATCCCGTGACGCGGCACGAGCCAGACGTTGAGCCCGACGTTTACGATCCCCGAGAGGACGGCGATCGCGCTCGACACGCCGGGCCTCTCCTTCGCGTGGGTCTGCAGGTTCGTCAGGGCGAACACCTCCCACACGAGGTAGCCGCCGATGATCCAGGGAACGAGCGCCCCCGCTTCGGCGTAGCGTGCGTCGAAGACGATGCTGACGAAGTCGTCGGCGATGACGGCGCCGAACGCCGCGACGGCGGCGGTGACGGAGAGGACGCGGACCGCGTCGCGCCCGATGCGCTCGCGCCCCTCGGGCGTCTCGACGTGCCGATAGAAGACCGGGTGCCAGGCGGCGACGACGCTCCGGTTCACGAAGATCATCACGCCCCCGAGCATCGCCGCCAGCGAGTACACGCCGACCCGTTCGGTGCCGAGCGTGGCCTCGATGACGAATCGATCGGACACCTCGAGCACGAGCACGGTGATCTGGAACGGGATCAGCGGGACCCCGAAACGGACGGCCGCTCGCAGGTCCTCCAGCGCGGGCTTGGGCGCCATGCGCCGGCGGAACACCCAGTGCACCCACGCCACCACGGCGAGCACGCCGACGAGCCGGCCGACGAGGAGCCCGACGCCGCCCGCCTCGAGCCCGACGACGAGCGCGAGGACGGCCGCGGACGTCAAGATCCCTTGCATGAGCCGCGTCACCGCGAAGGGCCGCGGCGTCTCCTCGGCCTGGAAGAGCCGCTGCCAGATCTGGAGGTACTGCGTGGCGAGGGCCGCTCCGAGCGCGAGCGCGAGCACGGGGTAGAACGTGAGCGAGGGGAACCACCGCGAGACCAGCGCCGTCGTGAAGGGGCCCACCGCGAAGGACATCGCGAGCACGGCGACGGTCACCGCGCCGCCGCCCCAGAGGACCGACGAGACGAAGCGCTCGCGCGGCTCGCGCTCTTCGTGCTTGAAGTAGATGCGGTTGAGCGCCTGCGGGAGCGACAGGCTCACGACCGCGGCGAGGATCGCCGAGAACGACTCCGCGAGGTTGATCGCGCCGAACTCCTCGACCGCGAGGAACCGCGTGTAGATGGGCGCGATGATCAGCGACAGCGCCTTGAGCGCGAGACCGGCCGCGGCGTAGATCGAGGCACCCCTGGCGAAGCGGGCGAGCGACACCGCGGTGGCTCAGCTCCTCTGCGCCGTCAGGATCAGCGTGTCGCCGACCCCCGCGGCGCCCACGAGCGCGTTGGCGCCGCGCTTCGCGAGCGAGAGGCCTCGTGAGCCCGCGATGAGCGCGCGGAGCCGTCGCTGCCGGGATCGGGCCGCCACCTGGTGCGCCTCCTGCGGCGAGCAGGTCTCACCGCGCGCGGGGGCCGGGCGCAGACGCTGCGCGATCTCGCCGAGGCTGAGGTTCTTCGAGCGGACCCGCACCCGACAGCCGGGCATCGACGCGGCGGCGAGCGACGACAGCGTCGCCTCCGTGAAGTAAGCGATGTGCTCGCGGTGGATGCAGCTCCAGCGCGGGCCGACGAGCCGCCGGGTGAGGCTGTCGAAGTTCGGCGTGGTGGCGTAGAGCAGCCCGCCCGGCGCGAGCAACGAGGACGCACGCGCGAGGAACCGGCCGGGGCGCGGCACGTGCTCGAGGAGCTCGCTCATCGTGATCACGTCGTAGCGCTCCGCGTCGAGGGAGGCGTCGAAGAAGTCGAGCACCTCGCACGGCAGCCCGAACGAGGCGCAGACCTGGATCGCGCCCGTCGCGAGGTCGATCCCGCGCGCCGCCCAGCGCTCGTCGAGCGCGGTCGCGACGAGCTGCCCCTCGCCGCAGCCGACGTCGAGCAGGCGACGCCCGCGCACGCGAGGCGCCCAAGCGGCGAGCAGCTCCCGCTGGCGAGCCGTGGTGAGAGGGTCGTAGCGCTCCTCGCGCGAGGCGCCGACTCGCGCGTCGTAGTACGCGTAGAGCTCCGCCTCGAAGGCCGACGACCAGCCGTCGAGGAACACGAGCCCGCACTCGTCGCAGCGCATCAGCCCCAGGTCGCCTTCGCCGCGGCTCAGCACCGACCGCGCGCTCCGCGCGCCGCACGACACGCACTCTGCTGGCACGCGCCGACGGTTGCACGGGAGCGCGCCTCGTTCAATCGACGGACACGCGCCGATCGCGCAGACTCCCGCCCGTGCCCACCCCCCGCCTCACCGTGCTCGTGCCCGACCTCTTCGGAGGAGGCGCAGGACGCTTCGCGTCGGAGCTCACGATCGCGCTCGGGAAGCGCGTCGCGCTCGACCTCGCGCTGTTCGAGGACGCGATCAACTACCCGTACGACGGCTCGCTCTACGTGCTGAGCGAGATGCACTCGCGCGGGCTCGACCGCCTCGCGCTCCTGCGACATCTCGGCGAGGTCACAGCGCGGTTCTTCGTGCTCCGGCGCCGGTCGCGCCCGGACACCGTCCTGAGCCTCACGGCCTACGCGAACTTCGTGAACGTCCTGACGCGGGCGCGCGGGCAACGCGTCGTGGTGAGCTCGCGGACGAACGAGCGCATCGGCAACCCTGGCCCGATGGGGGCGATCGTCAGGGGCCTGGTCCGCACCTTGTACCGACGCGCAGACCTCGTGACCGCGGTCTCTCACGGCGCGCGCGCCGAGCTCGTCGAGCACTTCGGCGTCGACCCGGAGCGAGCCCTGACGCTCTACAGCGCGCTGCCGCTCGAGCGCCTGCGCGCGCAGGGCAGCGACCCGCTCGACGACGACCTCGCGTCCATCTTCGACCGTCCCGTCGTCGTCTCCGTCGGCCGCCTCAACCCCGAGAAGGGGTCGTGGCCCCTCGTGCGGGCGTTCGCCGCGACGTGCGCGCCGGGGGCCCGCCTCCTCATCCTCGGCCGCGGCATCTACGCCAAGGAGCTCCCCGAGCGCGCCCGCGGGCTCGGCCTCTCCGTCTACGCCGCGGACGAGCCGGACCACCCGGACGGCCCCGCCGAGGCCTGCGACGTCGTCTTCGCCGGGTTTCGGGCGCGCCCCGTACGCTACGTCGCCCGCTCGACCGTCTTCGCCCTCCCGTCGCGTTGGGAAGGCCTCCCGATGGCCCTGCTCGAGGCGCTCGCCGTCGGCGCGGTCTGTGTCGCGTCCGACTGCCGCTACGGACCGCGCGAGATCTTGGCGCCGGACACCGACTGGCGGATCGAGACCTCCACGCCCGAGCGTGTCGAGCACGGCATCCTGATGCCGGTCCCCTCGCCGGGTCTCGCCCCACCGGAGGCGCCGCTCGACGCCGCGGAGCGCGCTTGGGCGGAGACGCTCGCCGAGGTGCTCGCGGACGAGCCGCTCCGCCGTCACTACCGCGCGCGGGCGCTCGCGCGCAGCGAGGACTTCCACGTGGACCGGCTCCTGCCCGCGTGGGAGGAGGCGCTGTTCGGCGCACCGCTCAGCGGCGCGTCCCGAACCGCGCCGCGAGCTCGCTGAGCCACGCCGCCTCGGCGGGGTCGCTCGGCAGCGGCGCGCGCCCAGAGAGCACCTCGCACAGCGCTCGCGCCGGCTCGCTCGATCCCGCCCGCTCGGCGAGCACCTCCGCGATGGCGGCGAGCCCGACCTCGACGCCCGCCTCCGCGCGCGCCCGCACCCGCGCCTCGAAGGCAGGGTCGGGCGCGTGCGGCGTCTCGAGGTGACGGGGAGGTCCGAGCCCCTCGATCGCCGCCACGACGCGCTCGGTGCGCGCCTTGTACGGCAGCGCCGCGAGCTCGGACGGCGAGATCGGGCGGCCGATCCAGTAGTCCTGCCTGCCCATCCCGACCGGATACTCGAGCCGCGCCGCCGCCGGCTCGACCGGCAGCCCGCCGCTGAAGCGGACGGGGACGACGGGCACACCCGCCTCGATCGCGAGATCGCAGAAGACGCCGCTCATCTTCTCGACGGGCTGTCGCGCGCCGAGCGCCCGCGTGCCCTCGACGTGCACCATCAGGCTCTTGGCGTGCGCCCCGCTCGCGAGGGTGCGCACGAGGCTGGGCAGCGACGACGGATCGCTCCGGTCGAAGTAGGCGATCACCCCTGGGTCCTCGACGCCCGGCCATGTGAAGCAGTGCGCGATCAGCCGCCCGAGCCAGCTCGTGCGGTGCTCGGCCTTCGCGAGCGTCTGCGTGGGCACGCCGGCGAGGGCGGAGGCCACGATCGAGAACACGAGCGACTCGATCCCGACCTGGTGGTTCGCGAGGTACAGCACACCCCGGCCCCGCAGGGCGGCGAGGGCGCGCGGGTCCTCGAGGTGGACGGCGGCGACGAAGCGCTCGACCAGCCCGTAGTAGAGCTCCTCGACCGGCCACGGGCCGACGTCGAAGTGCGCGCGCCAGAAGTCGACGACCGGCGCGATGGCGAGGCGCGGCGGCGCCGCGGCGCGCACCGACACGCGCCCGCGCTCCTCTGCGACGATGACGCGATGCGCGGTCAGCGGCGCGTGGGCGCACACCGCGTCTTCGCGCTCGACGGACACCGTGGAGGGGTGGGCCGAGACGGACGCCGCGACGTGCTCGGCGATCGCGATCGCGCGCGGATCGCGCGTCCCGTACACCGCCTCGATCGTGCCGGGGAACCAGTCGCTCCGCGCCACGTCGTCGACCGCGAGGACGGTCGCGCCGCCCTCGGAGCGCGCGAGGCCGACGCCAGCCACGAACGCACGCTCGGCGAGGAACCGCCGCCGATCGACGGGCGCCGCCATGCCGAGGGGCCCCTTCGGGAGGAGCACCTCGGTCAGCCGCAGCTCCGCGAACGTCCGTCCGCCCGCCTGGAGCCAGAGGTGCACGACGGGGAAGCGCGCGTCGTCCCCGTCGAAGCCCGCGAAGCGCGCCTCGCACACGACCTCGCCCGCGCGCGGCACCTCGCCCGACAAGCGCACGTCGAGCCGGTGCGGGTAGCCGACCACGTCGTCGCCGATGCGCGACGACCAAAGGTGCAAGGCGTCGTGCGGGATCCCGTGCGTGGCCGCGTCGAACAAGCCCTGGTGGATCGCGCCGAACGGGACTGCGCCCCGGCCCGCGTCGAGCACCATCGTCGAGCCGGCTGCGCCGAGCGAGAGGCGGCGCGCGTAGTGGAAGGCGGGGCCGTGGAAGAGGCGCTCGCCCGCGTACGGCTCGATCGCGGTCGCGTCGCGGAGCGGCGCGGGCGCGGGGAGCGGCGGGGGCGCGTCGATCGTCGCGCGGGCGACGAGCTCGAAGCGGGACAGCGCCGCGCGCGGGGCGTCGCGCCAGGCGTAGAGGCGCACCTCGTCGCCCTCGACCTCGGTCGTGATCCGCGTCGGCCCCTCCACGACGAGCCAGCGCTCGACGCGCAGATCGCGGAGCCCGTCCACCGGGCCGCGCGCGGCGCGCGCCGCGGCGACCATGCGGTCGAGCATGCTCATCATCGGCAGCGCGGGGGCCGTGTAGGTCGGCCGGTGATCGCCGAGCCAACGATCCTGCGCGGGGTCGAGCGTCTCGTCGCCCGCCGCTCGGCGCTCGTCGACGCCGGCGACGATGCGCATCCCGAGGCGCTTCGCCTCGTAGATCCGCTTGCCGTCCACCCACAGCGAGGCATCGGCGAGCGCGTACGCGCCGCGCTCGTCGGCGCCCTTCTCCACGATCTCCATCGTCGTCGAGATGAGGCGGTTCTCGGGGACGACCTGCCCGCGGTACTTCCACACGTGCGGGCGATCGACGGCGATCGCCTCGAACCGCGGCGCCTCGATGCCCTCACCGAGCCCCGCCTCGATCATGAAGACCTGCAGCAGCTGGAGCATCGCCTCGATGCCGAGGGAGCCGGGCTGCACCGGGTCCTGGTAGAAGTGCGCCTTGAAGAACCACTCGCCCGCGTCGACGTCCTTCTCCGCGCGGAGCGCGCCGAGCCCGCTCGCGCCACCGGTGGGCTCGAAGCGCGTGACCCGGTCGATCATCAGGAGCATCGGCTCGGCGAGCCGGAGCGTCCCGCGCGCGAACCGCGCCGGCCGGGCCGTCAAGTCGACGTGCACGTTCGAGGGCGCCTCGAGGAGCGCTCGCTGCGCCGGGCTCGTCGGCAACCCCGCCTGGTCCTCGAACGCCTCCGGCGGGAAGAAGCCGAACACCGTCTTCAGCGCGTAGACGTCGGTCTCGCCGAGCGCGCAGCGCACCTCGAAGGACTCGATGATCATCCCGCTCGAGCGCGAGATGTTCCGGATCGTGACCGTCGAGCGGAGGGTCCCGCTCTCGGGCAGCACCTCGGCGAGGATCGTCCCCTCGCCGTCGAGGTTGCGGAACAGGAAGTCGGACTCGCTCGTGAGCGTGCTGCCCACGTAGCTCGCCACCCAACCGCACGGCTGGAGCGCCGCCTCGAGCAGCACCGCGAACGGCATGACGCGCGCGCCGTTCTCGCGGAAGTACCAGGCATCCGGCGGCACGTCGTACTCGAACGTGAACGTGCGCGACGCCTCGAGACCACCCATCGCGCCGTCGACCGAGGTGACGCGGCTCAGGAAGTGGTACGGCGGCCCGGGCAGCCGCGGCGTCCGGCGCGCGCCGTCGAAGCGCGCGTACATCGGACCGAAGGCGGTCGACGGCTGCCCCCACGCGCACGCGAGCAGCGACGGGTAGTCGAAGCGGAACGGCGGCGCGCCCTGGTAGGAAGCCGTCGCCGCGCGCGCATCGCCCGCGCCCTCGCGCGAGAGCTCGGGCCGGCTCGTGAGCGGCCAGCTCGGGACGAGCTCGAGCCCGAAGCGGCGCGCGTGGAACGCGCCGAGGCCATCGACCGTGCAGAGCAGGTCCGCGTAGAGGCGCGGCGCCGGCCCGTCGTGCACCTCCTCGACGAACACCTCGTACGTGAGCTCGCGGCTCGACGGGATCACCTGCCCGCGGCAGCGCAGCGAGTACGTCTCGTCGGGGATCGGGCGGAAGCGCCAGCCATCGCGCTCGACGGTGTAGCCCATCGCCGCGAGGTAGAACGCCATCGCCTGGACGCAGCCCTCGAGCATGAGCGTGCCCGGCATGCAGGGGTCGTTCTTGAAATGTCCGGCGAAGAACCAGTCGTCCGCCGTGATCGGCGTGACCGCCTTGAGGTAACCGCGGCCCCACGGTCCCCCCGTCGGGTCGAAGACCTCGACGGTGTCGAGAAACAGCATCCGACCGTCCTGGATGCGCGGCGTGCGCGTGTGCGTCTTGGTCCGCTCGTACCCGTCGCCGAAGCACTCCCACGGGCGGCCCGCCGCGAACGCCTCGATCGCGGAGCGCTCGAAGCGACGCGCCGACGTCGACGTCGCTGGTGGATCGACGCGCGCGTCGGCTCGGATCTCCTGGCGCTCGGGGCGCCACAGGATCCCCGCGGACGCCGCGAGCTCGGCTTCGGTGAAGAAGCCCGCTTGCCCGCCGCGAACGCGCAGCGCGGGGCGCGTCGTCCCGTCGGCGCGCCGGACGTAGCAGTCGTAGTGGAAGAAGAACAATCGCACGTCGCCTTGCGCCGCGTGACCATCGACGTGGATCTCGTAGGCCAGCGTCTCGCCGATCGTCGGGAGGTCGCCCTCCCACGTCATCTCGCAGCCGAGCAGGCGGTACGCGCGCTCGCCCCGGTTGAGGAAATCGACGCCGAGGTAGCTGATGAGGAAGAGGTCGGCCTGGCCGGACTCGACCATGATCCCGGTCGGCATCGCGCCGTCGTGGAGATACCAGGAGTCGGCGCGGACATCCGTCTCGGTCCAACACACGCCCTTGCCCATGGAGCCGGGGACCGCGTCGATGCCCGTGCAGCGATCGGCGAGCAGGAGCGGCGGCTCGGGCATCCGAACCTGGACCGCGTGCGCGTCCTGCTGGGCGAACTCGGGCCCGAAGATCGTGGAGATGCGCCCGCCCGCGTGGATCCGCAGCGCGTCTCGGTCGAACGACGGCCCGCGCGGCCGGAACGCGCTCGGCACCGAACCCGGCGCCGGTCGACCGGCGGCGGGTGCGGTCGGCGGCGCCGCGACGGGCGCGCTCGCGACGGGCGCGCTCGCGACGGGCGCGCTCGCGACGGGCGCGCTCACGACGGGCGCGCTCACGACGGGCGCGCTCGCGACGGGCGCGCTCACGACGGGCGCGCTCACGGCGGGCGCGCTCACGACGGGCGCGCTCACGACGGGCGCGGCGGCGAGCGGCGTCGGGAGCGTCACCAGCGCCTGCAGGAACTGCTGGTGGACGAGGCTCTGTTGCTCGACGAAGTGGCGATGCGCATCCGCGAGGCGGCTCTGGTGCTCGACGTGTGCGGCGAGCCACCCCGAGGCACCGAAGGGGGTCGCAGCGACCGGCGCGGCGACCGGCGCGTGCGCGGGCGGCGCGGCCGACGTCGGCGCGGTCGGACGAGCCGGCGGCGGAGCGGGATCCGCGGCGGGCGCGGGCGACGCCGGCGCGCCGTGCGCCTCGTCACCTCGGGACGACGCAGGCGTCGCGGCGAACACCTCGGCGGCGCTCACCGGGGGAGCCGGCGGCCCGTCGAGGCGCGTCGGCGGCAGGGGCGGGGCTGGCTGCATGATCTCCACCACGGGCGCGCGAAGCGCCGGCAAGAGGACCGGGGGCGGGTGCGCGGGCAGCTCGAGGCAGGGCGCGTCGGGCGCCTCGGGGAGCGGTCCGATCGGCGCGCCCCGCGCGGTGACGACGAAGGCCGCGCGCTCCGACCCGAGCGCCTCGATCTCGACGGAGAGGCTCCGCTCGGCGTCGGTCCACGCGCTCCCGTCGGGGCGTCGCCCGCGCGCCGCGAAGACGAGCGCCGCGGTGACCTCGACGAGCCCGCTCGCGGCGTGCGCGCGCGGGAGCCCCGACGCGAACCGCTCGCCCGGGGAGGTCTCGCCCGCCGACGCGAGCTCGGCCAGGATCGCGCAGCCCTCGCGCTCCGCGTCCGCGCGGCGCATCAGCACCAGCGCGACCGCCGCGTCCGCCGCGTCCGCGTCGGCCGAAGCCGCGCGATGGACCGGCTCGTCCGCGAGATCCACCGCGCCGACGAGCGCCGCGTCGAGGTCCCCGCGCGCGAGCGCGCGCACCGCGAGCTCCAGGGCGCGCACGCCGCTCAGCTCCTCGGCCATCACCGCGTGGCTCGGACCGCGCAAGTCGAATTGCGAGCTGAGCCGGTTGGCGGGGATGTTCGGCAGCGCGCCGACCACGTGCGGCGCCTCGAGCGGCGCGACGAGCGCGTCCGCCGCCTCGCGCGCCCACGCCTCGTCCGCGCCGAGCGCCTCGGCGAACGCCCGCGCGCGCCACCGCGCGCCCCAGCGCGCGATCTCCGGATCGCAGCCGTACCCGACGTAGACGCCCGTCGTCTCGCTCGGGAGGGTGAGCCCACGGCTCGCCTCGATCGCCGCCGCGAGGAGCTGCGTCTGTGCCGGCCGCGCCTTCGCGAGGTCCGCGGGAGGGAAGCGGAGCGCAGCGAGCGGGATCTTCACCGCCTGCGCGCGCCCGACCGGGCGCCGATCGAAGAGCGCGCGCTCGAGGTCCGCGGCGGAGCCTCCGTCGCCGACGCGCGCCCCGAGGCCGACGACGACGACCGCGCCGCTCGCGCGCGAAGCCGCGGTGGCCGCGCGCCCCGCCTTCGCGGGCTCGTACGCCTCGACGAGGAGGTGCGCGTCGTTGCCCCCGAAGCCGAACGCGCTCAGCCCCGCGCGCCTCGGCCCGCGCCACGGCGCGGGTGCGTCGAGGACCTCGAACGGCGAGTCATCGAGCGCGTCGCTGCTCCGATCGAGATGCGGCGTCGGCAGGGCCACGCCCTCGCGCAGGGACTCGAGGATCTTGATCAGGCCCGCCACGCCCGCCGCCGTGATGAGGTGCCCGAGGTTCGCCTTCAGCGAGCCGATCCGTCGGGGCGCGTCCCCGTACACCGCGCGCAGCGACGCGAGCTCGGTCGCGTCGCCGACCGGGGTCCCCGTCGCGTGGCACTCCACGTACGGCACGTCCTCGGGCGCGAGCCCCGCGCGCGCGAGCGCGAGCTCCATCGAGCGCGCCTGCCCGCGCGCGCTCGGCGCGAGCAGCCCCTCGCCGCGTCCGTCGTTGGCCAGCCCGACGCCGCGGATCACGCCGTGGATCGTGCGACCGGCGCGGACCGCGTCGTCGAGCCGCTCGAGCACCACGAACCCGCACCCCGCCGCCGGGACCAGCCCGTCCGCGCCCGCGTGGAACGGCCGGCTCTGGCCCGTCTTGCTCATCGCGCCCAGGGCGCAGAAGCCGACGTGGAGGAAGAGGTCGTCGGCCGCGCTCACCGCACCCGCGAGCATCCGGTCCGCCCGCCCCTCGGCGAGGGCGTCGCAGGCGTAGGCGATGGCGTACAGGGACGAGGCGCACGCCGCGTCGAGCGCGAACGCGCCGGCGCCGAGCCCGAGCGCCCGCGCCGCGAGGTGCGCGGGCAGGCCGCTCTGGAAGCGGTCGAGGGGCGCCGGCGCCGCCTCCCCGAGGCCGCGCGCGTGCGCGCCGAGCCAGACGTGCTCGGCGAAGCGCGCCGACCCGCTCGACGGAAGGCCCAGGTTGCCGAGCACCGCGCCGGTCCGCCGCGCGTCCAGCCTGCGCACGCCCGCGTCGTCGAGCGCCCGCGCCGCGGTGTCGATCACCCAGTGGACGAGCGGGTCGAGCGGGCCGAGCACCTCCGCGGGCACCGCGTACCCATCGGGGTCGAAGCGGAACCCCTCGACGTAGCCCCCGCGACGCGTCCACGTGCGATCGCGCGCCTCCTCGGGCGACGCCGCCAGGACGTGGCTCGTCGGGACGCGCCACGCACCCTCCGGCGCATCGCGCAGTACGCAGCGCCCCTCACGAGCGAGCGCGAAGAGCGCCGCCGGGTCGTGCGCGCCCGGCAACAGGCACGCGCGCCCGACGATGGCGATGGGCATCGCGCGCACGGCTCAGGCGCGCGCCGAGGCGCGCTCGCGCGAGCCGGGCAGGACGTGCATCGCGACCCCGCGGAGCTCCGCCACGGGCTCGCCGCTCGCGTCGAAGAAGACCACGTCGGAGAGGCTGCGATCCGCCGCGCGCTGGTGCCCGACGAGGACCGCGCGCGCGGCGCCGTCGAGCAGGCCGGCCCGATAGCGACGGAAGCTCTTCACGGCGGTCGGGAGCGCCGCGCCGCCGTCGGCGTGACACGTCCAGAGGAGCGCGAGCTGGAGCCCTCCGTCGACGAGCGCGGGATCCGTAGCGAAGCCCGCGCCCCCCCACCCGCGGGCGCGCGCGCCCTCGACGGTGGCCTCCGCGCCCGCGTCGCCGACCGCCGGCGCCCCGACGATCACCTTGAACGCGTCGCCGTGGAACAGGGCGACGCCGTCGTAGACCACGCCCTCGAACGTCCCGAGCCCCGCGGGCCTCGCCGGGAGCGCGCTCGGCGCCGCGACCGCGCGCTCGGCCACCCCGCGCGCGGAGTACCGCGCCCGCCCGCTCGCGTCGGTCAGCTTGAGGCCCACCTCGATCCCGTCGCCGTTCGAGATCAGCGCGACCTCGATCGCCAACCGATCCCCCTCCGCCTCGAAGCGCTCGAGCACGACGCCCTTGAGCACCGCGAGGTCGTCGATGCGGGTCAGGACGAGCTCCGGACGCGCCGCCTCGACCGCGCGCGCGAACAGCTCGAGCGCGAGGGCGACCGGCAGGACGGGCTGCCCCTTCACGCGGTGGTGCTCCACCGCGGGGAACGCCTCGCGCGAGACGAGCGCCTCGTACCGCCACTGCTTCTGCCCGACGCCGCCCCCCGCCGCCGCGAGCGCCTCCGGCCGCGGCTCGCCGCCGAGCACGAGCTCGAGCGCGGCGCCGGTGTCCGACAGCTCCTCCACGAGCATCCGCGCGCCCTCGTCGAGCCCGATCATCGGGACCCCGAGCCGCGCGAAGTGCTGCTCGAGCGCTGGCGTCACCATGCCGCCCTTCCACGGTCCCCAGCCCAGGCTGCGACCGAACAGCCCCTCGCGGCGCGCGACCTCGCGCGCGACGACCTTGTTGAGCGTCTCGTTGGCCATCGCGTAGTCCGCCTGGCCTCGGTTGCCGGTGCGTCCCGCGACCGAGCTGAAGGCGACGAGCACGCGCAGCGGGTCGCCCGCGGTGGCGTCGAGGAGCGCGGCGAGCCCGCCCGCCTTGACGTCCATCACCCGATCGAAGTCCTCGAGCGGCTTGTCGGCCACGAAGCGATCGGCGATCACCCCGGCGCCGTGAACGAGCCCGGTGATCGGGCCCCAGGCCGCGCGCACCTCGTCGAGCGCCGCACGCAGCGCCGCCGCGTCGCGCACGTCGACCGGCAGGTAGCGCGCCTCGCCGCCGGCGCGCCCGATCGCCTCGAGCGTCGCCCGCACCTCGCGCGCCGCGAGCACGCGCGAGGCGACGCCGTCGAGCTCCTTGGGCGAGACCCGCGCACCGCGCGCCTGAGCGGCGGTCAGCAGCGCGCGCTTGAGCTCGGCGTCCGTCGTCGCGCCCGCGCACTCTGGCGGCTCGTCCTCGAGCGCGGTGCGACCGAGCAAGACGAACCGCGCCCGGCTCGCCTCCGCGAGCGCGATCAACGTCCGCGCGGTCACCCCGCGCGCGCCGCCCGAGGCCACCACGACGTCCTCGCGCCCGAGGCGAGGAGCGCCCGCGCCGACGGCGACCGGCGCGCTGACGAGCGTCGAGCGCGCGCCGTCGGCGGCGATCGCGACCTCCGCGCCGCCCCCGCTCGCACCAGGTCCGCGCGGCGAGCCGCCGGAGACGAGCTCGCGCGCGATCGCCGTCGCGATCGCCGACGCGTCGCGCCCCCCGCGGTCGAGGTCGATCGCGCGCACGCCGGCCGTGGGCCACTCCTGCGCCAGCGTCTTGACTAGACCGGGCAGCCCGCCGAGCCACGCGCGCGGCGAGCCGGACAGTCCGAAGTCCCCGCCCGTGTCCTGCACGGTGACGAACACCCCGGGGCCGGTCGAGAGGCGCGCCGCGACGGCCTTGGCCGCCTCGAACGCCTCGCGCTGGACACGCAAGGCGGCTTGCACGCCGTCACCCACTTCGGCGAGCCCGCCCAGGAAGACGACCCCATCGGTGGACCCGTCCGGGCTGCCGGCTCGCGCGCGAACCCCGCGCACCGTCAGCGCCTCGGCGACCGACTCGGCGAGCCCCGAGCCCCCATCGACGACCGCCACCGACGCGGCGTCGAGCAGGCCCGCGAGCGCGAAGCCCGACGGCGGCGCGGCGACACGCTCCAGCACCCACCTCGACGCCTCGGTACGCGCCGCCTCGGGGGCGCGCGCCTCCGCGCTCGCCGATGCCGAACCGTCGCCCAGCCGCGACACGATCTCTTGCAGCGTGCGCAGCTTGCCGAGCTCCGCCGGATCCACCTCCGGCAGCGAGCCCGCGCGCTCGCGCATCGCCGCCAGGATCTCCACCCGCTTGATCGAGTCCACCCCGAGGTCGCCCTCGAGGTCCATCGACAGCTCCAGCATCGACGTCGGGTAGCCCGTCTTGTCCGCCACCACCTCCAGCAGCAGCGCCGCGAGGTCCACGCCGGGAGCCGCGACCGGGGCCGTCTCGCGCGGCGGCGCGGCGGGCAGCGAGGCGGGGGCCGTGACGTGCGCCGCGCGGGCCGCAGCCAGCGCCGGCGGCGCGAGCGGCGCCGGCGGAGCCACCACCGCGACCGGCGCGAGCGGCGCGTGCGTCACCGGCGCGATCGCCGGAGGAGGCGGGAGCGGCGCGAGCGACGCCGCAGGAGCCCCGACGAGGAGCCCCGACATCGTGGCGAGGGCCTGCTGCTGGGCTGCCAGGAACGTCCCGTGTGCGGTCGCCATCGCGTGGGTGTAGGCGGTGTGGGCGTCGATCACGCGGGACTGCACGGCGAGGTAGGCGCTCGCCCAGCCGTCCCCCGCGAGCGGCGCGGCCGTCGGCGGGGCAGCGACGGGCGCGGCAGCGACGGGCGCGGGCGCGGCGAGCGCAGCCGCGGAAGCGGGCGCCGCAGCGACCGGGGCGGTCGCGACGGGAGGGGTGAGGGTCGGCTTCGACATGGGCGACACATCCTGCTCGGTCGGGGCGGGTCGGGAGCGCTCGGGGTTGGGGGCGGGGAGACCGGCCGCGCCGTTCGGCGGTGGGTACGGCTTGCCGTAGTTCGACCCGCTGAGCGCGAGCGTCATCTTGGGCGCCACGCGGGCGCGCGGATCCTCGACCGGGAGGAAAGGCTCCCAGAGGGCCGAGAGCGAGAGCGGGACCCCCGCCGCGGCGAGGCGGCCGAGCGCCGCGAACAGGCTGGTCACCCCGTGCTTCCCCTTGCGGTCGACCGGCACGGCGAGGTGAGGCCGCCCCTCGAGGATGCGCTCGACCAGCCCGCTCAGCACCGCGCCAGGCCCGACCTCCACGAACACGCGCGCGCCCGCCGCGTACATCGCCTCGATCGACTCGACGAAGCGCACGGGCGAGGCGAGCTGAGCCGCGAGGAGCGCCCGCGCATCGGGCGGCGCCACCGGGTACGGCGCCGCCTCCCGGTTCGCGTAGACGGGGACCGATGGTGTCGAGAACGACACACTTTCGAGGAACCGCGCGAACGGCTCGGTCGAGCCCGCCACGACGCTCGAGTGGAAGGCCGTCGCGACGGGCAGCCGCCGGAAGGCGAGCTTCGCGCCCGACAGCGCAGCCTCCGCGGCCTCGATCGCGGCGAGCGGACCGCTCAGCACCACCTGCGTAGGCCCGTTGTGGTTGGCCACGACGAGGCCCTCGGGCCACGGCGTGAGGGCCACCTCGATGGCGTCGCGCGCGGCGCTCACCGCGGTCATCGCGCCCGGCGTCGCCGCGGCCTCCGCCATCAGCTCGCCACGACGGCGGGCCACGCGGATCGCGTCCTCCCGCGAGAGCACGCCAGCGGCCGCGAGCGCGGTCACCTCGCCGAAGCTGTGCCCGGCGACCGCCTTCGGGGCGAGCCCGACCGCGTCGAGGAGCGCGAGGTGGGAGAGGCTCGCCACCCCGATCGCGGGCTGGGCCCACTCGGTCCGGGTGAGCTTCTCCGCCTGCGCCGCGCGGGTGCCGTCATCGAACACCGGCTTGGGGAAGACGACGTCGTGGAGCGGCTCGTCGAACACGCCCGCGAGGCTCGCGGCCGCGTCCCACGGCGCGAGCGCCTCCTCCCACGTCATCGCGACGTCTGCCCCCATCGAGACGTACTGGCTCCCCTGCCCGGGGAAGAGGAACGCCACGTCGCCGGGCGGAGCGCCCGTACCGAACGCGATACCGTCCGGAGTCGCGGTCGGCTCGCCGGCCGCCGCGAGCGTCGCGCCGCGCTCGAGCTTGGCGGCGAGCGACGCCTCGTCCTCGGCCACCACGGCGAGGCGCGCGGGCGCGCTCGGGTCCCACGTCTCCTGGCTCGTGCGGGCGAGGGACGCGAGCGTGCCGGGCGCCGCCCCCACCTCGGCGGCCATCGCGCGCGCACGCGCCGCGACGTCGGCCGGCGAGGAGCCGCCGACCAGGACGAGCTCCGTGGGGCACGCGCGCCGCCGGAGCGCGCGCGCGGCCGACCCGCCGTACTCCTCGAGCGCGACGTGGAAGTTCGATCCGCCGAAGCCGAAGGAGCTCACCCCTGCGCGCCGGGGGTGGTCCGCCCCGCGCACCCACGGACGCGCCACCGTGCTCAGGTAGAACGGGCTCGAGGGGAGATCGAGCTTGGGGTTCGGGCGCTCCACCTTGATCGTCGGCGGCAACACACGGTGGTTGAGCGCGAGGATCGCCTTCACGAGCCCCGCCGCGCCCGCCGCCGCCTTCGTGTGCCCGATCTGCGACTTCACCGAGCCCAGGGCGCACCACTGCCGGTCCGCCCGCCCGCTCTCGTCGAACACGGTGCTCAGACCGGCGAACTCCGCCGCGTCACCGGCGACCGTGCCGGTGCCGTGGGCCTCGATGAGCTCGACCGTCTCGATCCCGTACCCCGTGTGGGAGTACGCGCGGCGGAGCGCCCTCGCCTGCCCCGCCGCGACCGGCGCGTACACGGCGGTCCCCTTGCCGTCGCTGCTCGTGCCGACGCCGGTGATGACCGCGTAGACCCGATCGCCGTCGCGCTCGGCGTCCGCGAGCCGCTTGAGCGCGAGCATCCCGAACCCCTCGCCGAGCATCGTGCCGTCGGCGCCGTCGCTGAACGGCCGGCAGTCGCCCGTCTTGCTCAGCGCGGGCGTCTTGCTGAAGCAGAGGTACATGAAGATGTCGTTCATGGTGTCGGCGCCGCCGCAGATCACCACGTCCGACTCGCCGAGCCGGAGCTCGTTCACCGCCATCGACAGCGCGCTGAAGGTGCTCGCGCAGGCCGCGTCGGTGACGCAGTTGGTACCGCCGAGGTCGAGGCGGTTCGCGATCCGCCCGGCCACCACGTTGCCGAGCACGCCGGGGAACGTCGCCTCCTGCCACGGCGTGTAGTGGGCCTCGATGCGCTTGCAGGCCTCCTGCACCTCGGGCTCGCCGAGTCCCATCTCGCGCAGCGCCTTGGTCCAGACCGGACGCTGCAGGCGGCTCACCATCGCGCCGAGCAGCTCCTGCGCGCTCGTGACGCCGAGGATGACGCTCATGCGTGAGCGGTCGGTGTAGTCGAACTGCCCGCGGGCGGCGTCCTCGAGGACCTGCTGGGCCACGATGAGCGCCAGGAGCTGGCAGGTGTCGGTCGCCTCGACGGTGGACGGCGGCACCCCCCAGCGCATCGGCTCGAACTCGACCCGCGGCAGGAACGCCCCGCGGCGCGCGTAGGTCTTGTCGGGGGCGCTCGGATCGGGGTCGTAGTAGTCCTCGACGAGCCAGTGGCTCGGGGGGACGTCGGTGATACGGTCGGTGCCGTGGAGGATGTCCCTCCAGAACCCGGTAGCGTCGACCGAGCCGGGGAACAGCGTGGCGAGGCCCACGACGGCAATGCGGTTCTTCTCGTCGTCCATGGCTTCCCTATGCGAGCGGGCGAGGCGCGAAGCGGAAGGCGGCCGCGGGGACCGCCGCGCCATAGCTGCGGAGCTGGTGCGCGCGGGTCACCACCGCCGCGCCTTCGAGCAGGTTGAGCGCGATCTGCACCGCGGACCGGTTCTCCGGCGCCTCGAGGAACGACCCGCGCACCCACTCGTTGAAGGCGCCCATGGCGGGCCCGCACCAGATCTGATAGTCGAGACGGCGCGACGGCTCACCGGTGATGGCCCAGCGACTCGACAGCCCGAGGTACCAGCGGAACGCCAGCGCCATCTCGTGCTTCGGATCGCGGGCTGCGAGCTCGTTCTGCGACGGATCGCGCTCGGCCCAGAACGCGCGGGTCGACGCGCGGACCTCGTCGAAGCTCGCGCCCAGGACCTGCTTCTCGAGGGCGGCTCGCTCGTTCGGCTCGACCGCGTCGAGCCCCGGATAGCGCCGGTACGCGCCCAGGAGCCGGTGCGCGCGCGCCCCGAACATGGTACCACGCTTGAGCACCTGGACCTCGACGCCCTGCTCGAACATGTCGGCGGCAGGGGCCATCGTCACGTCGCCCATGGTGGCCCCGGCCAGCATGCGCTTACCCTCGGCCGAGAGGCCCGACTCGACGGCGGACTGGTTCACGGAGCCGGTGAGCACGTACGCGGCGCCCATGGAGAACGCGCCGGCGACCGCGCGCGGCGTGCCGAGGCCGCCCGCCGCGCCGACGCGGACGGCCCGGGTGTAGCCGTGCTCGGCCGCGAGCGCGTCGCGGAGCTCGGCGATCACCGGGAACACTGCGCCGAGCGCCTGCTTGTCGGTGTGGCCGCCCGAGTCGGCCTCGACAGTGATATCTTCCGCCACGGGCACGCGGGCGGCCAGCCGCGCCTCGTCGGCGGTCAACTGGCCGCGCCGGACCAGCGCGTCGAGCATCGCGGCGGGCGCGGGAGTCAGGAAGTGCCGCGCCGTCTCGGGCCGAGAGATCTTGGCGAAGACGTGGTTCTTGCGGTGGATCGCGCCACCCGAATCGACTGTGAGACCCGTGGCAGCGTATCGAACGATGGCCGGCGTGAGGGCCAGGTACGCCGCCGCCGAGACCCGCCGCACGCCGCGACGGAGGTACAGATCCGCCACCGCCTCCTCGAGCGCCGGCTCGTTCGGCGAGTGGATGAGGTTCATCCCCCACGCGTGGGAGGTCCCGCCGAGCGCGGCCTCGAGACGACCGAGGGCCTCCTCGACCCGCCCGAACGCGAGCCCGGCGGCCCCGAAGAAGCCGATCATCCCCGCGCGCGCGACGGCCGTGACGAGCTCGGTCGTGGCGATCCCGTTGGCCATCGCCCCGGTGACGTAGGGGAACCGGACGCCGTGGGCCTCGGCGAAGCTCCGGTCGCCGAGCCACTCGGGATACAGCGCCGGGAGCGTCGCGAGGAGCGGGTAGCCGCGGTGGCCGTTGAGATACTTCGGCGGGATGACGTCGCCATCGAACGCGACGCCCACGCGCCCCTCCCCCGGCTCGCGCAGGACGTGGATCGGTGCCCGCACCTCGCGCGCCGCCTCGACGAGCGCTCGCGGTTCGAAGGCCGGGGCGCGGGCGCCGCCGGACCACATCGCGATGGGCGAGAACACGGGCTTTCTCAGATAGCGAAAAGAAGGCGACGTCTCTGTCATCGTTTGGCCACAAGCTCAAGCCCCCGCGCGCGGGCTCCGCCCCACGGAGCCGCCCCATGGCACAGACCCGTTCTCGTTTCAGTCGATAAAATACCGAAATCACATAGAGAAGCGATGGTACGAGCGAACCCGGTTGGCGTGAGCTTGCTCCCGTGGCGCGTCAGCCGGAGAGCGTCGGGAACAGGCGCTCGCGCGCCCGCTCGGTGATCAGGCGCACCGCCGGATGCTTGATCCGTCGCTCGACGCTGATCGCGTAGAAGCGCTCCACCACCGCGTCGGTTCGCCCGACCACCTCGACGCGGTACGTGGCGCAGATCTCGCGCTCGATGGCGGTCGGCCCCGGGAAGAGCCCCGCCCCCTCGGCACCGAACGCCTTGAGGAGCGCGCTGTCCTCGAACTCCGCGACCACCCGGGGACGCGCCCCGAGCTGGGCGAGCCAGTGATCGAGGGCGCGACGCAGGTGCGTGTTCTCCGTCGGCGCGAGGAGCGGCGCGCCGTCGAGGGTTCGGGGGAAGCCCCGGCGCCGCGGGCGCGCGAGCGCCTTCGTGGCGAAGAAGGACACGCCCGTCTCCCCGAGGAGGTGGTTGTAGGCGCGCACGCTGGCCTGCCCCGCGATCGGGACCTCGGCGAGCACCAGGTCCAGCTCGTGGATGGCGAGGTCGGCGAGGAGCTGCTCCGTCTTGCCCTCGCGACAGATGACGCGCAGGGGCGGCTCGAGCGTGAGCGCGGGCTCGATCAGCCGGTAGAGGATGAGCTTCGGGACGAGGTCGCTCACGCCGATGGTGAGCCGGTCCGGCTGCCGAGCCAGCCGCCCGGCGAACGTGTCGGACAGCTCTCGGCCCAGGGAGAAGATCTCATCCGCGTAGCGGTAGGCGATCCGGCCCATGTCCGTCAGCACGAGCTCGCGGCCGACGCGCCGGAAGAGCTTCTCGCCCAGCGCCTCCTCGAGGAGCTTCACCTGCCCGCTCACCGTGGGCTGCGAGAGCCGGAGCACCTCGGCTGCGCGGGTGACCGACCCCTCGCGAGCGACCGTCCAGAAGTACAGCAGGTGGTGGTAGTTCAGCCAGTTCATGCCCCGAGCCTTCCATAATATCGAATCGAGAACATCGTTATTTCGATTTGTTCGCAGTCGTGGCGAGCCCCATATCGCCGCGTGATGCGAGTCCAAGCCACGCTCGATCCCCGAGACGCCGCCGATCCGCTCCAGCTCGAGGAGCGGCTTCGCGCCGGCCTCGGCGCCTACGTGCACCGGGTGCGCCGCGCCGGAGTCCACGTCTGGTCGAGCGACGCGGAGCGCACCGTGGCGGTGACCCTGCGCCTCGCGATCGTGCAGGGCCCGCCGATCATGCTCCGCGTCGAAGGTCGCGAGCTCGACGACACGCTCGCGTTCGCGGTGGCGCGCGCGCGCGCTGCGGTGGCGCGGCGCACCGCCGGCCGGGGACCGTCGCGATGACCGCCCCCGCGCTCGACGAAGATGTCACCGCCTTCGAGGCCTGGACGTCACCGTGGGAGCTCCTGCTCCGCCGCGTCGTCGAGTGCGTCGGGCTCGACGCCGACTCCGAGGTCGTGCGCGGCGTCGCGGCGCGGACCGACCCGTCAGGTGAAGAGCACGCGTGGGCCTCGCGGCTCGTCGACGCCTGCGTGGACCTCGGGCTCCACGCCGTCGAGCTCCACGGCACGGTCGCCGACGTCGCTCGCTCGGTCGGCCCCGAGCACCCGGTCGTGGGCGTCGACGCCGAGGGCCAGTGGGTCCTCTTGACGGACCGCCGGGGGAGCCAGCTGTGCGTCGAGCGCGGGGGCTCCTCCGAAGAGCGCTGGACCCGGCGCGGGGACGTCGCGGCGCTGATCGATCCCACGCGCCTGGGCGCCGTCCGCTGGGTCGCCATCGACCCGCCGAGCGCGCTCGGCTCCGGTCCGCGAGGCGCCCACGGGCACCCGCCGCCCACCCCGTGGGCTCGCCTCAGGGCGCTCGTGCGCCAGGAGCGCCACGACGTGCTGGTCATCGTCATCTACGGGGGCGGGGTGGGCCTGCTCGCGTTGACGACCCCCATCGCCGTCCAGGCGCTCGTCAACTCGGTGGCGTTCGCCACGCTCTTGCAGCCGCTGATCGTCATCGCGCTCCTGCTCCTGGCCGGGCTCGCCTTCGCCGGCGTGCTGCGCGCGCTCCAGGTCTGGGTGGTCGAGGTGCTGCAGCGGCGTCTCTTCGTCCGGCTCGTCAACGAGCTCTCGCACCGCTTGCCGCGGGTAGAGATCGCCGCGTTCGATCGCGCGCACGGCCCGGAGCTCGTGAACCGCTTCTTCGATCTCTTCACGATCCAGAAGGCGGCCGCGACCCTGCTCGTCAGCGGCCTCGAGATCGTGCTCACGACGGTCGTCGGGATGCTCGTGCTCGCCTTCTATCACCCGATCCTGCTCGCGTTCGACGTCGTCCTCGTGCTCGCGGTGATCGCGATCCTCGCCGGGCTCGGCCGCGGCGCGACGCACACCGCGGTCCTCGAGTCCAAGGCGAAGTACAAGGTCGCGAGCTGGCTCGAAGAGGTCGCTCGCCACCCCGTCGCGTTCAAGCTCGCGGGCGGACCGGTGCTCGCCCGGCAGCGGACCGACGAGCTCGCCGCCACCTACCTCGCCTACCGCGCGAAGCACTTCGGCATCGTCTTCCGGCAGATCATCGGCTCGCTGACGCTGCACGCGGTCGCGAGCGCCGGGATCCTCGGCCTCGGCGGTTGGCTGGTGATCGAGCGCCAGCTGACCCTCGGCCAGCTCGTCGCCGCCGAGCTCATCGTCACGATGGTCGTCGTCTCGTTCACGAAGGTCGGCAAACAGCTCGAGGCGACCTACGATCTGCTCGCCGCGCTCGACAAGGTCGGGCAGCTGCTCGACCTCCCGCTCGAGGCGCCGCCGGCCGCGACGAGCGCGCTCCTGGCATCCACCGACGGCGCCACGCTTCGGATCGAGGGGCTCGCGTTCGGCGCCGACGACCGGCCTCCCGTGGCCTCGGGCATCGATCTCGTGGTGCGCCCGGGGCAGCGGGTCGTCCTCGCGGGCTCGAGCGGCGGAGGCAAGAGCCTGCTGCTCGATGTCTTGCTCGGGCTCCGCAAGCCGGCGGCGGGCCACGTCCTTCTCGACGGAGTCGACCTCACCGACGTGGACCGACGCGTCCTGCGCCGCCGCACGGCCCTCGTCCGCGGCTCCGAGATCGTCGTCGGCACCATCGGAGACAACGTCACCTTCGGTCGCCCGCTCGAGGGCGTGGCGGTGCGAGAGGCGCTGCGCGACGTCGACCTGCTCGACGAGATCGCGGAGCTCCCCGAGGGCCTCGCCACCCCGGTGCTGCCGGATGGATCGCCGCTCTCACGCAGCCAAGCGGCGCGGCTCGTGCTCGCCCGCGCCATCGCCGGCAAGCCCGATCTCCTCTGCATCGACGGCGCGCTCGACGCGCTCGACCCCGAGACGCGCCGCACCGTGCTCGACGCCCTCTTCGCGCCGGAGCGCCGCTGGACGCTCCTGCTCGTGACGCACGACGTCGAGGCGCACGCTCGCGCGTCGCGCGTGTTCGAGCTCCGAGACGGCGCTCTGACCGAGGCGCCACGCCACGGAGGCACACGATGAGCGAGCCCGCCTTCGCGGGGCCGTACCGCGACCCCGCCCCCCCGCTGCCGAGCGAGCGGCTCGTGCGCCCGCCGGTGCGCGCGCGCCGTGTCGCGCTCGCGCTCGCGACCGCGTTCGTGACCTTCCTGATCTTCGGGGTGCTGTCTCCCTGGCAACAGAGCGTGCGCGGGACGGGCCGAGTGATCGCCTACGCGCCGCTCGAGCGGCGACAGAGCATCGAGGCGCCGGTCTCCGGGCGCGTCGTCGAGTGGTTCGTCCAGGAGGGCTCGGTCGTCGCCGAGGGGGACCCCGTCGTGCGCCTCTCGGACAACGATCCTCGCCAGATGGAGCGGCTGGAGATCGAGCGCGAGGCGGGCGCCGAGCGGCTCACGACGGGTGAGGCGCGCGTCGCCGCCCAACGCGCGCGGCTCGACGCGACGGCCCGCGCCGAGACGAGCGCCGTCTCGGCCGTCGAGGCGCGGCTCCGGGCGTCGCGGCAGACGGTGAGCGCGGCCGACCAGGCGGAGCGCGCCGCCGACGCCGACCTCGACACGGCGATGCTCAACCTCGCGCGCCTGCGCGCCCTGCGCGAGCAGGGGCTGACCTCGGAGCGCGACCTCGAGCTCGCGCTCCTCGGCGAGGCGCGCGCGCGGACGGGGCGCGACGCGGCGCGCGCGCGGGCTCGCGGCGCGCGGGACGACCTCGCGAGCCAACAAGCCGAGCTCGACCGCGCGCGCGCGAACCGCGACGCCGCGATCGAGGCCGCTCGAACCGCCCTGCAGACGGCCGAGGCCGACGCCGCGGCGGCCCGCGCCGCGCTCGCGAGGATCGAGGTCGAGGTCGCCCGGCAACGAGCGCAGCTCGTGGTCGCGCCGCGCGCGGGGACGATCCTGCGGCTCGAGGTGATGCCTGGCGGCGAGCAGGTCCGCGCCGGCGAGGTGCTCGCCCTGCTCGTGCCCGACACGGACGAGCGGGCGGTCGAGATCGTCGTCGACGGCAACGACGCCGCCCTCATCGCCCCGGGGCGCCCGGTGCGGCTCCAGTTCGAAGGGTGGCCCGCGGTGCAGTTCACCGGGTGGCCCTCGGTCGCCGTCGGGACGTTCGGGGGCCGGGTCGCCTTCGTGGACTCGCACGACGACGGACGCGGGAACTTCCGCGTCGTCGTCACGCCCGACCCCGACGACGAGCCCTGGCCCTCGCCTCGCTTCCTCCGACAGGGCGCGCGCGCGAACGGATGGGTGCTGCTCGAGCAGGTCACGGTGGCGTTCGAGCAGTGGCGACAGTTCAACGGCTTCCCACCCATGCTCGACCAGCCCCCGACGCCGGAGCGTCGCGCCAGCCGCGGGAGGTCCGGGACGTGACGCGACTCCCCCTCGCCCTCGTGCTGCTCGCGGTCGGGACCGCGCGTGTGCACGCGCAACCAGACTCGACGGCGCCCTCCCCGGGCGCGGGCCTCGACCCGAGCGCGCTCGCCTTCCCTGGTGGCTACCGGCTGCGCCCCCTCGCGCCGAGCGAGCGGCTCGCGCTCGGGACCCAGCCGATGCTCACGCTGGGGCAGGTCCTCACCTCGGTGGAGCGCCACCACCCGCTCGTCGACCTCGGCCGAGCGCGCGTCGCGGCAGCGGCTGGCGAGCAGCTCGCGGCGGAGGGAGGGTTCGATCTCACGCTCACCGCCGAGGGCTGGGGGGCGCCCGTCGGCTACTACGATTGGGCTCGCGCGGACGTGGCCCTGGTGCAGCCGACCCCGCTCTGGGGCGCGACCGTGTGGGCGGGCTGGCGGATCGGACGGGGCGGACAGCTCCCGGACTACTACGGCCACCAGCGCACGCTCGACCTCGGAGAGGTGCGCGCCGGGCTCCGCGTACCGCTGTGGCGTGACGGGCCGATCGACGCGCGGCGGGCGCGCACGCGGCAGGCCGAGCACGGCCTGCGCGCCGAGGAGGCCGACCTCGACGCGCGCCTGATCGCGCTGCGGTACGAGGCGACGAGCGCCTACGTGCGATGGGTCGCCGCAGGCCTGCGCTACCAGGTCGCCGCGCGGCTGCTCGAGCTCGCGGAGGCGCGCGATGAACAGATCCTCGCCCGCGTCCAGGCCGGGGGCTCGCCGCCGCTCGACGCGCTGGAGAATCGGCGCGTAGTGGCCGCGCGACGCGGGACGCTGGTCGCGGCGCGGCGCGCGCTGGAGCAGGCGGCGATCGCGCTCTCTCTGTATCTGCGCCGGGCGGACGGAACCCCGTGGGTCGCGCCGCCGGCGCGGATGCCCGAGGCGCTCGACGCGCCACCCCCCTCGTCCTTCGAGCTGCGCCGGGAGATCCGCGATGCGTGGGCGCGGCGGCCGGAGACCGCGCGCGTGCGCGCGCTCCTGGACCGGCAGGCGGTGTCCGTCGAGCTCGCCGAGAACCAGGTCGCGCCTCGCATCGACGTCGGGCTGGCGGCGTCCCTCGATCTCGGCGCGGGCACGCCGCGCGAGCAGGAGACGCTCGGCGCCGCGGTGGTCGAAGGCTCGATCCTGTTCTCGATGCCCCTTCAGCTGCGCGAGGCGCGCGGCAGGCTCCGCACCACTCGCGCGGAGCTCAGCGCGCTGCGCGCGGACGCGCGGCGGATCGCGGACGGCATCGCGGCGGAGGTGCAGGACGCGGCGAGCGCCACGCGCGCCGCGGAGGAGGCGGTCGCGCTCGCCGAAGAGTCGGCGGAGGTCGCCGAGGCGGTCGCGGAGGCCGAGCGCCGCCGCTTCGCGCTCGGCGCGACCGAGCTCTTCGTGGTGAACCTGCGCGAAGAGGCCGCAGCCGCGGCGCAGGCCGCGCTCGTCGACGCGCGGGGTGCGCTCGTCATCGCCCACGCGCGCTGGCGCGCGGCCACCGGCCGCCGCGAGTGATCGGACGGCGGTCACTCCTCGGGGCGCCAGCCGGCGCGATCGGCGGCGGCGCCCATGGGGGGGCACACCTCGGGTCGCAAGACGCCGTCCGCGTCGGCGCGCACGCCGTGGCCGAGCGCGCTGGCGGCGTCGTACGCGAGCCGGCGCACGAGCTCGGGCGCCCCGCGCGCACACGCCTCCCGCTCGACCGCGATGAGCGACTCGCGGGCCGCCGCGGCGTTCCCCGCCGCGCGCTGGACCGCGGCCGTGCGCCACAGCGAGTACGCGTAGAGCGGCTCACCCATCCGGTTCGCCCCGAAGCGGAAGGCGGCGAGCGCTTCCTCGGGGAGCTGCTCGGCCGCGGCGACCTCGCCCCGGATCATCCACGCGATGGCGAGGAGATCGCCGGCGCTGGCGTGCTCCGCGGTGAAGTGCTCCGCGAGCTCGCCCGCGCTCGGGTGCCCCGCGCGCCAGCTCGCCCAGACGAGCGCGAGCTCGAGCTCGGCGCGGAGCCGCGGCGGCAGGCGCTCCCCCTCGAGGCGCTGCGCCAGCGCCGCGAGCTCGCGGCGTTGCTCCCGGAGGGTCTCCTCGGCGAGGCGCAGGCGCTCGCGCGCGAGCGTCGCGCGCTCGGTCAGCTCTTCGAGCAGGTCGCGGTCGTCCTCGGTGAGATCCGGGTCGCGGCGCCAGTCGTCGTCGCCCCCGCTCGCCCGCCGTGACTCCCGCGCTCGCTCCGGCGGGCGAGGACGCGCCGGAGCCGCGCGCGCACGACCCGCGGCGGCCAGCGCCGGCCCCGCC
>JAHBWG010000028.1 GCA_019637095.1 Sandaracinaceae bacterium | reverse complement strand
GCCCTGGAGGTAGCGGCCACGGTCAGGATCTCCGCGCGCGGGTGCGTCAGGCGCTATCGTCTGCGCGGACGACGCGATGCACCCCTCCGAGCCGCCGCCGAGCCTCCAACGTCCTCCGTCAGGCCCACCGCCGCCGATGCCGGCGCGGCCTCGCGCGCGGCCGTGGGGGCTCATCCTCCTGACGCTCGCGTTCGTGTTCTCGGTGCTCGTGTCGATCGCGCTCGCGGTGCTCTACGCGCTCTACGCGCCGGCGCCGGAGCCCGAGGAGGACCCGGCGCCGCCCGCGATCGACGCGGGCGTCGACGCGGGCGAGGACGCGGGGTTCGACGCCGGGTTCGATGCAGGCGTGGACGCGGGCGAGGACGCGGGGCTCGACGCCGGGCTCGACGCGGGCGAGCCGCCGCCTCGGCGCGGCCGCGGCGCGTGGTGGTCGCGCTGAGGCTCAGGGCCAGAACGTCGGCTGCGCGAGGCCCAGCCGGCTGATCCGCAAGCCCTCTTGCACCGCGGCCTGCTCGACGATCGTCCGGCAGATGCCGGTGAGGCTCAGGCGCACGATCCGCCGCTCCGCCCCCGAGTGACCGCAGAGCGCGAACGAGCTGGTGTTCAGCGCCGGATCGGCGACGGCGTGGAGGTACTCGCAGAGCACGTCGTAGTCGCGCCGATCCGCGCTCTCGGTGCACCGCTCGCCGAGCGGGACGCGCTGGTCGCCGGCGTCGTCCGCGCGCGCGAGGCGGTAGACCTCGCGCACGCGCGGGTCGAGGTCCGAGCGCTCGCCCGTCCACACCGTGCGGTGGAACGTCCCGTCGAAGCTCGCGTGCAGGGTGCGCAGATAGAACCCCTCTCGCCCGGCCGTGTGGGGCGGGTCCATGAACCGCTCGTTGGTCCACGGGTCCACGTCGGCCGCCGCGTAGCTCCCCATCGAGTCGAGCGCGCGGAACCAGCGACGCGAGAACGGGCTCTGGGTGACGCTCGCGACGTTGAGCCCGAGCGGCAGGTCGCCGTTGACGGTGCGCTCGATCGGCGCGCCGGCGCCGGCGAGGTCGAAGAACGTGATCGCGCGGATCGAGCCGCCGCGCGTCCGGCCCGCCACCCCGGCCATCGGCTGGCCCGTGGGGTCCTCGATGGCGAAGACGTCGACGGGCTGCCAGGTGTACGGGCGCTCCCAGCGCACGGCGTCCCTCGCCGCGTCGATCGCGACGACGCGATCGTCCTCTGCGGCCACGACGACCGTGTCCGGCGGGACGAACCCGACCGAGAACGGCAGACGCGGCATGCGTCCGCCCGCGGTCAGCGGCTCGCATGCACAGAACACGTCGTCTTGCCCCTGGATCGACCAGCGCCAGACCTGGCCGCCGCAACGTCCGCCGAGGTCCTCGACGCTCGCGAGCAGCCAGGGCATCGGGCACGAGGCGCACGTCACTTCGGGCGCGCAGGGCACGCTCGGAGGGAGCGATCCGTCGCGCGGCGGAGGCGGGGTGGACCCGTCGTGCGCCGGGGCCTCGCCCTCGACCCGCCACCCCGAGAGATCGGGCGGGCACCCCCCGAGCGCGAGGGCGAGAGCGGCCACGCCGAACCGCGCGAGCCTCAGAGGACCCACCCCTCGAACGTCTGGCGCACGAGCCGCGGCCCGTCGCGCTCGATGACGTCGCCGTGCGCGATGATCACGCGCTCGAAGTCGTGCTCGAGGAGCGCCTCGAGGGACCGCGCCGTCGCCCGCCGATCGCGGTAGAGCAGCCGCAGCGGTCTGGGCCAGCCGACGCGCCCGAGCGTGCCCGACAGCTTGAGGTAGGTGCGGGTCCCGAAGTGCTCGTGGGTGGGGAAGTTCTCCGTGAGGTCGACCGAGATCACCGTGCGCGTCGCCGGGTGCACCAGCACGGTCTCGTCGAGGGCGCAGCCGTCGATGTGGAGCGGGATCACGGTCCCCTCCCAGTCGGGGTGAGGCTCGTTCGTCATCGCGCGGTCGATGCGCAGGTCGGGTCGCTTCTTCGCGAGGCTCGCCGCCGCGTGCACCGTCGCGTCGGGGAAGGCGTCGATCCACGGCTTGGCGTAGACGTGGTGGTAGGCGTTGGGCAACGTGATGTGCGCGACCGGACCGAGCGCCTCGATCGCGCCACGCAGCGCCGGATCCAGGCGCACCGGCGAGTGGACCAAGAGCGAGCCACCGCGCAGGCGCACCACGCTCATCCGCGCGCCGAGGTGCAGGCCCATCATCGTGTGCCCGATCGCGTACGTGTGGAGCCCCTCGGCGACCGTCTCGAGCATCGCGCAGAGCGTAGCGAGCGCGCGCGCCCGCCGCTATCGTCTCGACATGACGCGCGCGCTCCCATGGCTCGCCCTGATCCTCGCGCTCGGCGCGTGTGATGGCGGTGGCGGCGGCTCGGACGCGGGCGCGCCGCCCACCGGCGTCGTGCTCTCGGTCACCGGCGCGGCGCGCCGCGCCGACATCAACGGCGTCGTGCCGCGGCCCGGCTTCGAGTACCTGCTGCTCGACGCGGTGATCGAGGCCCGCGGCGTCGGGCCCATCCCCATCGCGCCGTTCGCGTTCGAGGTGACGCTCGAGGACGCGACGCGGATCACGGCCGACTCTCGCACCAACGAGCTCGCGGACGGTTGCCGCAGCCGCAACCTCGCGGTCGACGAGACCCACGCGTGCCGGCTCGCGTTCACGGTCGCGCTCGACGCCGCGCCCGCGTCCACGCTCCGTTGGAGCGACGGCTCGCGCAGCGCAGTGGCGCCCGTCCCTGCGCCCTGAGCGACCCGCGCTCGCGCGGCTCACTTCGCCGCGGCGCGCGTCGCGAGCTCGGCCTCGGCGCCGGTGATCCGTTCGAGCTCGGCCTCGAGCCGCAGCACGCGGTCGCGCACGCGATCGAGCTCGCGCTCGGCGATCGCGACCTTGCGTCGGGCGAGCTCCCGCTCGATCAGCCCCTCGCGGTCGCGCACGTCGGCCGGCGGGAGCGCCTCGACCGCGCCGCGCGCCTCGTCGAGGCCGCGCGCCAGGCGCCGCGCGCGGTCCCCTTGCTCCGCGAGCTCGGTGCCGACCGCGCGCACGCGCGCGGCGTAGTGCGCACGGATCGCGCGCAGATCGCCGCCGAGCAGCACGCGGATCTCCTCGCGGAGCTCGCGGATCGCGGTCTCTCCTTCGTGACGAGCCGCTGCTCGAGCCGCGCGCTCTGGGCGGCGGCCTCCGCGCGCCGCATGGTCTCCTCGGCCTCGGCGAGCGAGACGTCGCTCGAGCCCATGCGCTCGGCCTCCTCGAGCTTGGTGCGCAGGAGCGAGACCTCGGCGTCGCGCCGCGCGCGCTCGGCCGCGAGCTCGGCCTCGAGGAGCTCGACGCGGCGCTCGACGCCGGCCCGGTCCTCGTGCGCGCGCGCGAGCTCCGCGGCGTGCTCGGCGCGCTCCTCGGCGAGGGCCGCGCGCGCCTCGCTCAGCGCGCGGCCGTTGCCGCCCGGCGCGTCTGGCTCGAACCGGCGCGACTCGAGCAGCTCCTCGAGCGCGGTGATGCGCGCGCGCGCGGCGTCGAGCGGGTCGCGATACGTCACGCGCCGATCGTGGCGGCCCCGTGCCGAGCCGTCCAGATCCCGTGGAGCTCCGCGTAGTCACCTGGGCCGAGGGCGCGGCCGGCGAAGCGCGCGAACGAGGGCTCCGCGAGACCGGTCTGGTATCGTCGCAGATACTCGCTCACGCGCCCGCAGCCCGTCTGCGCGGCGATCGCCCGCGCGTCGGCGCCGTCCTCGTACAGGGCGATCACGGTGTGGACGCGCCCCTTGGCGATCCGCGGCTCGGTCAGGAACCGAAGCCGGGCGAGCAGCCAGCGGGTGCGCGCGTCGTCGTGATCGCGCCGCAGGGTGAGCCCGACGCGCGCGGTCGACCACACCGTCGCCTCGCGCCCCTGCGGTCGGAGGTGTACCGCGCCGCTGGTATCGAGCGCGGCTCGACCGTCGTCGAGGGCGGCGAGCGAGCGGGCGCCCGCGCTCCGCAGGAGGTGGTCGACCACGAGGCTCGGCCCGGTGACGATGTCGCCCGCGTCCGAGATCGTCCGGATGAGGACGCCGCCCCACGCGCCGGGCGGTCCGAACGTGAGGTCGAGGCCCTTGAAGCTCCCGCCGCGATACGTCGCGCTCGCGCCGGCGCGGTGGAAGTACCAACGGCCAGGCGCGCCCTGCCGGGGGTGGCGGTGCGTGAACGGGTCGCGCCAACCCTCGGCGTGGAAGTAGACCTCGGCCTCCTCGATGCGCAGGGCCCGTCCCCCGACGACGAGCACGTAACGGGTGAGGAGCGCCCGCGCGAGCGCCGCGCCGTCGTCGTGCGCGAACGACGCGACCGTCACGCTTCGAGCTCCGCGCACAGCCGCCGGACGCGCGCGCTCCCGAGGGCGGCGAGGCGCGCTCGCCCCGACCCCTCGACGCTCGCGAGCACCGCGCGCCAAGGCGCGCCGCTCGCCTCGAGGCTCGCCGCCTCGAGCGCGCGCGCCTCGTCCCAGATCTCGTCGTGCGGCTCGGCCCGCGAGGCCACCGCGCGCGCCGCGGCGAGCGCGTCGTCGGTGCGCCCCTGCTCGAGCGCGACCGCGCCGCGGGCGAGCGCGAGCGTCGCGTCGAGCACCGGGTCGAGGTCCTGCGCGCCGTCGAGCGGCGCGAGCGTGCTGGACGCGCCATCGAGGTCGTCATGGTGCAAGTAGGCTTGCAATCGCGCGACTCGTACGATCGTGGCCTGGAGCGGGTCGAGCAGAGAGACGTCGACGCGCGCGAGGGCGCGCAGGGCGTCCTCGGCGCGGCCCTCCGCGAGCTGGAGCTCACCGAGCGCGACGGCGAGCCGCGCCTGGCGGACGGCGAGGCGAGGGCCGAGGCGTGCGGCCCGGTCGGCGGCCCGGCGCAGCTCGCCGATCGCGCGGCGGCGCGCCGGCGGGTCGAGCAACGCGGCTCGCCAGCGCGCCCAGTCGGCTCGCTCGCGCCGGCGGCGCGAGAGGCGCAGGCCCACCTCGAGCGCGACGAGCGCGACGACGCCGCCGCCGAGCGCGTAGACGACCCACGCGAGGTTTCGCGGCGCGAGCGCGGCGTGGAGCGCGGCGCCGAGCACCAGCGTCCCGGCGAGCACCGCGGCGCGGATGAGCCACGTCTTCACGCCGCGAGCCTACCGCGCCCGCGTGGGCGCGTGCCGCGCGGTCATTCGTTGCTATGGTCGGCGGCGACTTCCAAGCGGAGGAGATCTCGTGCGCTCGATCCCGATCCTGTTCGTCCTGGTCCTCTCGATCGCCGGCTGCCGCGAGGCTCACGAGCCGCACGGGGTCGACGACCGCCCGCGCCTCGGCATGGCGCGCGGCGAAGCGCCTGCGGAGGGCCGCGCGCTGGCCCAGCCGCGCGAGCGCGTCGCGCCCGCCCAACCTGCGCCGCGCGTCGCGGAGCCCGCGCGGCCCGCCGTCCCCCCGCAAGACGTCGCGCCGCATCCCGGCAACCAGCGCGCGCCGGACACCTTCACGGCGCGCCTCGTCACCACCGCGGGGAACATCGACATCGAGGTCCACCGCGCGTGGTCGCCGCACGGCGCGGACCGCTTCTACACGCTGGTGCGCGAGGGCTTCTTCAACGACGTCGCCTTCTTCCGCGTGATCGACGGCTTCATGGCGCAGGGCGGGATCCACGGCGATCCGAACGTCGCGCGTCAGTGGCGCGACCGCCGCATCCCGGACGATCCGGTCGTGCAGAGCAACCGCCGCGGGTTCGTGAGCTACGCGATGGCGGGGCCCGGGACGCGCACGACGCAGTTCTTCGTCAACCTGGTCGACAACAACCGCCTCGACTCGATGGGCTTTTCGCCCTTCGGCCAGGTGCGAGACATGACCGCCGTCGACGCGCTCCACGCCGGCTACGGCGAGGGTGCGCCCTCCGGCCGTGGCCCGAACCAGGCGCTGATCCAGTCCGAGGGCAACGCGTACTTGCGCCGGGACTTCCCCGAGCTCTCGTACATCCGCTCCGCTTCCATCCTCTGAGCGTCCGAGCGTTCGGCCTCGAAGACTGTCGATCATCGAGCGCAGGCGACCGACGGCACCATTCGAGGCCAGGCCATCGCGCAGCGATGGCCGTTGGGCGAGGGGCCCCATCGCCGCGCGGTGGGTCGAACGCGGCTCCGCCGCGTTCGCACTGGGCAGGGGTGCGAAGCACCCCTCGGCAGACTCAGCGGCGCCGGCGCCCGAGGAGCACCGCCGCGAGCCCGGCGAAGAGCGCGAGCGCGCCTCCGGCCGGGGCGGGCGTGACCGCGCAGCCGCCACCGCCGCCACCGCCGCCACCGCCGCCCGCGTCGGTGGGCGGCATCCCGCCGCCCGCGTCGGAGCAGGCCGGGTCGCTCGACCACGCGGAGGCGGTCCGCGTCGGATCGCAGATCTCGCAGGCGTTGGCGGGGTTGCGATCTCCGGCGCGGATCGCGCCGCCGCCGCCGATCGAGGGGCAGCAGCAGTTCGCGCCGCAGCAGACGTTGTAGGTGGCGCTGCCGATGTCGTCCGGGGTGCCGACGCAGCCCGCGAGCCACAGGGACGAGCAACCGACGATGACGAGGGCGAGATGGCGCACGAGGGCCTCCAGGTTGGTGGCTGGACGGTACGTGGCGCGCCGCGAGGCTGTCAAACGGCTACGCTGTCGGCGTTGCGGACCTTCGGTGCATCGCTCGCGCTCGCGCTCCTCGGCTTCGCCGGCGTCGCCTCGGCGCACGGGCGCCCCCCTGCGCTCTACGCGCTGCACGTCGATCGGCGCGACCCGTCGCACCTCGTCGCGCAGGCGACCTGGGGCTTCGCGGTGAGCCGCGACGGCGGCGCGAGCTGGCGGTGGTCGTGCGCCGCGGCGCTCGGCGTCGACCCGCGCTTCGAGGATCCGCGCATCGTCCTGGGGTACGAGGGGCGGATCTTGGCGGCGACCTACGACGGCGTGCTCGTCTCCGACGCCGACGGCTGCCTCTGGGCGCACGACGAGGGGATCGGCGATCGCTGGACGATCGACCTGCGCCGCGACCCGAGCGCCCCCGAGCGGCTCTTCGCGGTGACGACCGACGTGCTCGATCGCGACCGCCTGTACGTCAGCGAGGACGAGGGGCGCTCGTTCGCGCCGTGGAGCGAGCCGCTCGACGAGGTGCTGCTCGACGCGCTGTTCGTCGCGCCGTCGCGGCCCGCGCGCGTGTACGTCTCGGCCGACGTGCCGGGCCTGCCCGCCGAGCGCCAGACGATGGTGCTGCGCTCCGACGACGGCGGTCGCTCGTTCACGCGGCTGCCGTTCACCGACCTCGCCGAGGACGAGCGCGCGTTGCGCGTCCGCGCGGTCGGCGCGCTCGATCCCGAGGTGGTCTTCGCCGTCGCGCTGCGCGTCGTCGGGACCGAGCTCGACGCGCACCGCCTCCTGCGCAGCGAGGACGGCGGCGCGACCTTCGAGACCGTGCTGCGATCGGAGCGGCTCGCCGATGTCCTCGTCTCGCCGGACGGCGAGACGGTGGTGACGGGCAGCGCGACGGGCGGGGTGTTTCGCTCCGACGACGCGGGGCGCACCTTCGCGCGCGTGAACGAGGGCTTGCCGGTGACGTGCCTCGCCGCGGTCGCCGGGGAGCTCTACGCGTGCACCCTCGAGGTGCCGGCGGGGCTGGCGCTCGCGCGCTCGGCCGACGGGGGCGCGAGCTGGGAGCCGATCGTGCGCCTCTCGCAGATCGACCGGATGATCGAGTGCCCGCGCTGCAGTGACGTCGGCGCGACGTGCCCCTCCTGGCAGCCGGACGTCGCGTTCGATCTCGGGCTCGACGGGGGGCCGGGCGTGACGGTCGATCCCGACGGGGGGCTCGGGCGCCCGCGCGACGCGAGCCGCCCCGCGGAGTGCGACGGCGCGCCGCCGCCCGCCGGCTGCGCGTGCCGCACGGCCGCCCGGGTCGGGGGCGCGCCGTGGGGGCTGCTGCTCGCGCTCCGGCTCAGGGGGCGGCCTCGACGCGCACGGTGACCGGGTCGCTCGCCGCCTCGCCGACCCACGCGACGAGGACGTGCTCGCCGGCCGTCGCGTCCCACCGCTCCGAGGGGAGGGCCGCGCCGTCCACCTCCCAGCGCGCCTGCACCGTCTCGGCGCCGACCGTAGCTCGCAAGGGGAGTTGCGTTCCCGGCGGCGCGAGCAGGCGCGCGCCCGGGCGGGGGTAGGCGATCCGCGGGCGCCCGACCGGCGCGGTCGCGGTGCCGAGCGCGAAGCCGGGCGCCTGCGCCTCGGCGAGCCAGCGGGCGTAGCGGCTCGAGAGCTCGACCGCGCCGTCGGCGCGGTGGGCGTCGCACACGTGCGAGGGGCTCGTCCCCGGCGCGAAGCGCTCCTCGAGGGTGTGGGTGCAGCGAGGGCCCGCGAGCGCGCCGGTGCGCGCGCACACCCGGGCCCGCGCGAGCTCGACGCGGGGGCGTGGGCGTCGCTCGATCCCCAGCGACTCGAGGCGCGCCTGGGTCGCGGCGAGGATCCGCGCGGCGGGTCGCGCCGCTCCCTCGAAGCCGCTCAGCCCGCGCAGCGGGCGACCGGCCGGGTCGCCGAGCCAGACCACCACCGTGACCGAGTCGTCGTACACGGCGGCCCAGGCGTCGCGCCACCCGCTCGAGGTCCCCGTCTTGAGCGCGAACGGCTCCGAGCGCTCCGCCGCGAGGTCGTCGCCGAAGGCCTCGCGCCGCGCGGAGCGGTCCACGAGCACGTCGGTGACGAGCGCGGCTGCGTGAGGGTCGATGACGGAGCTCGACCGCGAGCTCCCGATCCGCGACGCCTCGACGAGTGATGACCCGACCAGTGACGGGAACACCTGCTGCCCGCCTCGCGCCAGCGCCGCGTACGCGCCGGCGAGCTCGAGCACCGACACGTCCGCGCCGCCGAGCACGATCGCCGCGCCGTAGCGGTCGGCGCCTTCGAGGCGCGTGATCCCCAGCGCGGCGAGCCGGTCCACGACGCGCTCGGCGCCGACGCGCCGCGCCGCGTCGAGGGCGGCGAGGTTGAGCGACGCGCTCAGCGCCTCGCGCGCACGGACGGGGCCGCGCTCACGGCCGTCGTAGTCGCGCGCCACGAAGAGCGAGCCGTCCCCGCCGACCATCGGGCGGCTCAGATCGTCGAGGAGCGTCGCGGGCGTGCCGCCGCGCTCGAAGAGGAGCGCGTACACGAACGGCTTGAGCGTGGAGCCCGGCTGCCGGCGGGCGCGCGCGAGATCGAGCCAGCCGCCTTCGGCGTGCGCGCCCTGCTCGGCCGCGCCCACGTACGCGAGGATGGATCCGTCCGCGTTGCTCACCGCGACGGCGGCCGCGTTGGTCACCCCGCGCGCGGCGTGCTCGCGGACCGCGGCGCGCAGGATGCGCTCGGCCTCCTCGGTGAGCGCGAGGTCGAGGCTCGTCGGCAGCACGCCGCGCGTCGCGCGCGCGGCGCCGCGCCGGTGCTCCTCGAGCGCGCGGTCGGCGGCCCGCGCGGCGCGCCACGGTCGGACCGGGCGGTCTCGGATCACCACGACCTCGGCGCGCGCGGCGCGGTAGCTCGCCTCGTCGAGGCGGCCCGTCGCGCGCATCCGCGACAGCACCACGCGCTGCCGGCGGACCGCCGCCGCGTAGTGGCGGCGCGGCTCGAGCGCGCTCGGCGCCTGCGGGATCCCGGCGAGGAGCGCGGCCTGCGCGACGTCGAGCTCGGCGACCGGCACCCCGAAGTACTGCTCGCTCGCGCGGCCCACGCCCTCGATGCGATCGCCGAAGGGGAGCCGGTTCAGGTACTGCTCGAGGATCCAGTCCTTGCCGAAGCGCCGCTCGAGCAGCATCGCGCGCACGACCTCGCGCGGCTTGTCGAGGAGGCCGTCGGGGCGCCCGTAGACGAGCTTCACGAGCTGCTGCGTGAGGGTCGAGCCGCCGCTCGCGCGTCGCCCCGGGAGCAGCAGGCTCAGGGCGGCGCGCGCGCTCGCGCGCGCGTCGAGGCCGGCGTGCTCGCGGAAGCGGTCGTCCTCGACCGCGAGCACCGCGTCGACGAGGTGGGGTGAGACGTCGCGCAAGGCCACCCAGCGCCGATCGTGCCCGTCCGGGCGGTGGTGGCGCAGCGGCACGCCGTGCCGGTCCGTCACCGTGATCGCGTCGGGTGGCCGCGCGAAGCGCTCACGCTCGAGGTCGGTCGTCGCGACGAGCGCGGCGAGCGCGAGCGCGCCGACCGCCGCGGCGAGCGCGAGCGCGCGCGACAGGACGCGGATCACGGGGCGGAGCCGGGGCCTCACCGCTCGACCACGGTGAGGTGCCCCGTCTCGGAGCGCGCGACGTAGCCGGGGTCGTAGAGCGCCTCGAGCGCGGCGGGCGGCACGGTGAACTCGCCGACCGTCGTCGCGCGGATCGCGTACGTGTACTCCTGGAGCCCCGCGGGCAGGTGGTCGAAGTAGAACCCTGCCTGCGTCTCTCCGAGGGCGCGGTGCGCGATGGTGTACGTCGAGCGCAGCGCGTGGTGAGCGCGCGCGTCGACCGCGTCGTCCTCGAGGCCGGTGCCGAAGAGCGCCTCGAGCGACGCGCGCGGGCTCGACGCGAGGCCGTCGTCGACCGCCTCGAACCCGGCGGGCATCACGTCGTGCAGGCCCACGACGCCGGGCGCGCTGCCCTCTTGGTGCACGAAGAGGCGGACGCGCACCATCTCTCCGAGCGCGACGGTGGCCCCGTCGGAGAGCGGGCGCCCGTCCGGCGTCTCGTAGACGCGGTGGACGGCGGCGCGCCGGCCGCGCGCGACGGTGTCGGCCTCGCCGAGCGGCACGGCCCAGCGCCCGTCGATCGCGTAGAAGACCGGTCCCCCGTCACCGCCGCGGATGTGCAACACGTGGTGTCCGCGCAGGCTCGCGATCGGGATGCGATAGACCGCGCCGTTGCGGCCGATCGCGGCCGGCGTGAGGGCCTGGCCATCGAGCGAGGCCGAGGGGCGCTCCGCCTCGCCCCAGGCCCACAGCCGGGCGTAGGCGGCGAGCGCCTCGAGCGCGCGCGCGGTCGGGCCTGGCGCCTGCCACGGGAGCCCCGTCGAGAGCGAGCGCGCGTGGAGCAGCTCCGCCGCGATGGCGCCCGCGCGGGCGTGGCCGACCTCGAACGCGCTCGCCGCCTCGAGCACGGCGCCGAGCGCGCGGGGGCTCGGGTCCCGCCATCGCAGGAGGGACGGGTCCCTGGCCTCGTCCTCGCGCGTCGCGAGCGCGAGCCGCAGCGCCTCGACGACGAGGGTGTCCGTGCGCGCGTCGTCCGGGCCGAGCGCGAGCGCGAGCTGCGCGCGGCCGGCGGGCGAGAGGCGCTCGCGCTGCTCGAAGACCGCGTCGGCCCGCGCCGCCTGCGGACGCCCCGCGCGCGCGAGCACGCGCAGCGCGAAGGCCACCTCGTCGAGGCCGCCGTCGCCGTGGTAGTCCCCGAAGCCCGCGCCGGCCGTGAGGGCGGTCAGGCGCTCGAGCGCGCGCGTGACGGCGGCCTCGTCCTCGACCCATCCTCGCCGCTGCGCCTCGGCGAGCGCGTGCGTCGCGAGCAGCGTCTCGGGCGGGAGGCTCCCAGCGCCGCTCGACCAGCGGCCGAAGCCGCCGTCGTAGGTCTGCAGGGCGAGCAGCCGGCGCACGACGCGCCGCGCCCGCGCGTCGAGCTCGCGGCTCGCGATCACCCCGTCCCCGTCGCCGAGGCGCAGCTCGGCGTAGGAGGCGTAGGCGAGCAGGGTGGAGGCGAGCGGCTCCGTGCCCTCCCACGTCGACGCCTCGAGGGCATCGAGCGCGCCCTCGAAGCCGACGAAGGGATGCGCCGCGATCGTCACGGTCGCGCGGGCGCCGATCTCCGGCGTGTCCGCGGGCAGCCCGATCGCGACGTCGCGCCCGCCGAGCGCGGCGCCGAACACCTGGCTGCGGGCCATGCGCGCGCGTGGCGTCACGGCGATCGCGTCGGTGACCGCGACGGCGTCCTCGCCCGCCCGCGCGTCGAAGCGCAGCGCGAGCGGACCCTCTCGAGGCGCCGTGAGCGGCTCGGCCACGCGGACCTCGCCGCCCGCGGGGATCTCCACGGTGTGGACGGCGCCGCGCCGGCCCCCGACGGTGGCCGACCACGCGACGGTGAGCGGGCCGCGCGTCGCGTTGTGCACGAACGCGGCCGCCTCGAACCGGTCACCCGCGCCGACGAAGCGGGGGAAGGCGGGGCGCACCACGAGGGGCTGCTCGGCGACGAGCTGCGCGCTCGCGCCGCCGCTGCGCGCGCCCGCGTCGACGGCGACGGCCATGATCCGATACTCCGTCGGTCGCGCTGGCAAGACGAGTTGCGTACTCGCGCGTCCGTCGTCCCCGGTCACGAGGCTCGGCGCCCAGAGCGGCGTCGGGTCGAAGCGCTCGCGGTGGTCGGCGCGCGCCGGTTGCCCCTGACCCTCGTTGCCGTCGCCGCTCGCCTCCTGCGCCTCCGGCAGGGCTACGCGCGAGACGAGCTCGCGGCGCAGGTCCTCCCACGCGAACGCGGCGGGCCGGCCGCGGAAGAGCCCCGCGCTGGGGCTCGGGACCTGATAGCCGGTCAGCCGAAGGGTGCCCTCGTCGACCGCCCAAAGCGCGACCTCGCCGCGCGCGGGGCGGCCGTCCGCGTCGCGGAGCACCACCGTCACGGGGACGCTCGTGCCCGGGCGCGCGCTCGCGGGCGCCTCGAGGGTCACCGCGAGGCGCGACGTCGCCGGCGTCACGCGCAGCTCCGCGATCCCGTACCGCAAGTCGGGCGCGTGGAGGTCCACCTCGCGCGCCGGTGCGCCGTCGCGCGGCTTGACCAACGTGACCGACACGAACGCGTTCGGCACCATCGCCTCGGTGATCGGGAAGCGCACGACATGACCGCCCGCCTCGACCGCGCGGCGCTCGACGTGGAGCACGCCGTCGCGCTCCACGGTGATCAGCGCCTGCGCGCGGGGGAAGGGCGACTCGAACGCGAGCTCGGCCGTCTCGCCGACGGTCCAGCTGCGCCGCACGGGGGTCACCGCGATCGGGGCACCCGGCGGATCGCGGTCCGGCCGCTCGTCGGGGCCCGCGACGTAGACGCGGCGGCTCGCGACGCTCCGCCGGCCCGCCTCGTCGGTCGCGGTGATCTCGACCCGGTAGGTGCCCGAGCGCGCCGGCGTGAAGTCGCAGCGCGCCGGAGCGGCGGCCGCGCTCGTCAGCCGGCAGCGGTGCACCGTCTCCTCGCGGTGATCGCGGCGGAGCTGGTAGCTGCCGCGCGTGCGCGCCGACTCGGACCACTCCCACCACGAGTGCCAGCCCTCGCGGACGAAGCTCGCCTCGATCGCGTGTCCGTCGAGCGGCTCGCCGTCGTGGTCGATCGCGATCGCGCGCGCCTCGAGCGCGTCTCCGAGCGTGACCCAGTCGGCGCCGTCCTCGAGCCCGACCTCGACCGCGGCCGGGTAGGCGGTGAGCTCGGTGCGCGCGGCGAAGGTGTGGCCGGCGCGATCCGTCACCTCGGCCTCGAGCTCGAGGCGCGTGCGCACGCCGCCGGCGAGCGCCACCTGCGCATCGATCCGCAGGCGACCTCGCGCGTCGAGCGCGCCCTCACCGCTCGCGACGGTGCCCGCCGCCGGCGCCGCGCCCGCGGGCAGGAACCGGAAGCGCCGCCAGCGCTCGGGGAAGCTCCGCGCGCCGAGGCGGCGCAGCGTCCAGCGCGCTCGGGCGGCGGTCACCGGGGCGCCGAACAGGTAGGTGGCGCGCGCGTCCGTGCCGATGACGTCCCCCGCGTGGAGCGGCCCGCGCACCGGATCCAGGTCCACGCGGAAGGTGGGCTGCCGGAACTGCGCGACCGTCAAGTCCACTTGCCCGAGGACATCCTCCGAGTCGGCCCGGACGACGTCGACGCGCCACGTCCCGAGCGGGGCGGCGCCCGGGAGATCGAAGTCCACCGACGCGGTCCCGAAGCGAGACGGCTCGAACCGGATCTCGCGCGCTGGCGCCGCGGCGCCCGGCGACATCAGCCGCGCGACGAATCGGCCCGTGCGCACCGCGCTCACGCGCGCGCCGCTGACGTTGCGGAGCACGACCTTCGCGTGCACGCCCTCGCCCGGGCGGTAGGCGCCGCGATCGGCGAACACCGTCGCGATCGGGGCGTCGCCCGCGGGCGCCTCGGCGCCGGGCGTCAGGCCCATGGTCGAGGGGCCGACGGCGCGCCGCGGATCGAGCACCAGGACGGCGCGGTCGCTGCCGTGCGTGACGCGGATCGCGTGCGTCGCGGCGAGGAGAGACCCGGGCGACGCGATGCGCGCGATGCCGTCGGCGTCCGTCGTCTCGTGCGCGCGCTCGCGGGCGTCTGCGTCGGCGACCGTGACTCGCGCGCCCGCGACAGGAGCGGCGTCGGAGAGCCGCGTGACCCAGACGAGGAGCCCGTCGCGGCTCGCGCGCGCCCCGACGCCGAGGTCGGTGGACTGCACGAAGGCCGTCGTGAGCGCGGTCGGGCGGCGGCTCGCGTCGGGCCGGAACGCGACCACCGCGCTCGAGGCGTCGCGGCCGGCCTCGCCGCGCCAGCGCAGGCGCCCGTCGCCCCAGCCGTTCGGGCGCGCGGTCGGCGCGAGCGTCGAGAGCGGCGTGCGCTCCCCGCTCTCGCGCACGAACGGCGTCGGCGCGAGCGCCGCGCGCAGCTCGTCCCCCGGCTCCACCGCGCGGTAGAGCACGTCGCTCGGGTCGGGGTGGATCGCGGAGAACGCGAGCTCGGGGGTCGCGTCGTGCTCGAACGACAGCCGCCCGCTCGCCACGCGGATCTCGGGCGGGTGCCCGCTCGAGCGCACCGCGAGCGGCGGGAGCGGGCGCAGGGCCTCACCGTCCGCGGTGCGCAGGCCGACCACCTGGACCTCGTAGACCTGGTCGGGGGCCCACTCGCCGCGCAGCTCGAGCAGGCGGCCGGCGGGCGGGCCGTGCGGCGCGAGCCGGACGGTGGCCTCGCGCAGCGCCGGGCGGACGCGGAAGCTCGCCGCGCTCACGCCCTCGAGCGGCGCGCTCGCGAGCACGCGCAGCGCCGGCCCGATGTCGATGATCCGCCCCGGCGAGCCCTGGTGGTTGCACTGACCCGCGTACGCCGCGCCCTCCGGGCAGTCGACGCCCTCGACGTGGGGGCGCGGGGCGAGCGAGTACGTGAGCACGGCCGGCGATGCCCCGCCGCCCCAGGGGAGGTAGCGAGGCGCGAGCGCGAGCGCGATGGCCGAGCCCGGCTCGAGCTCGCGGGCGAGGCGGACGTCGACGCGATAGCCGTGCTCCGGCTGCGTGCGCGACGCCGTGAGCGTGATGGGCAAGGAACGTTGCCCCCCGCCCACCTCGTACGCCAGCACCTCGCGGGAGAGCGCGCCCGTCGCGACGGGCGCGTCGAAGTAGACGGGGAGCGCGGAGCCGGCGTTGACCCTGCCGCTCGAGCGGTGGGGGTCCACGCGCGGCGATCCGTCGAGCACGAGCACGCGCTCGGCGTCGTCGTCCAGGAGCTCCCCCGAGAGCGACGCGAGCCCCTCGCGGAAGCGCAGGCGCACCTCGCGCGCGTCCACCGAGAACGCCTCGGGCGCGGGGAAGAACTGGAGCTGGCTGCGGCTGGTCCACACCGCCTCGCCCGCGAGCGCCGGCTCGAAGGCGAGCGGGGAGGGCCGCGCTGGACGCCCCACGTCCACGCCCTCGACCATCGGCCGGTTGAACCGCACGGTGAGCGCGTTGCCGCGGCGGAGCCGGTGCGCGCCCTCGTCCGGCGCGAGGACCGCGAGCGCGAGGGGCTGGTCCGCGACGAGGAGCGGCGCGAGCGGCGTGCTCGGCGGGAGCTCGTCCTCCACGGCGGGCCAGGCGGGCGCGTCGCGGAGGCGGTCGAGCGGGATCGCCGCGAGGTCGGGCCGCGTGCGTGGCCGACCCGAGGTGAGGATCGCCCCGGCGATGACCGCGAGCGCCGCGGCGGCCGCGATGCCCGCGATCAGCAGCCAGCGCGAGCGGCTTGCGCCCAGGCGCGTCGGGGGGGTGCGGTAGGGCCCATCACCGGGCGGCGAAGGTTCGCGCGCGTCGTCGTCCATGACGTGCCGCGGCAGCAAGCGCCGCACCGCGCGGCCGCGGCGGGCCTGCGACGCGCCAGCGTGTCCGCGCACCCACGCGCCGTCGCCGCGTGGACACGCCCTCGCAGCGCTTCAAGCGAAGACGAGCCAGAGCGCGAGCGCGCCGCCGAGCATCAGCGCGATCGCGGCCGCGAGGGCCAGCGGCCACATGGGCGCCGTCGGCGGGGTGACGGGGTCGTCGTCGACGGCCGCGACGATCGGCGCGGGCGGGGCGGCGACGAGCGCGGCGAGCTCCGCCGCGCTCACCGCGCCGATGCCCTCGTCGATGACGACCTGCGCGAGGTCCGCGCGGAACGCGGCGGCCGAGGGGTGGCGCTCGGCGGGCTGGACGCTGAGCACGCGCGCCAGCAGGCGGGACATGCCCTCGGGTATCCCCGCGACCGGCGGTGGCCCGCGAAAGCGCTGGATCGCCTGCACCGTCTCGGCGGCGGTGGCCTGATCGAAGAGCTGGCGCCCGCTCACCGCCTCGAACGCGCAGAGCCCGAGCGCGAACAGGTCCGTCCGCCAGTCGATCTTCCCGCCGAGCTGCTCGGGCGCGAGGTAGCCGAACTTCCCCTTCACCAGCCCGGGCTGCGTCTTCATGATCTGCGTGCGCGCCTTGGCGAGCCCGAAGTCGACGAGCTTCACGCGTCCGTCGCGCGCGATCATGATGTTCGCCGGGCTGACGTCGCGGTGCACGACGCCGAGCGGCGCGCCGTCCTCGCCCGCGAAGCGATGCGCGTAGTCGAGGCCCGACGCGGCCTCGGCGAGGATGCGCGCCGCGAGCGGGAAGGGCAGGCCGCGCCCCCTGCGCGCGTCGAGCAGCTCGCGCAGGCTGACCCCGTCGATGTGCTCCATCACCAGGTAGTAGTGCCGCCCCTCGAGGCCGTGCTCGTAGACCTCGCACACGTTGGGGTGCCGCAGGCGCTCCGCGAGCCGCGCCTCGTCGAGGAACATCCCGATGAACACCGGGTCCTTCGCGCACTGCGGGAGCAGCCGCTTGATCGCGACGCGCCGCCCGGTGCCGTCCTCCTCCGCGGAGAAGATCTCCCCCATGCCCCCGAGGCCGATGCGCTCGAGGAGGACGAAGCGTCCACAGCGGCCCAGCGCGCTCATCCGCCGCCGATCGTATCAGGCCCGAGCCGCGCCGCGGCATTGTCGGTTGCTCGGGGGCCGACCTCGTGAGATATGAATAGCCGTAGTGGGCGGCCCGTCGCACCGCTGCGCCCCCCGAGCACACCACACGGGCAGTCGAAACATGCGTCGGAACGAACCTCGGATGCCAACCTCGGACGGAGGAGGGGGAATGAAGAACATCGCTTGGGTAGCCTCGATCGTCGTCGTCGTCGGCCTCGCCGCGTCGGGCTGCGTCCTCGATCCCACCTACACCTATTGCTCCTCGAGCTCGGAGTGCGAGCGCCACGAGCGCTGCTTCGAGATCACGACGAGCGCGACGCGCGGCGCGTTCTGCTCCGCGGAGTGCACGAGTGACCTCGGCTGCGAGCGGAACCTCGGCTACCGCGGCAGCTGCATGGACGTCGACGGGTACGGCGGGATCTGCTTCCAGGAGTGCGACTTCCACGACGACTGCTACAGCACGAGCGGCTGCTTCGACTTCACGGACCGCACCGGCTTCGTGAACCGGGTCTGCCTGCCGCAGCGGCTCTGATTGGCTGGAGGGGTTGTTCCAACGATGGGGCCCCCTCGACCTACGCCCGTCGCTGCGCGACGGGCTGGTCTCGATGGTGCCGTCGGGCGGGGAGATCAGCGCCGGCGGTCGGGCAGGACGATCCCGGGCACGGTGTCCTCGTCGTGCCCGCGGCCGGGATCCGTGCCGCCGTCGTTCCATGCGAGCTCGAGGGTGGAGGTGACCCCGGCCATGGGCTCGACGACCGTGTCGAGCCCGATCGGGCGCTCGCTCGGCGGCGCCGCGGTGGGCTCCGCGCGTCGCCGGCGGCGGCGCGCCTTCTTGCGCGTGACGAGCGCGATCGCGTCTTCGACCGGCGCGCCCTCGTAGCGCTCGGGGAAGGCCTCGCGCATGAGCGCGCGCAGGTCGCGGCGGTCGAAGCGCAGGCCGGCGGTGCGCGCGAACCGGTCGAGGTGCTCGGACACCTCGAGCGCGGTCCGCCAGCGCTTGTCGCGGTTCTTCGCGAGCGCCTTCATCACGACGAGGTCGAGCGCCGGAGGGACGGGGGCGTAGTGGCCGGCTCGCTCGAGGTGACCGGCGCGCACGGCGAGGATCGTCTCGCGGTCGTCGTCGCGCCGGAACGCGCGCCGCCCGGTGAGCATCTCCCACGCGCAGATGCCGAGCGCGAAGACGTCGCTGCGCCGGTCGATCGGCTTGCCGTGCGCCTGCTCCGGCGAGAGGTAAGCGAGCTTGCCCTTGACGATTCCGTCCTGCGTCTGAGGTCGGCGGGTGTCCGCCTTGGCGAGCCCGAAGTCGATCACCTTCACCTCGCCGCCGAACGACAGCAAGATGTTTTGCGGGGACACGTCTCGGTGGATCACGCCGAGCGGCCGCCCCGCGTCGTCCTCGGCGAAGTGCGCGTAGTGCAGGGCCTCGGCCACCTCGCGGAGCACGTGGCAGACGGCCTCGATCGGGAGGCGAGCGCCGCGCTCGAGGTAGCGCCGCACGAGCTCCTCGACGCTCCTTCCGTCCACGTGCTCCATCGCGATGAAGAACGCGCCGTCGAACTCGCCGAGGTCGTAGACCTGCGCGATGTTCGGGTGGCCGAGCTGCACGGCGAGCTTGGCCTCTTCCACGAACATCGAGACGACCTGTGGATCGGCGGCCGCCTGCGGCAGCAGGCGCTTGATCGCGACCGTGCGCTCGAAGCCGGCGACGCCGCGCTGCGTGGCGCGGAAGACCTCCGCCATCCCGCCGATCCCGATGCGCTCGAGGAGCCGGTAGCGTCCGAAGCTCTCGCCCATCCGGGCGAGACCGTATCACCGACCCTGCAGCCGGCGCGTGGCGTTCGGGTGCCCCGGCTGCAGCTCGATCGCCCGGCGATAGGCATCCTCCGCCTGCGCGCGCTGACCCGCTGCGCGGTAGGCGTCGCCGAGGAGCACCGCGTTGTTCGGGTTGCGTGGCGCGGCGTTGTTGAGCTGCGTCGCCCAGCGGACCGCTTGCGGTCCGTCGCGCCGCGCGATCGCGACGCGCGTGAGGCCGACGAGCGCGCGCACGTTGCGCGGCGAGAGCCGCAGCGCGCGCAGGTACGCGACCTCCGCCTCGCGGAGCCGGCCGCGGTTGCGATCGAAGTTGCCGCTCCGGAGGAGGTGCGCGACCTCGCGCTCGCGGGACGCCGCGTTGGCCCCCCCGTCGTCCTCCGTGGCCTCCGGTTGGTCGACCTCGACCGGGTCGCTCGGCGCGCGGGGCGGCTCCGGGTCGGCGGGCGCGGCGGCCACCTCCGGCTCGGGGCCCGGCTCGGGCGTCGGCTCGTCCGCCGCGAGCGCCGGCGTCGGCGCGGGCGCCGGCGTCGCCTCGGGCGTCGGCTCGGGCGGTGGCGCGTCGACGGGGCTCACGGCGGCGGGGCTCGGCGGCTCCGTCGGCACCGTGCGCGCAGGCAGCGGCTCCCCCGCCGTGCCCGGGAGGGTCGCCGCGGCCACCGGATCGTCGTCGGCCAGGAGCGCCCACGTCGCGAGCCCGCCGCAGGTCCCGACGATCACGAGGGCGGCGAGCCCGCCCGCCACGAAGAGCGGGGCGCGGCTGCGCGGGAGCTCGAGCGGCTCCTCGACGACCGCGGCAGGCGCGGGGAGAGGGGCGGGTGGTGGCGCGGCGAGCGGCTCCGTGTACAGGACCAGCTCCGTCGCCGGCGGGAACGCGGGCGGGATCGGCGGCGGCGGAGGCGGGACGTCGCTCTGCTCGATGGCCGTCGCCTCGAACACCGGCGGCGTGGTCGGCGCGGTCGGCGCCGCGGCGGGCTCGGTCGGCGTCGGGCGCGGGTCGGGGGAGTCCGCGCGCGCCAGCTCCCCCGGCTCGGCGGTCGCCTCGATCACCGGGATGTCGTCGTCGGCGCTCGGCGGCGCGGACGGGCGCTCCCACGGAGGGCGGGCCGCCGGCTTCGCGCGGGGCCGCTCGGCCGGCGGCGGACGGCTCAGCGGCGGCTTGCGCGTCTCGGCCAGCCCGACGCGGCGCGGCGGCGGTACCACCGGCGCGCGCTCGACGGCTCCCCGCGCGCCCGGCGCCGCCCCGTCGCCCGCCCGCGTGACGGCGGGGATGACGCCACCGGGGCGCGGCACGCGGCTCGGCTTCGCCGCCGAGGTCTGGGCCGGCTTCGTCGCCGCGGGCTCGACCGGCTCGGGCGCGCGCTCGCTCGGTGCAGCCGCGCGCTCGCTCGGGAGCGCGTGGCCGAGGCGCTCGAGCAAGTCTTCGAGGCGGGCGAGCAGGCGCTCCGCGTCGCGGCTCGCGCTCGGCGGCGATGAGCTCGGGCGGCCGAGTCCCTCCGAAGGGGTCGGCGGCGGGAGGGACGGACTCACCGGCGAGCGCTCGCTCGCCGCCGCAGCGAGCGCGTCGTCGAGGGGCGCCATGAGGTTCGCGGTCGACGGCGCCTCGCGGCGCTCGACCCGGACGCGGCCGGAGGCGAGCCCGAGCAGGGCGGCGAGCGCGGCTGGGCCCTCGGCGAGCTCCTCGTCGGAGCGAGGCGCGTAGGCGCGTGCGCCGACGACCAGGCCCTCCGCGAGGTCGATGACGACGCGCGTGCGCGGGTGACGCACGGTGATCTCCACGCCCAAGCCCGCGGCGAGCAGCGCGCGGAGCAAGCGCACCGGGCCGATCAGCTCGAGGCGCGTCTCGAAGCGCTCGGTACCCGCGGCGCGCGCCGCGAGGTCGCGGTCGGGGCGCAGCATCGCGTGCACGGATCGCGAGAGCCTCTGCAGCGAGGGTCGGTCGGTGCCTTCCGGCCACACCTCGCCCGCGTCGACGACGAGCAACGACGCCCAGCGCAGGCGCGGGTCGCGGCGCAGGTGACGCAGCGCCCGCGTGGCCCAGCTCTCCATCCCCGAGCCGTCGAGGATGACGAGGTCCGGGTCGTGGGTGCGCGCGCGCTCGAGGCCGCGCCCCTCTCCGTCCGCCACGATGACCAGGGCGCCGGCGGTCCGCAGCTCCTGGACGAGCGCGTCCGCCCGCGCGGGGCTCTGCTCGATCAACAGGATGCGGAGCCCGGCGAAGGCCGCGGGCTCGTGCTCTTCCGCGTCGGGCGCGACGTCGAGCAGATCCAGGCGCTCCCGCGGGCTCTCGTGGAACTCGTAGTGGATCGGGCCGCGGTTGCCCTCGAGCAGCGGCCGCAGCCGGTCGACCAGCTCCGACATCGCGTCGGTCGCGGAGCGCCCCGCGCGCAACACGACTTGCGCCGACGCGTTCTCGTCTCCCTCCGCGCGCACCGAGAGGATCCCCGTGCGGAGCTGCTGGTTGAAGAGGTTGACGAGCGCGTCGATCTGCTCCTCGCCGAGCTCCCCCGCGAGCTCGCCGCTCCGCTGCGGGACGTCGCGGGCGAGCGCCGCGATCTCGCGCGCCATCCCGTCCGCGCTCGCCGTGCGCCGGATCACCGCGACCACGCCGTGCCGGAACTCCCCGAGCGGCTGGTTCGCGAGGCCCTCGCCCGCGAGCAGCGCGACGGGCACGGTCGAGGTGCCGGCGTGCCCCTCGAGCGAGCGCAGCGCCGCCTCCCCGCCGTCCTCCGCCGCGTCGCCGATCAGCAGCAAGAGATCCGGCGCGGCCGCGAACGCCGCGTCGGCGATGGCGCCGAGCGCGACGGACTCGACCTCGACGTCGTGGCGGGCGAGCGCCTGCTCGAGCGCAGCCTGCATGCGCTCTTTGCGACCGACGATCAGGATCGTGGGCCGGTCCAGGACCTCCCCTTCGCTCACGGCTCCATCAATGTAGCAACCCCCGGCCGCAGCTCCGACTTTCGCGCGAAGCGGGGCCGGAGGGAACGGATGGCGATCAGCCCGCCGGCGGCGCCGGGCCTCGGTCGAAGGGCGCTCGCTGCGGCGTCGGCGCGGGCGCCAGGGTGCGAAGCATGCGACGCACCCCTGGGCAGCCTCGAGGGTCGTCGACGAGCTCTCGTCGTCGCGCCGCCGATGGGGCCATCCGCGGCGTCGTCGCGGCTCGCCGCGCTTCTCGCACGACGCCTCGCGTCGCCTCGCGGCTCGCCGCCCCTGGTGCTCGGGGCGATCATCGGCGGACCTTCAGCGAGAGAGCGAGTCGAGCACGTGCGCCGGCGCCGGGTGCTCGACCCGCGTGAAGCCCATCAGGGTGCCGCCCACGCGGGCGGCGGCGTCGCGCGCCCAGGTGGGCAGCGGCATCGCGAGCTGCTCGGGCGGGCGCGGCAGGGGCACGCGCACCGAGCGCGTGTAGTCGCTCCACTCTCCATCCCCGCACGCGTAGCAGGCCTCCACGGCGACGTGGAGGTCGACGGAGAGCCCGTCGGGTGCCCAGCGTGGCCAGAGCGCGACGACCGAGACGCCCGCGTCCTCCTCCAGGTCGGGGAGGTCGCGCGCCCACGCGGGCGCCTCCCGGGCCCAAGCCGCGCGCTCGCGCTCCGTCGCCACGTCGACGGCGGCGCCCGCGCGCAGGTCGAACACCACCGCGCGCGCGTCCTCGGCGCCGTGCGCGCCCCACGCGTCGACGTAGAGTCGCTCGACGAAGAACAGGAACGGGCCGACGGAGCCCACCAAGGCGACGTCGTGGCGCAGGTCCCGGACGGGGCCGGGCTCCGGCGCTTCGATCGCGACGAGCCGCGCGTTGGCGACGAGGTCGCGCAGGACCACGCGACGGAGCGGCGCGGTGCCGACTCGCTGCGCGGGCTGCGCGGGCTGTGGCTCCTCGGCGTAGAGCGGGGCGTCGACCGACTCGATGACCAGCTGCCAGAGCGCGGACCCCTCCGCCCAGACCGGTCCATCGATCGCTTGCGCCCCGAGCGCTCGCCCGTCCACGGCGACCCAGTGCGTCCGATCCACGCCGCTCGCGTCGCGGAGCCAGACGAGCCCGCTCGCGGGCGGCGGGTCCACGCGGGGGACGTCCACCTCGGGCCCGCCCACGCCGGCTCCGCAGCCCGCCGATAGGGCGAGCACGAAGGTGACGAGCGCGTGTCGCAGCGCGGCGCGGCGCGGCGAGCGCGCGCGCCGACAACCCCGCGGCAACCCATGGTTTTCGCCCCGGGCGCCGTCGCCGGTACGAGCCAAATCAAACGACATTTCAATCATCGAATCAGTCACCGATGTATCGCTCTTGCGCGGGGGAGCTTCCGGCCTGGGACTGTGGACAACGTGTGGAAAATCTGGGAATCTGGGGCGAATTGGGTGTGGAGCCGCGGTGGGTGATCCGTGGAAGAAAAAAAGTGGGTTTGAGATGCGCTTTTCACTTGCGTGCCTCGGCCCCGGGGCTAATATCACCAGTCGAAGGTCGCGAACACGAGTTTGCGAGTCTTCGGTCGCAGAAGCCATCGAGACGCTGCGATGCTCGGCGGGGGGTTCGCCACCCACCGGGCTCGAGCCGAGCGGTGAGAGGGTAGCCCCGTCACGGGTCCTCCGCCGCTGGGTCATAAAGGTGTTTCGTGTACCGTTCGCGGTACGTGGCGGGCGCGCGGCTCCGGCCGGGCGCACGTCGGTGGTGGAAGGCACTCGGCCCGAACGGCTCTTCGAGTCGGGAAGGTCTCGACCGAATCGAACGATGGCGAGGGTGCCCACCCTGGCAGATCATCGGTGAGGTGACGCGAGTGTCGGGTAGTGGCGAGCGGGGGAGTGTGAGGAGGGCTGCTCCGGCGGACCGTTCTCACGACACCTCGTCGCTGTGAACCGCGGTCCGCACCGACTCCCGCTGGGAGCCTCTTCGGAGGGGTGAGGGCGCCAGCGCCTCGAGGGGCGTTGGGACCGAAGTCGTGAAATGCACCCTGGGCCGGATGACAAGAGAACACTGTAGAGCTTCTGCCGTCGCTCGGAGACACGAGCCGACCGGTGCATCGCATCGGGAGGCCGCAACGCGCCGAGCGCGCCCCAAACGTAGGGGCCCTTCGGAGAGATCCGGGGACAAAGTCACGCGGCGGAAGCGGAAGATGCTTCGGACCTTCGAGAGATCCGGGAACCGTTCACGCGGCCCGAGGACGAGAGGGTCTAGACCATCGGGGGGAGCCCCGAGCTCGTGCGCGTGAGCGCATGCGCCGCGGGACGACGCCGGTGGACGCGCGAGTCGCGTTCTGCTGGGGAACCCGCGGGCGACGAAGCATCCTCGGTACGCGCGAAGACGCTGCGGGTGAGGACAATGCACCCGTGACGCGGTCGCGCTCGCCGAGACTGGCTCGGACGCCGTGAAGCGCGAGCCACCGCGAGGTGCGGGAACACCGAGCGGAGTGTGCCGGGACGAAGGGTGCCCGTCTTGATAAATGAATCGTGGGTTGCTGACATTGGTCGATGACGACCGGGGTCACCCCTCCGCCGTTCCCGATGGCGGAGAGAGCTCGAGACGACGGAGCCGCGCGAGCGGCCGGTCCGGGCCGCCGCGAGGCGAGGTGACCTAGCCTGCCGTGCCCTTCGCTCGCGATGACGGCGAGAGAGGGCGAGCACGGTCGACGGCGAGAAGCCGGAAACCGCCTGCGCCGAGGCGCAGTGTGGAGGTGAAACACCGGGTCGTACCGGGCGCGTGCCTCGTGAGAGGCGAATGCGCGCTCGAGCTCGCGAGAGCGCAACGCGAGATCGGCATGATGACGGGCGTCTGGGCGCCGAGCCGCGCGCGAGCCTTCGGGCGAGCGAGCGGAAGAGGAGCTCTAGACGGTGAGGGACATCCGAGAGGGTGTGCTCTCGAGCCGCCGAGCGACGTGCCTTCGGGCGGGTCGCGGAGCGAGGAGAGGGTGTCGGGAGCTGCGAGGCACGCAGCGAGCGACGACCGCGCCGTGACAACGGACGTCAGAGGTCGGTGAGGGATCGGCGAGTCGAGACATCAAGGTTCCACGGGACCGTCCGACCGCATGGCGAGACGCTCGCTCCGAGAGGAGCAGACGTAGCGCCGAGAGACCGAGTCGGCTGAAGCCGGCGAAGACCTTCGGGTCGGAGCCGCCGCCAACGCCACCCCGCTTCGGCGGAGGGTGCGCGGAGCCCACGACAGGATGGTACGTGATTCGGTGCTCGGCCGAGCACCGGTGACTTTCAAAGGGGCGATCCTCGACGGGGGATCGCCCCTTCTCTTTTCCGTCTCGGCCGTCCGTCGCGCGCGTCCGTCGCGCACGCGCTCGGGTCGCGGCCGCGTCGATTTCGTTCGCGCTCGGTTCGGGGGCGCGATAGAAGGCCGCCGATGACGATCGCGCGCACCAAGATGATCTTGCTCGGGCTCCTCCTCGCCGCCTGTGGAGGCTCGAGCGACGGCGGAGAGGGGACCGACACGGCCGGCGGCGAGGGCGACGGCCCCGGCGACACGGTCCACGCGAGCGCGATCGAGCTCATGGGGATCAACCCGCCCGAGGTCCCGTGGTCGGAGATGTCCCACGAGGATCGCGAGATGGACATGGTGGGGCGGTTCCACCCGATCTTCCGCGAGCTCTTCCAACGTCACGACGCCGCCGAGCACGCGGAGTTCGGCTGTGGCGACTGCCACGGCCCGGACATGAGCGAGCGCAACTTCGCGATGCCGAGCCGCCACCTCCCGGTGGTGCCCCCGCACGGCACGCCCGCGTACGAGCACGAGCGCGCCGAGCACCCGCGCGACTTCGCGTGGATGGAGCAAGAGATCTTGCCGGCGATGCAGACGATGCTCGGGATGGGCGAGACCTTCACCTGCAACGGCTGCCACCCGGCGCCCTGATCGATGCAGCCGGGGCCCCGGCGCTCTACCATGGGGCCCATGCTTCGCTCGACGTTCGTCCTCGCCGCGGCGAGCCTCCTCGTGGCGTGCGATCCCGAGGCGCCTCCCGACGCCGGCGCCGACGCGGGCCCTGTGGACGCCGCGCGCCCGGACGCGGGGCACGACGCGGGCCCGCCGCGGGTCGACCTCTGCGACCCGGCGCTCGATCCCGGCCCGTTCCCCGCCCCCGACGCGTGGTCGAACCGCGGGCCGGGCGGGCCGCGCGCGACGTTCCCCGAGGACGCGCTCCATCGACACTGCGCCTACCTGAACGGGGGCGAGCGCGACACGACCGACCACCACAACCTGCTCGTGATGTACGACGGGTACCTCTTGATGCCGTGGGCGCCCGAGTGGGGCGCCGGTGGGCTGACCTTCTGGGAGTTCACCGACCCGTGCCGGCCCGTCGTCGTCGGCACCGGGCACTCGCCCACGATGCGCGAGTCGCACTCGATCGGGTTCTCGAGCGTCGGGGGGCGCTGGGCGGTGGTCGACCAGCTCACGATCGCGCTCTTCGAGCGGGGCGGCATCCAGTTCTGGGACGTGAGCGACCCGCGCGCCCCCGCCGCCGTCGCCGACCTCGAGCTGCCGGGGTTCCAGTACCCGGACGCGTACGCGCGCGTGAGCATCAGCGTCTTCTGGCAGGTCCCCTACGTCTACGTCGGCGGCTCCGACAACGGCGTCTGGATCGTCGACGCCGCCGACCCGCGCCACCCGCGGTTCGTGGCGACTCACGGGTTCACGCCGGTGCACCGCGTCGGGCAGGTGCAAGCGATCGGGAACCTGCTCGTGGTGACGGCCGCCGAGGGCGCGCGCACCGTCCTGCTCGACATCTCCGATCCGGAGCACCCCGAGCCGATCCCGGGGGGCGACTTCCTCGCGACCGACCCGACGGGGCGCACGCGCGACGCGTACTTCACCAACACCGTCGGCGGCCGCGTCTTCTACGCGAACAAGGACGGCGGCGGCGGGCTCCTCATCTACGACATCACCGATCCGAGCCGCCCCACGCTCCTCGGCGCGCACATCAGCGACGGCAACGGGGGCTACGTGTTCGCCGACGGCGACCTCGCGTTCGTCGGGGAGTCGCGCTTCGCCGCGATCTACGACATCAGCGACCCGGCGAACATCACGGAGGTGGTCCGGCTGAACCTCGAGGGCGATCTCGACACGATCACGCCGATCGGGAACGTCGCCGTGCTGAGCGTCGACGACGGCGCGGACCCCGGCCAGGGCTCTGCCGTCGTCCCGTACGCCGAGGCGCCCGACACGCGTGCCCCGCGCGTGCGCTGGACCTGGCCCGCGGACGGCGCGACGGAGCTGCGGACCACGAGCCGCCTCGGGATCTCGTTCGACGAGATGATCGACGTGAACAGCGCGCACGAGGGCTCCGTGCGGCTCTACCGCGCCGGCGGCTCGCCGGACGAGGGCCGCGTGGCCGCGATCGTGAGCGCGCAGGAGGCGATCGTGAACGTGCACCCGCGCTGCCCGCTCGAGCCGGACACCGAGTACGTGCTCGAGGTGATGGCGGGTGGCGTCGTCGACTGGAGCGGCAACCCGGTGGCCGAGACGACGACGATCCACGTCCGGACCGGGCCCGAGTGATGCGCGCGCGAAGCACGCTGTGGGTGCTCGCGCTGTTGGGATGCGACGGGTCGCGGGCGCCGGACGCGGGCGCGCTCGACGCGGCGCTCGACGCGGCGGCGAGCGAGGACGCGGCGCTCGACGCGAGCACGGACGCGGGCCCGGGCGCGCTCACCGCGAACGCCGGCGACTCCCTCTACGCCGTCGTCGGTGAGCCGGCGCGGCTCGACGGGTCGCGCTCGATCGGCGCGACGCGCTACCAGTGGGACTTCGGCGACGGTCGCGGCTGGGACGCGCCGCGCGGTGAGCCCGTCGCGGAGGTGGTCTATGAGCGGCCGGGCCGCTTCCGCGCGTTCCTCACCGTGCTCGACGACGCCGGCCGGCGCCGGACCGCGTCGGTGCTCGTGAACGTCACCGACGCGATCGTCCACGCGCCGCGCGCGAGCGGGAGCGTCGCGGTGTGGGCCGCGCGCGAGGAGGTCGCGGTGGTCAGCCCCGACTCGGACGAGCTCGCGGTGTTCTCGTATGCGGAAGACACGTTGACGCTCGTGCGGCGCGTCGCGACGGGCGCCGAGCCGCGGACGGTCACCGTGCACGAGGGGCGCTGGGCGGTCGCGTGTGCGGCGGGCGACGAGGTGACGCTCGTCGCGCCGGACGGGGCGATCGCACGCGTCGCGTTGCCGCGCGCGAGCCGCCCTCACGGGATCGTCTCCGCCTCGGGCGCGCTCTTCGTGACGCTCGGCGCGCTCGGGGAGGTCGCGCGCGTCGATGGTGGCGTGCTCGTCGCGCGGCTGCCGGCGGTCGAGGACGCGCGCGGGATCGCGGAGCTCCCGGACGGGCGGCTGGTCGTGTCGCGCTGGCGCAGCCCCGACGAGGGCGGCCGGCTCGTCGCGCTCTCGCCGGACGGCGGGGCGCGAGAGGCGTGGGCGCTCGCCTACGACCCCCGGCCGGCGTCCGACACCGAGAGCGGCGGCGTGCCGAGCTACCTCGACACGATCGCGGTCTCTCCGACCGGGCGGCTCGCCGCGATCCCCTCCACGCAGGCGGGGATCGGTGAGGGGCTCGCGAGGAACGGGCTGCCGCTCACCTTCGAGGGCACCGTGCGCGCGGCGGTCTCGTTCCTCGATCCCGCGAGCGGCGCCGAGGACTTCGCGGGGCGACGGCTCCTCGACAACCGCGGGCTCGCGTCGGCGGCGGTGTTCTCGAGCCGCGGCGACTTCCTCTACCTCACGATGCGCGGGAGCCGCACCGTCGAGCGCTTCGACGTGCTCACGGGCGCGCGCGCGGGCACCGCGCTCGACGTCGGCTTCGCGCCGCAGGGGCTCGCGCTCGCGCCCGACGATCGGCGCCTCTTCGTGGACGCGTACCTCTCGCGCGAGCTCGTCATGCTCGACGTCGGGGACCCCGGCGCGATCCCGCGCGAGCTCTCGCGCGCGCGGATCCCGAGCGTCGAGCCGCTGTCGGAGCAGGTGCTCCGCGGGAAGATCCTCTTCAACGACGCGGCGGATCCGCGCCTGGGCAAGGACTCCTACCTCGCGTGCGCGCACTGTCACCTCGACGGGCTCGCGGACCACCGCACGTGGGACTTCACCGATCGCGGCGAGGGGCTGCGCGACACGATCGATCTCGTCGGTCGCGCGGGCCTCGCGCACGGGCCGCTCCACTGGAGCGCGAACTTCGACGAGGTGCAGGACTTCGAGCACGACCTCCGCGGCGCGTTCCGAGGCCACGGGCTGATGGCCGACGACGACTTCTTCGCGGGCGGCCGCGACCACCCGCTGGGCGCGCCCAAGGCGGGACGGAGCGCCGACCTCGACGCGCTCGCCGCGTACGTCGCCTCGCTCGACCGCTACCTGCCGAGCCCCCACCGCGCCGCGGACGGCTCGCTCCCCGACGCGGCGGCGCGCGGGCGCGCGGTGTTCGAGGCGGCGGGCTGCGGGCGCTGCCACGCGGGCCCTGCGCTCACCGACAGCGGCTTCGTCGCCCCCGGCGTCCCGCGCCTGCACGACGTCGGCACGCTCGCGCCGAGCTCCGGCCAGCGCCTGGGCGCGGCGCTCGAGGGCATCGACACGCCCACCCTGCACGGCCTCTGGCACTCCGCGCCCTACCTCCACGACGGCAGCGCTCGTACGTTGCAAGACGTATTGACGACCCGCAACCCCGACGATCGTCACGGCGTCACGAGCGGGCTGTCCGCCGCCGCGCTCGACGACCTCGTCGCCTATCTCCTCTGCCTCGACGGGACCCCCGATCCATGAACCGACGCTGGCTCGCGATGCTCTCGCTCTGCCTCCTCGCCTGCGATGGGCCCGCGCCCGTCCCCGACGCCGGCGCGGCCGACGCTGGCGCGCCGCCGTCCTCCGCCGTGCGCTTCGAGCTGAACGACGCGATCGACACGCACCCGACGTTCTTCGACCTCCCGTTCCCGTCCGACCTCCGGCTCGACGCGCACGGGCGGCCGGAGCTCACCGGCTATCCGAACCCGCGGATCGCGGTGATCACGAACCTGCTCCCGGTCGCGGCGTCGCGTCCTGGCTGGCCCACCGTGCCCGTCGGCTACTTCCGCTTCGGCGCGCCGCTCGCGCCGCGGCGCGCGCGCGACCGGATCGACGCGAGCCCGGCCGCGCCCGTGCTGCTCGTGGACGTCGACCCGCGCTCGCCCGATCGCGGCGCGCTCTTCGCGACGATCGCCGAGACGTTCGATCCCGATCTCCACACCGGCGAGAACCTCCTCGGGGTCGCGGCGTATCCGGGCCTGGTCCTCGCCCCGGAGCGCACGTACGCGTTCGTCGTGCTGCGCTCGTTCGGCGATGCGGGCGGCGCGCGGCTCGAGGTCGCCCCGCCGCTCGCCGATCTCGCCGCGGGACGCACGCCGGCGGGCGCGCGTGGCCCCGCGGCGGCCGCGCTCTACGCGCCGCTGTTCGAGACGCTCGACGGGCTCGGGGTGCCGCGCGCCGAGGTGGCGGCGGCGACGGTCTTCACGACCGGCGACGTCGTCGCCCAGACCCGGGCGCTGAGCGAGCGCGTCCTCGCCGGCTACGCGGTGACGGTCGAGGGCCTCGCGCTCGATCCGAGCGACGGCGCGCGCCACGAGCGCTACTGCGAGCTCCTCGCCACCGTCTCGCAGCCCCAGTTCCAGCGCGGCGTGCCGCCCTTCGACACCGAAGGCGAGCTCGTGGTCGGGCCGGACGGCGCGCCGGTCGAGCAGCGACGCGAGTCGACGCGGCTCGTCCTCACCGTGCCCAAGCGCGAGATGCCCGAGGCCGGGTTCCCGCTGATGGTCTACTTCCACGGATCGGGCGGCGTCGCCGCACAGGTCGTCGATCGGGGGCCGCACGGTCCCGGTGGGCGGCCCGCGGTCGGGCTCGGGCCCGCGCACATGATCGCGGAGCACGGCTTCGCGAGCGCGGGCGCGGCCCTGCCGATCAGCCCGGACCGCGTCCCGGGCGCCTCGTCGATCGCGTACATCAACTTCGACAACCTCGCCGCGTTCCCGTCCACGTTCCGGCAGGGCGTGTTCGAGCAGCGCCTCTTGATCCGCGCGCTCGCCGCGCTCGAGATCCCGCCCGCGGCGCTCGAGGGCTGCGACGGGCCGACGCTCCCGCCGGGCGCGAGCGCGTTCCGCTTCGACCCGGACGCGTTCGTCGCGCTCGGCCAGTCGATGGGCGGCATGTACACGAACATGATCGGCGCCGTCGAGCCGCGCCTGCGCGCGCTCGTGCCGACCGGCGCGGGCGGGCTCTGGAGCTACTTCATCCTCGAGACCTCGCTGATCGACGGCGTGCGGGGGCTGCTCGGGGGCTTGCTCCGCGCGGACGGCGAGGCGCTCACGCACCTGCACCCCGCGCTGTCCTTGCTCGAGCTCGCCTGGGAGCCGGCCGAGCCGCTCGCGTACGTCCCGCGGCTCGCGCGCCGCCCGCTCCCGGACGTCCCGGCGCGCCCGGTGTTCCAGCCCGTGGGGCTCGGCGACTCGTACTTCCCGCCGGCCGTCTTCGACGCGATGGCGCTCGCCTACGGGCACCGGCAGGCCGGCGAGATCGTGTGGCCATCGATGCAAGAGTCGTTGTCGCTCGCCGGGCTCGGCGGGATCGCGCCGTACCCCGTCGCCGACAACCTCGAGAACGCGCGCGGCGAGCGGACGACCGGCGTGGTCGTGCAGTCGGCGGGCGACGGCTTCTCCGACCCGCACGACATCTTCGTGCAAGTCCCCGAGATCCGGCGCCAGTGGGGCTGCTTCCTGCGCTCCGCGCTCGATGGCGCCGCGACGCTCGTCGCGCCCGCGGCGCCGGGCTCGCCGTGCGGCCCTTGAGCGTGCGTCACTCGTAGCGGATCTCGATGACCGTGAGCACGCGCTCGCCGCGCGGCGTCTTCACGACGACCTCGTCGTCGAGGCGCCGCTTCAACAGGGCGCTGCCGACCGGCGAGCGGTAGCTGATCCGGCCGCGCGCCGCGTCGGTCTCGTGCTCGCCGACGAGCTGGTAGGTGACCGTCTCGCCGCCCTCGTCCTCGAGGACGACGGTCGCGCCGAAGAACACGCGGTCGCCGCGATCCTCGCGCGGATCGACCACGACCGCGGCGTCGAGCGCCTGCGAGACGGCGCGCAGCTTCCGATCGATCTCGCGCAGGCGCTTCTTGCCGTAGATGTACTCGGCGTTCTCCGAGCGATCGCCCTCGGCGGCCGCGTCCGCGACGCCGCGCACCACGCGCTCGCGCTCGCGCCCGAGCTCGCCGAGCTCGTTCACCAGGGCGCCGTGGCCTTCGGGCGTCATGTAGCGGGGCCGCGGGTCGGGCATCGGGGAGGGCACTGTACTCGATCGACGCGGCGTGGCATGGACATGCGCGTGCGCGCCGTGCTCGCTCTCTCGATCCTCGCCGCGGCGTGCGGCGCCCGGACCGAGCTCGAGCCGCTCGACCTCGACGCGGTGCTCGACGCGGCGCCGCCGGAGTGCCGCGTGGACGCCGACTGCGACGACGGCGTCGCCTGCACCGAGGAGCGCTGCGTGCGCGGGCGGTGCGTCCGATCCGTCCGCGACGAGCGCTGCGACGACGGCCTGTACTGCGCGGGCGAGGGGCGCTGCGACGCCGCGCTCGGGTGCGTCTACCCGGGGCGCGCGTGCGACGATCGCGTCGCGTGCACCGTGGACGCGTGCGACGAGGCGCGCCGCGCCTGCGTCGCCGAGCCACGTCGCGATCTCTGTCCGCTCAGCCACCGCTGCGATCCGATCGTGGGCTGCGTCGCGCGCGCGATCGTCTTCGACCCGTCGTTCCTCTACGAGGTGGACTTGCCGGGCGGCGCGATGCGGCGGATCGCGCCCGCGGACGTCTCGCTCACCGACGTCGCGCTGCACCCGGACGGCCGGCTCTTCGGCATCAGCACCAGCTCGCTGTTTCTCCTCGACGTCGACGACGGCCGCGCCACCTACCTCGCCCCGCTCCCGGAGCGCGCGGTCGCGCTCGACGTCACGCCGGATCGCGAGCTCGTCGTCGCGGGGGACGGACAGATCTACGCGATCGATCCCGACACGCTGGCCGTGCGCGCGATCACGCGCTTCCCGCCCGGGATGGGCGCGAGCGGCGACATCGCGTTCATCGACGGACGGATGCTCGTCACGGTCAGCGACCGGCCGGGCGTTCCTTCCGCTGGCCCCGACCTGCTCTACGAGGTGCCCGACGACGGGAGGGCGCCGTTCGCGGTGGGTCTCATCGGGTTCGCGTGCGTGTGGGGCCTCGCGCCGTTCGGCGAGACGCTCTACGGCTTCACCTGCGACGGCCAGCTCCTGACGATCGACCCGCGCACGGGGGTAGGGCGGGCGATCGCCTCGCTCGAGGCGCGCCGGATCGGCGGGGCGGCCGCGCGTTGATGCGTCGGCTCGCGCGAGCGGCTCCGCGGCGCTAGATCCCCCGACCCTTATGCAGCAACGGCTCGCGCTCCTCTGGCTCGCCCTCTTCATCACGTCGTGCGCGGTGCGCAACCCGCCGATGATCTCGGCCGACACCGGGGTCGATCTCCCCGACGCGGGCTGGGACGCGAACCTCCCGCAGCCCCGCGACGCCGGGCCGCCGCAGGACGCCGGGCCCCGGCTCGACGACGTGCTCATCTACGCGCACTCGCGCGACACCCTCTACACGTTCTCCCCCTACACGAACACGGTCAGCGAGATCGGCGTGTTCCGCCATGCCGACGGAACCCCCGCGGGGTTCATGCTCGACCTCGCCGTCGACGCGGCGGGCGCGGTCTTCACCTCCGGCGACGAGACGCTGTTCGCGGTCGACCCGCTGACCGCCGTGGTGACGGTGGTCGGGGACTTCGATCTCGCCACCGAGCGTCTGTTCGCGCTGAGCTTCTTGACCCCGAGCGAGAGCCCGGACGGAACCGAGATGCTCGTCGGCGCGACGAACGAGGGCGTGGTCTACGCGGTCGATCGCGTCACCGCGCGCACGCGGCGCCTCGGGACCTACCCGGAGGGCTGGCTCTCGAGCGGCGACATCGTGAGCATCGACGGGCTCGGCACCTTCGCGACGCTGCGGCGCTCGGACTACCCGGGCGACGTGCTCGCGCGGATCCTCTTCGCGCGTGACGGCTCGAGCACCGTCACCGTCGTCGGCCCCGTGCGCAGCGGCGCGGAGGACTTCCGCCAGCTCTTCGGCCTCGGGTACTGGGGCCGGGACGTCTTCGGCTTCGACAACATGGGCCGGCTCCTGCGCCTCGACCGCGCGACGGGCGCGACGGAGGTCGTGACGACCGCCACCGGGGCGACGCAGTTCTGGGGTGCGGGGGTGACCACGCAGGCCCCCGTCCTCTTCTGACTCGGCCGCGGGGCGACGGGAGCTTCCTCGACAGACCTTCAGCCCTCTTGGTCCCAGCGCTCGAGCGGAGCCGGTCTGCCGAAGTGGTAGCCCTGCCCGAGCGTGCACCCGAGCGCGCGGCAGGCCTCGGCTTCCTCTGGGCGCTCGATGCCCTCGGCGAGGACGGCGATGCCTTGGTCGGCGAGGACGGCGACCAGCGCCCGCACGAGATCTTGACGACGGCTCGACCGATCGATCTCGCGCACGAGCGTGATGTCGAGCTTGAGGTACTCCGGCGGGACCTCGACGAGCTCCATCAGCCTCGACTGGCCGGCGCCGAAGTCGTCGTACGCGAGCTCGATGCGCCGCTCGCGCAGGCGCTCGCGCAGGTCGCTCATCGCGCGGCCCTCGGTGACCGCGGACTCGTGCACCTCGAGGACCGAGCGATGGCCGGCGTCGATGACGCGCCCCATCTGCTCGAGCGCGGCGGTGAGCGCCTCGCCGCTCTCCATCTCCTTGGGGTGGAGGTTGAAGAAGATCGCGCGCGGCGAGCGGAACGCGAGCGCCCGCTCGACCGCGACGTCGCGGAACAGCTGGCAGAGGCGCACCGCCTCGCCGCGCTCGCTCGCGATGCGCAGGAGCTCGCCGACGGAGTACTCGAGCTCGGGGACCGCGGGGCGCCCGAGCGTCTCGAAGCCGACGACCGCGCCGTCGCCGAGCGTGACGATGGGCTGGAACACGGCGGCGACGGCGCGCTCGGAGAGGATGCGGAACAGATCGTTCGTCTCTCGCAAGAGACGTTGCTGGCCGCTGTGTTGCGCGAGCGTCGGCTCGAACGGCTCGTCGCCGGCGTCGGCGATCCCGAAGCGGAGCTCGCGGTGAGCGATGTGGACGACGTCGCCTGCGCTGAGCCACGCCTCGCGGATCTTCTTGCCGTTGAGGAAGGTGCCGTTCGTCGATCCGAGGTCGCGCAAGACGAACCCCGAGGGGACGCGCACGATCTCCGCGTGCAGCGTCGAGATGCGGCGGGAGTGGATGGTGAGCTCCGCTTCGCTGCTGCGGCCGATGCGGAAGGGCCACGTCGTGAGGTGGACGCGGTGCGGCGGCTGCCCCTCCTCGGGATCGTGCTCCAGGTACGCGACGCGCTGGCTCATGTCCCGCCCCTCAGGATAGATCGCATTCGGTTGCGCGGGGCGGTCACCGCGCGATGATAGGCCGCCGATGACCCGACGAACCCAGGCCGCGCTCTCGCTCGCGCTGTGTCTCGCTCTCTCGCCGACCGGGCGCGCGTCCGCGCAGGAGGCGTGCTTCGCCTCCGCGGGGGCCGCCGCCGGGCCCGCGCAGCGGCTCGTGTCGCTCCACGAGACGGTCCGCCTCTCGGCCGCGTGCGAGTACGCGCTGAGCGCGGGCGGCAGCTACGTCGCGCCGGGCGCGCTCGCCGGGCGCGACGCGGACTTCGTGGAGATCTACCGCCACGTCGCGGGCGCCGGCGCGGCCCCGGCGGGCGATCCGCGCCTCGTGTACGCGCGACGGCGCGCGGCGCGCGCCGAGCAACACACGTTGATGCTCCGGTACTGCGCGCACTACCTGGTCGAGGAGCAGCTCGGGTTCCGGGTCGTGCCCGAGGCGGGCAGCGGTGGGCTGCGCGTGGTCCGCGAGGCGAGCGCGCAGTGCGACGCGGGGCGGCTCGAGCTGCGCGTCGCGGCAGGCGTGGGCGGCACGCTCCTCGCGGGCGCGCCGCCTGCGCACGTGCTCTCGGTCGGCGCCTCCTCGCTCGACCTCCCGCAAGGCGACTGGAGCATCTACGCGGCGCGGCCGGGCAGCGACGTCGCGCTGCGCGTCGGCGTGTTCCGTACCCAGCGCGTGATCACCCCGCTGCAGGCGCACCTGCGCCGCGCGGGCGCGGGGGAGGCGGGCGCGCCGCTGCTCTTCGCGGCGCGGTGGGCGCCAGACGGTCCCGGGCTCCTCCTCGCGCCGACCGCGCACGTCCACACGCAGGAGCTGCTGTGGCCGGAGCTGCGCACCGCGGCCGACGCGGGCGTGCTCTGGCTCGCGCGCCGGGGGGAGGGCGAGCGGCCGACCATCGTCGGCAACGTCGAGCTCGAGGCGAGCGACGCGCCGAGCGTTCGGCTCCCCGACTCCGTCGTGCGCGAGGTGATGCGCCGCCTCTACGGTGACGCGGCGGACGCGCTCGTGCCGACGAGCGCCGACTGGCGGGACGTCTTCTCGGACCTCGGGGTGTGCCTGACGCCGAGCTACCACCAGGCGCAGGCGGTGGCGGCGGGCGCGATCGCGCCGGCGGGCAGCGCGTGCGCGATGCTCGCGTCGCTCGCGCAGACGGCGGGCGAGGCCGCGGGCGGCGCGGGGGACGTACCGGCGCAACTCTGCTTGCGGCATGCGCCGCAGCGGATGAGCGCGGGTGAGCCCGATCGCGAGCTGCCCGAGGCGGGCGACTGCTTCCGCTTGCCGGCCGCCGGCGCCTCGGAGGCGCCGCCCGAGCGCGTCGCGGTGGCCGGCGATCGCGTCACCCTCGAGGGCCACGGCCTCTGTGTGCTGATCGATGGCGCCCCCTTGTCGCCGGTCACGCCCGGCGGCGCCGAGTACGAGCTGCGCCCCGGTCTGCTCGAGGTGCGGCAGGGCGGCGGCGTCGGCTGCGCCTCGCCCCAGGCGCTCGCGCGGCTGCGCCTGCCGGTGCTCGATCCCGCGCACGAGTGGCACCCCGTCGGGCTCTACGCGGGCGCCGACGAGAACGCGATGGACTGCGCCGCCTCGGAGGGGCTCGTCTGCCCCTGGCGCGCGATCCCGCGCGACGAGCGCGACACGTTCGCGTACATCCGGCCGCGCCAGGAGCTCGCGTTCCGCGTCTCGACGTCGGCGCCGGTGCGCGCGGCGCTCGAGCGGATGAACGGCGGGCAGAGCTTCGGCGCGGACGTGCCGCTGCTCGCCGGCGTGCGGGGGCTGCTCGGCGGGGCACGCCCGCCCGCGCTCTTCGGGTGGGTGACGCGCGACGGTCGCTGCCCCGAGGTGGGGCTCGCCGAGCTGCGCGAGCAGGCGCCGCCGGATCCGGACGCGCTCCTCGCCGACGCGACCTTCGACGTGTTCCTCCTCGCCTCCCGCGGCGACGACCAGGTCCCCGCCTGCCTCGCGCAGGCGCGCTTCCGCTCCCGCCCGAGCCGCGCGTTCATCGCCGAGACGGTGGAGGACTTCCTGGGCCTCGAGCTCGGCCTGCTCGGCGACACGCAGGCCGTGGTCTTCGCCAACGATCCGGTGGCGATGGGCCTGATGCTGCCGCTCGCGTGGTTCCGCATGACCCCGTCGATCCGCTTCATCGCGCTGGAGATCGGCGTGAACCTGACGATGGGCGTCGCGTTCCCGCAGGGGATGATCGGCGCCGAGGCCTCGCGCCTCGGCGTGTCGCTCTCCTGGGCGCTGAGCTTCGGCATCCCGGAGTACCTGCCGCGCATCCTGACCGTCGGCGGCATGCTGCACGGCGCGGCGGAGACGAGCTCGATCGACGACCCGATCGTGAGCTTCTTCGTCGGCCTGAACCTCGCGACGCTCGTCGACCTCGCCGGAGGCCGCTGATGCGCGCCGCGCTCGCGCTGCTCCTGATCTCGGCGTCCGCGTGCCGCGCGCCGTACCCCGCGCCGGCGCCGCGCGCGGCGGCGCGGCTCAGCCCGACGCGCTGGGGCCGCACCGACGGCGGGGACATCCCCGCCATCCGGCGCGCAGAGCAGCAGTGCCTCGCGCGCCTGAGCCCGAGCGCGGTGAGCGCCGCGTTCCGCGCCGTCGACGAGGTCGCAGGCGCGCTCGTGGAGCTCTGCTCGATCGAGATCGTCGACGACGATCCGCTCGTCTGGCACGTGTGGTGCGGCTCGGACGCGACGTTCCGGTCCGGCCACTACCTCGCGCCGCCGGACCGCCCCGTCACCTGCATGGACGGGAGCGCGGGCACCGCGTTCGAGTGCATCGGGCAGATCCTCGCGCGCCACCTCCTCGCGAGCGCGATGAGCCGGCACGTCGCGGGCGTCGAGATCGTGTCGATCGGCTCGGTGGACGAGCAGCGGCTCTCGACGGAGAGCGAGTTCATCTCCGATCCGTGTCCCGAGCTGCAGCGCGAGCTCTCGCTGGACGAGGGGCTGCGCTGGACGGTCCCGGAGGGGACGCCGTCCGAGGCCGAGCGCGCGGGGCTGTGGAACCGGCGGCTCTCGTGGTGCCGCGCCGCCTTCGCGGGGCGAGAGCTGCGCCGCGGCATGGCGCGCGCCGTCGGCGGCGCGTACGAGCTCGCGCCGATCGGCGCGGGGGCGGACTGGCTGACGAGCTGGCGCAGCGCGCACCCCGGCGCGAGCTGCCCGACGCCGGCGCGCGAGAGCGGTGAGCAGGGGCGTGGTCAGTGCCGCGACGCCCGCCGGGTCGACCTCTACGTGCGCGTGCGCGCCGAGCAGGGGACGCAGGCCGCGGCGGCGTGCGCGCCGCCGGGCGGGCTCCCCGGCGGCGAGGCCGGGCAGGCGCTCTATTGCTACGCGGACTGCCAGGCGCGCGCGGCGACGGGCCGCAACCCGCAGGGCTTCAGCGCCCCGAGCGCGCCAGGCGATCTCCTCTTCGGGACGCCGCGTGGCGGGCCCCCGCCCGACTGGATCGTCGGCCGCAGCGCGGGCGGTCGCGCCGTCAACACGTCGAGCGTGCGACAGCTCCTCGTCCGCTGAGTTGGTCCGCTGCGTTGGCTGGAGGGGTCGTTCCAACCCTCCTGCACGCGGGACGAACGCGCGCGTTCCAACCCGCAGGCGCGCTCACTCCTCGGCGGCCGGGGCGGGCGGGGCGGCGACGGCGTCGGCTCGGCCGCGGATGCCCTCGCGGACGAAGCGGACGATGCGCCGCACGACGCGGCCCACGTCCTCGATGATCAGGTAGAGCGCGGGGACGAGCAGCAGCGTGATGAACGTCGCGAACAGCACGCCGAAGCCGAGGCTGAGCGCCATCGGGATGAGGAAGCGCGCGCCGACGGACGTCTCGAGGATCATCGGCGAGAGGCCCAGGAACGTCGTGAGCGAGGTGAGCAGGATCGGCCGGAAGCGGCGCGTGCCGCCCGCGGTCACCGCCTCCACGACGCCGCGGCCCTCGTTCCGGCGGAAGTCGTTCACGGCGGAGACCAGCACGAGCGAGTCGTTGACGACGACGCCCGCGAGGGCGACGAAGCCCATCATGCTCATCAGGCTCATGTTGTAGCCGAGCAGCACGTGCCCGAGGACGGCGCCCACGAACCCGAACGGGATCGCCGCGCCGATGATGAACGGCTGCAGCCAGCTCCGGAAGGCGACCGCGAGCAGCGCGAACATCGCGAGCATCGCCATCCCGAAGCCGGCGCCGAGGGCGGCCATCGTCTCCTGTTGGCGTCGCGCGTCACCGCCCGGCTCGATGCGCAGGCCGGGGAAGTCGTGCAGCAGCTCGGGGACGAGCTCGGCCTGCGCCTGCTGCTGGACGCGGCTGGCGTTCGTGCCGAACTGCACCGACGCGGTCACGTTCGCGCGCCGGCGCCCGTCGAGCCGGCGGATCTCGGTATAGGAGCGGCCGCGTGTGATGTGCGCCGCCTCGGTCAGCGGGATCTCGCCGCCGTCCGGGGTCCGCACGAGCAGGCGCTCCACGTCCGCGATCGAGCTGCGCTCCGACTCGGGCCGCCGGACGAACACGCGGATCTCGTCGCGGCCGCGCTGCTCGCGCAGCGCCTCGGCGCCGTAGAACGCGTTGCGGAGCTGGCTCGCGAGCATCTGCTCGGTGATGCCGCGCGCGCGCGCCTCGGGCCGGAGCGTGAAGTCGAGCTGCTCCTTGCCGTCGCGGAAGCCGTCGTCGATCTCGCGCACACCGGCGTAGCGGCCGAGCCGCCGCGCGAGCTCCGCCGAGGCGCGCTCGAGCACGTCGAGCCGAGGGTGGCTGAGCTGGAAGTCGATGTCGGCGCCGCCAGGCCCGCCCGTGCTGTACTGGAACGCGAGCGACTCGACGCCCGGGATCTCGCCCAGCCGCGCGCGCCAGGCCTCGGCGAACTCGCGCGCCGTGAACGAGCGCTGGTCGGACGGCGCGAAGAACACCGCGACCTCCGCGATGTGGCCGCCGCTCGAGACCATACCCGGCGCCGGGCCGCCGCCGCCGGCGCCGGTCGAGCCAAGCAGCGCGAAGCGGCCGCGCACGACGCCCTCGCCGGCCTCTCGCTCGAGCTCGGCGACCACGTCGCGCGACACCGCGAGGATCTGGCGCTGCACTCGCTCGGTCTCCGCGGCCGGCGTCCCGAACGGCATGTTGACGGTGGCGGTGACGATGTCGCTGTCGATCTTCGGGAAGAACTCCCACTCGACGCGGCCGCCCGCGACGAGGCCGATCCCGCCGAGCAAGAGCGCGACGGACGTCGCGAGCGTGACGTAGCGGTGCCGCAGCGCGAACGACAGGACGGGGCGATACGTCTTCTCGATCAGCCACTCGACGAGGCGGCTGAAGCGCTGCTGGATGCCTTGGAGCGTCTTGCTGTACGTGAAGACGAGGACGGCGAGGCAGATGCCGAAGATGAAGAGCAGCGGGAAGAGCCACTGCCCCGTGATCCGGTAGGCGACGGGGATCGCGATCCCGACGACGATCGTGATCCCCCACAGCCACTTGCGCGTCCCTTCGAGGTGGCCGAGGTGCGCGGGCAAGACCAGCAGCGACTCCGCCAGCGACAGCAGGAGCACGAGGATCACGACGATCGGGATCTGCATGAAGAACTTCCCGAACGTCCCCGGCACGAGCAGGAGCGGAACGAAGAAGATGCAGGTCGTCAGGATCGCGAAGATGACGGGGGCGAAGACCTCGCGGACGCCCTCGATCGCCGCCTGCATCGGCGGCATGCCCTGGCTCCGTTTCGTGTAGATGGCCTCGCCGACGACGATCGCGTCGTCTACGACCATCCCCAGGGTGAGGATGAAGGCGAACAGCGAGATCATGTTGATCGACGCGTTCGGCACCATCGGCAGGAACACGAGCGAGCCGATGAACGAGATCGGGATGCCCAGCGTGACCCAGAAGGCGAGCCGGATCTCGAGGAACAGGCCCAGGCAGACGAGCACCAGGATCAGGCCGAGGTAGGCGTTGCGGAGCAGGAGGTCGATCCGCTGCGCGTAGAACTCGGAGCGGTCGTTCCACGTCGCGAAGTGGACGCCTGGCGGCAGGCTCGCCTCGTGCTCTTGGATGTACGCGTGCACCGTCGCCGCGATGTCGAGCGGCGTCTGCTCGCCGACGCGGAACACCCGCACCATCACCGCGCGCTGCCCGTTGTACGAGGCGGCGGTGTCCACCTCGCGGAAGCCGTCGACGACCTCACCGAGGTCGCCGACGGTGATCCGCGAGCCGTCCGGCCGCATGCGCACGACGATGTCCTCGAACTCGGCGCCGCGGTTTCGACGCTCCGTCGTCCGGATCAGGATCTCCCCGCTCGGCGTGCGCAGCGCGCCGCCGGGCAGCTCGATCGAGGCAGCGCGGATCGCGTCGGCCACGTCCCGGTGCGTCAGCCCGTAGGATCGCAAGGTGTCTTGCGGGACGTCGACCGAGATCTCGAGCGGGCGGATCCCGCTGAGGTCGACGGTGGTGATGCCGTCGTCGTTGAGCAGGTCGTCGCGGACGCGCTCGGCCAGGGTGCGCAGCGACGCCTCGTCGGCCTCGCCGTACACGACGACGGAGATGACCTCGCCGCGGATCTGCGGCCGGGTGACGACCGGCCGCTCGACATCGGCCGGGAAGCTCGTGACGCGGTCGACCGCGCTCTTGATGTCCGCGAGCACGCGGTCGCCGTTGGCGCCGAGCAGCAGCTCGCAGGTGATGACGCCGACGCCCTCGGTGGCGGTGGAGCGGACCTCCTTGATGCCGTCGACCGCGCGCACCGCCTCCTCGACGGGCAGGATCACGGCCTGCTCGACCTCCTCGGGCGAGGCGCCGGGGTAGGGCACGTTGATGAGGACGAGGTCGAGCTCGAACTCGGGGAAGACCTCTTGCTTGATGCGCGGGATGGCGAAGAGGCCGCCCGCGATCAGGAAGAGCATCAGGACGTTCGCGGCGACGGAGTTCTTCGTCATCCACGCGAGCGCGCCCCGCTCCGACGCGCCGTCGTCGTCGTCGTGGGCGGGCTCGGTCACGGCGCCTGCGCCCCCTCGGCGGAGGCGGTGGTCTCCCGTGCCTCGGCGCGGCGCAGCGGCGTCCCCGCGATCGGCGGCGAGATGGGGCTGAGCACCAGCTCGTCGCCCGCTCGCAGGCCGCGCACGAGCAGGGTGTCCTCGTCGCGCCACGCGATCTCCACGGGGGCGAGCGCGAGCGCGCCGCCGCCGAAGAGGTGGACACGGTCGTCGGCGTGCAGGGCGGCGCGCGGGATCCGGAATACGCCCTCGAGCATGCCCGCCTGGATCTCGACGTCGACATACGCGCCGAGGAGCATGGGCAGCTCGCGTTCACCACCGAGCGGGTCGTCGATCTCGACCAGGACGCGCGCCATGCGGCCGACGGGATCGAGGTCGCCGAGCAGCCGGATCACCCGCCCGTTGCGCACCACGCGGCCGCTCTGCCCGACGCGCTGCGTGACGATCACCGGCGAGCCCGGCGAGTCGCCGCGCGGGAGGTGGACGTGCTGGAGCTGCTCCATCGGGATCGACACGCGCACCCAGAAGTGCGCGGTGCCGACGAGCGTCGCGACCTGCGAGCTCGGGCCGACGAGCTGCCCGACGTCCACGTTGGCGCCGATCACGAGGCTGTCGAACGGCGCGCGCAGCACCGTGCGGGAGAGGTTGGTCTGCGCTTGCCTGAGGCCGCTCTGCGCGGCGCGGAGCGACGCCTGCGCCGCCCGCACCTGCGGCTCGCGCAGCGCGAGCTGCCGCCCCGCCTCGCTCGCCGCGTTGCGCTCCCGCTCGAGCAGGGCCCACTCGCGCTCCGCGATCAGGCGCCGGCTCTCTTCCGTCGTGACGCTCAGGTTGCTGTTCTCGATCTGCGCCTGCTGCTGCTCGAGCGCGGTGCGGTAGTCGCGCGCGTCGATGCGCACGAGCGTGTCGCCGGCGCGGAAGCGCCCGCCGGGCACGAGCTCGGGGCTCATCCAGGTCACGCGCCCGCTCAGCTCGGGCTGCATGATCACCTGGCGTGCGGCGATGACCTGACCCTGCGCGCGGACGACCACCCGCTCGTCGGTCGGCTGTAGCGTCTCGACGCGGACGGGCAGGCCGGCTTGCTCCGGGGCCGCGCGCTCGGCGGTCGGCCGCGTCGCGACGAGGACCGCGGCGAGGCCAGCACCGGCGAGGCAGATCACCGCCGGGATGAGCACGGCGAAGATCCGCGCGACGATGCTCGGCCGGGCGGCTTCCGGCGGATCGGACGCGGGCTCGGTGGTCGAGGGCTCGGGCTCGCTGTCACCGCTCATCGGGCCTCCTCCGCCGGCTCGCTCGACGCGTCCTCGTCGGCGTCACGGTCGCCTCGTCGCGGCATCGGCAGCCGCGGCGGCTCGAGCTCGCGGGTCCACGCGCCGCCGAGGGCGCGCGCGAGCTGGACCCGCTGCGAGAGCCGGGCGCGCTTCGTCGTCAGCACGATCTGCTCGAGCTGCTGCACCGCCGCGAGCGACGTGAGGACGGGGAGGTAGTCGCTCAGGCCCTCGGAGTAGCGGCGGCGGGACTCCGTCAGCGCGGAGCGCGCGGCGGCGAGCTGCTCCTCGAGCCGCTCGCCTTGAGACTCGATCTGCCGGTCGCGCGCGAGCGCGCTCTCGACCTCGAGCATCGCGGTCAACAGGGTGTGCCCGAACATCTGCAGGCGCTCGCGCAGCGCGGCGCGGTTGGCGCGGATCTCCGCGTCCCGCCGGCCTCCGTCGAGCACGGTCGCCAGGATGCTCCCGCCGATCGAGTAGACCAGGCTCGTGACCAGGCCCTCGAGCGTCGGCGACGAGAGCCCGATCGCGCCGTTGAAGCGCAGCGCGGGGAAGAGATCGGCGATCGCCGCGCCGACCCGGTGGTCCTGCGCCTCGACGCGGCGCCGCGCGGCGCGCACGTCGGGCCGCGTCAACAAGAGGTGCGCGGGGATGCCGGTGCGCGGCAGCGGCGGCGGCGGCGGCAGGACGGTCGGCTCGGGGAGCGAGCCGATGCGGTCCGCGGCGAACGCGCCGGGTGGCCGGCCGACGAGCACCGCGAGCTGCAGGCGCGCGACGCGCTCGGCGCCGTCGGCCTGCGCGAGCTGCGCCTGCGTCGCCTCGAACTGCTGGCGCTGCTGGTGGACGTCGAGCGCGGTCCCGAGCCCGTGGGCGAAGCGCAGCGCGACGAGCTCCGAGTAGATGCGGTTGGTCTCGAGCTGATCGTCGAGGAGCGCGCGCACGGAGCGCTGCTGGATGAGCTCCAGCCACGCCTCGACGACGCTCGCGGCGATCGTCATCGCGAGCGTCTCCACGTCGTCGCGCGCGGCGACGGCCTCGAGGCTCCCGGCGGCGACGCTGTGCCCCACGCGGTTCCAGACGTCGAGCTCGTAGCTCACGGGCAGCGAGATGCCGAAGGAGTCGACCTCGAACTCCTGGCGTCCGAGCGCACCGAACACGACGACCTGACGGCGTCGCGCGGCGTCGAGCTGCGCGCTGATCTGCGGCCACCACGCCGAAGACGCGGCCTGGACCCCGCGCTCCGCTTGCTCGAGCCGCGCCCACGCGGCGCCGAGCTGGAAGTTGCGCGCGAGCGCCTCCTCGACGAGGTAGGTGAGCTCGGGGTCGCCGAACGAGAGCCACCAGCGGTCGGGGTCCACGTCGCGGCCGTCCTCGTCTTCGCCGCCGGCGGTGTAGCCGTCGGGCAGGTCGACCGGGGGGAGCGGGCTCGCCGCCACGTCGTGGAGCTGGCAGGCGGACGCGAGCGCGCCCGCGAGGGCGAGCGAGAGGCGTCGTCGAGGGCTCATGGGACCTCCGCGCCGGGCGCCGCGATCGCCCGGAACAAGAGCTTCGAAACGGCGACGTGGATCGCCTCGAGCGGGTAGGGCGGCGCGGCGTCGCCGATGCGCGCGTGGAACCGCGCGGCGTTCATCCGGATGAAGCGGCGCCGAACATCGCCGCCCACAGCCCGGCCGCGACCTCCTCGGGGTCGAGGTCGGCGCGGAGCGAGCCGTCCGCGATCCCTCGCCGGATCACCTCGAGGTACGTCGCGCGGAGCTTCTGCACGCGCTTGCCGTAGTCGCGCAGCCCTGGGGCGTCGGGGCTCGGGTCGAAGCCGGCGCACATCGCGCCGATCGCGACGCGCATGCGCGACGCGTGCTCCTTCGTCGTCTCCTGGTGGACCTCGACGAGCCGGCGGAGCGCCGCGAGCCCGCTCTGGCCGTCGACGTCGAGCGCCGCGAAGCGCTCGAGCGTCGCGTCGAGCGGTCCGTGCGCGAGCGCGAGGAACAGGTCCTCCTTGCTCGGGAAGTAGAGGTAGACGGTGCCCTTCGAGACCTCGGCGGCTTCGGCGACGTCGTCCATGGTCGCCGCGTGTGGGCCCTTCTCCCCGAGCACGCGCGCCGCCGCCTCGAGGATGGCCTCGCGGCGCTCGTGCTTGCGACGTTCCCGGCGGATGGCTGCGTTGGCCACGGTGCCCTTCGTGACGTGAGCGTTGTGACTGACGGTCAGTCAGTGACCGGGAGTTAGTAGGGCTCGGCGCGGCGGTGGGCAAGCGGTTTTCTGGGGTGCCGGAGGTTCGATGGCAAGCGCGCACGAGGTGAGGCCCGCGGTTCGAAAAGTCGAGCGCGGAGCCCACGACAATGTGAGGCTTGCGGCCATGCGGAGAACGATCGTGCCCGCCCTCGCGCTCTTCTTGTTCGCCGGGTGCATCGCCGGACGCTTGCCGACGCTGCGGACCGACCAGATCCAGGTGCGCTCGGTCGGCGTCGCCGGCCTCACGCTCGCCGTCCGCCTGATCGCCACGAACGAGCGGCACTCCGAGACGATCCACCTCGACGCGCTGCGCGTGCGCGCTCGCATCGGGGGGACCGACTACGGAGAGGTCGACGTCCCGCAGTCGGTGGATCTGCCGCCGAACGAGCCGGTGACGATCGAGACCGACATCGTCGTCCCCGTCGGGAACCTCCCCGAGCTCGCCCTGCTCGCGATGAGCGGCCCGGTGCCCTACCAGCTCGAGGGCAGCGCCCACGTCGAGAACGTCGGCTGGACGGTGGACTTCACCTACGACGGGGAGGTCCCTCAGCAGCAGATCCTCGAGGCGGCGACGCCGGTGATCCCGTTCGGGCTCTTGCCCTGATCGGCGCTCCCGCGGCGCGAGGATGCCGCGCAGGAAGAGACCTCGCGCAGAGGCGCGAAGGCGCCAAGCGGGGACCGCGCCGGGGAGGCTGGTCAGCGCGGCCGGCGGCGGAACGGGTCGATCAGATCTTCTTCCACCGGCTCGGCCGTGTCGAAGCCGGCGGTGGAGGTGGTCGTGGTGGAGAGCGTCGTGGCCGTGCTCGCGGTCGGATCCGGCCGCGTGGGGCGGCCGAGCCGGCTCAGCGCGAGCGTGACCTCGGGGGCGCCGCCCGCGCCGACGGGCACCGCGCGCTCGCGATGGCCGCGCAGGCGGATGCGGTACTCGAGCGGCGGCGCGCCGACCGCGGGCCGCAGGACGGCGACCGGCGTGGTCCCGACGAGCGAGCCGTCCGGCGCGAAGACCTCGGCGCCCGGCGGATCCGTCGAGAGGAGCAGCGTCGCGGGCGCCGCCGCCTGCCGCCCGAGCTCGTCGGCCGCGACGCCGTCGGCGGTCTCGCGCGCGATCGGTGCGGTGGTCTCGGCGGGGGGCTTCGCGAGGGCGCGCTTCGACGGGACGAGGACCGTGCGCGTGGCGATCGGGCGCGCCGCGAACGCGACGCCCGCGAGCGCCACCACCGCGAGGGCGGCGGCCGCGGCGAACCGTGGCGCGTGCCGCCGCCGCGGCGCGGCGTGCGGAGCCGGCGGGGCGAGGAGCGGCTCAGTGCGCGCGCGCGCCGCGGCCGGCCGGCGCTCCGCGACCGCCTCGAAGACCGCGCGCGGCGTCTCGTCGCGCTCGAGCGCCTCGAGGTCGGCGCGCAGCGCGGCCATGCTCGCGTAGCGGCCGCCCGGTGCCTTCGCGAGGCATCGCAGGATGATGGCCTCGAGCCCCGGGGGTATCGCGAGCGCGAGGCCGAGCTCGCTCGGCGCGATCGGCTGCTCGTAGACGTGCTTGGTCAAGAGCCCCATCAGGTTGTCGGCGTCGAACGGCAGCCGGCCGCACGCCATCTCGTAGAGCATGACCCCGAGCGCGTAGACGTCGGTGCGCGCGTCCACGTCGTATCCAGCGCACTGCTCGGGCGACATGTAGTGCGGCGTCCCGAACACCTGGCCTGCGACCGTGATCTTCGCCTCGCCCCCGGCGCCGACCTTCGCGATGCCGAAGTCGAGGACCTTCACGAACTCGAGGTCGTCGCCGCGCCGCACGAGGTGGACGTTGTCGGGCTTGAGGTCGCGGTGGACGATCCCGACCGCGTGCGCGGCGCCGAGCGCGTCGCAGAGCTGCTTGGCGATGCGGATCACGCGCGCGGAGGGCAGCGGGCCCGTCTCGCGCAGGACGCGCGCGAGCGAGGGGCCGTCGAGCAGCTCCATCGCGAAGTACGTCGAGCCGTCCGCGAGGGTGCCGAAGTCGCTCACATCGCAGATGTGCGGGCTGCCGATCGCGCTCGCGGCGCGCGCCTCTCGTTCGAACCGTGCGAGCACCGCTCCGTCACGCGAGACCTCGGGGCGCAGCACCTTGATCGCCACCGCCTTGCCGAGCGCGGCGTGGCGCGCGCGGTGGACGACCCCCATCCCGCCCTCGCCGAGGACCGACTCGAGCACGTAGCGGCCGTCGAGGAGCTGGCCGAGCGGCGGCTCGGGCGCTGGCGTGGGTACGAGCCGGAGGTGCGGTGCGGTGGCGGTCACGCGGAGAGTACCCGCGCCCGCGGGCCGACCTTGGGGGACGGCGTGGACGGTGGCATGATGCGCGCGTGGCTCGGCGGCTCCCTCGCGCCCTCTCTGCGGCCCTCGCGCTCGGCGTCTGGGTGGCCGGCTTCGAGCTCGGGCCCACGCTCCACGTGAGCCTGCACGATCTATGGGGCGATCACACCCACGGCGCGCACGGTGGCGCGGACCACGCCGCGGATGGACACGTCCACCGCACGTCGGCGCCGGGCGGTGAGCACGGGCTCGACCAGCTCGAGCGCTGGCGCGCACGGTGGGCGACGCGCCACGCCGCGCGCGCACAGCGGCTGCCGAAGGACGCCGCGCGCGCCGCGGTGCGCTGGACGGCGCCGATGGACGATCACGGTCGGGGCTCGCTCGCGCACCGCGACCTGGCTGCCGAGCCGGCGCGCGACGCGCTGCCGCCGGTCGGGCCCCCGCGCCTCGCCGGCGCGCTCGGGCGCCCCCTGCCGCCGCGCGTCGTGATCGGTTCGCCGCGCGGACGTCCACGCGCGCGCGGGCCACCGACCGTCGCCTGACCGCTCGCGCGCCTCGGAGGGCGCAGCGCACGCGGCATGGCTCACGCCGCCCGGGCACTCGAGCCTCTCGGGCGCGGGCGGATCGCCGCTTGCGCGACCAGAGCGCAGCGCACTTCGCGCAGCGCGCGAAGCGAATCATCGAGCCGAACGCCGGCGCGGGCCGTACGCGACCGGACTTCACGCATGGATCGCGAGCGGGGCTCGACGGCCCGCGCACGTGTGCCTCACCCGTTGGAGGAGAACCTTGCCCAAGAGGGCGAACTGATGCGTCCGATGGCGAGACAACTCGTCTTGCTCGCGTGCGCGCTCGTCGCGATCCCTGCGCGCGGCCAGGACGCTGACGAAGCGCCGTCGCGACCCGCCGACGCGCCCGCGCCGCCGGACGGGCCCGCGCGCGACTCGAGCGACGACGAGGCCGACGACTCCGGCCCGCAGGACGAGCCGGATGTGGAGGAGGAGGCCGTCGACTCCGAGAGCCGCGCGCCCGAAGGAGAGGGCGCGACGCCGCCGCGCGAGCACGCCCACCCGCACGAGCACGCGCCTCACGAGCATCATCATCCCCACGACCACCCTCACGAGCACGACGACGAGCTCGGCGTCACGGCGGTGGTCGACGTGCCGGCCGAGGCGCCGGCGGCCTCCGCCGGCGCGCTGACCCTCGAGCTCGGGCTGCTGCGCGACGTCCCGCGCCGCAGCGCGGAAGACATGCTGACGCTCGCCCCGGGCCTCTTGGTCGCGAACCACGCGGGCGAGGGGCACGCGCCGACGGTCTTCTTGCGCGGCTTCGACGCCGGCGAGGGCCAGGACGTCGAGATCCTCGTCGACGGCATCCCGATCAACGAGCCGAGCAACGCGCACGGGCACGGCTACGCGGATCCGCGCTTCCTCATCCCGGAGCTCGTGCGCGGCCTGCGCGTCGCGCCCGGCGCGTTCGATCCGCGGCAGGGCGACTTCGCGATCGCAGGGTCGATCGACTACCGCCTCGGCGTCGAGCGCCGCGGCATCCTGGCGCGAGGGGAGTACGGCGCGTTCGACACGCGGCGGCTCGTGCTCGCCTGGGCGCCCGAGCGCGCTTCGGAGGGGACCTTCGTCGGCGTCGAGCTGCGGGACGGGCAGGGCTTCGGGCCCAACCGCGCCCACTTCGGCGCGGCGGCGCTCGGGCGCTTCGAGCACCGCGTCGACCGGTCCCTCTCGATCTTCTTGCTCGGGGCCGCGCAGAGCGCGCAGTTCGACAGCGCGGGCGTGGTGCGTCGCGACGACGTCGACAGCGGGCGGCTCGCGTGCACCGGCGAGGCGTTCTTCTGCGTCGCAGACCCGAACCAAGGCGGCTCGGGCTCGCGTTACCTCGCCGCGGTCGGGCTGCGCTGGACCCGCCCGCTCGAGCGGTTCGAGACGAGCGTCTGGGCGGGTCTGCGACAGCTCCGCGTCCGAGAGAACTTCACCGGCCAGCTCCTCGATCCGCGCGGCGACGGGCTCGACGAGCGGTACGAGGCGGGGACGCTCGGGCTGCGCGGCGCTTACCGCGTCCGGCTCCCGTGGGACGGTCGGGACCACCACGTCGAGGTCGGCTATTTCGCCCGACACGACGCCGGCGAGACCGTCACCCACCGCATCCGCCGCGAGCGGGGCGTCCCGTACGCGACGGTCTTCGACGCGTCGCTGAACGTGACGAACCTCGGCGCGTGGATCGCCGGAGACTTCAGCCCGGCCGCGTGGCTGCGCGTCTCGGGTGGCGTGCGCGCCGACGCGTTCGCGTTCGCGGTGACCGATCGCGATCGCCCGACGATGGATCGCACCGGCCCGCGGCTCGCGGAGGAGTCGACCGACGCCTTCGGGCTCGCGCTGCAGCCGCGCGGGGCGGTGAGCGTGCGATTGCACGAGAGCTTGACATGGACGACGAGCGCGGGCGTCGGCACGCGCTCGAGCGACGCGCGCGCGCTCTCCGAGGGGGAGCGCGCGCCGTTCGCGCGCGCGATCGGGCTCGAGTCGGGCCTCGCGCTCGCGCTCTCCGAGGCGCGGGTCGTCTCCCTCCGCGCGCACGCGGGCGTCTTCCACACCTACGTCGACCGCGAGCTCGTCTTCGACGCCGAGCGCGGCCGCAACGTGCCGGCGGGCGCCTCGAACCGCTACGGCGCGTTCGCGTTCGCCCGCCTCGCCTACGAGGACTGGCTCGACGCGAGCGCGAGCGTCGCGTGGACCGAGGCCAACCTCGCCGAGGACGCCGGCTGGTTCGATCTGACCGCGGGCGATCGGCTGCCGTACGTGCCGCGCGTGATGGGGCGCGCGGACATCGCGGTCCGACCGCGCTTCCGCGTCGGCGGGGAGCCGTGCTCGGCCGGCGTCGCGGCCGGGCTCACGTGGCTCGGGCCGCGCCCGCTCCCGAACGGCACCGAGGGCGGGGCCTTCGCGGTGCTCGACGCGTCGGCGCACGTGGCGTGGCGCTTCGTGGAGATCGGCGTCCTCTTCACCAACCTCCTCGACGTCCGCTACGAGCGCGCGTCCTTCGCCTACGTCTCCCGCTTCGACGCGAGCCGGCCCGCGTCGCTCACGCCGGCCGAGCACTTCGTCGCCGGCGCCCCGTTCACGTTCTTCCTCACCCTCACGCTCCACCTGACGCCGCTCGCGTGGCTCGAGGGGGAGCCGGAGCCTCCGACATGAAGACGCGCCCGTGTGATCCCTCCCTCGGTGCCGTCGCGCTCGCCCTGCTCGGCGTCGCGTCGTGCGTCTCGACCGCCGGCGTCCCGGTCGGCGTACGGCTCGCGATCGAGCCGACCGGCGCCGGCGCGTCCACCACGCCCACCGGCTGGCGCGTCGTCCTCGAGGAGGCGCGGGTCCTCCTCGGTCCGCTCTACGCCTACGCGCCCGAGCACGACGCGATGGCGTGGCTCGCGCCGCTGGGCGCGTCGCGCGCCCGCGCGCACGGGGGCTTCGACCCGCTCGGCGGTCGGCTCGTGCGCTTCGAGCACCTCGATCAGATCGCGTTCGACGCGCTCGGCGGGCGCGTCGACGTCGCGATCGCGCGCGGCCTGCGCGGCGCCGTCGACGAGGTGAGCGTCGTGCTCGACGCGCCCCGCGGCGCGAACGCGGCCCTCGACGGCCCGACGCGGGGGCATCACCTGTCCGTGCGCGGGGTCGCCACGCGCGGCGGCGAGCGCGTGGACTTCGAGGGCGGCCTCGATCTCGAGGAGGCGGGCATCGTCCGGCGCGTCGACGGGATCGGCGTCGAGGGGCCACCGCTCGACGAGGGGAGCACGCTGCTGCTCCGCGTCGATCCGGCGCGCTGGTTCGCCGAGGCGGACTTCACGGGGCTCGCGAGCCCCGTCGTGCTCACGCCGAGCCTACAGCCCCACCGGGCGTGGCGCCTCGGCGCCCGAAGCTCTGGCGCCTACTCGGCGCAGGTCCTTCACCAGCTTCCCGAAGGGAGAGAATGAGATGCCGACGAGGACGATGATGTCGTGGTGCGCGATCCTGCTCTTCACCGCGTGCGCGGGCGAGACCGGGACGCTGCGCGTGGCGGTGAGCGGCGAGGAGGCCGCCGTCCAGGGCTGGCCGGTCGACGACGTCGGCTTCGTCGACGGTTGGTCGCTCACGTTCTCCACGCTGGTGGTGAACGTCGGGGGCTTCGAGCTGCGCGGCGCGGACGCGGCGCGCGCGAGCGTCGATGGCGCCGACTCGCTCGTCGATCTGCGCGGCGGCGTTCGTGTGCTCTACACCCTCGAAGGGATCGATGCGCGCCGGTGGGAGGACGTGCGCTACGTCCTTCGCCCGGCCACCGCGGCGTCGATCGACGAGGGCCCCGTCGACGCCTCCGTCCGCGCGCGCATGATCGAGCAGGGCTGGTCCGTCTATCTCGAGGCCACCGCGACGAAGGATGGCGTGACGCGCACCCTCGCGTGGGGCCTCGACCTCGACGTCCTGAACCGCGGCTGCGTCGGCGGTGACGAGACCGACGGGGTCGTCGTGCGCGCCGGCGGCGTGACCGAGGCGGAGATCACCCTGCACTGGGATCACCTCTTCTTCGACTCCCTCGTCCTCGACGACGCACAGATGCGCTTCGACGCGATGTCCGCGGTCGCCGACGCCGAGGGGAGTGTGACGCTCGACGCGCTGGACCGGCAGCGCCTCGCGGACCTACGGGACGCCGAGGGGAACCCCCTGCTCGACACAGGCGGCGCGCCCGTCGTGTACGATCCCGGCTCGGCCGCGCTTCCCGAGCCCACGCTCCTGCACCACATGCGCGCCGCGGCGACCACCGTCGGCCACTGGAACGGCGAGGGGCACTGCGACTACGAGGTCCGGCGCTGATTGCGACGATCGGCCGGGGCGAGACGCCCCGGCCTCGCGTATCTTGTCGGCGTGCGCGCTCCCTTCACCATCCTCTTGCTGGTCCTCTCGCTCGGTGCCTGCAACCACCCCGAGGAGCCGCTCGACGCGGAGGCGGGCCCGGACGCCGCGTCGCCCTCGCGCGACGCTGGCGGTCCGAGCGGCCCCGACGGTTCGCCTCCGGTACCGGACGGCGGAGCCCCGCCTGCCGTCGACGCCGGTCCGCCGCCGCTCCGGCTCTGTCGCACGGGCTGCATGACCGCGGCCGACTGCGTGCTCGCCGCCGGTCCGGCCCTCTACGACGCGGATCACTACCGCTGCGCGGCTGGGATCTGCGAGTGGTCGGGCTGCCGGAGCGCCGCCGAGTGCCGCGAGGCGTTCATGCGGACGGACTACACCTGCCGGCTCGACGCGGGCTTCGGCCAGTGCCTGCAGGAGTGCACGATCTCCTCCGACTGCGGGATCGGCTCGCCCGCGTTCGACGCCGACAACTACGCTTGCGATGATTCCGTCTGTGTCTACACCGGCTGCAACGACGACGCCGAGTGCGCCACCACGTTCTCCGACGCTCGGTACGTGTGCCGCGACGTCGAGCCGCCGAACACCGGGCTGCCGATCCCCATCGCGCGCCGCAACTGCGTGATCGGCTGCGCCAGCACCGCGGACTGTCGCACCGGCTCGCCCGCGTTCGACGACGACAACTACGAGTGCCGCGCGGGCGCGTGCGTCTACACCGGCTGCAACGACGACGCCGAGTGCGCCGCCGCGTTCATGAGCAGTCGCTACGTCTGCCGCTGACCGGATGGGCGGAGCCGGGCTCGAACCGACGACCACCGGTTTGTAAGACCGGCGCTCTACCTACTGAGCTATCCGCCCGGGGCTCGCGAGCATGACTCGCGTCGCAGGCGGGCGCTACTGCTGGGCGCCCGGGCCCTCGACGGTGGGTTGCGGGACCGGCGAGGAGGGCTCCCCGTCGCCGTCGGGCGTGACGAGCTGGCCGCCGCGGTACTCCATCGGGCGCGCGCGCCGCGGGAAGAGCGCGTCCGGATCGTTCAGCGCGAGCGCCTCGCGGAGCACCTGGTCCATGTGCTCGACCAGCACGACCCGCAGGCCCTTGAGGACCCGCTTCGGGATCTCCCGCAGGTCCTTGCGGTTCTCCTTCGGGATCAGGATCGTGTCGATGCCCGCACGGTGCGCGGCCAGCGTCTTCTCCTTGAGACCGCCGATCGGCATCACCTGCCCGCGCAGCGTGATCTCGCCCGTCATCGCGACGTTGCGGCGCACCGGGATGCGCATCAGCGCGCTCGCGATGCTCGTCGCCATGGTGATCCCCGCGCTCGGCCCGTCCTTCTGGATGTAGTCGGGGAAGTGGACGTGGACGTCCACCTTCTCGTGGAAGTCCTCGTCGAGCCCGAGCTCGGCGTGGCGCGAGCGGATGTAGGTCAACGCGGCTTGCGCGCTCTCCTTCATCCCTTCGCTCAGCCGGCCCGTGATCACCTGCTTGCCCTTGCCTGGGACGATCGCGGCCTCGCAGTCGAGCAGCGTCCCGCCGAACACCGTCGCGGCCAGGCCGTGGGTGCGGCCGACGCTGTCGACCTCGCCGGCCTTGTTGCCCTGGTACTTCGGCACGCCGAGGTAGCGCGGGACGTCCGCCGACGCGATGCGGTAGGTCTTGGTCTTGTCGCCGTCCTTGACCACCTGGCGCGCGACCTTGCGGCAGAGCGAGCCGATCTCGCGCTCCAGGTTCCGCACGCCGCTCTCCATCGTGTAGTGGTGGATGACGGTGCGGATCGCGTTCTCGGTGATCTCCACGTCGACGTCGTGCAGACCAGCCTCGCGCTGCTGGCGCGGGACGAGGTAGCGCACCGCGATGTTGAGCTTCTCGAACTCCGTGTAGCCGCTGAGCTCGATGATCTCCATCCGGTCGCGGAGCGGCAGCGGGATGTCGCCCAGCGTGTTCGCCGTGGTGACGAACATCACGTCCGAGAGGTCGTAGTCGAGGTCGAGGTAGTGGTCGTTGAACTCGGAGTTCTGCTCCGGGTCGAGGACCTCGAGCAGCGCGGAGGCCGGGTCGCCGCGGAAGTCGCTCGACATCTTGTCGACCTCGTCGAGCAGGAACACCGGGTTGTTCGTGCCGACCTTGCGAAGGCTCTGGATGATCCGGCCGGGGAGGGCGCCGATGTACGTGCGCCGGTGGCCGCGGATCTCCGCCTCGTCGCGCACGCCGCCCAGGCTCAGACGCACGAATTCGCGGCCCGTCGCGCGCGCGATGCTGCGCGCGAGGGACGTCTTGCCGACGCCGGGCGGCCCGACCAGGCAGAGCACCGGCCCCTTGAGCTTCTTCACGAGCGCCTGCACCGCGAGGTACTCGAGGATGCGCTCCTTGACCTTCTTGAGGCCGTAGTGGTCCTCGTCGAGGATCCGCTCGGCGAGCTCGATGTCGTAGTTCTCGTCGGAGACGTCGAACCACGGGAGGTTCAGGATCCAGTCGATGTAGTTGCGGACGACGGTCGCCTCCGCGCTCATCGGCTGCATCATCTTGAGCTTACGCAGCTCCTTCTTGACGCGGTCCTCCGCCTCGTCGGAGAGCGGCTTGGACTTGATGCGGTCTTCGAGTTCCTGGATCTCGCTCTTGAACTCGTCGCGCTCACCCAGCTCCTTCTGGATGGCCTGCATCTGCTCGTTGAGGTAGTACTCCTTCTGCGTCTTCTCCATCTGCTTCTTGACGCGAGAGCGGATCTTCTTCTCCACTTGGAGGATCTCGATCTCGGCGTTCATGAGCTCGAAGAGACGCTCGAGCCGCTTGGCCGGGTCCGTGGTCTCGAGGATCTCCTGCTTGTCGTGGAGCTTCACGGCGGTCAGGTGGACCACGATCGTGTCGGCGAGGCGCGCCGGGTCGTCGATCGTCTGGACCTGCATCAGCATCTCGGGCGCGATGCGCTTGTTGAGCTTGACGTAGGTCTCGAACGTGGACTGCACGGAGCGCATGAGCGCCTCGATCTCCACCGAGGCGGTGCTGACCTCGTCGAGCGCGGCGACCTCGCAGAGGAAGAAGTCGTCGTGCGGGACGAAGCGCTCGATGCGACAACGTCGCTTGCCCTCGACGAGGACCTTCACGGTCCCGTCGGGCAGACGCAGCAGCTGGATGATCACCCCGACGGTGCCGACCGCGTAGATGTCCTCGGGCGTCGGATCGTTCGTCTTCGCCTTCTTCTGGGCGGCGAGCAGGATCTCCTTGTCCTGGCTCATCGCCTCTTCGAGGGCGTTGATCGACTTCTCGCGGCCCACGAACAGCGGGACGACCATGTGCGGGAACACGATGATGTCCCGCAGGGGAAGCAGGGGGAGGGTGCGGCCCTTGCCGCCTCGGCCTCCCGAGTCGTTGTCGTTCTTGTGGAAGAACATCGCGCACCCGGGTCAGTGCGACCTCAAGCGGTCGCGCCTTCTTTTTCGTACACGATGAGCGGGGCTTCCCCCTTCATCACGACTTCCTCGTTCACGACGACCTCCTTGATGCCGCCGTGGCTGGGGACGTCGTACATGATGTCCAACATCGAGTTCTCGAGGATGGCGCGCAAGCCCCGCGCGCCCGCGTTGCGCTTGAGCGCCTCGGACGCGACGGCCTTGAGCGCGCCGTGGGTGAACTTCAGCTTCACGCCGTCCATCTCGAAGAGCTTACGGAACTGCTTCACGAGCGCGTTCTTCGGCTTCGTGAGGATGTCGATCAGCGCCTCTTCGTTGAGCTCGTGGAGCGTCGCGGTCACCGGGAGGCGGCCGACGAACTCCGGGATCAGGCCGGCCTTGATGAGATCCTCCGGCTGGACCTGCAGGAGGAGCTCGCCGATCTTCTTGTCCTTGCGGCTCGTGACCTGCGCGCCGAAACCGAGGCTCTTCTTGCCGATGCGCTGCTCGATGATCTGCTCGAGCCCGACGAACGCGCCGCCGCAGATGAAGAGGATGTTCGTCGTGTCGATCTGCAGGAAGTCTTGCTGCGGGTGCTTGCGGCCGCCCTTGGGCGGGACGTTCGCGATCGTCCCTTCGATGATCTTCAGGAGGGCCTGCTGCACGCCCTCGCCCGAGACGTCCCGCGTGATCGAGGGGTTGTCGCCCTTGCGCGCGACCTTGTCGATCTCGTCGATGTAGACGATCCCGCGCTGCGCGCGCTCGACGTCGTGGTCGGCGTTCTGGAGCAGCTGGACGATGATGTTCTCGACGTCCTCGCCGACGTAGCCGGCCTCGGTCAACGTCGTCGCGTCCGCGATCGCGAACGGGACGTTGAGGATCCGCGCGAGCGTCTGGGCGAGCAGCGTCTTGCCGCTGCCGGTCGGGCCGAGCAGCAGGATGTTCGACTTCTGCAGCTCGACGTCGTCCGCGGCGACGCGCGAGTCGATGCGCTTGTAGTGGTTGTGGACCGCGACGGAGAGGACCTTCTTCGCGCGCTCCTGCCCGATCACGTACTCGTCGAGGATCGACCTGATCTCGGCGGGCTTGGGCAGCGGGGTGCCGGTCGAGAACGAGTCCTCGCGGTCGACCTCCTCCGCGATGATGTCGTTGCAGAGGCCGATGCACTCGTCGCAGATGTAGACGGTAGGACCGGCGATGAGCTTCTTCACCTCTTTCTGCGACTTGCCGCAGAAAGAGCACTGAAGGTTCCCGTGTCCGTCGTCGCGCCGTCGATCCACCCTGCTACCCCGTCGTTTCCCTCACCAGAGACTAAACCCCGGCCCGCGCAGCGGCAAATCACCGCCAGTGTCCCCCGTATGTGGCCAGGATCGTTCTACTTGTCGTCTCCCTTACGGGGGAAGATGACGTCGTCGATGATCCCGTACTCCTTCGCCTCGGTGGCGGAGAGGAAGCGGTCACGCTCGGTGTCGTCCTTGATCTTGTCGACGGCCTGGCCCGTGTGCTTCGACAGGATCTCGTTCATCCGGTGCCGGAGCTGGAGGATCTCCTTCGCGTGGATCTCGATGTCCGACGCCTGCCCGCGCACGCCGGCGAGGGGCTGGTGGATCATCACGCGGCTGTTCGGCAGGCAGCGCCGGCGGCCGGGCGCGCCCGACGCGAGGAGCCACGCGGCCATCGAGGCGGCCTGGCCGAGGCACACCGTCGAGACCGGGCACTGGATGTACTGCATGGTGTCGTAGATCGCGAGACCCGCGGTGATCACGCCGCCCGGGCTGTTGATGTAGAGCGTGATCTCCTTGTCGGGATCTTCGCCCTCGAGGATCAAGAGCTGCGCGATGATGATGTTCGCGATGTCGTCGTTGACCTCGGTGCCGAGGAAGACGATCCGGTCCTTGAGCAGGCGCGTCCAGATGTCCGAGACCCGCTCGCCGCGGTGGGTCGTCTCGATCACGTGCGGGTAGGGAAGCGGCATCAGGCGGGGCGCGTCACTCATCGGATTCACCGGCATCGGTCTCACTCCTCGGGGGTGCGTCGGTGACTGTAGCCCGCCCCAACAGGAAATCGAGAAGCTTGTCTTCGAGGAGCTTGTTCGCGAGCGAGTCGCGCTTCTCTCCGGCGTACTCCACCCGTACTTTCGCGATGTGCTTGCCGGAGGCCTCGGCGATCTTCGCGAGCTGCGCGTCGATCTCCTCGGGCTCGATCGTGAGGCCCTCGCGCCGCGCGATCTCGCCCATGAGGAGCGCCGCGCGCACCTTCTTCTCGGCGCGGTCGCGCAGCTCGCCGCTCGCGCCGAGGTCGAACCCGGGCCCGGCGATCTGCGCGAGGAACGCGAGCTCGCGCCGCATCCCCTGCTCCTGCTGGTCGACGAGCGAGGGCGGGACCGGCACGGGGTTCTTGTCGACGAGCTGCTCGACGAGCTGCTCGCGCACGGCCGAGTCCGCGCGGCCCTTGGCCGCCTCCTCGAGCTTGGCGCGCGTGGCGGCGCGCAGCGCGTCGAGCGTCTCGTGCTCGCCGAGGTCCTGCGCGAACTCGTCGTCGAGATCCGGCAGGAGCCGCGAGCGCAGCTCGGTGATCTTCACCCGGAAGAGCGCGCGCCTGTTCTTGAGATCCTCGTTGGGCGCGTCGTCGTCGTAGGCGACGCGGATGGTCACCTCGTCGTCGACCTTCGCGCCGAGCAGGCCCTCCTCGAAGGCGGGCACGAGCCGCCCGCTCCCGAGCTCGACGGTGCGGCCCTGCGCCGCCATCTCCGCCTTCTCCTCGCCGTCGACCTCGACCGTGTAGTCGACGGTGAGGAGATCGCCGAGGGCGGCGGGGCGCGGCTCGTCGGGCGTGACGATCTCTGCGTGCTGGATGCGCAGGCGCTCGAGCTCCGCGTCGACCTCCGCGTCGGCCACCGCGCTCGACGGGCGGCTGACCTCGAGGCCGTCGACGACGACTCCGTCGACCTTCGGGCGGATCTCGAGCTTCGCCGTGAACGACAGCGGCTTGTCGCGCTCGATGCTCGGCAACGAGCGGACCTCGGGCGTCGCCACGATCGCGAGCGAGTGCTCCTGCACCGCCTCGAGCAGCCCCTCCTCGACGAGCGTGGAGATGACCTCGTGGTTCACCTGCGGCCCGTACAGCTTCGTCAGGACGCTGCGGGGCGTCTTGCCGGGCCGGAAGCCGCGGACGCGGACCTGCTTCTGCAGTTTGCCGTAGCTGGCGTCGAGGCCCTGCTTGACCCGGTCCCACGGGACCTGCACCTCGACCTCGACCGTCACGGCGTCGATCTCGTTGACCTGCGAGCGCATCGAAAAGAGCCTCCTCGGAGCGGACGCGTGTCCTAGCGTCGCGCTCGTCCGCGGTCAATCACGCGGCCGTCAATCGCGCGGAGGGGCCGGCGGGAGCGAGGTCGCGAACGCGTCGAACGCGCGGCGCACGGGCTCCTTCAGCGCGGTCGCGAGGTCGAGCAGGACGAGCACGGCGCGCCCGCGGCGCTCGACGTGGCCCGGCGCGCGCGCCGCGCCTGCGCGGGCCGCGACGACCCGTCGGGCGGCGGCCTCCGCCTCGCGGGCCTCCGCCTCGTCGTCCCACGAGGTGAACCAGACGACCGAGGTCGCGCCCTCCGCGTCGCGGTAGACGCGCAGCCGATCGCCGCCCCAGCCGTCGGCCCCGACCTCGTCGCGCTCGCGCCCCGGGTCGCCGAGCCCGAGCCAGATCCCGAGCTCGAGCTCCCCGAGCGTGTCCTCCTCGTGCGGCGTCAGTCCCGCCGCGGCGAGCTCCGGGAGCTCGCCGATGACGACGTCGTCGGGCCGCTCTCCCGCGGCGTAGCGCTCGGGGTGGAGCGCCTGCTCGGTCGACACGGGCGGGCGCCGGTGCGCCTCGTCGACGCCGCTCCAGCCCCGCTCGCCGTGGAGCGTCGCGCAGAACACGAGGCCGTCGAGGTAACGCGCGACGAGCGGGAGCCGGACGATCGCCGGCGCGCTCTCCATCTCCTGGCCGCGCACCGGGTCGGGGCTGTCGCGGATCATCGAGCGCATCCGCGCGGTGTTCCGCGTGAGCGCGGCGAGCGGCTGCCCCTCGAGCCCGATCATGTGGCCGATCATCGCGAGCGTCGCGTCGCCTTCGACGACCATCGCGAACGCGTTCGATCCGTCGATCGTGCGCTCCGCGCGGTACTGCGCGCCGAGCCCGAGGCGCTGGTCCTGCAGCGCGTGGACGAGCTCGTGCACGATCACCATCTCGGCCTCGCCGAGGGCGCGCGCGCTGCGGGCGCTGCGGCCGAGCTCCATCGCGACGTCCTCGCGCACCACGAGCAGGCTGCGCTCGGGGTCGTAGTAGCCGACGATCTGCTCGCCCAGGACCCGCACGATCAGCTCGTCGACCGCGAGGTCGGGCTCGAGCAGCCCGATCGCCACGTAGAAGATGCGCGCGCGCTCGAGCTCCTCGGCGTCGATCTGCTCGCGGACGAACTGCGTGATGACCTCGCGGTCCTGGACGCGGAAGGGCACCTCCGACGCGAACCGGAGCGAGCGGATCGACTCGGCGACCCGCATGAGGCGGCGGATCGCGCGCGTCTCCGCGGGGGTCGGCGCGCGGCCGGGCACGTCGGCCTGGGCGGCCTCGACGCCCGCGTCGGCGACCGGGCGCTCCAGCGGCGTCGGGCGCGGCGCGGGGCCGCACGAGATCGTCACGCCGGCGAGCGCGAGCGCGAGCGTCGCGCCCCTCATGGCCGGCGGCTCACCATCGCGTAGCAGAGCGGCTTCTTGGCGAGGCGCTGCGCGAAGAAGCGCTTGAGCGCGCGCTTGGCGACGTCCTCGACGTCGTCGAGGTCCGGGCGATCCGCGCGGTAGCGCGCCCGCGCGAGCTCGCGGTGGACCGCGTCGCACGCGTCGTCGAGCACCGCGGCGCTCTCGTCCTCGTGCACGACCCCGCGCGTCAGCAGGTCGAGCGGCGCGACCGGGCGGCCTCGGTCGTCGACGAGCGCCGTGACCACGGCGAAGCCCAGTGACGCGAGCAGGGCGCGGTCGCGCACGACGCGCTCGTCGAGCGGGCGGCCGCGCTCGCGGTGGACGCGCCCGATCGGCACCGCGCCCGCGATCGCGAGCGGGCCGTCGCCCACCTCGACCACCTGGCCGTTGCCCACGACGAGCACGTCCTCGACGCCGGCCTCGCGCGCGATCTTCGCGTGCTCGAGCATGTGCAGGTGCGTCCCGTGGAGCGGGATGAACGACCTGGGCTGGAGCGCGTCGATCAAGCGGCGCTGCTCGTCGCGGTGCGCGTGGCCGCTGACGTGCACGCCCGGGTCGAGCCGGCGCCAGCGGACGCCGACGCCGCGCCGCGCGAGCGCGTCGAAGAGCGGGTACACGCGCGTCTCGCAGCCCGGGATGATCCGCGCCGAGTGGATCACGAGGTCGCCCTCCTCGAGGGCCAGGTCGGGGTGCTCGCCGAGCGCGAGCCGCGCGAAGGCGGCCGGCGGCTCGCCCTGCGTGCCGGTGGCGAGCACGAGGAGGCGGTCGCGCGGCGTCGAGCGCGCCATCTCCGAGGGGATCTCCACCGCCTCGAGCCCGCGGACGTAGCCCTCCTCGGCGGCGATGCGCGCGTGCATGCGGAGCGAGCGGCCGAGCAGGCACAGCTTGCGGCCCGTCGCGCGCGCGATCTCCGCGAGCGCGCGCATCCGGTGGACGTTCGAGGCGAACAGCGTCACCACGACGCGGCCGCGGGCCTCGCGCACGAGCTCCTCGAGGCGCGCGGCGACGTCGCGCTCCGCGCCCGTCGCGCCCTCGACGAGCGCGTTCGTCGAGTCGCTCATCAAGAGCCGCACACCCTCCTCGGCGCGCAGGCGCTCGAGCCGGTCCCAGTCGAAGCCCTCGCCGTCGGTGGGCGCCTCTTCGATCTTGAAGTCTCCGCTGTGGACGACGACGCCGGCCGGCGTGCGCACGATCACGCCGGTGCAGTCCGGCATCGAGTGCGTCACGCGGTAGGGCTCGACCTCGAAGGGGCCCACGGTGACGCGATCGCCCGGACGGATCGCGTGGAGCTCGACCCCGGGGCGGTTGGCCGCCGGGTGTTGGGCCAGCCGCTCGCGCAGGACGCCGAGCGCGTAGGGCGGCGCGTAGACGGGGACGGGGCACGCCTCGAGCAGGTACGGGACCGCGCCGACGTGGTCCTCGTGCCCGTGCGTCACGACGATCGCGTCGAGCCGCTCGGGCGCCTGCGCGAGCACGCCGAGATCGGCGTGCGTCACGTCGATCCCGAGGCCTCGGTCGTCGAAGGTGAGCCCGCAGTCGATGACGATGCGGCGACCGTCGACCTCGAGGGCGAGGCAGTTCATGCCGATCTCGCCCAGACCGCCGAGGGGAATCACTTTGAGCGCGGCCGGTTGGATGGGTCGCTCCTCCAGCGAGCCGGCGGCATGTAGCACGCGGCCGATACGATTGCCCACCCTCGGAGGCCGTGTTAGCACCGCCCCGCGCGGCGCCGCGCCGTGACGCCACCCGGGAATTCGATGCGACGAATCGTAGCCACGCTTGCGCTCCTCGGCTTGGTGCTCGTGCCGACGGCCGCAGCCCAGCCGCGCCCCGGTGCGACGGCCGACGCCGCCGAGGACGAGGACGAGGAGGACTGGGACGACGAGGGAGGGGGCGATCCGCAGCTCCGCCCGCCGGACATGGGCTCCATGCAGCTCGACATCCAGGGCAGTGACCCCGCCGCCGGCGACGACGACGAAGAAGAAGAAGAGGGGGACGACGACGACGACGATCTCCCGTCTCCATCCGCCGCGCAGTCACGCCTCGACAGCGCCGGCGCGGGAGACGGGACCGACCCGACGATCGCGCGCTGGACGACGCCGCAGACCGTGTTCGACTTGCACGGCTACCTGCGCTTCCGCGGCGACTTCCAGGACAACTTCTTCTTCGACCGGGTCGATCCGATGACCGGGCAGGCCGAGCTGCCGTTCCGGCTCTTCCGGCCGCTCGAGGACGACGTGATCCCGCTCGGCGGCTGCGGGGGCAGCGACCCGAGCGCGCCGTGCAACCAGCACGCGAACGCGTTCGCGACGATGCGCCTGCGGCTCGAGCCGACGATCCACCTCTCCGACGACGTGCGCGTCCGGATGCAGATCGACGTGTTCGACAACATGGTGCTCGGCTCCACGCCGAACAGCCTCGCGGTGGGCCCGTACGCCTATCAGTCCGGGATCGTCGATCCGTACTACCGCTACGACCGCACGACGATGGCGCCGATCGACACGCTCAGCACGACGATGGTGCCGCCGCAGGCGGGCATGAACTCGCTGACGGACAGCATCGTCGCGCGGCGCGCCTGGGCGGAGGTCCGCAACCGCACCCTGGGCGAGCTCCGCTTCGGCCGGATGGGCAGCCACTGGGGCTTGGGAATCCTGCAGAACGGCGGCTCGGGGATCGACTCGGACTTTCAGACCGACGTCGACCGGATCATGCTCATCACGCGCCTGGCCGGGATCACGATCTTCGGCGCGTGGGACTTCGCGTCCGAGGGGCTCATCTACCAAGAGCGCGCGGACCTGGGCGGCGTGCCGTTCGACCGCAGCCGCCTCGACGACACCGATCAGTTCGTCGGCGGCGTGGCGTGGCGCGCGACCGAGGAGGAGCAGCGCGCGACGCTCGCGCGCGGTGACGCCGTGTTCAACATCGGCGGGTACTTCATGTACCGCAACCAGAACCTCTCGAGCGCCGGCACCACGCAGCCGTTCGATCTCTGTGTGGTGTGCACGGGGGCCGAGTCGGCGAACCGAAGCCTGGGCGGGGCGGCGTTCGTCCGCCGCGGGGCCGACATCTTCGTCCCCGACGTCTGGATCCAGTTCCTCTACGAGAAGCTGCGCCTCGAGCTCGAGGCGGTGATGGTGTTCGGGACGATCCAGAACCTCTCGAACACGATCTTCGAGCCGGGCCCTGGCGGCAGCAACGCGGCGGAGCTGCTGCAGTTCGGCATCGCGTTCGAGGGTGAGTACCACCTGCTCAACGACCAGCTCGGCATCTACTTCAACGCCGGCTACGCGTCGGGCGACGCGGACCAGGAGGGCCTGCACCTCGTCGGCGGTCTGCCGCCGCAGCTCCCGGCGGGCCCCGATCGCCGCATCGACCGGACCTACAGCACGTTCTACTTCCACCCGAACTACCGCGTAGACTTGATCCTCTGGCGCCACGTGCTGCGGCAGGTCGGCGGCGCGTACTACTTCCGCCCCGGCCTGAGCTACGACTTCATCCGCAACAGCTTCGGCCAGCTCCTCGGCGCGCGCGCCGACGTGATCTGGAGCCGCGCGTCGGTCCCGATCCAGACGTGGGGCAACCGAGACGACCTCGGCGTCGAGATCGACGTGTCGGTCTACTACCGCAGCGAGGACGGCCCGGGCATGCTCGACGGCTTCTACGCCCAGGCCCAGTGGGGCATCTTCTTCCCGCTCGAGGGCCTCGGCTGGCTCCCCGGGATCAACGAGGGCGTCGGGCTCGGGAACGCGCAGACGTTCCGGCTCATCCTCGGCGTCCAGTACTGACTGGCGCGTCGGCCGGGAGCGCGGCGCGGACCGCTGACTCCACCGCGTCGACGCGATCCGGGTCGATCGCGAACACCGTCACGGCGAGGCGGCCGCCGCCGAGATCCGCGATCTCGGGGGCGCGCGCGATCGCCGACCAGTGACAGGTCAGCGCCGCCTCGCGCGCGCGGCGCTTCACCTCGGCGAGCCGGGCGCCCACGGGGAGCTCGATCTCGAAGACGTGGCGGGCGCCGCGCTCGCTCGCGGCGGTGCGGATCACCGGCTCGCGCGCGAGCCGGCCGTAGGGGATGACCGCCTCCTCGCCGCGTGCCGTCTCGACGACGATGGCGCGCAGGCCCTTGCTCGCGACGCGCCCCTCCACGTCGCCGACGCGCACGTGATCGCCGACCTCGAGGAGGCGGCCCGCGGCCAAGAGGACGCCGCTCACGACGTCGCGCACGCCGAACCACGACGCGGCGAGCGCGACGCCGACGATGACGGCGACCGCGATCGGGAAGTGCTCCGGGTGGGGCCCGAAGAACCACGCGGCGGCGAGCAGCAGGTACCCGAGCGCGGCCGCGGCGGCGACGACGGGGAACGCCGCGCGCAGCGTCTCGCGCCGCTCGCGCGCGAGGGGCACCACGTCGATCGCGAAGCGCAGGAGACGGAGCGCGCCATAGAGGAGCGCCGCGCCGAGCAGCAGCCACGCGAGGACCCAGCCACCCGAGGTGACGTCGCCGAGGAGCGAGCCTTCGTTCATGCGATCACCCCCCGCGCGCGGAGCCGGTCGACGACGACGGGCGTGGCGAAGCGCTCGATCGAGAGGACGCCTCGGACGCTCTCGTCCACGAGCCCCATCCGGGCGAGGACGTCGAGCGGCGCGTCCACCGCCGCGCGATCGGAGCCGGCGAGCGCGAGCATCTGCGCCCGCGTCAGCCGCTTGTGGAGGAGCAGGGCGAGCAGGGCCGCGGCCGCGTCCGGTCGGAGCCCATCGAGCGCCTCCGCGTCCGCGCGCGCGGGCGCGCGCACCACGAGCGCGTGCTCGGACGCCCGCTCGACGTGCGCGACCCACCCGGCGAGCGCGGCGCCGACCCGCCCGCCGCTCGCGGCGAAGTGTTGGTTGAAGAGCCGCGCGACGCGCCACTCGGTGAGCGCCTGCTCGCCCGCGCCGGCGAGCTCGCACCGCAGGCCGGTCGAGGCGTGGCGAGACATCACCACGTCTCGGAGCGCGGCCGCCGGCAGCGGCCCGCACTCCACCACGCCGAGCGCGTGATCTCGGAGCCCGCGCAGCCGGTCCAGCGCGTGGAGCGCCGGCGTCCCGATCTCCAGCACCACGAGCGGAGCGCCGCTCGCGCCGCTCGCCTCGAGCAAGGCGTCGATGGCGGCGAGCCCGCTCGCGGAGCGCTGCCAGTAGAGCTCTCCGTCCTCGACCACGACGACGGCCTCGTGCGGCAGCGACGCGAGCACGTCGGCGGGGCGTCCGCGCCGGCCGCTCACCTCGCGGAGCGCGCGCCCGAGCCCGTCGAGGCTCGGGTCTGCCACCTCCGGCTGCGCGAGGCGGAAGACGGGCCGCCCCGCGAGCGCGGTCTCGAGCAGGCGGCTCGTCAGCGCGCTCTTGCCGCTGCCGGGCTCGCCGTGGACGACGAGCAGCCCCCGCGCGCCGCGCACGTGCCGCTCGACCGCGCGCTCCGCCGCCCGTGTCTCGGCCTCTCGCTCGACCCAGAACGACTCGCCGGGCGCGTGCGCGCCGAGGAAGAGCTGGCGGTAATGGAAGGGCAGGGCCTCGAGGACGTCCTGCCGCGGCCGCAGCGCGTCGACGAGAGCGCGCACGCGCTCGACCGACGTCCCCGGGTCGCGCGCCTCCTCGCGAAGGCGCCGCGCGACGAGGATGCCCGCGCTCCTGCCATACAGGGCGCCGACGAGCGCCTCGCGCAGGTGCTCGCCCACGCGGAGCGCGAACGCCTGCACGCCGCTGAGCGCCTGCCGTCCCTTCTCGCGGCGCACGCGGTGGTCGAGCGCCTGCGCCGACCGGCTGAGCTCGTAGGCGTCCGTCCGCGCGAGCACTGCGGCGAGCCGGCGGGTCAGCGTCGCCCGCACCTCGCCCGACGTCGCCTCGAGCGCCGCGAGCTCGCTCTCGAGCCGCGCGATCGAGCGCTCGACCACCGGCCGCATGTGGGCGAACCGACCATCGGTCGTCCCCGTCGTCCCCGCCGCTTCGTGCTCGCGCTGATGGAACTCGATCAGGCGCTCGACCTCGTCGACGACCGCGAGCCCCTGCGCCTCCGCGGCCGGCAGCGCCGCGATCCGCTCGGTCGCGGGGCCGATGAGCTCGGCGTCCACGAGGAACCGGCAGAGCCGGCGGAGCGGAAGGTCCACCAGCGCGATCTCGTCGTCGGCCCCCGCGCCCAGGCGCCGCAGCGAGTCGTCGTCGACGGTGCGCACGTCCTCGGTCAGCTCCGCGGCGGCACGACCGGTCTCGCGCGCGAGCGCCTCGAGGTGACCGGCGGCGTCGAACGCGATCCCCCGAGGCGCGATCGCCAGCTCGAGCGGCGCGTCGTCTGCGGCCTCGAGGTACCGGCGCAGCGTCTCGGTCAGACCGCGCAGCGCCGGCGTGGCCCCGCTCGCGAGCTCGCGCTCGATGCGGGTCGTCGCGTCGTCGACGGCCTGCGCGAGGCGATGGCGGAACGCGGACACCTCGAGCGCGACGATCGCCCGCTCGAGCAGCGCGCGCTGGCGCTCGTAGTGGGTGCCGCCCGCGGCCGAGAGCTCGGCGCGGAGCGCGGCGGCTCGGCGGCCGTCGCGGGAGCGATCCCGCAGCGGGAGGTCGATGGCGGCGAGCTCGTCCGCGTAGCGCTGCGCGAGCGCGCGCGCCTCGTCGGCGAGCTCGGCTCGCAGCGCCTCGACGCGCGCGCGGTGTGCGGCGCGGAGCGACTCCACCGAGGTCGTGGGCTCGTCCGCGGGGTCGTGCGAAGCGCCGATCGACGCGAGGAGCGCGACGCCGAGCCGCCACGACGACCGCGAGTAGGATCGCGTGACCCGCAGGGCGAGCTCGACGAGCTCTTCCTCCGCGTACGGGCGCGCGATCGGCGCGGTCGCGATCGGCTCGGAGACGACGCCGTCGGCCGCGAGCGCACGCCGCTCCTCTTTGAAGGTGGCGAGCTCGCGCGAGTCGATGGGGCCCGGCGCGTAGTCGGCCTCGCGCCGCTCGACGACGAGGACCTGTTCCGGGTCGACGAGCGACTCGTCGTCGAGCAGCTCGCGCGCGCCCACCTCGAGGAGCGCGCGCTGGTCCACGAGGCACTGGTCGACGAGCTCGCGGATCGCGCGCTCGCAATCGGCGAGGAGCGCCGCGTGGCTCGCCGTGGGCTCCGCGTCCGCGATCGCGGCGTGCTGCGCGGCGACGACCTCCATGGTGTCGAGGAGGCGCTCGTCCCGCTGCGCCGCGCGCGCGATGGCCTCGCGGAAGTAGTGATCGGTGATCTCGGCGAGGCGGTCGGCGAACCGCGTGACGTGCCGCGCGAGGGCAGGCTCCTCGGGCAGATCGAGCTCGAGGCGCAGCGGCGCCCCGGCCTGCACCTCGGCGTCGCGCGCGAAGCGCATCGCGCGGAACGGGGCGCCGGCGCCGAAGAAGAGCGTGGCGGGCAGGGCGGCGGCGAGCTCGCGCAGCGCGGCGAGGCTGGCCTCGTCCGGCGTCCCGTGGGGGAGCTCGACGATCGCGAGTCCCGCGTCCGCAGAGCGCGCGCGCGCGTGGTGCTCGAGGCCGCGGCCGCCGGGGCGCTCGAGGATGACCTCCACGTCGGCGATCACGTGCGCGTCGTCGGCGAGCCGCAGGGCGGTCGCGGCGAGCCCGCGCTCGCTGGTCGGGTCCGCGGTCACGGTCCGCAGCCGGACCGGCGCCTCGGCGAACGTCTGGGTGCGCGAGAGCAGGCGCGCGAGGGCCAGCCCGAGGGCGGGGCTGCCGTCCTCGCGCCACCACACGTCGATGCGCCGCGCCGCGTCGGCCTCGGCTCCGCTCACCTCTTCCCCCGGAGCCAGCGCCAGCACGCTCAGATCGAGCGCGCGCAGCTCCCCGAGGAGCGTGGCGAGCGTCTGCTCGCTCGCCAGCGCGTCCCAGTCGAGGAGCACCGCGTTGGGCACGGCGCCCGCGATCCCTCCGTGCCGCGCGCGAGACAGGATCGTCGCGAGGGGATCGTCGGTGGTGAGCGGCTGCTCGAGCGCGCCGGCGAGCGGCTCGGTGGGGGCGGTCGGCGTGGCTTGCCGCGGGCGCAGGCGGTGATCCGTGACGAACCCGCTCCCCGAGGTCAGCGCGCGCACGATCTCGCGCAGGAGGCGCGAGGCGGGCGTCGCGGCGGGCCGGAACGAGAGGACCGACGGGCGCCACGCCCGGCCCGACTCGTCGGCGCCGGCGAGGCGTTGGAGCCCGGCCCGCACCACCCGCGACCACAGCCCGTCCCACGCGCTCGCCGCCTCGTGCGCGAAGTGCGCGCGCTGGAAGTACGCGTAGAGCCCGGCGGTGCCGAGCACGGCCAGGGCCGCCGAACCGAGGCCGATCAGCGCGAGCAGCGCCAGCGCGCCCACCGCGCCGATCGCGCTCACCGTCTTGGGGACGACGAGCGAGGGGCGGAAGTCCGGGTCGAGCAGGCTCTCGAGCGCGCACGCCGTGTTGACGAGCGCGAAGCCCGCCAAGAGCGCGGTCGATCCGAGGGCGGCGACCGCGTCCAGGTCACCCACGACCACGCCGGTCCCCGCCACCGCGAGGCTCAGGAGCGTGGCGTTGCGCGCCGGGCTCGGGGGCGCGAGGCTGCGCGCGAGCCCGCGCGGCCCCAGCCCCTCCGAGGCGAACGCGCGCAGCGTGTGCGCCGCGCCGACGACGCAGGCGAGCGCGCCGATCAGCGCCGCGGCCCACAGCCCGACGGAGACGGCGGGCGCGAACGCCGCGATCTCCTCGAGCAGGCGCGGCCGTGAGAGCGCGTTGGCGTCGAGCGCGAGCGCGAGGAACACGGCCAGCGCGAGCTGGACCGCGAGCCCCACCAGCGTCGCCGCGACGAGCCCGCGGGGGAGCGCACGCTCGGGCTCGCGCAGCCGGCCCGCCATGCTCACGCCGACCGCGAGCCCGCCGACGCCGGGGAACAGGGCGCCGAGCCAATCGAGCGCTCGGCCGGGCGACGCGCTCGCCTCGAGCGTCGCGTCGAGCTCGGCGCCGCCGCCGCCCGCGACGATGGCGGCGAACGACAGGGCGACCAGCGCGAAGGCGACGGCGGGGAGCCGCGCGGCGACGCGGGGCCCCGGGATGGTCAGCGCGCCGACGAGCGCGAGGCACGCGGCGCCGAGGAGCCGCGTCGCCCACGCATCGGTCGGGTCGAGGCCGAGGGCGGCGAGCAGGCTCTGCGCGAGGCCGAGCGCGCCGAGGCCGCCGAGCAGCGCCAGCCCCACGAACGAGAGGAGCGCGTACGTCCCGCCGGTGGGGAGCCCGAGGCTGCGCGACACGAGGTGGTGATCGGCCCCGCTGCCGCGGCTGCGGTCGCTGGCGATGACGGCGAAGGCGAGCGCGGTGATGACGCCCACCACGTAGGCGGCCAAGACGAGGCCGATCGTCTCGGCGAGCCCGATCGCGCCGAGCGCGCGCGGCAGGCGCAGGTGCGCGACGACGCCGAGCCCCACGAGCACCGACGGCGCGAAGACGCCCTCGAACGCGCCGAGCTCGCTATCGGATCTCCTCGCCACCGGGTGGATGGCAGTCTACCCGTTCGCGGCGGCCGACGGGCTCCGAGGGCGCCCTCGAAGCCGGCCGACCCGCTCACACCTCCGCGAACGCGGCGAGGGCGCCGTCCTGCGCGAGCCGCAGCTTGCGCAGCGCCTGCACCTGCAGCTGTCGGATGCGTTCGCGGCTCAAGCCGAACCGGTCGCCCACGTCGGTGAGGGTGTGCTCCTCCTCGCCGTCCATACCGAAGCGCATGCGCAGGATCTCCCGCTCGCGCTCCGTCAACGTCTCGAGCGCGGTGCGCAGCGTGGTCTCGAGCGAGTCGTCGACGAGCGGCTGCATCGGCGTCGCCTGGTCCGGGTCGACCACCAGATCGCCGAGGGTCGAGCTGCCGTCCACGCCGACGGGGATGTCGAGGCTCACGGTGTCGCGCATGGCCTCCATCAGCTCGGTCACGCGGCGCTCGGGCATGTCGAGGGCCTTGCCGATCTCGCGCGGCGTCGGCGGGCGGCCGAGCTTCGGCGTCAGCTCGTGGATCTGTCGCATCACGCGGTGGAAGCGCTCGAGCGCGTTCACCGGCACGCGGATCGTGCGCCCCTGCTCCTGCGTCGCGCGGTTCATCGACTGCCGGATCCACCAGCCCGCGTAGGTCGAGAGCCGGAAGCCCTTGTGGTAGTCGTACTTCTCGACGGCGCGCATCAGGCCCATGTTCCCCTCCTGGATGAGGTCGAGGAACGCGAGGCCGCGGCCGCGGTACTGCTTCGCGATCGAGACGACGAGGCGCAAGTTGGCTTCCACCATCTCGGACTTCGCGGCGTCGACCACGGCGACCGCCTCGCGCAGCTCGAGCGCGGTGCGGTGCACGAGCGCGATCGGCTGTCCCGCCTGCGCTTCGATCTCGGCGAGCAGGCGCTTGGCCTCGCGGGGGTCGTGCGCGCGTTCGCGCTCGGCGCGCTCGATCCGCGCGGCGTAGCCGACGAGCCGCGACACGATGCGCTCGAGCGGCTTCTCGTGGAAGTCGAGCGTGAAGAGGAGCTCGGCCCGCTCGGCGCGCAGCACCTCCTCGCGCTTCGCGCTGCGGGTCGCTTCGATCTGCTCGTCGAGCGCGACGATCTGCTTGAGCGCGGCGAGGGTCTGATCGCGAGCGACGCTCTCCTCGTCCGTCCCCTTGCGCAGCTGCTCCGCGATCACCTCGCGCACGCTGATCTCCCCGCGCTCGAGCCGGGCGCAGAGCCGCCCGATCTCGGGGATGGTGATCGGCGTGCGCCACAGCAGCTCGAGCAGGCGGTGGCGACCGCGCTCGATCTGGCGCGCGAGCTCGATCTCGCCGTCGCGCGTGAGCAGCGCGACGTCGCCGAGCCGGCCGAGGTAGCGCTCGACGATGTCGATCTCCGCCGAGCGCGACTTGGGCGCGCGCGCGCGCTTGACCGAGACGCACCGATCCTCCTCGTAGGAGAGCGCGATGCCCTCGGCCTCGAGCGTCCTCGTCACCGCGGGGATCGCGCGGCTCAGGTCCGGGGCGTTCGCCAACTTCGCGCACACCTCGTCGTAGGTGAGGTATCCGCGCTTCTTGCCGAGCGCCAGCAAGTCGTGGTCGAGGTACATCGTTTCGGGCCTGTGCTTCAAAGGGTCCTGCTTTCGCGAGTGCTCGTTCGACGTGCGAACGGGCCTCGAAGTTCTCTTGGCTCGGGGCGTTCGATGTCCGAGCCGGGGCTGCACCTTGGCTTCGATCGCGTGCTCGTAGTGCTGGAGATCTGGAGCACTCGGGGGTCGGCGAGAAGCCCCCGGCGCTTCGACGGTGCTCGCGACGAGGCGCGATCGAGTGGACGGATGCGCGGCATGCTCCATTCGTTCGACGCACGAACGGGGCCAATCGGCTCGCGGGTGCTCGTCGCGCACACTCACCCGAACGGGTATGGCAGCGGGTGTGTTCCCGCGAAGATCCGCGCGCTCGTCAGGCGCAGGCGGGCGAAATCTACCGCCCCTCGACGCCGATCGTGTAGCGCTGCGGGTCCATCGTGTGGGTCGTTCGAATCGAGAGCGTGCCCCCCGCACACACGTAGCGTTCGCCGCCGCCCTCGGTCCAGGTGCAGTCCCCGAACGCGTCTCGGATCGCGCCGATGTGGGTGCCGGCCTCGAGCACGCGCCCGTCGAACCGGATCGCGGCGAGCGCGCCGATCTCGGCTTCGACCCGACGAACGGCGCCCGCGCGGAAGGTCACGTGGTAGGGCCCGAACGCGACGGTGCGGGGATCGACGCGCGTCTCCGCGAGGCCGAGCGCGCGGACGTCCGCCTCGCTCATCCCGATCCGGATCGGGCCGAGGCGTGCGCCTGCCTCGAGCTCGACGGGCTGCCGGGACGTCGTGCGCGCGGGCTCTGGCTCTGGCTCGGGCTCCGGGCTCTGCGCCGGCTCGGGGCTCGTCGCGGACTGGGGGGCGGGCGCGGGCTCGGCCGCCCGCGGCTCTGGGCGCGACGTCGCGGAGCTGGCCGTGCTGGCGTCGTTGGCGCCGCAGGCGACGGTCAGCGAACCGAGGACGAGCACGAGCGCGAGGGGACGCACGCCGGTGAGATACACCATGGGGCGCGCTCGCGGCCAGCTCAGTCGTCGTCGGAGTCGGCGAGGGCGGCGAGGCTCGCGAGGCCGAGCGAGAGCGCGGCCCGCAAGACGGCTTCCTCGGACGTGACGCGCGTCGGGACCACGCGGAGGAGCCCCGCGGGGAGGTTCGGCGCGAGCGCGCGCGCTTGCTCCACGAGCCGCGCGGGCACCTCGAGGCGGAGCCCTCGGTGGGTCGCCTCGGTGAGCTGCGTCGCGAAGGCCGTGTCGTCGTACCGCGCGCTCTCCGGCGCCGGGAGGCCCGGTGTGGTGCGCTCCGCCGTCGGCGCGAGCGCGGCGGGCCCCGTCACGCCGCGCGCGGGAGAGGCGCCGGGGGCGGCGATCTCCGTCGAGGTGACCTCGTCGCGCTCCGCGCGCCCGGTGACCTGGGTCGGGGTCCGCTCCAGCTCCGACGCTGCGGCGCGCGCGCCCGCGGCGGCGGGTCGCGGGGCGCTCTCGCCTCGGGGGGGCGCGTCGTGCGCGACCGGGGCCAGCGGGCGCGCCGCGCTCTCGCCTCGCCGGGGCACGTCGCGCTTGATCGGCGCGAGGGGCGGCGGCGCAGGCGCGTGCTCGCCGCGCGGCGGCGCGTCCACGCGGATCTCCGGCGCGGGGCGCGGGGCGGGAGGGATCGGGGCCTCGGGCTTGGCCACCGCAGGGCGCGGGCGCGCCTCGAGCCGCGGCATCGGCGCGGCCGGCTTCGCGGGCTCCGGGAGCGCGCGCAGGGGCGGGGGGAACGAAGAAGGCCGCCCGGCAGCCGGGGGGAACGAAGAAGGCCGCGGGACCGGCGCGAGCGGGCGTCCGGGTGGGGGTGGCAGCGAGGACAGACGCGCGGCCGGCGGCGGAAACGAGGAGGGCCGCGGGAGCGGCGCCGGCGCAGGGAGCCGTGCGCCGGCGCGCGGAGGGGGCAGCGGCGGCGGGCGCACCGACGACGGCCGCGCCGAGCCCGGGCGTGGGGGCGGCGGCGGCAGGACGGACTTCGTGCTCGGCGGCGGCTTGAGGATCTTCTCGCGCAGCGAGCCGACGTCGAAGTTGCCGGTGGTGTGGGCGCCTGCCTCGCGCGCGAGGAGCAGGCGCTCCCACATGATCTCGTTGCGCTCGTCGAAGGACAGCAGAGAGAGGCGCACGCGGTACGTCGAGGCGCCTTCTTGCGTCGACTCCTGGCAGCGCCCGACGCCTTCGAACACCTTGGACCCGTCGAGCAGGTGGACGCTGAAGCGCACCCAGTCGCCGTCGGGGATGCGCCGGCTCGCGGCGAGGCGCAGAGAGGTGTCGTCGACGAACGGCGCCAGCTCGTGCACGACGTCCGACACGTCGCGGTGGCTCGTCCACACCTCGAGCGAGTCGGTCACGCGGGCGAGCGTACCCCAAGCGGGGTCGCCTCCGCGACGGCCAGGAGGGTGTCGAGGCAAGCCGACGCGAGGTGCGCCGAGCGCGCAGGCGACCAGCCCGTGTCGGGCATGGGGTGGTTCGCCGCGTCCTTGAAGGGCATCTCGAGCGTCATCGCGAGGCAGCCGAAGCGCTCCGCGACCCAGTTGGTCGCGAGCCGCAGGTCCGCCTCGCCGGGCGCCGCCGGCGGGTAACCGCGGGCGGTCTGGAAGTCCGGGCTTCGGCGCGCGAGCTCCTCGCGGAAGCGCGCGAGGGCGTCGCGTTGCGCGGGACGCAGCGACGGGATTCCGTCGGGGCCCGCGATGAAGCAGTACGGGAGCTCCTCGTCGCCGTGCACGTCGAGGCAGAGGTCGACCCCGGTCGACTCCATCCGCGCGCGCACGAGCGCGACCTCCGGGCTCCGATCCAGCGAGGGCTCGCGCCACTCGCGGTTGAGGTTCGCGCCGCGCGCGTTGGTGCGCAGGTGCCCGCGCCGCGAGCCGTCGGGGTTCATGTTCGGCACGACGTGGAAGCGCATGCGCGCGAGCAGGGCGCGCGCGACGGGGTCGTCGGCGTCGAGCAGGCGCGCGAGCAGGCCCTCCACGAAGTGCTCGGCCATCGTCTCGCCCGGGTGTTGGCGCGCGATGCACCACGCCTCGAAGGGCCCCTCGCCCACGTGCAGGCAGTCGAGATCCTGTCCATCCGGCGTCGCGCCGAGCACCTCGAGCGTCACCCGCGGGTCGCTCGCCGCGCGCGCGACGAGATCGTGGTGGCGCTCCATCGAGTAGGGCGCGAAGTAGGCTAGCCACACCGACGGAGCAGGGGGATGCCGCACGGTGAGCACGCCATCGTCGAACGACGTCTCGACGCGATACCAGCGCTGCCGATCCGTCGAGGCGACCGCCCGGTAGCCCACGAAGCCCTGGGCGTACGTCGCCTCTCGCGCGTTCTCGAGCCGCACGGCGATCGGCGCGTCCGCGCCGCTCACGCGCAGGTGGAACCACTGCCGGAAGTCCGCCTCCGCGTCCTTCGCGATGTGCGCGCGGATCGCGCCCGGGGCGCTCGCTTCGAGCACGATCGCGTTGCCGCCGTCGAAGGCGCTCGAGACGCGCAGCGTCACGGCGCGCTCCGGTAGACCCCGTCGCCCGCCCCGTCGTCGGCGGAGGCGAAGAGGTCGGGCAGCGGGAGCGGATCGGGGAAGAGGATCCCGCGCTCGAGCCCGCACATCGTGCGGATCATGCGTGTACGAACGTAAGGGAGCTTGCAGGCGAGGCCCATGAAGAGATCCCGGGGAATGGCGAGCGAGGTCGTGCTCGATTGGAAGAAGGGCGTGAGGAAGCGCGTGGCCCACTGGTAGTAGCCGAGGTGGGCGGCGCGCGCGTGCGAGTAGCGCTCGAGCGCCTCCGAGACGGTCGGGGCGCCGGACGAGAGCGCGCCGGCGAGCGCGAGCGCGTCGACGAGGGCGAGGTTCGCCCCTTGCCCGAGCTGCGGGCTCGTCGCGTGCGCGGCGTCCCCCACGAACACGACCGAGCCGGTGTTCCAGGGGTAGAGGACGACATCCCAGTACGTCGCGAAGAGCACGTCGTCCACCGAGCGGATCTGGTCCAGGACCGGCCCGCACCGCGGTTCGAGCGCAGTGAGACGCGCCTTCCACGGGGCGAGCCCCGCGTCGCGCCAGGCCTCGACCGCGTCGACGTGCAGGCTCCAGAACAGGCTGACCTTCGGCGTCTTGCCGCGCGGGCCCAGCCCGCTCGGGAGCAGGCCGAGCATCTCGGTCGTCGATCGCACGACCTGGAAGAGCGTGCCGCCGAACACGCCCGTCGGGTCGTCCGCGATGAACCAGAGCGCGCCCCACGGGTAGCGCGCCTCGCGGTGGGTCAACGGGGCGTCGTCGCGCAGCTGCGAGCGCGCGCCGTCGGCGACCACCACCAGATCGAACGGCCCGCGCTCCGCGCCGCTCTTCTCGACGAGGAACCGCCGCGGTCCGTCCGCGCGTAGATCCTCGATGGGGCACCCCGTGTGGACGGCGACGCCGGGCTCGGCGCGGCACGCGTGGAACAGCTCCTCGAACAGGACGCCGCGGTGCAGGCCCAGCCCGAACGCCCGCGGATGCAGATCACCGTACGCGAGGTCGATCACCTCGCGACCGCGGTCGGTGACGCAGCGGAGCCGCTCGACCCGGCTCCCGCGCGCGAGCACGCGCTCGAGCAGCCCGAGCCGCGCGAGCACCCGCATCCCCGTCGGCTGGATCATGATCCCCGCGCCGACCGCGCCCGGGTCGCGGACCGCTTCGAACACCTCCACGCGGTGGCCGCCGCGGGCGAGGAAGAGGGCGGCCGCTGCCCCGGCGGTTCCGCACCCGATGACGGCGACGCGCAGCGGCTCCATCGGCGCGCGAGGTTACACGCGTCGAGCGCAGGGGCTGCGCACAAACGGCTCGAGCCGGCGGGGCCGGCTCGAGCCTGGATCCTCCGTGCGTCAGGCGCTCAGCGCGGCCAACAGGAGTTGCCCGCCGGGCCGGGGAACGGGATCATCGTGCACTGGTAGTCGGCGCCAGGCCGGCAGTCGCTGCCCATCGTGCAGTCCTGGACGCAGAGCACGTTCGCGACGCAGCTCGAGCCCGCCGGGCACGCGGCGGTGTCGCAGAAGCGCGTGCAGTAGCCGCCGGGGAACGGGAGGATCGTCCCGGCCGCGTCCACCGTGAGCTGGTAGAGGCACGTCGCCGCCTCGCCGCCCGCGCAGTCGCGGAGCTCGCGGCACCGCGCGCCGACCGCGCCGGTCCCGGTCGCCGACGGCCAGCACTCCGTCACGCCGTCGGTGTCGGCGCTGTCGTAGCAGCGGTAGCCGTCCATCCGGCAGTCGGACGCGGTGGTGCAGTCGGGCAGGCACAGACCGGTGGGCTCGGGCAGCCCGGTGTCGGGGTCGAGGAAGATCGAGCAGTGGCTCCCGCTCGGGCACGCCACCGACCCGTCGGAGGTGCAGCCGGTCTGCAGGCAGAACCCGTCCGCGAAGTTCCGGTTGCGCACGCAGAGCGCGCGGTCACCACCCGTGCACTCGGCCGTCGACTCGCAGGGCGCGCCGATCGCCGTGGTGCCGGTCCCCGCGCGGAAGCACTCCAGTCGGCTGTCCTCGTCGAGATCCTGGCAGGCGTAGCCGGTCGCGCGGCAGTCGCCGTCGGTGGTGCAGCTCGCGAGGCAGAGCCCGAAGAGCGAGCAGTGGGCGCCGCTGCCGCAGTCCGCGTCGACGTCGCACTCGCGCAGGCAGTAGCCGCCCTCGATGTCGGTGGTGAAGCAGGAGCCCGCTTCGCCGCCGGCGCAGTCCCAGACGCCCGCGCACGCGGCGCCAGGGGCGCCCGCGCCGGTCGCGCTCGGGAAGCACTCCGTCACCCCGCCGGCGTCGGCGTCCGCGTTCAGGCACCGGTACCCGTCGGCGCGGCAGTCGCCGTCCGCCGTGCAGTTCGGGAAGCACGCGCCCTCGCCGCCGGATGCCGGGACGAACGCGCAGTGGTTGCCGCCGCCGCAGTCCGCGTCGACCAGGCAGGTGCGGCTGCAGAGCCCGGCGCGGTAGCCCTGGTTCTCGAGCAAGCAGAGGTAGGCGTCGCCGCCGGCGCAGTCCGCGTTGCTCGCGCACGGCGTCCCGATCGCGCCCGTGCCGCTGCCGACCGGCGCGCACTCGCGTGGGCCGTCCATGTCGGCCTGCCGGCACGTGTACTCGGGGCCGCGGCAGTCCGCCGAGGTCCCGCAGCTCACGAGGCAGACGCCCACGCGGTCGATGTTCGTCAGCGTGAACGCGCAGTGGAACCCCGCGCCGCAGTCCGCGTTGACGAAGCACTCGTCCGAGCAGTAGCCGCGGTTCCACCCCGTGTCGGTCTGCGTGAGGCAGAAGCCGCTCGCGCAGTCGTCGGCGTCGCCGCAAGGCGCGCCCAGCGCGCAGGCGCCGCACTCGAGGGTTCCGCCGCAGCCGTCGTCGACCATGCCGCAGTCGTAGCGGCCGCACTCGGTGCGCGCGGTGCAGGCGTCGGTGCCGGTGCCTCCGTCGGTGCCGGTGGCCCCGTCGACGTCGCCCGCGTCGGTGCCGCCGCCATCCGTGCCCGGGCCGGCGTCCGTCTCCGGCCCTCCGTCCATGAGCACGACGCCGCCGTCGGTGCCGTCACCACCCGCGTCACGGGGCGCCGGGCCGGCGCCATCACAACCCGGCAGCGCCAACAGCGCCGCGACCACGGCCACCTGGGCAGTCCGCTTCATCATCGAGTCTCCCTCCGAGCGCGCGGTCCCCGCACGCGCGCCGGGCCCTTTTACTTGCCGTGCCGGCCGGTTCGAGGGTGGACTGTGAGGGGGCTCACGGCTCGGCGCAGGCGATGTTCGCGCGAACCGCCGCGCCGCCGGTCGCGCGATCGCAGGCGGCGCCGAACAGGCTGATCTGCGCGCGGCCCGGTCCCGTCCAGTCCCAGCCGCTCTCGCGCGTGGGGTCGTGGGGCACGGTCATGCCCCCGACGCTCACCTCGACGACGTCGTCTTCGCGCGGCGGGACCGGCACCGCGAACACGCACCGCGCGAGGTCCCGGGCGATCTCGCCCAGCAGCGTTCCCAGCAGCTCCGGATCGCGCGCGTCGTAGAAGCGCCGGGCCTCGGTCGAGGGTCGCGGGCGCCCGCCGCTGATCGCGAGCTGGTTCAGGAGGTCCACCTCGCCCGGCGCGCTCGAGATGCCGACGACGTACACGTCGATGCCGTGGTCGTCGCGCGCCGCCCGCACGGCCTCGACGACCTCGCGCACCGCCGAGCCGCCGCAGGTCGGCGCGCCGTCGGTGGCGATGACGATGAACTGCGAGCGGCGCTCGTCCGCGCGGGCGAGGAGCGCGTCGAGCGCGACCCGCGTCGCGGGCCCGACCGGCGTCCCCCCGAACGGCGTGTAGCGGCGGAACTGCGTGAGGATCCCGGGCGCGCGCCCGGGGCCGACGTCGACGTCGAGCCCCTCGAGCACGTCGCACGGCCCCTCCGTGGCCCGCATCGTCTGCGTCGGGAAGAACTTCGCCCCCACCGACACGCGCTCGTCGAACGCCTCGAGCGCGGCGCCGAGCGCGCGCTCGAGGATCTCCCAGCGCGACTCGCCGCGGCCCGCCGGCAGGCCGTCGAAGCCGAACGCCATCGAGCCCGAGCGGTCGACCACGAAGACGACCTCCGCGATGCCCTGCTCGAGCCGGACCACGCCCGGCCGGCAGACGAGCCCCGCGTCGACGCCCGCGTCCGTCCCCGCGTCGAGCCCCGCGTCCGACCCCGCGTCCGACCCCGCGTCGCGGGCGCTTCCTGCGTCGTACGCCTCGACGCCGAGTCCGGTGCGGCTGCCACACCCGAGCGCGAGCGCGAGCGCGGCGACGAGGGCGCACGCCTTCACATCACTCCGTGGCGTCGCAGAGGATCTCGGCGGTGATCGGGCCGCCCGTGGCGGTGAGCCGCTCGCACGCGCCGCCGAAGAGGGTGAGCTCCGCGCGGTCCGCGCGGGTGTAGTCCCAGCCTTCGCTGCGCGTCCCGTCGCGCGCGACGAGGACGTCGCCGATCGACACGGACAGCGACGCGTCGGGCGGGATCGCGGGGTCGAGGCCGAACACGCAGCGCGCGATCTCGTCGGTGATCGTCGTGAGCGCGTCCTCGAGGTCCGCCGTGCGCGCCACGCTGTAGAAGCGGCGGCCGGCGTCCGGGTCGCGCGGGCGTCCGCCGGCGATCGCCATGCGGTCGAGCACGTCGGCGAGGTCCGGCCGCGTCGGGTCGTCGATGCCGATCACGTAGACGGGCATCGACGGCGCCAGGCGCGCGATCACGTCGAGGGTGCGGCGCTCGTCGATGCAGTTGTACGGCGCGTAGATACCTGCGGTGGCGGGGCTGCACTGTTCAGGGCGGCCTGTGCACAAGCACCGGGTCGGGTCGACGTCGAGGTCTGGCCGGCAGTTCGGGCCGCCGTCCGTCGCGAGGACCACGAACCGCGGGACGCCCGGCGCGGGGCGCGTGGAGAAGAAGCGCTCCACTTCGTCGAGGGCGGCGCCGGTCGGCGTGCCGCCCATCGGCGTGGTCGCTCGGATGAGGTTCACCAGGCGCTGTGCTCGGTCCATCGCGGGTGCGAAGTTCACGCCGCGATCGACGTTGCACGCCTCCTCGGGGGTGGAGAAGCCGTCCGGCGCGTCCGGGTAGATCTTGGCGCCGATCTCGAGCAGCGGGTCGGCGCCACCGAAGACGGCCTCGAACGTGTCCGCCATCACGTCCCACCGGCTCGGGCGGGGGTCGCCCGGGTCGCGGCGCTCGCCCGCCATCGTGTCGTCCATCGACTGGCTGCGGTCGAGCACGAACATGATCTGCGCCCCTCGCTGGCGGAGCTCGACCGGCTGCGGCATGCACATCGGCGCGTCGATCCCCGCGTCGAAGCCCGCGTCCATCCCCGCGTCGAACGGCAGATCCGCGTCCGGGATCAGGAGCCCGGTCTTGGACCCGCAGCCGAGCGCGAGCACGACGCAGAGCGCGGTGAGCCGTCCGTGCATGGGGTGAGGGTTGTCGAACAAACGCCTCGCGTCCAGTCAGCGCGGCTCGCGCGCCGCGATCTTGGACCAGGTGTCCTTCAGCGTGATCGTCCGATTGAAGACGGGGCGGCCCGGCGCGTGGTCCGCGGAGTCGGTGACGAAGTAACCGAGCCGCTCGAGCTGCACGCGCTCGCCCGGACCGAGCGCGCCGAGTGCGGGCTCGAGCTTGCAAGCCGTCTTGACTTCGCGCGACGCGGGGTTCAGGTGCTCGAGGAAGCTCGTCGCCTCGTCGGCCATCGGGCTCTCGGTGGTGAAGAGGCGGTCGAACAGGCGCACCTCGGCGTCGAGCGCGTGCGCCGCGCTCACCCAGTGGATGGTGCCCTTCACCTTGCGTCCGTCGGGCGAGCGCCCGCCCTTGGAGTCGGGGTCCCAGGTGCAGCGCAGCTCGACCACGCGCCCGTCGGCGTCCTCGACGACGTCGCGGCAGGTCACGAGCGCGGCGTACCGGAGGCGCACCTCCGCGCCCGGCGCGAGGCGGAACCACTTCTTCGGCGGGTCCTTCTCGAAGTCCTCGCGCTCGATGAAGAGCGTGTGCGAGAGCGGCACGCGCCGCGTCCCGAACGACGGATCGTCCGGGTTGAGCGGGCAGTCGAACCAGTCGACGTGCCCCTCGGGGTAGTTCTCGATGACGAGCCGGATCGGATCGAGCACGCCCATGTAGCGCGGCGAGCGCGCGTTGAGGTCGGTCCGCACCTCGTGCTCGAGCAGGCCGACGTCGACGACCCCCGGTCGCCGGCTCACGCCGGTCCGCTCGCAGAACGCCTTGATGGCCTCGGGCGTGTAACCGCGGCGTCGCATCCCCGCGAGCGTCGGCATGCGCGGGTCGTCCCAGCCCTCGACGTGGCCGCCGCGCACGAGCTCGAGGAGCGCGCGCTTGCTCAGCACGGTGTAGTCGAGGTTGAGCCGCGCGAACTCGTACTGCTGCGGCGGCGCGGGGACGCCGATGGCCTCGAGGAACCAGTCGTAGAGCGCGTGGTGGTTGACGAACTCGAGCGAGCAGCACGAGTGGGTGATCCCTTCGATCGCGTCGCTCTGGCCGTGGGCCCAGTCGTACATCGGGTAGATGCACCAGCGGGTGCCCGTGCGGTGATGCGGCGCCTTGAGGATCCGGTACATCAGCGGATCGCGCAGCTTGAGGTCCTTCGACTGCATGTCGATCTTCGCGCGCAGGACGGCGCCGCCCTCCTCGATCTCGCCGGCGCGCATCCGCTCGAGCTGCGCGAGGTTCTCCTCGACGCTGCGGTCGCGGTAGGGGCTCTCGACGCCGGGCCGGTGGAAGCTCCCGCGCCCCTCGCGGATCTGCTCGAGGCCCTGCTCGTCGACGTAGGCCTTGCCGTCCTTCACGAGCTGCACCGCCCAGGCGTAGAGCTGCTCGAAGTAGTCCGAGGCGTACTTCGTCTCCCCCCACTCGTAGCCGAGCCAGCGGATGTCGCGCTCGATCCCGTGGACGAACTCCTCGTCCTCGGCGACGGGGTTCGTGTCGTCGAAGCGCAGGTTGCACTGGCCGCCGAACTCGCGCGCGAGCGAGAAGTTCACCCAGATCGCCTTCGCGTGGCCGATGTGGAGGTAACCGTTCGGCTCGGGGGGGAAGCGCGTGACGATGCGCGCGCGGCGCCCCTCGCGCAGATCGTCCTCGACGATCTCGCGGATGAAGTTCCCGGGGCTCTCGTCGTCGCGCAGGGTGGTGTCGGTCACGGCCGGCCAGCCTACGCGCGGCGCCGCCGAGGTCAATCACCGCGACACTCGCCGGCGCGCACGCGCACCGCGCCGCCGCGCTCGACCCAGGCGATCCAGAACCGCTCCCCCTCGGCGGCGAGCCCCGCCGCGACCGCCTCCGGCGCGACGAGGAGCGGCTCGCCGAGGGCGCCCTCGCCGGCACGGGCCGGCTGGACGAAGAGGTCCTCCTCGGCCGTGTACGCGACGAGGATCCGCGCGCCGAGCGCGGTGGCGTGCACCGCCGAGGGCGCAGGCTCGCCGCGCGTGACGCGCGCCGGCGTCGGTCCGTCCACCCACGCGCCGGTGCGGTCGCGGGCGGTGAACACGACCGCCGGCCCGGCGAGCGCGAGCGGCGGGCCGGGCGCCTCGAGCGGCGCGCCCTCGGCGTCGTGGAGCGCGCCGCCGGCTCGTCCGCCGCGGCCGGGCGCGACGAGCAGGGCGCCGGGCCCGCTCGCGAGCGGCGCCCACGCGCCGAGCCTGCGGTCCTCGAGGGCGAGCGCGCCGAGGTTGGCGCCGTCGTCGCCCTCGATCGCGATCCACGCGTGCGACTCGTCGAGGGCGAGCGCCGCGTGGCTCGCGCTCCGCCCGAGGGGCACCTCCCAGGCGCTCGCGCCCGCGGCGTCCAGGGCGAGCGCGCGCTCGGGCTGCACGGCGATCCATCCGTCGCCGTGGCGCGCGAGCGCGAGGACCCCCGCGTCGAGGGCGATCGGCGGCTCGCTCGGCGCGTCGAGCCGGTGCAGGTGCGCGCGGCCGCCGGTGTCGTGCACGGCGAGGGCCCCGGGCGCGAGCGCGGGTGCGGCGCCCTCGAGCGCGCGCGCGGGCCCGGCGAGCGCGCAGTCGAAGCGCGGCGGCTCGGGGCGGCGCGCGGGCTCGGCCTCGATCGGGGGCGCGAGCCCGGCCGGGTCGCAGCTGCCGAGCAAGGCGAGGGCGAGGAGCGTGGCGCGCACCCCGCAACTGATCTCCGTTGCGGAACCGCCCGTCAACTCGTCACGTTGGAGCCGCGATGGTCGCCCCGCTCGAGGTCCTGGCGTTCGCGATCGGCATCAAGCCGGCGCTCCGCTTCGCGGGGGAGCCACCCGAGGCCGAGCGGTGGCGTGCGCGGGGCGCGGCGGTCGCGGAGGGCCACGGGATCGTCTACGTGGCGCGCTCCGAGCAGGACGCGCGCGCGCTCCGCGACGCCGAGGCGCTCGTGCACCCGGGCGCCCGCCGCCGCGCGCCCGACGCCGAGATCCTGGAGGCGCACCGCGCGCTCGGGCGCGGGCTCGGCTACCCGCGCTGCTGCGTCGAGGGGTTCGTCGCGCGCGTGGTGCGCGGCGTCGACGAGCGCGCGGACGGGACGCGCGCGGCAGAGCGCGTGGTCGCCGCCGAGGACGCGCTGCGCCGCACGCGCGTGACGCACGCGCGGCTGAGCTTCCTGTTGCCCACGCGCGAGGCCCTCGTCCCGTTCGACCCGTGCGCGTTCGACTGCGCTCCCTCGCTCCGGTACGCCGCGGCGCTCTTCGCGGCCTACGAGGCGCGCGAGCCGGAGTCGGCGGCGTCGCTGCGCGCGCGGCTGCTCGCGCCGCTCTCGCTCGACGCCTCGGGCGCCCGGAGCGTCGAGCCGGTGATCGAGATCGTCTTCGATCGGTTCTGAAGGGATCGCCCGGCGCTCGCGCGCCTCAGGCGTCGTACGGGACCGAGCGCACGAGGCGCCCGTCGCGCGCCGCTTCGAACCCCCGCCGCACGAGCCAGGCGGTCAGCTGCTCCCCGTGCGGGTGCGTCGGCCGGACGAGGTTGTACATGTAGTTCAGCCCGCGCGCGCGGGCCTCGAGCTCGAGGTGCTTGAGCACGAACGTGCCGACGCCGCGGCCGCGCGCCTCCGGCTCGGTCGCGAGGAGGATCTCCGCGTCGCCCCAGTTCACGTCGAGCCAGCCGTACGCGACGGTCCGGCCGTCGTCCTCGACCCGCCACCACTCGGCGGGCACGAGGTCGCCCTCCTCGAGCTTCCCGTAGCGGGTGTCGAAGATGCCGGCCGGCGCGCGCCCGACGATGCGGGCCTTGTCGGCGTTCCAGACGGCGTTGCGCTCGCGGATCCAGCTCAGCGTCACGACTCTCGTGACTACGCCCGCCCGCCCGCGCCGTCAACCGTGTGCTAAGAGCGGGAGCGCGGTGGCGCTCTTCGAGATCCGCGGCCTCGTGAAGCGCTTCGGGGCGAACGTCGTCCTCGAGGGGCTCGACCTCGATCTCCACGCCGGGGAGCGGATCACGCTCATCGGGGCGTCCGGGTCGGGCAAGAGCGTGCTCCTGAAGCTCCTCATCGGGCTCTATCCGCCGGACGGCGGGCGCATCGTGTTCGACGGAGAGGACGTCACGAACCTCCCGGAGCGCGGCTGGATCGCGGTCCGCCGGCGCATCGGGATGCTGTTCCAGTGGGACGCGCTCTTCGACTCGCTCACCGTCGGGGACAATGTCGCTTACGCGCTACGCGAGCAGCGCGTGCTCGACGAGGCGGCGATCGCGGCGCGCGTCGCCGAGTCGCTCGCGCAAGTGAGCTTGCCGGGCATCGAGGCCATGTGGCCGGCGGATCTCTCCGGCGGGATGCGCAAGCGCGTCGGGCTCGCGCGGGCGATCGCGACGCGCCCGGAGGTCGTCCTCTACGACGAGCCGACGGAGGGCCTCGATCCGATCAACGTCACGCGCGTCGACCGGCTGCTCGAGTCGCTCCGGCGCGTGCACGGCGTGACGACGATCGTGGCGACGCAGAACATGCGGAGCGCTTTCGCGGCGAGCGATCGGCTCGCGCTCCTCCACGGCGGCGTGGTCGCCAAGGTGGGCACGCCGGACGAGCTTCGCGCGTGGGACGACCCGCGCGTCGCGCCGTTCGTGCGCTCCTCGCAGCTGCGCGCGAAGACCCGCCCGAGCATCCCGGGGTAAGCTCGCCTCGCGATGGACGAGGCGCTCCGCCCCGAGGTGCTCCCCTTCGGCCCGCCGCTCGCGCCCATGCTGGCGAAGGCGGGCCCGCTCCCCGAGCGCGGCGAGTGGCTGTACGAGCCGAAGTGGGACGGGTTCCGCACGCTGATCTGGCGCGAGGAGGAGCGCCTGTACCTGCAGAGCCGGGACGAGCGCCCGATGCTCCGCTACTTCCCGGAGCTCGTGGACCCGCTCCTCGCGTCGCTCCCATCGCGCTGCGTCCTCGACGGGGAGCTCGTCGTGGCCTCCGGCGGCCGGCTCGACTTCGGCGCGCTCCAGCAGCGGATCCACCCCGCGCGATCGCGCGTGGAGCGGCTCGCGAGCGAGACGCCCGCCTCGTTCGTGGCGTTCGACCTGCTCGCGCTCGGGCGAGACGACTTGCGCGACCTTCCATTGGTCGAGCGCCGCCGGCTCCTCGAGTCGGTGCTCGAGGACGCGGCGCCGCCGGTCCACCTCACGCCGATGACCCGCGAGCCGAGCGTCGCGCGCGACTGGTTCGCGCGCTTCGAGGGCGCCGGGCTCGACGGCGTGATCGCCAAGGCCCAGAGCCTGACCTACCAGCCCGGCAGGCGCGCGATGGTGAAGGTCAAGCACGTGCGGACGTGCGACGCGGTGGTCGGCGGGCTGCGCTGGCACAAGCGCGGGCCGGGCGAGCTCGTCGGCTCGCTCTTGCTCGGCCTCTACGCCCAGGACGGCGCGCTGCACCACGTCGGCGTGACGTCGTCGTTCAAGATGGAGGAGCGCCGCGCGCTCGCCGAGGCGCTCCTGCCGCTCGCCGCCGGGGCGGCGGACGAGCACCCGTGGGCCGCCTGGAGCGCCCCGCCGTCGGGCACGCGGCGCCCGGGCGCGCAGAGCCGGTGGAGCGCGGACAAGGACCTCTCGTTCGTCCCGCTGCGTCCCGTCCGCGTCTGCGAGGTGAAGTTCGATCACCTCGAGGGCGCGCGCTTCCGTCACACCGCCACGTTCGTGCGCTGGCGGGACGACAAGCCCGCGGGCGCGTGCACGTTCGAGCAGATCGACGTGACGCCGCCCTACGAGCTGCGCGAGATCTTCGAGCGCTCCTGACTCGCCCCGGGGCGGCTCGGGACCTCGGAGGACCTGCGCGGCGGGTGGAAATCTTGTTACGCTGCGTGACGGCGGGGCGACCAGCGTGGCAACCCACGGGCAGAAGGAGCGGCTGCAGCTCTTGGCGGCCTGGAGCAGGATCGTGCTCGGCCTCACCGCGCTCGGTCTGCTCCCGCTCCTCTACGACGGGCTCGAGACCGCCTGGCCGATCTTCGCTGGCTACGTCGCGGCGGCGCTCGTCGGCCAGGTGCTGATCTACAAGGGGATCGGCGGCGACACGCGCTCGTTCCTCGGCGGCGTGGTGGACATGGCGGCGGTCGCCTTCCTCGTCCACCGCGTCGGCAGCATGGGGACGATGCTCGTCGCGCTCTTCTACTTCGCGGTGATCGTCCACACGCTCGTCGTCGGGCGCCGGGTCGGGGTCGGACTCGCGCTGGTCGCCACCGGCCTCTACGGTGGAGTCGCCTTCGCGGAGCAGGCGGGCGTGCTGCCGTACGGGCCGAACGCGCCGCAATGGGCCGCGACGCGCCCCGGGGCGACCGACGCGCTCGTCGGGGTCGCGCTCCTGTCGGCGACGCTGCTCGGCTCGGCGGGCATCGTCGGCCTGCTCGCGTCGCGGATCCGCGAGCGCGAGGCGGAGCTGCGTGCGCTCGCCGCGCGGCTCGAGGCGCTCTCGCAGCGCGACCCGCTCACGCAGCTCTACAACCGCCGCCACCTCATGGAGCGGCTCGACGCCGAGCTCGCCCGCGTGCGGCGCGGCCGCCCGCTCGCCGTCGTGATGCTCGATCTGGATCGCTTCAAGCGCGTGAACGACGAGCGCGGCCACCAGCAGGGGGACGAGATCCTCGGCGCCATCGCGGGAGCGCTCAGGGACGCGACGCGCGAGGTCGACGTGCCCGGGCGCTACGGAGGCGACGAGTTCCTCGTGCTCTTGCCGGACACCTCCGCGGCCTCGGCGCGCCAGGTCGCCGAGCGCCTCGCCGCCGCCGTGCGCGAGGTCGGCGAGCGCTTCGACGCGGAGCTCCCGGTGACGGCGAGCGTCGGCCTCGCGTTCGCCCGTCCCGGCGACGAGGCGCGCGCGCTCATCCAGCGCGCCGATCAGCGCTCGTACGAGGCGAAGCAGGCGGGCGGTGATCGCGTCGCGGCCGAGCCGGCGCCCGCCGAGTGGGACCCCGAGGACGAGTCGCGCGTGCGGACCCGCGAGACGCCCCAGAGGGTAGACCGGCGTCCGGTCCGGTGACACGATGCGCGCCTCCAAGGAGGCGCCGAGTGAGCATCGAGAGACATGGCGGTGACGCCGTCGCAGAGGTCCTGGCACGCCACGGCATCGAGCATGTCTTCACGCTCTGTGGAGGGCACATCTCGCCGATCCTCGTCGGCGCCAAGGCCCGCGGGATCCGGATCGTCGACGTGCGCGACGAGGCGAACGCCGTCTTCGCCGCCGACGCGGTCGCGCGGATGACCGGGATCCCCGGCGTCGCCGCCGTCACGGCGGGACCGGGCGTGACGAACGCGCTGACGCCCCTGAAGAACGCGCAGCTCGCGCAGACCCCGTTGCTCCTCTTCGGCGGCGCCACGGCCACGCTCCTCAAGGGCCGCGGCGCGCTGCAGGACATCGACCAGCTCTCCCTCGTCCGCTCCGCGTGCAAGTGGTCGACCGCGGTGAGCACGGTCCCCGCGCTCGGCCCGACCGTGAAGAAGGCGCTCGAGATCGCCGAGTCGGGCGTGCCCGGCCCCGTGTTCGTGGAGGTGCCGGTGGATCTGCTCTACCCCGAGGCCATCGTGAAGCAGTGGTACTTCGAGGAGAGCGGCGTCCAGAAGATGAAGGGCCTCACCGCCAAGGCGATGGAGGTCTTCCTCAAGGGGTATCTCTACAAGCAATTCCACTTGCCCCACGTCGACGTGTCCGTGCCGAACGTGCGCGCGCGGGCCCCCGGCGGGATCGACGCGCAGATCGACGAGGTCGCCAAGCGCGTCCGCGCGGCGGAGCGGCCGGCGCTCGTGATCGGCAACCAGACGATGGTGAGCTGCCACGACCCGGCGTCGCTCGCCGACGCGGTCGAGCGCCTCGGCATGCCGACGTGGCTCGGCGGCGCGGCGCGCGGCCTGCTCGGTCGCGAGAGCCCGGTGCAGTTCCGGCATGCGCGCGGCGCCTCGCTCAAGAAGGCGGACCTCGTCATCGTCGCCGGCTTCCCGTTCGACTTCCGCCTCAAGTACGGCCGAGGGTTCGGCGACGCCGCGATCGTCTCCGCGAACCTGAGCCGCGAGGAGCTCTACAAGAACCGGCGCCCCGACGTCGCCGTCGAGATGCACCCGGCCGACTTCCTGCGCGCGCTCGCGGACGCGACCGGCGCGGCGGGCGGGCGGTGGGACGCGTGGACGGCCGAGGTCCGCGAGCGCGAGGACGCACGCGACGCGGAGATCCAGACGCAGGCGCGCCCCGGCGCCGAGCTGATCGATCCCATCCACTTCTTCCTGCGGCTCGAGGAGAAGCTGGCCGACGACTCCGTCCTCGTCGCCGACGGTGGCGACTTCGTCGCGACCGCCGCGTACATCCTGCGGCCGCGGCGCCCGCTCTCGTGGCTCGACCCGGGCGTGTTCGGGACGCTCGGTGTCGGCGGCGGCTTCGCCGTCGGCGCGGCGTGCGTCCGTCCCGGCGCGGAGGTCTGGGTGATCTGGGGCGATGGCTCCTGCGCCTACAGCCTCGCCGAGTACGACACGTGCGCGCGCCACGGCCTCGCCCCGATCGGCGTCGTGGGCACGGACGCGTCGTGGGCGCAGATCGCGCGCGACCAGGTCGAGCTCCTCGGCGACGACGTCGGGACGACGCTCGCGCGTACGCCGTACCACACGGTCGCCGAGGGCTACGGCGGCAAGGGCCTCCTCCTGACCGACGCGTCGAAGATCGACGAGGTCCTCGACGAGGCCAAGGCCCTCTCGAAGGCCGGCCACCCGGTGCTCATCAACGTGCACCTCGCGTCGAGCGATTTCCGCAAGGGGTCGATCTCCATCTGAGTGGACGCGGCTCAGAAGACGACCGAGGCGTAGCCGACGAAGCTCGCGTCCGCGCGCACGTCGCAGCTGAGGTAGTGCTCGACGAGCGTCGGCGTCACCTCGCCCGCGTACGCGCGCGCCGCCTCGACCGCCGCGACGGCGGCGCCGGGGCAGCACGCGCTCTGATGCGACAGCGCGTGATCGACGGCGGCCTCGAGGTCGTCGGCGAGGAGCGCGTCGAGGAAGCCGCGATCGTTGTCGTCACGCACCCAGGCGACGGCGGCGGGCCCCGTGCCGCGCGGCGCCCACCCGTAGTTGGGCCCGTAGTGCGTGAGGTCGGTGGAGCCGACGAAGACGGCGTCGCGGCCGCGGGCTCGGACGCGCTCGCCGATCGCGCGCCCGAGCGCGATGGCGCGAGGCGACGCCTCGACGCCGACCATCAGGAGCGACGCCCGCGGGAAGAACGCGCGTACGAAGGGGAGGTGCAGCTCGACCGCGTTGTCTGCGCGCGCCGGCGTCGCGGGCTCGTCGTCGAGCCCGAGCGCGCCCTTGACCTCGTCCGCGAGCGCGCGGTCGGTCGCGAGAGGGCCGAGCGGGGTGTCCCACGCGTCGTCGCGGAACACCGTGTTGGGCCCGTCCGGGCCGCGGTGCGAGCCGATGACGACGACGAGGTCGACGCGGTCGGCGCGATCTCCGGCGAGCGCGCGATAGCCGCGCCCCGCGCAGTCCCCCGAGTACGTCCAGCCGGCGTGCGGGCCGACGAGCCCGCGGAAGGTGCCGTCGACCGCGCGACCGGCGGCGTGCCGAGCGATCGCGGCGCGGCACCCGTCGGCGTCGCCCGGGTACCAGCGGCCGGCGAGCAGGGCCGGCCTCACCGCGCCTTGCGCCCCGGCGCGCGGCGCGGCGGCTCGCCTGCGGCGGCGAGGGCCTCGATGTCCACGCCGATGATCTTCCACGCCTTCGGATCGAACCCGTAGTTGCGCTGCGTCTCGAGGTAGACGGCCGCCGACTCCTCGTTGACCGGCGGCGTCGCGGGGAGCTTCGGCTTGAGCTTGCGCAAGCTGGTGAGCGTCTCGCCGAGCGCGAGGAGCTCCGTCGCGTGCGCCAGGATCTCCAGCGCCTTGAGCGGCTTGCCGCGCCGCCCCTCGCGCAGCTCGCGGATCAGCCGCTGCTTGCGCTTGAGCGTTCGCCCGTCGAGGTTCTCCGTCGCCCCGGACTCTTCGAACAGGCGGTTCAGCATGCGCGCCGCCTTGCGCTTCGCGATCGCCTCCGCGCTCCCGCGACGGGTCGTCGTCGCCGCCGGCCTCTTCTTCGCTCGTCCCATCCGAGCCTCCGCGTGAGTGACGCGCGAACCCTAGGAGAGTGTGACGCCGGATTCAATCGAAGAGAGCGCCTCGGTCAATTCGAGGTTCTCGCGGCGAGTCGCGGGCTGGCAGATCGCGGTAGTCCGAAGCGCGCGCGAGCGCGCCAGCCCGGAGGCCGGCGCGCTCGCGAGCCGAACGCAGCGCTCCTCAGCGCTGCGCGACCATGGTCGCGCCAGGGGAGGGCGGCGCGTCGAAGAGGACCGTCCGCGTGTTGACGCCGCGGCTGACCCCGACCGTCAGCTCCTGGCGGCGGGTGGCGCCCGACTGATCGAAGTCCGTCCGCAGGTCGCGCGACAGCTCCCACATCGGGATCGGCCGGCCCGCCATCCGGGTCAGGTTCTGCGCGAGGAAGTACGAGAGGTAGCCGCCCGCCTGGTACTCGTTCGCGACGTAGGAGACCTGGTCCTCCCGCGACGCGTAGAACCCGACGCTGTCGGTGAGGCGCGCGACGTCCCGCGCGAAGCCGCCCGAGTAGCAGGAGTCGAGCGCGACGAAGCTGCGGGCGCGGCCGCTGGCGAGCAAGGCGGTGAGCTCGTCGTCCGAGAGGGCGCCGTCGGTGAGCTCGATCGTCTCGTCGGTTCCGTCGAGCTCGTCGCCGTCGCGGTCCGGCACCTGGCTGCCGTGGCCGCTGAAGAAGAACACGAGCGTGTCACCGGGGCCGGCGGCGCCCTGGAGGCGCTGGAGGGCGCCGACGACGCCGCCTCGCGTGGCCGCGGCGTCGGTGAGCACGACCGTGTCCGCCTGCCGCATGAGCCCGGAGTTGACGAACGCGCGCTGCACGCGGTGGGCGTCCTCCGCGACGAAGGGCAGGTCGCTGGCGCTCGGGTAATGCGTGATGCCGACGAAGAGCCCGTAGTAGCGGCCGCCGCCCGCGGGCAGGGCGGGCTCGACGCCGGGATCGCTCGGCACGTCGAAGAGCGGCGGCGGCTCGACCGGGGCGGCGGGCGGCGCGCCGGCGCTCGGGATCGCCGGCGTCGGGATGCGGATCGCCGGCGCGTTCGGACCGAGCGTGATCGTGAGGCTCCGGTTCGGCCCCTGCTCGATCCGCGGGATCGGGATCCCGAAGAGCGAGTCCTGCGCCGAAGCGCCTCCCGCGAGCAGGGTCGCGCTGGCGAACACGGCGACGGCGAGCTTGCGAGTCCAGGAGCGGCGGGGCTGGTTCATCGGCGGGACCTCCGGGTGATGCTTGGTCCCGAGAGAGCGACGCCCGTGCCACGCAATCGGGGAGCCCCGACCGTGAAGCGGCGTACACCGATCGCGAACGCCGCTTCGCAGATCGTCCCGCTGCGCCGCGCGATCGTTACGTCACACGTTACGTATCAGTGTTGCGATGGCCGTCTTTTGCACGGCTGCAAGGTGCTGATTTCAAAGCGATTTCTTTGCCCGAAGCCAGGCCCTCAGGGCGGGCACGAGTGGGCCGCAGCGGCCCTCAGGAACCCCGCTCGATCCCGCTCCTGGGCGCGCTCGAGGGAGGCGTGCATGCCGTGGCGCGTGATCGTCACCGCGCTCGCTCCGCGCTCGCCCCCGTAGAAGGTCACGTCCTCGTCGCGCAGCCGCATCGAGCACCGCGCGGGCGCGCGCGTGCAAGCGGGGGCTGCGGCGCCGAGGTGAGGGGCCGCGTGCGCGCCGAAGAGCGCGCGCGCCTCGTCGCCGCAGGCGTGCGCGGCCACGGGCGCGAGCCCGGTCTGGTGGGCGACGAACGCCGAGAACCGCGCCGGCGCCGCGGTGTCGGGCGCGAGCGCCCGCCGGAGCGCGCAGACGCCGTCTCCGCCTTCGACGAACTCGAGGACCGCGCGCGCGTCCCGCGTCGGCAGGGTGCGGCCGCGATAGTGGACGACCGCGTCCAGGGTCGTCGCGCCGCTGGCGCTCTCCCGAAAGAAGAACGCGTAGCCACCTCCGTCACGGCTGGCCACGGTGCATCGTCGTCGCGCCCGGTCACACGCGAAGCGATCCTCTGGCTGAACCGAGAACGCCATCCCCGGGTGCGTCGTGAAGTCCTCGAGGGCGCAGTGGTGGACTGCGCCCGAGTCCGCCGGATCGAACGTGCCGACCCCCCACGCCGGGTCGATCAGGCGCACCAGCGCGGGCACGCTCGCCGACGCGGCGACGAGCGCGTCGCGCAGGTCCGCCTCCGACTCGGCGTGCAGCGGCGCGGTCGCCTGCTTCGCCTGTCCGAGGGAGCGCGCGGGGGCGAGGCCGGCGAGGCCACCGCCGCAGCCGACGGCGAGCGCGGCGAGAACGCAGAGCGTGTTGTTCGATCCGCGGGGGCTGATCATCGCGCGGACTCTAGCCGGTCGACGGAGCCGCGCCCGCTCCGTCGTCGCGCGTGAGCGGAATGTAAGGTCCGCGTGGGTGGGCTCCGACGCTCCGAGGCGTCAGCCCGGCTCGGGTTGGAACCTCGCGAGCGACACCGTTCGGCCGCGGCGTGGCCCAACCGGCGTGGCACGTGGGTTGCCGAGGTCCGGGGCATGCGTGCTTCGTCCATCGGTTGGCTGCTCGTGGCGGGCGCCGTCTTCGCGCCGGGGTGTGGTCTCTTCGGAGGGCAGCGGGGCGCGAGCCAGCCTGCGCCGAGCGCCTCCTTGCGGCCCGAGGCGGTCCTCTTCGACATCGGTCGTGCCTCTGCGCTGCGCGAGCTGCTCGAGGCGCCGCGTGACGACGTGGATCTCCTCGAGGATCTCTTCGCCGACGCACCCGCGGACGAGCGCGCCGGGATCCTGCGCGACATCGTGCGGGCGCGCCTCGCGTTGCTCGAGCGCGCGCACGCGCAGCGCGAGGCGTCGCGCGTCGCGGCGCGCGACGCGCTCGAGGAGCGTGACGAGGCCCTCGAGGACATCCGCGATCGCCGCGCCCGCCAGCGACGCCGCGCCCGGGAGGAGGCGGAGGCGGCCGAGCGCGAGCGGCGGCGGATCGACGCCGAGTTCCGTCGCCGCGTCGAGCAGGCCGAGCGCGCGCGCCAGCGTCGCGAGCAGGACGACGACGACGACGACGAGGCGTGGGACGACGAGGGCGACGCAGAGGAGTGGGACGAAGACGACGACGATTGGGACGAAGAGGACGACGAAGAGGACGGTGACGAGGAGGACTGGGAAGACGAGGACGAGAGCTACGCGCGGGGGGCCCACGCCGGCGCGTCGGCGGCCAAGGCGCGCGCGAAGCAGAGCCGGCGTGCGCGGCGGCGGGCGCGGGAGCGCGCCCGTCAGGCCCGGGCC